>NZ_JAMBQG010000050.1:0-1385 GCF_023369805.1 Parabacteroides leei
TGGCATATTGCAAAACTTGAACAAGAATAGGAGGCGGTATGAATAGAAGAAGGTTTATGGCAAATGCAAAGAAGCCCCTACTAGTCAAATTGACAAGTAGCCCCGGCAGCAATATGTCTTATACATTACTGGATGGCTATAAGTATGTTGATATACTGGTGGTTGGTGGAGGCGGAGCTGGTGGTACTAACTCAGGTGGTGGCGGAGCATCTGGTACGCTATTGTATATTAAAAGCTTTATCTTGGCTAATCTAGCAAATAAAACTTTAACATATAATCTCGCCAAATCCTCTACAGCCGACGGCAATTCAACGGTTTTAAAGGTAGCCGAAAAAACTATCACAGTGACTGGAGGTAAAGCTGGAGTAGGAGGTGGTCAATATGGCGGTAGCGGAGGGGTTTTAAATGATTCGGCAATCGTCTCTGCTTTGTCTGCTTATGTAGCTAATAGTAACACAGATATAGCCATTGCCAATAATGGCGGTGGAGCTGGAGGATATTGGGATAACCCTGCTAATTATGGATATACGGGTGGATCTGGAGCTTCTATGTCTAGCTCTGGGATAAATGGTGGATCTAACGTAGCTAATAATGATGGACCTGGAGGAAACAATGGCGGTAGTGACAGTACTGGTAACAGATCTGGAGGTGTTGGTTATCGTAGAAACTCTATAATAATACCAATAAAAAGTATATTCGGAGGTGGAGGATATTCGGGGGACAACGGAGATAGTTTAGGCGCGAATGGGTCTGGGTCCGGTGGCGGTGCTGCTGGATATGCGTCAGGAGGAGACGGAGGGCAGTCAAGATACGAAAACGGAACTGCTGGAAGCTACGGAGCTGGCGGAGGTGGAGGCCATTCTGGCGGTAGTGGCGGCGCAGGAGGACAAGGTATAATCTGTCTATATTATCACAATTAAAAAACAAAACAGTATGATATACATAAATAAAGATGCAAAACCGATCTACGTCGAGTTAGATGTTTTACTAGACCCGGAAAGTAATTATATAGGCTCAACCTGGGAAGATTACAAGACCGGAGCTTGGGTATTACTCAGTGACGAACAGATAGCCTTTAAAGAGGCGAATCCCGACGCAACAGTCGAGGAAGTCTATAATATGCAGCTGGCTCCAGATCCGATCGAACCAGAACCATCGCCCGAACCTGATCCGTTACAGGAGGCACGTCGGGCAAAGCTGGCAGAGATCAGGGCGCAGGACGAATTTAGTAATAAGTTTTTTGTATCCGTTCTGTCCGGAGGCGTCGAAGTGGCAAACGTTGAGTTATGGATTGATAAGGATCTGCGTAACTCACTATACAGTATTACCCTGCCGGCATTGCTATCAGATAATGAGACAGAGACAATCTTGTGGTCTGCATCAAC
>NZ_JAMBQG010000051.1:0-1364 GCF_023369805.1 Parabacteroides leei
AATCCCTTAAAACCATCAGAAGAAAAGAGGGAAAACAAACAAAATACCTGTTGATAACTTTTTTTGTAAGAGGCGGTCAGTCCCTGTTTTTTTACTCCTTTTTTCTTTTGCAACAAAAAACCACTCCATTTGAAGCGTTCTTTTGTTTGTATAAAGATGTGTTTTTTTAATCTAATTCTGCTCTTAAAAATAAATCTTGTATTAAAGTTTCGTTTTCGCAGGTTTCTTTAAATGCAATTATAAAAGATTTTAGAGCATCTGGATTAGATGAATAAACACAAAACATATCTGCTTCGGGGTCAAACTTTATGATTTCTATTAGTTCAGTTTTTTGTTCTTCCAAAAATACTTTTGCTAAAGCCCCCCAATCATAACCGTTGCCCTCAAAGCCCTCATCTTCTCTTGCTTGGAAAATTTCTGCTTTGTATTCTCCAACATTCAAACATACCGAAACACTATTTTCGTGTTCGATCCAAAAGAATGGTTTTATTAACTCATTAAAATTATTAGTGTCCATATTGTTCCAATTGTTTAAAGAGTTCATCGCCATTGGCTTTTATACCGTCCCTGTACTTTGCAGGTATTTTATTACCAACACGTTCAAACCAATCGTTAAACGTATTTTTCCATTCTTTTACTTTGTCTTTTTTGATGCTCAAATTTGCATCGATTGGAAATCTTTTTGCAAGCATAATTAGTATTTCAATATGTGCTAAAAGAGCTTGCGTTGGTTTATTTGCTGTTTTTAACCATTCTGCATTTTCTTCAATTTGTTTTATAGCCAAATTAAAGTAGCGTGCATTTGCCATATCAGCCATTTCATTTCCATCGGGTGCTGTGCTAAATATTTTCATTTTTTATTTGTTTTAAGATTTACAGCCTACTTTTACTTTCTTTGGTTTTTTGTATATTTTATCTCGTAAATCGTCTAACGGATTTTCCGATGTCCAGCGTTCTTTTATTCGACCTCTGTTTCTATTATCTAATCCTGATTTATCTAATCTGGCTTTAATCGAATCAAAGTCTGACCAATCGTCAGCTCTTTCCTTCAAACGTTGTCTTATCAAAGCCCCTTCAATAGAGCGAGCTTGGTCGTGTGTAAGTCCGTCAGCCAATATTTCCATATTGTCGAACACTTTTGTTTTGCCGTGTTCTGCCATACGTTCTAAGGCAGTTCTGCTTGTAATACCATAATAAACTACCTTATTATCTCTGATAAGTTGATATACAAGCTCTCCACTTAGACCTAAAACATCAACCCAAGTATTAGTATCTTTCACATAAGCGTATGTATTAAATCCGCCCGCCAGCCCAATCGGGTCAGAAGAAATATATATCCCCATTTCAGGCGAGTAGTATCTGAA
>NZ_JAMBQG010000052.1:0-1350 GCF_023369805.1 Parabacteroides leei
GACACTGTCCATAAAATTGTGTAAATGAAAAACTACAGGTATTGTTACTTGTAGTTTTTTTTATTTATTAAATTTGAAAAATGTAAATTTTATGGAGATTCCCAAAGAATTATTGAGCAAGGAGTTCTTAAGTCAATTTAAAAGCGAAGAAGACGTAAGTAAGTTTCTAACGACTCTTCACAGTCGAGTCCTTGAACAAATGCTTGAAGGTGAGATGGATGCTCATTTAGGATATGAAAAACATTCAGCCTCAGGTATAAATACCGGCAACTCTCGCAACGGCAAATACCCTAAAAAGATTCAAACCGAGTATGGTGAATCTTATATAGAAATACCTCGTGACCGTCAGGGAGAGTTTGAACCGGTGATAGTACCCAAACATCAGTCTCGTGGTCTTTCAATAGAGAAGCTGGTCATATCGCTGTATGCCAAAGGTATGAGTGTTTCAGATATAGAAGAGGAAATGAAAGAAATCTATGGAATAACCCTGTCTACATCAGCTATATCCATCATAACGAGTAAAGTCACCCAAGCCGCTGTAGAATGGCAGAATCGGCCATTGGAGAGTCTTTATTTGATCGTGTGGATGGACGGTATAGTCTTTAAGGTTCGGGAGAATGGTAAGGTGATTAACAAGACCGTTTACCTGTGTGTCGGTCTTAACAAGGAAGGTATAAAAGAGATATTGGGTATGTGGGTAGGTAAAACCGAAAGTGCCTCTTTCTGGATGGGTGTTCTCACAGATTTAAAAGCTCGTGGAGTAGAGGATATATTAATAACTGTCACTGACAACCTGAATGGTTTCACGGGAACAATCAAGAGCGTTTTCCCTGATTCGACCACTCAAATCTGTGTTGTGCATCAGATCCGTAACTCGTGTAAATACGTTGTCTGGAAGGAGAAAAAAGAGTTTACCGCTGATTTAAAGAATATTTATAATGCTCCCACAAAAGAGGCTGCTTTACTGGAACTGGATATGTTTGAGCAAAAATGGGGAGCAAAATATCCATACGCTGTCCGTTCCTGGCGGGCTAATTGGGATGAGCTGACCTCTTTCTTTGATTTCCCCATTGAAATAAGAAAAATCATCTATACGACTAATCTTATAGAGAATCTGAACGGGAAGATCCGCAAATACACTAAAAACAAGCTTTCATTCCCTAATGATGAAGCTCTTAAGAAGTCTGTTTATCTGGCTATTAGCGAGATTGAGAAAAAATGGTATCAACCCATATGGAACTGGGGACTGATTTTTAATCAGTTTTTGACTATATTTGAAAACCGAATCCGGGTTTAAACCCGGATTCGGTTCCTGTAGTTTTGAATTTACACAAAATTGTGGATAGTCCC
>NZ_JAMBQG010000053.1:0-1022 GCF_023369805.1 Parabacteroides leei
AACCCGTTGGCGGAATTAATTCACTAAAAAATGTCAGGAAATAAGTTGTGCATATCATTGATTATTAGTATTTTAATGGTGATCAAACTATTAATATACAGCTCAATTATGCACAACTTATATGCAATATTCGCTAAATTTCTTGATATATGCAAGATGTTTTCTGCTGATTTAGTAAACGAAAAAGGGAATATACCTCGCAGAGGAGTCGTCCCGAAGTTCTCTGACTTAGAAGTGATCAGTTTAAGCCTTGCTGCCGAATCAATAGGTATAGATAGTGAAAGCTTTTTGTTTTCTAAATTAAATGAATACAAAGATGATTTTTCTTCTCTCATATCCCGTCGTCAATATAATGATCGCAGGAAGCTCACTATCGGCTTATGTAATCAGGTGCGTGAAAGAATTGCATCAAAAGTTGATGGTGGAGAAGCTATTTTCTGTATTGATTCTATGCCAATCGAAGTCTGTCGTCCCATAAGGTCAAAACGTTGTAAAATGGGAAAGAATAATTATGATAAAGCTCCCAATTATGGCTATTGTGCTTCACAGGGTAAACATTATTACGGATATAAATTACATTCTCTCTGTGGGTTGAGCGGTGTCATACACTCTTTTGACCTGACAAAGGCGAGTGTTCACGACATTCATTATTTGAAAGACGTAAAGTGTAACTTTCAGAATTGCACCATCATCGGTGATCGTGGATATATTGGAGCAGCCATACAACTTGATTTATTTGAAAAAGCTAATATCAAGTTGGAAGTTCCATATCGGTCGAATCAAAAAGATTGGAAACCTGTATTTAGTCCATTTGCTAAAGCAAGGAAAAGGGTTGAAACGCTTTTTGCACAATTATGCGATCAATTTATGATAATCAGAAATTACGCAAAACAAACAGAAGGATTGTTTACCAGAATTACGGGGAAAATTAGTGCACTTACAATCCTTCAATATATAAACAAGATTAATAACAAACCCATTGGACAAATTAAATATGCACTAATTTAATTCCGCCAACGGGT
>NZ_JAMBQG010000054.1:0-658 GCF_023369805.1 Parabacteroides leei
TCCTCATCCGTCTTACTGAAAGAATTACGATCCTCTAATTTCTCTAATTGCGATTCATATTTGGCAAGGCGGGGCAGATATTCTTCCTGTAGCTTTTGGACTTGTTTCTGATCTGCCTTATTCATCCCGGAGAGCCGTTTGTTTAAAGCGCTCACCTTTTCCCGTAAACCACAGGAATCCATATCCGGTAAGACATCAGGTGTCCTTTCCTGTTTGTCCTGTTCGATATGTTTGTCAATCTCACTAAGGATTGTTTGTATTTTCGACTCCAGTTTGGCCTTGTTCTTTTCCACGCTGCCACGCCAGACAAAAGTGTAGCGGTTGGATGCCGATTCCACTTTGGTGCCATCGATATACTGTACATCCAAACTGACATAGCCGGATTCTTGTAACAGCAGAACAATGGCTGAAAACAACGATTTTATGTGTTCTTTTAAACGTTTGCTACGGAAATCATTGATTGTACGGAAGTCGGGAGTATTATTTCCGGATAACCACATGAAGTGAATGTTCTCCTCCAAGGCCTTTTCTATTTTACGGCAGGAATAGATATTGTTCAAGTACCCATAAAACAGGACCTTGAGCATCATACGGGGATGGTAGCTGCTGGTGCCTCCTCCTTTATATGTCTGAAGAAGACTGCTAATATCCAACGCGT
>NZ_JAMBQG010000055.1:0-631 GCF_023369805.1 Parabacteroides leei
CAACGTTGAAAGTAGATGCTGCCACCAAGACGGTAGCAGCAACAGCTTCAACAGATAACACTTCTACTTTTACCGCAACGTCCGGTTTGTCGTGGAATGTGGGCATCGTTTCTACCGACAACTGGTTGTCTCTGAAAAGTACTGCCGGTGGAACAAACAATACAACCGTTGCCGCTCAAAATATCACTTATGATGCTGTCGTCAATCCGAACGAATCCACCCGTACGGGAACGATCACCGTCAAAGTCGGCAATGCCGTTAGCGGCACGGACGCAGGTCTTACCAAGACGATCACGGTTACTCAGGAGGCTTCTTCTTTGACTGCGTCTGGTAGCACAACTACATTGGCAGCCACAAAAGATGCCAGTGGAACGTTAACCTTTAAAGGAACTTCCGGTTTACCTTTTTCAGTCACTAATCCTGATTGGTTGACGTTGTCAGGAACAACTAGTGGAACAACGAATGGAGGAGATCAGACCTTTGTGTACAAAACAAATGCTGTCAATTTGAACAGTACGGAGCGTACAGCAGCTAATATATCAGTGAAAGCCGGGAATATAACCAAGCCGGTTGCTATCAAGCAGTCAGGTTCAACGTTTAGTGTTTCCAAAACAGAGATTGAGTTAGAAAA
>NZ_JAMBQG010000056.1:0-521 GCF_023369805.1 Parabacteroides leei
TCAACCCATATGGAACTGGGGACTGATTTTTAATCAGTTTTTGACTATATTTGAAAACCGAATCCGGGTTTAAACCCGGATTCGGTTCCTGTAGTTTTGAATTTACACAAAATTGTGGATAGTCCCTTACAATTCGTTAATTTCCTTTACCGACAATCCGGTACATTGAGCAATCGTTTCAATATTAATTCCCTGTTTTTTAAAATTGGCAGCAATAAGGCGTTGTTCTTCTGCCTTACCTTCGACTATGCCTTCAGCCTTGCCTTTCTCCATACCGTCGTCAAAACTAGTATCGAGTGCTGCTGAAAGGTCACGTTCGACGGAGAGGCTCAGTTCATATTCCAGTCGTTGATCGGGAGTCATGCGCTCTACCTCCACGATACTTTTCAGTTTGCGGAATATCTGATTGTTCAGTTCTTCGGGTAATCGTTCCATGATCTCGATATTATTTAATACATATAACCACTTCTTATAAAGCGTATCACACTCATGCAAAGGTAATACAAATTTCGGCATTTCAA
>NZ_JAMBQG010000006.1:0-351690 GCF_023369805.1 Parabacteroides leei
GAATATATAGACTATTATAACAATAAAAGAATTAAAATCAGATTAAATGGAAAGAGTCCGGTGCAGTACCGAACTCTTTATCAAAATATATAGTAGATAACTTGTCCAACTTTTCGGGGTCACTTCACATTTCCGGAGGGGATTTTTTATGCCTTATATTTAAGGATAAGAAATCAATTCCGACACTTGAAGAAATAATTTCCGAAACTTAAAGAAGTAAGTTCCGACACTTGAAGAAGTTTGCATCGGAACATGAAGAAGTATCTTTCGACACTTGAAGAAGTCTGTTGCGTGAGATGAAGAAGTTTGCTCTTCGAGATGAAGAGGTCAGCGTCGTGAGATGAAGAAGTCAGTGACAATAGTAACCTTTCCCCTCTCAAGAGGGGAATCAGTTACTATCTGTCGCTTAAATAAATACTATAAATAGTTCATTTCTTCCCTTATTTCATCGGCCGAATAACAAACTCGAACGTTGTCTCTTCTACCGGAACCAGATACTGCGGCAATACACCCGGACCGCAGGTAGCTGTACCGACACCGGCCTGTACGGCATCCAGATGGACGGTCACGGTTCCGCTTCTTTTCAGTTGGTTGATATGGGTGGAAGCGTCAATGTTATTGTCGGTAAAAGGAACGATACTGAACTGCCAGGGGCGTGATGCCGTGACGTACAGTCCGTTGCCTGCCCCGTTGCTGATCTCCGCCCAACGCATATCCGTGCGGTTTCCGGTCGACTGCGGTTTGACGTACTGGTGGAACATCCGTTCGGCATCCGTATGATCGATGGCTATACGGCCGCTTTGGATACGGTCGACGTAGGTTTCACCGGTACGTCCCAGGTAGGATACCTGTGCGTATTCGGCAGGCATTTCAAACGTAAGTCCGATACGTGCCAGCGATTTGACGATAGCGGTATCCGGAGCGAAAGAGGTTGCTACCTTTACTGTGCCATCGGGGGTAAGTCTATAGTGCTGCGTGGCTGTCGCTACTGTCTCACCTTTGTCATTCAGTAGTGCTACCGTAGCCTGCACGCTGTTCTTTCCTGTGCGGAAAGCAGTTGCCTGCTGGGTGAGCTTGTCCAGTCCGGCCGCTTTCCACAGACGTGCACCGTTACGGTCGCGGTTGTCGTTGTCGGTGATCGGACGGTAGAGGCTGATCGTCATCGGGGTTGAAAACAGTTCTTTTCCGTCGAGCTTGTAAGAGGTCATCGCACCTGTTTCCGGTGAGAAGGAGATATTTACACGATTGTTGCTGAATGTGTTGTCGTTCTGTTTCAGGGCAGAAGCCTGAAATGCCGTGTAGTCCGGCTGGTAGTTTTTGTTGGCTGTCAGGACGAACTGGTCGTAAGCTACCTCGTAGGTAGAGGGGATGAACGGACGTGCCTGTTTGGGGGTCCAGCTCAGGTTGAGGAATACCTCTTTGCAGTTTTTCGGCAGGGAGGTTTTACCCAGTGTGAGCGTGGCTGTTTCGTGCGGGAGACAGTCGACGGTTTCCGTTCCCTGGCGTATGATCTGGCCGTTGTCGGTTATCAGTTGCCAGTGGAGGGTATATTCGTTCAGGTTGCTGAAGTCGTACCAGTTTTTGACGGAAAGGGTCAGGTTGCGTTCGTCCGTCAGTTTTGTTTTGATATACTGGTAGACTTTTTTCACTTCGTTCAGATGCGGATGCGGTTCGCGGTCGGCATTTACCAGGCCATTCGTACAGAAGTTGTCGAAGCTGGGGATACCTTTGGGGCCGTAATCGCCACCGTACGACCAGTACCAGTTGCCATCCTTGTCGATTTCGCGGAACGACTGGTCCACCCAATCCCATACACAGCCGCCTTGTGCCATCGGTTCGTTTTCGAATACGTCCCAGTATTCTTTCAGGCCGCCTACGCTGTTACCCATTGCGTGTACGTATTCGCAGAGGATGAAAGGACGGTAGATTTTCGGTTCTTTCTGGTTCAGATATTCCTTGATAACGTCTACGCTGCGGTACATGCGGCAGTAGATGTCGGTATTGTAGTTCTGTTCGGCACGTTCGTACTGGACGGGGCGTGTCTTTTCGACCGATTTCAACCAGTCGTATGTACGTTCGAAGTTGATACCGTTGCCGGCTTCGTTACCGAGCGACCAGATCACGATGCAGGGGTGGTTTTTGGAACGTTCGTACATGCGTTGCGTACGATCCATGTGTGCCGGCAGCCAGGTACTGTCTTTTGCCAGCGACTCGGGACCGTATCCCATACCGTGCGATTCGATATTGGCTTCATCGATCATATACAAGCCGTATTCGTCGCAGAGGTCGTACCACAGCGGATCGGTGGGGTAGTGGGAGTTGCGGACGGTGTTGATATTATGCTGTTTCATCAGGCTGATATCTTTCAGCATCAGTTCGCGACTGACCGTACGGCCCAGCTGCGAATGTTCGTGGCGGTTGGTTCCTTTGACCAATGTCGGTACGCCGTTTACGCAGAAGCGGCCGTCTTTGATCTCGGAGGTACGGAAACCTACCCGGCATCCGGTCAGTTCCGTTTCTTTTCCACCGGCATCTTTCAGCGAGAGGACGAGGGTGTAGAGGTTGGGGTGTTCCGCGCTCCAGGGGGTGACTCCGGGGAGGGTCGCTTCTTTGAAAGCGATGCGGTTATTTTCTCCGGCAGGGATGTCGGCTTCTTCTTTCAGGACCGTTTTGCCATCGGCGTCTTTCAGTTGATAAGTGATGCGGGAGCCGGGATCGGCTTTGCCTGCAATCTGAATATCGAGATTGAAGATACCGTTTTTATAGGTGTCCTTGTCGAGGGTGGAGATTACTTTGTAATCGGCAATATATTGTTTAGGCGTGCTGTAGAGGTAGACGCTTCGTTCGATACCGCTCAATCGCCACATGTCCTGGCATTCCAGATAGGAGCCGGAACTCCAGCGGTATACTTCCAGTGCGACGGTGTTTTCACCCGGTTGCAGCAGGTCGGTGATATCCCATTCGGCGGGTGTTTTCGAACCTTGGTTATAGCCAATCTTTTCTCCATTGACCCATATATAGTAGAAGGAGATAACGCCTTCGCAACAGAGAACGACACGACGGCCGTCCCATGTCTTCGGAATGGTGAAGGTGCGGCGGTAAGAGCCGACTTCGTTTTCGGCATAAGGGACGAGAGGCGGATTTTTCTTGAAGTTGAACATCGGATCGTCGAATTCGTAAGTCTCATTCACATAGATAGCCGTGCCGTAGCCCTGGCGTTCCCAGTTGCCGGGGACGTTGATGTCGGCCCAGCCGCCGGTGTAGAAAGAGGGTTTGTAGAAATCCTTCGGACGGTTGTCGGGGTTCTTTGTCCAGTGGAATTTCCATTTCCCGTTCAGGGTCTGATACCAGGGGGACGACTCGTGATTGCGTTCGGAGAGAGCTTTCTCGTTCTCGAAAGGCCAGACGTAGGCATGAGGGGCCAGTTTGTTCTGACCGATTGCGTACTGGCTTTGCCATTCAGGTTGGTTGTTGTCTGTTGCGCCTGAAACTGCCTGGGTGAGTCCCAGGCAGCACAGGGCAAAGATTGATAATAGAGTTTTCTTCATGTATTTATAGAATTAATTTGTTTCACTATTTGTCAGAATTGAATGTTACTTTTCTCTTGAAAGAAAAGTAACCAAAAGTTCAAGGCTGCACCGGCTTCGCTGCTATGGTGAAAGACTACGCTGTCGTCTGCGAACTCGCTTCGCTCAAACAGCGCAGCCTCCTCACGCTTCGTCTTTCCCCTTCGCGGACGCTCACCCGCCGAAGGCCTTTCAGAGAACGCAAAGCGTTCTTTGTGGATGGCCGATACCGACACCTTTATAATACAACAGGTGTTTTCGACTTTAACTGACAGTATCGGCCATCCTAAGAGGAAGCTCCGCTTCCTATGAAAGGCCTCAGCTGGCGAGCGTAAAGCGCAGCAGCCGTAGAGAGCGCCCGGAGCATCCGCTGTTTGAGCGAAGCGAGTTCGGAGGCGACAGCGAACGTAGGATGCGGAGTAGCGAACCAGGTGCAGCCTTGATCTTTTGGCTACTTTTGGATCAAGCCAAAAGTAGGTTCACCTTTTGCTAATCATCTTCATTTCTCCCCAATTATTTAATAATTACTTCATCTATATAAACCCAGGTATCCTGTCCGGGCCGTGTATGGCCTTCGGGGCATTTGCCGGGGTTCTGGAGGTCGACTTTCAGGTAACGGCCGGAAGCCTTCAGGTTGTCGAAGAGCTGGTCTTCGATGCGGATACCTTCACGAAAGATCTGTTCCGGTGTGAAGCTGCGTTCGGCTATCCGGCTGAACGTTTGGTTGTCGTCTGAAACGGAGAGGGCAATCTGTTTGGGCAGATGGGCTCCCATACCGTAGTTCGTCATACAACCGATCGTTACTTTGTCGAACGAGTCTGTTTTTCCCAGGTCGAGCGTGAAGGAGGCATTTTTGCCGTACCAGCCGCTCCACTCGAAGTCGGACTGTTTGTCGCTGCCTCTCAGGCCGTTTGTCAGACGGTAGCTCTGTTCGTTACCGTTCGTTACGGGACGGGCTGTGGCCTTGTTCCAGTGGAGCGGAAGGGTGAGCGTTTTCCCTTTCTGTTCACCGTTCATAAAAGTGGCAGCCTTGATAGTCAGATCGCCAGTCGCGATCAGTGAATCCTGGTAGAGCGTGGAGGTGGCCTGCGGTTCGCTTCCGTCTGTGGTATAGCGTACTTCCATATCCGGGCGGATGCAGGTGAGGGCAACCTTCAGGGTGTCGTTACTGCCGGTCACCAGATGGTCGAGGTTGAACATCGAGCGAGCATAGTTCACACCCAGGTAGTCATAATGTTGTGTCAATATATCCAACCGTTTCAGGAATCCGGGCCACTCTTTCCGGTCTTTTCCCGACCAGGCGATTTCGCCAACAGCAGCCAGGCGGGGGAAGAGGAGGTATTCGACATCATCGGCCGAGGAGCAGAATTCGGTCCACATACAACCCTGTACGCCGATCAGTTTTTTAGCTACTTCCGGCTCCCACTCGGGTTGTATCGGTTCGTATTTGTAGACATTTTCCAGGGTGTTGTTACCGAAATAGGTACGCGGTTCAAACCATTGCGGTCCCTGGTAGCGAATCAGGTACAAGACGCGGGCCGGTGTCATGATAAAACGGTGTCCCATCTGTCCGGCTTTGTAACCGGCTGTACCGAGTCCCTGCCAGCCCAGTATGATCGCGTCATCGGGTATTTTGCTGTTGGTCAGTTCATCCCATCCGATCACTTCACGACCTTTACTTTTCACGTAACCGGCCATGCGTCCCATGAAGTAACCCTGCAACTCTTCGATGTCGGTAAATCCCTCCGCTTTCATACGGGCCTGGCATAGCGGACATATTTTCCAGTATCTTTTGGATGCTTCGTCGCCGCCCAGATTGATATAACGGGAGGGGAAGAGAGCCATCACTTCATCGAGCACATCCTGCAGGAAAGAGAAAACCTTGTCGTTGCCTGCACAGTAGACGATTTCGGAGCCGTGTCCGCCCATTCCGGGGATTACATGGATCGGGTCTTTCACTACCGGACATGCCAGTTCGGGGAAAGCTGCCAGGGAGGAATTGGTATGTGCGGGCATTTCTATTTCGGGGATGATCTCTACCTGCCGTGCACTGGCATAGGCAATGATCTCCTTCATATCTTCCTGTGTGTAGAAACCACCGACGGGTGTCGGTTCACCGGCTTTTGCGTTTTTGCGTTGGGAGAAATCCTTTTCACGTTCTACGCGCCAGGCTCCCACTTCGGTGAGGCGGGGATATTTCTTTATCTCCAGACGCCATCCGTTGTCGTCCACCAGATGCAGATGGAGCTTGTTCAACTTCAACATCGACATATAATCGATGATTTTGATCACATTCTCTTTCGGGATAAAACAGCGGGACACATCCAATAACAGGCCACGGTAAGGAAAGCGGGGACCGTCCTGGAGTGTTACTGCCGGTATGTTCCATTGAATGCCTTCTGCCGGCGTTTTACTTTCGATTGCCGGAGGAAGAAGCTGACGGATCGATTGCACGGCGTAAAAGAATCCGGCGGCATCGGCTGCCTTAATTGAAATATGCGAGGGAGTTATTTCCAGTTTATAGTTTTCTTCAGCCAGTGCAGTATCCGTAGAGAAAACAATGGAGGCGGAAGTATCGGACGAACCGATATTGACTGTCGGGGTGAATCCGGCAGAAACGGTAAATAAGTCCGCCAATAATTCGGCAACAGTTTCTTGTTCCTGGTTCTTCACTTCGATAGTAGTAGATTTGCTGAATGTGAAATGGCCTTTACCGGTTGTTTGCTGTTCCGGTTGCGGGATGATGCCTGCTTCCGGCGAAGTCAGGGATGTACAACCTGTGGTCAACCAAACGGTAAAGAAAAAGAGGAGTAGTTTGCTTTTTGTCATTTGATATATTTTTTGAGTTAACATATTCGATGCATATTATTAGATTTTGTAGTTACAAAATTAGAGATATGCATGTCGCCCGATGTCTGGTTTTGTACAAAAATGTTCAATATTTGTCCAGAAGAAGGAGAAACGATTGATTTTTGGACGTTACTTGAAGGGTGTGAGTTCCGTAAGAACTTATGTCGTTTGTATTTAGAACAAAGATATAAAAGATTTTTTTACACAATGATTCTTTTCTTATACTTTCTATAACAAGCCGTTATTTCATCTTTTACCTGACTAGAGGAATAATCCGGTAAGAAGTCAGTCCGGAGAGGAAGATAAAACAAAAAGACAAAGGCAGTCTCATTTCCCAAAATCAATTCCATTTCGAATGATATTTTACGTATAAAATCTACCCGTGAAGTATATCTGGATTTAGGTTTATTCTTTAATGTTTTAATACTCTTTTGTTTATCGCAAAACGACATGAGTTCTTACGGAACACTGGTATTAACTTACTTAACAAACCTTTAAGATGTTAACTATAAATAGATATATCTATTCCTTCTTTTTCATTATTTATTGCCTGACTGTTGCGGAAGCTGCCCCTGAGTATTATTTCAAGCAGATTTCCCTTAGAGAAGGATTATCGGAATCTATGGTGAAATGCGTATTGACGGATCATAAAGGATTGATTTGGATTGGTACCCGTTTTGGGTTGAACAATTTCGACCGTGAACGCGTAAAAAGCTACTATCATGATAAAAAAGATCCTTTCTCCCTACCTGGCAACGATATAACTTTTCTGGTAGAAGATTCTTTATGGAATTTATGGGTGGCAACAGAGCACGGGCTGGTACTGTATGATCGGGAAAACGACGATTTTATCCCGGTGACAATCGAAGGACATACTTTGAATGTCTTTTCCTATGTGTCCCTTGAAGACGGTATCTTGTTCTTTGGACGGGGAACGTTTTTCAAGTATGATTATAAGGATAAGGAAATTATTCCTTTGCCTGTCCGTTCGTCGGAGAATATACGAGTCGCTTTCGAGAAAGCATGCCTTTATGACAAAGAGAATGATCTGGTTTTACTGGCATCCCGTTGGAATGGTTTATGGGAATACAATATGCGGACCGGAAGTTTGCGACGGGCCTCTTTTACTACAATGTATCAGATAGCAGCATTGTATGTAGACTCTTCGGGTTGTTTGTGGTTGTCTCCCTATGGTAAAGGGTTGGTTGGGTTCGATCGTAACAAGAAACAGATCTGCCGTTTGACAGCCCCCGGAGACCTATCCAATGGAATTATCCTCGACATAAAGGAGCGGGACGGAAAGCTTTGGCTGGCTACGGATGGGGGAGGCATTAACGTATACGATCCGGCAACAGCTTCGGTTACCGTAATCAACCATATACCGGGAAAGCCGTCTTCATTGCCCGAAAATTCTTTCTGGTGTCTCTATAATGATCCCGATAACAATATCTGGGTAGGAAGTATCAGGGGCGGCCTGATCGGGATGAAGGAGGTGTATATACAAACCCACCGGGATGTCTTATTGAATTCTGCGTATGGTCTGAGCGAGAAAGCGGTTGTCGGTATGTATGAAGATAAGGAAAATATAATTTGGTTGGGGACAGACGGAGGAGGAATAAACCGTCTGGATCCTCAGACCGGACGATTTAACCATTATCCTTCGACCTACCCGTCGAAAGTCGTCTCCATCATTGGTTTTGATGCGACAACGCTTCTTTATTCCGGTTTCGGGGAAGGCCTGTTCCTGCTCGATAAAAACAGCGGTACGGTAAAAGCTTATCCTGTTATGGATAAGGGGAAGCATGACTTGCTGTTCAGGACAGGCAAATCGGTCCATCTGTTGCGCCTGGACGATAACCGTTTTTATATGTTGGCAGACAGTGTTTATTTGTATGAGCAGTCTTCCCGCAAACTAAAGACTGTAAAAAACAGAAATCCCGGATTGACCGTTGGGTCTCTTTATGTGGTAGGACGAGAAGCAAATGTAAGTTATTTACGGGGCGAAACGGATCTGTTTGAGCTCGACCATGCAAGTAATACAATGCGTGCCATTTATTCGTCTGCTGATTCGACCGGTATAATTGCAGCAGCCTGCAAGGATTCCCGGGGATGTTTCTGGATTGGGACCACGGTAGGTTTGTTCTGTTACGATCCGCTTGCCAAAACGTTGATACCGGTAGAAAGTAATCGCTTTCCCGGGATCACTTCTCTCGGATTCGACAATGCCGGACGCTTGTGGATCGGAACACATAACGGCTTGTACGCCTATATACCGGATAATAGGAAAATAATGGTGTTCGGAGAATCCGACGGCGTATATGCTAACGAATACATATCTAAATCCCCGTTGATAACCCGTAAAGGCGATATTTATATGGCCGGGGTGATGGGAGTGGTGCATATTAAGAATAATATTCCTTTTCCCGAAAATCCTGATCCTGTAATAGACCTGCTGGATGTAACGTTGAATGGGGCTTCCGCCGGTTCCCTGGCAAGCCGGAATGAAAATACGATCCTTGTCCCCTGGAACTATACTTCCTTAATGGCAAAGATCATTATCCGTGAAAACGATCTGATGAGGAAAAAACTATTTCGTTATTATATAAAAGGAAAGCAGGAGGAGATGATAGAGTCGACTGAGCGTACGATTGCGTTTCATGCTTTATCTGTCGGAGAGTATGAAGTCTGGGTGTCGTGTAATAAGAAAAACGGGGATTGGAGTGTGCCGGTCAAATTGTTATCCATCGAAGTAACCCCTCCCTGGTGGCGTACGAACTGGTTCCTGTTCTGCTGCATCTTGTTTCTGTTAGCAGGCCTGTCCTTCATCTTCTGGCTGGTGATGAAAAGGCAGGAAACCCGTATGATCTGGGCGATGAAGGAACACGAACAACGGACTTATGAAGAGAAGATACGCTTCCTCATTAACCTGAACCATGAACTCCGTACGCCTCTTACCTTAATCTATTCCCCGCTTAAACGACTGTTGAACTCGGGAGAGATCACCAACACCGGCCATGCCCGGCAATTGGGGGATATCCTGAAACAGACCCGTCGTATCAAAGATATAATCAATATGGTATTGGATGTCCGGAAAATGGAAACCGGGACGGAGACGCTTAAGATCGGATCGTACGATCTGAACGAGTGGATTCGGCAGGTGGCAGATACTTTCAAAGGCGAATTGCTGTACAAGAATATTCGCCTCGAATACCGGTTGGACGACTCGATAGGCGAAATCCCCTTCGATGTGGCCAAATGTGAGATCGTCTTGTCTAACCTGGTCATGAATGCATTGAAATTCAGTAATGGAAACTCCTGCATTACCGTATCTTCCCGGCTTTTACATGATTACGTGCGAATCTCGGTTTCCGACCAGGGGATCGGCTTGAATAATGTCGACCTTTCCCGGTTGTTCGACCGTTTCTATCAGGGAGTGCACGGCAGGCAAGGCACAGGAATCGGCTTGTCGTATGCCCGCCTGCTGGTTGAAATGCATAAAGGACGTATCGGTGCAGCCAATAATACGGATAAGGGAGCTGTTTTCTTTTACGAGTTGCCTTTAGATAATACAACCGCTTCGATCGTTGCCAAACCTTACCTGAATGAACTGCTTGTCTCGTCTGAAGAGAAAGAAGATGCCAACGTCGACTTCTCTGTCAGAAAATACTCCGTGCTCGTTGTGGAGGACGAACCGGAACTGCGGAATTACCTGAAGACCTCTTTAAAAGAATACTTCAAGCAGGTGTATGTAGCCGAAGATGGAGCCGAGGCTTTCGAAATGGCTGTACGTTATTTGCCGGACATTGTTATCAGTGATGTCATGATGCCCCGGATGGATGGCTTTGAGTTCTGCCGGCAATTGAAAAGCAACCTTGAAGTCAGCCATATCCCGGTGGTACTGTTGACTGCCCGGACCGGCCATGCCAACACGGTACAGGGATATAAGGAAGGGGCGGACTTTTATCTGCCGAAACCTTTTGACCTGGAATTTCTTCTGGCCATAGCCCGTAACCTGTTGAAGAACCGGGAAGCTGTCAGGCTGCGGTATAAAGAGAGTAAAGAAATCGTTTTGCCCAAAGAAGATACCGTTAGTAATGCGGACGAGAAGTTTATGGAAAAGCTGAATGAGTTGATAAGCGAACACCTGGATAACCCGGAATTGGATGTGAACTTCGTGGCCTCTCAAATGGCGATGAGCCGTGCTTCGCTGTATAATAAACTGAAAGCCTTGACGGACGTCAGTATCGGTGATTATATCAATAAGTTCAGGATGGCCCGCGTGATGGAGTTGCTGGCTGATAAGGAGCTAAGTATTATGGAAGTTTCGGAGAAAGCCGGATTTACCAACCAGCGGTATTTCAGTACGGTATTCAAACAGGTCTATGGCACTACCCCGTCTAAATACCGTCAGGAGCATTTCTCCTGATGTTATTTATTTACGGATAGGCAGCAGGTAAATGACACGTGCAGAGATTACCTGGCTGGAGGCTTTGCTGAAGTCGTCGCTTTTACGTGTGTTAAACATATCTCCTAATGCGTAATAGTAGCGTCCTTCAAGCAGGAAATAACCGATACCGGTACGCAACTCGATACCCGGACCTCCGCATAATCCCCAGTCGAATTTCTTTTGGATAGGTAGGTTATGCTGGTAGTTGGCACCGTCGTTCTGGTTGGGTTCATTTGGATTTGTGCTGGTCTTATCGCTGATGGCATAACCTATCTTGGGCCCCAGGTTGACATAAAACTTAAACCGGTTGCTCCCGAAATAAATATGGGTGAAGAATGGGATTTCAAGGTAGTTGACCGTGCGAGCGTATTTATAAGTCGGATTGTTATCAAACTTTTCTTCCCAACCCTGCTGGCTGAAGTTCAACTCGGTCTGTAAGCCCAGGTTCTTTTCCGAATTCCACCGTAATACCAGACCACCGTTGTATCCCTGTTTCATCTTGGTCGACACCTTGGGACTGAAACTGACAGACGAAAAGTTCATACCGAACGAAGCACCGACAGATACTTCCTGCGGGAATTTACTTTGTGCCTTACTTCCGATAATAACGGCCAGGCACAAAGAGGATAGGATTATAATCTTTCTGATCATCTTACTTCACTGCGTGTTACATTGTAGTCGTTCTGGTAGTGAACGATAAATATGTTGGTGTTGATAAAACCTCCCCAGTTATTAACCCGTTCGAAGTCGAAGCAGGTCTGTATTCCTTTGTAGCGGATGTTACCCAGGTTGTTCTCGAAGTTGGAACCGTATTTGCGGATGGCATCGAAGAAGAACATACCGGTATCGAAGCCTAATATTCCGTATTTAGGGAAGTAGTTGATCAGGCTCTTGCTGTACCAGGTCTTGTATTTCGAATAGAAGTCCGATACTTCGGGTGCGAGATTGTCTGCATAGAAGTTACTATATATATAGGTATTCAATGCAAAGAAATCGTCGAGGCACTCGCGTGTATAAGTCTGCCATTCCGGATAACCGAACATGGTGATGTTGTATTCCGGCTTTGTCTCGGAAAGCATGCGCAGGGGCGATTTGAATTTGTTCAGCGCTTCCAGTGTGCCGGAAGTGGGGACGATAACGCTTCGTTTTTCCTTGCTCAACAGGGCTTCCATATCGGTCGGGAATGTTTCAGCCGAGTAAGTCAGTTCGCGCCAGGGGATATTCCGTTGTTTCATTTCAGCTTTGAAGGCTTTGATGAAATCTGTTTTCTCTTCCGTTCCGGGAACTTTCAACAGGATCACATTGTCGTTGGCAAACAAGTCGCATCCGGCCTGTGATGCTTTGGCATACAGGTAGGAGTGAGGGGTATTTACTTGGAATATGTTAGCATTGGATAATACGTCGTCGTTCTTGGATGTGAACGGAATGACGTATTTGATATTGTTCTTCTCTGCAAATTCGGCAACCGGACCGATCTGGTCGTTGTATACGGCCCCAATGATCAGGTTGGCTTCTTTCAAAGCATCGTCTTTCAGTACCTCTTTCAGTTTCTTTGTACCGCTGCCTGTATCGAATACGGATAGCTCGATCGAACCTCCGCTGTTACGAAGACTGTCGACTGCTAGCAACATTCCTTCGTAATACTCGATGAAACGCAGGGTATTGGCCGAAGGTGTCTTCTCGTTTGTCATAAACGGTAACAATAGGGCTACCTTGATCATATTTACCCGTTTGATCTCTTTGGGAGCGGTAAGCAGGGCATTCACGTCTCTTTCATGCATGACCGGAGCGGTTTCGGTAACGACATCTTTTGTCTCCACCGGTATTTTGATAACCATGCCGGCTTTTACACCGTCTTTCAGTTTCGGGTTCCGTTTGATAAGTTCTGCACTCGAAACGTTGAACTTACGACAGATACGATACATGGTTTCTTTCTTCTCGATCGTATATTCGATCTCCTTGGTGACGGTCTTTACCTCTTTGGTAGGCAACGACTCGATAGGAGTAGCCGGGATACGGATGGTTTTGCCGATCGTAAAAGTGGAAGTCGACAACCCCGGGTTAGCTTCGATGATGTCCGGACCGGGTACAGCATACCGGATAGACAACGAATAAAGCGTTTCCTTCGGTTGGATCGTATGATATAAGAAGTTTTCTTCCGTCTTTTCCAGTGAGGCGGAACCGGCATCCCGTTGCGGGATCTTTAAAGTGGCACCCGCCTTGATCGACTCGCGGCTTTCGGGGTTCAGACGATAAATATCATCTACCGTCACTCCGTACATAGTAGCGATGGAGTAAACGGTCTGTCCCCGCTCTATGGTATGATAAAATATATTATCATTTAGTTCGTTAGTAGTAATAATCCGTGCTCTGTTGTTTTGTGAATGCAAAGAAATACAGGCAAAACTCAGGCATAATGTCAATACGTATATACTAATCTTATTCATTTGCTGATTGGAATATTTGCCGCAAAGATAGTGTATGTCCGTATAAAATACTAATTTTGGAAGCTAATTAGGTTATAATATATGCAAAGGAATTGTTTACGAAAAGTGGTCGGGACACTCTGTTTTCTATTGTTGGTACTTGCAGCACATGCTCAAAAATATACGGTGACGGGGGGGCAAGGGACGCCTCTGCTGGCGACAACTGTTGATGACTTACAAGTCTATCTTGTCTATGGAATGGAAAATGTGGAGATACGATATACTCCCGTTGCAGGCAATCATAAATGGTACAAGTATAAAAATAAAGCATTAGGAGACGGTGTAGAAATACCTTCATTTATGGAAGGTGCCACCACTGTGGTTCGTAATATCGAAGAAGGGTATGGATATTATGTTATGGAGAATGATAATATTGCTACTGCTAAATATGTATGGATTATTGATTATAGTAAATATGCTTTTGATATCTCCAGTTTTCATGTGGATACAGAAAAGAGCAATTGTGATGGTATGTATTTGGCCACTTCCGGAGAAGTAAAAGATATAAAATATAGTCGTCCGAAAGGTGTTCCCGGAACGTTGGAGCGAGAGTTTGAAGTTACTTATCAAACGATGGATTATGAAGAGAATAGTTCGATGATGGTTACGAAAACAGTAACAGAAACTATCAATGATCCGTTTAAAGACAAAATAGGTCCTCCTTTCTGTGATACGGATGTGACGTTGTCAGGAGATTTGTTTGCCCGTCATTTCGGGGTGGGGAAAACTATAACCTCCGATGTCTATCAAGCCGTAGCAGTAAAGGCTACTATGAAAATAGATACCTTGTCCTATGCAAGCGATATCCCTAACATGGTAGTGAAAGGAGATAGTTTGTCGGCTCCTGTCGAGTTTAATTTTACAGCAATAGCCAATATTCCTGTAGCTGCTGTATTCAAGTGGTCAATCTTCCAGAAGAATGAGGGTACGGAGAATACAAAGCTATTGGAGCAGAACGGAAATAGAGAAGAAATCAATTATACCTTCAACCGGAATGGTACCTATATTGTTTCTTTAGAGGTATCAGACCGAACGTTGCAATGTACGGATATTCTGCCTGAGGTTACAATAAATATCTCAGACACCTATCTCGAAGTCCCTAATGCATTCTCTCCCGGAACGACTCCCGGTATAAACGACGAGTTCAGGGTAGCCTACCGCTCCCTTAACAGTTTCAAATGCTGGATATTCAATCGGTGGGGGGCAGAGATCTATCATTGGACAGACCCGTCGCAAGGTTGGGATGGTAAGAAAGGGGGGAAGTATGTGGCTCCCGGTGTTTATTTTTATGTGATAGAGGCAACCGGCTCGGACGGTAAGCGAATAAAGAAAAAAGGTTCAATTAACATTCTTAGATCAAAGAGAATAGATGATGAAATTATCGAGGAATAGTATATTTAGTTTTTTGGCAGGTGGCTTGCTTTGCCTGACGGCCTGCCTGTCGATCAGTTCTAGTGATTCGGAAAAAGTATTGGAGGGAAAGCCTGTCGTTATGGCGATGACGGCTTCACCGGATGTCCCTGCGTCTTTGGATTTTTGTGGAGAACCGATAGACCTGACCCGCTACAATATGCGTGAAGGGTTCGATCGCGAGTTGAGTAGTTTTACCTATTTCCATTCTACTACCATGCTGTTGATCAAGCGTGCCAACCGTTACTTCCCGGTTATCGAACCGATATTGAAGGCGAACGGTATCCCTGACGACTTTAAATACCTGGCAGTGATAGAAAGTCACCTCGACCCCCGTGTCTCTTCCCCTGCGCGTGCAGTCGGAATGTGGCAGTTCCTGGAAGGAACGGGTAAGCAATATGGCCTGACGGTCACGCCCACGGTCGATGAACGTTGTCATGTAGCCAAAGCAACCGAGGCAGCCTGTAAATACCTGAAGTCCGCCTATGCCAAATATGGGAACTGGCCCAATGTAGCCGCCTCCTACAATGCCGGTATGGGACGTATCTCCGGTGAACTGACCAAGCAGACGGCCGACAGTACGTTCGACCTCTGGCTGGTAGAAGAAACAAGCCGTTACGTTTACCGTATCATGGCTATCAAACAGATATTTGAGAACCCCTATAAATACGGTTTCGTGCTTCGTGCCGAAGACCTGTATAAGCCGATTGAATGTGAAGATGTAACGGTGTCGGCCGATATCCAGGACTTGTCTGAATTTGCACAGAAGAACGGGATCACTTATGCAGACCTGAAACGTTTCAACCCCTGGTTGCGCGACCGCAAGTTGCAGACTCTGGGTAAGACCTATACGCTTCAGATCCCCAAACAAAACGAGATGTATTACAAAACTCCCAACACCTATGTCCATCATTCGGGTTGGGTGGTAAGATAAAACGCCGACAGTAAAAAAGTATGAACGATAAGAATGCATTGGAGGGCGGACGTATTTCCGTTTTAGGCGCCCGTGTTCACAATCTAAAGAATATAGATGTAGAGATACCCCGTAACAAACTCACTGTCATCACAGGGATGAGCGGTAGCGGGAAGTCGTCGCTGGCTTTCGACACGATCTTTGCGGAAGGACAACGCCGTTATGTGGAGACATTCTCCGCCTATGCCCGTAATTTCCTCGGGAATATGGAACGTCCGGATGTAGATAAGATCACGGGACTGAGTCCGGTTATCTCCATCGAACAGAAAACGACCAACAAGAATCCCCGCTCGACAGTCGGTACGACTACCGAGGTGTACGACTTTTTCCGTCTGCTTTATGCCCGTGCGGGAGAGGCTTTCTCGTACCTGAGCGGTGAGAAGATGGTTAAATATACAGAGGAAAAGATACTCGAACTGATTCTGGAGCATTATAGCGGAAAGAAAACTTATCTATTAGCCCCGTTGGTACGTAACCGTAAGGGACATTATAAGGAACTGTTCGAGCAGGTCCGTAAGAAAGGCTATCTGAATGTTCGCGTAGACGGTGAACTGAAAGAGATCTTCCACGGGATGAAACTCGATCGTTATAAGATGCACAGTATCGAAGTGGTGATCGATAAAATGGTCGTTTCCCCTTCCGACGAACGCCGGTTGAAGGAAAGCCTGCGTATTGCCATGAAGCAGGGGGATGGACTTGTATTGATCCTCGATGCCGATACGGACGAAGTGCGCCATTACAGCCGCCAGTTGATGGACCCTGCAACGGGATTATCTTACAGCGAACCGGCTCCCCACAACTTCTCTTTCAACTCCCCCCAGGGAGCTTGTCCGAAGTGTAAGGGACTGGGGCAGGTCAACCTGCTGGATATGGAAAAGATCGTGCCTGATCCTTCTCTGAGTATCTATAATGGTGGTATAGTTGCTCTCGGAAAATATAAAAATTCATTGATATTCTGGCAGATCGAGGCCTTGTGCGAAAAGCATGGGGTAACTATCAAAACCCCGATCAAGGATGTCCCGGAAGAGGCGATGGATGAGATCATGAACGGTACGGACGAACGCCTGCAAATCAAGAATGAGTCGCTGGGTGCTTCCAACTATTTCCTGTCTTATGAAGGGGTTGCCAAATATATCCTGATGCAGCAGGACAGCGAAGCTTCCGCCTCTGCCCAGAAATGGGCCGGACAGTTTATCAAAATGACCACCTGTCCCGAATGTAACGGTCAGCGCCTGAATAAAGAAGCCTTGCATTACCGGATTGCCGGAAAGAATATCGCGGAACTGTCCGCTATGGATATTGCCGAGCTTTACGAATGGCTCGACGGAGTGGAAGAAAAACTCGACCAGAAACAGATACAGATCGCCACAGAGATATTGAAAGAGATCCGTTCGCGTTTGAAATTCCTGTTGGATGTGGGACTGGATTACCTCTCCCTCAACCGTGCATCGGCAAGCCTTTCCGGTGGGGAGAGCCAACGTATCCGTCTGGCAACCCAGATCGGTAGCCAACTGGTCAACGTACTCTATATCCTGGATGAACCGAGTATCGGCCTGCATCAGCGGGATAATGTGCGTCTGATCAATTCACTGAAAGAACTTCGTGATACCGGCAACTCGGTCGTTGTTGTGGAACACGATAAAGATATGATGCTGAATGCCGACTATGTGGTCGACATGGGACCGAAAGCCGGTCGCCTGGGAGGCGAAGTCGTTTACGAAGGAACGCCCCAGGATATGCTGAAAGCAGGTACGCTTACTTCGGCTTACCTGAATGGGGAAACGGAGATCGCCATTCCCGCCGAACGCCGTCCGGGAAACGGCAAGTTTATTACGATAAAAGGAGCCGGCGGAAACAACCTGAAGAATGTAAACGTAACCTTCCCGCTCGGAACACTGATCTGTGTGACCGGTGTATCCGGTAGTGGAAAATCGACCTTGATCAACCGTACCTTGCAACCGATCCTGAGCCAGCATTTCTATCGTTCGCTGGAAGATCCGTTGCCTTACAAATCGATCGAAGGTATCGATAACGTAGATAAGATCGTCAATGTCGACCAGTCGCCTATCGGCCGTTCGCCGCGGAGCAATCCGGCTACTTATACCGGTGTCTTTTCCGATATCCGTAACCTTTTTGTCGATCTTCCCGAGTCGAAGGTAAGGGGGTACAAACCCGGCCGTTTTTCGTTTAATGTATCCGGCGGACGCTGCGAAACCTGCAAGGGTAACGGCTACAAGACCATCGAAATGAACTTCCTGCCGGATGTATTGGTACCTTGCGAAGACTGTCATGGCAAGCGTTATAACCGTGAAACGCTTGAAGTCCGTTTCCGCGGTAAATCCATAGCCGATGTGTTGGATATGACGATCAATATGGCTGTGGAGTTCTTCGAGAATATCCCGACCATCCTCTCCAAGATAAAAGTCCTGCAGGATGTGGGATTGGGGTATATCAAACTGGGCCAGCCATCCACTACCTTATCCGGAGGGGAAAGCCAGCGTGTGAAACTGGCTACCGAACTGGCCAAGAAGGATACCGGCAATACCTTATATGTATTGGACGAACCGACTACCGGTCTTCATTTCGAAGATATCCGTGTCCTGTTGGGTGTCCTGAACAAGCTGGTGGAAAAAGGCAACACCATCATTGTGATCGAGCATAACCTCGACGTGATCAAATGTGCCGACTACCTGATCGACATGGGCCCCGAAGGCGGACGCAAAGGCGGCCAGGTCTTATTCACCGGCACTCCCGAGGAAATGATCAAGAAGAAAAACAAGAGTTATACGGCTCCGTTCCTGAAAGAGGAGTTGAAACGATAACCTGGCACAGGCAAGCTGGGAATCTGACATGCCTATCCCGGTTTGCCGGCATAACTAAGACAGAATAGTAACTAAGTAAAGACAGATATATGAAGAATCCTATCCAAATGATCAAGCAATGCGTAGAGAAGGAAGAACCTTACTTCCTGCTGCGCGGACAAGATATATGTGCTTTGGCGGCTATTGAAACATATTACGCTGAAGTAAAGAAAAATGTTAAAGATCCTTACTTCATAGAAGAGATCGAAGAGATAATGAAAGACTTCCGGGCCTTCCGGGAAGAGCAGCAAACCCATATTCCGGATTGATCGATGGCAGACGACAGTTACAGAACCATTAAACAAGTAGCAGAGGGCTATTACACAGAGAAGCGCAGCCGCTTTATCTCGTATGCCATCCCCGTGCGTACGGTCGAAGAGGTGAAGGAGCAACTGGATAAATACCGTAAACAATATTACGATGCCCGCCACGTCTGTTGGGCCTATATGCTTGGAGCCGATCGTCTGACTTTCCGGTCGAACGACGATGGAGAGCCGTCGTCCACTGCCGGTAAGCCGATCCTGGGGCAGATCAATTCCAACGAGTTAACCGATATCCTGATTGTTGTCATTCGTTATTTCGGAGGAATAGAGTTAGGTACCAGCGGCCTGATCGTCGCTTACCGTACGGCCGCAGCCGAGGCGATTGCCGCAGCCGAGATCGAGGAACGCACGGTGGATGAAGATATCACTGTCGCTTTCGAATATCCTTATCTGAACGGAATTATGCGGATAGTGAAAGAGGATAATCCTATGATCGTATCGCAGAAGTTCGAAATGGATTGCGAAATGACCCTCCGTATCCGAAAGGGAGAAGCAGAACGTTTAAAGAATCGATTACTGAAAGTGGAGTCGGCGTATCTCAAGTAAATTATTAATAATCTGAAACATGGGTTATCGGCTATTTTCGATTTGAGAGGATTTTCTTAATTTTGTTCTCTCAAAATCTAAACAAAAAATAGCTGATAGAATAATGAAGAAGATTCTTTTATTTTCTTTTTTCTTAGTGATTGGTCTGGTCGTGTCGCAATTTCTTCCTACGATGGTAGGAGAGAGTTATTCGATGGTGAAGACAGTATCCAATACACTATTGTATGTGTGCCTGGCCTTTATTATGATAAATGTAGGGCGGGAGTTTGAAATGGACAAAACCCGGTGGAGATCTTACACGGAGGATTACTTTATAGCAATGGCTACCGCTGCTTTTCCCTGGATATTTGTCGCATTGTATTATATGTTCGTCCTGCTTCCCGATATCTACTGGTCGAGTGGCGAAGCCTGGAAAGAAAACCTGCTGTTAAGTCGTTTTGCCGCACCTACATCGGCGGGTATCTTATTTACCATGCTTGCCGCTGCCGGATTAAAAGCCTCCTGGGTCTATAAAAAAGTGCAGGTGCTGGCTATCTTCGACGACCTCGACACCATTTTATTGATGATCCCGCTTCAGATCATGATGGTGGGGTTACGTTGGCAATTGGGAGTCATTATCCTGATCGTGATGGTACTGCTTATGCTCGGATGGAAAAAGATGGGTGCTTATAATATGCGTCAGGACTGGAAGGCGATCCTGCTCTATGCGGTTATAACGTTGGCCATTACCCAGGGTGTTTATCTAATTTCGAAACATTTCTATGGCGAAGAAGCCAGTATCCATATTGAAGTGCTGTTGCCGGCATTCGTATTGGGTATGATCATGAAACATAAGCATATCGATACAAAAGTCGAGCATAATGTGGCAACGGCCATATCTTTCCTGTTCATGTTCCTGGTGGGAGTCAGTATGCCGGTGTTTTTCGGTATCGACTTTGCGAAACAATCGGCTGAAGCGGCAACGATAACAGGAGCACAGCCCATGATGTCGTGGCCGATGATCCTGCTGCATGTCCTTATCGTTTCTTTCCTGTCGAATATCGGAAAGTTATTCCCGCTGTTCTTTTACCGTGACAGACGCAAACGTGAACGTTTGGCACTGTCCATCGGCATGTTTACACGCGGTGAAGTAGGAGCAGGGATCATATTTATTGCCCTGGGTTACAATCTTGGTGGGCCGGCCCTGATGATTTCTGTGCTTACTATTGTGTTTAATTTAATTTTAACTGGTATATTTGTAGTCTGGGTGGAGAAACTTACCCGCAGCGCCTATCAGCTTGAAATGGCAGAGAAGCAACAAAAAGAATAAGAGTTAGAATAATAAACGGAGACAGGGCAGCAAGCTGTCTCCGCAAACTTTAAATACAGAATGGATCGTACTATTAATGTTATCCTGAAACCATTGCGCCGATTCGCTACACAAAAATCGAGTGCCAGTTTTCTATTGTTTATGGCCACTATACTGGCTATGATATTGGCAAATTCTCCCTGGGCGCATGCTTATCATCACATCTTGTCTTATCCTATCGATCTTCAGATCGGCAAATTTGGAATGTTTTCGCACCACGGTGAACCGATGCCGATGCTGGCCTTTGTGAATGATGCCCTGATGGCTGTATTCTTTTTCGTGATCGGATTAGAGATCAAGCAAGAGGTCTTGATAGGTGAACTTAGTTCGATGCGTAAGGCAATCCTTCCGGTCATAGCTGCTTGCGGTGGTATGATCGTACCGGTTCTTTTCTATATCCTTGTTTGTAACACCTCCCCGGAAATACGTGGTGCTGCTATCCCGATGGCTACCGATATTGCTTTTGCTCTGGCCGTTTTGGGACTGTTGGGTAAACGGGTGCCTCTGGGAATGCGAATTTTCCTGACGGCACTGGCGGTTGTCGATGATATTGGCGGTATAATTATTATTGCTTTATTTTATAGCGGGGATATTGCCTATCAGCCGTTGTTGATTTCGCTGGCCTTGCTTGCATTATTATATGTAGGAGGGAAGATGCGGATAAATAATAACCTGTTTTATTACGTTGTCGGTTTCTTCGTATGGGTGTTGTTCCTTGAATCGGGCATTCATCCGACGATAGCCGGTGTGTTGGTGGCATTCACCGTCCCTGCCCGTCCGAAGATCAACCTGAACGACTTCACCTGCGATATGACCGGCTATCTGAACATGCTGGATTATACGGAGGTTCGCCAATCCAAGAAAGCGGCGGTACTGACACCGACACAGATACAGGTTCTGAATAATATACACTCGTTGGCCGATAGAACGATCAGTCCGTTGCAGAGTATTGCCGACAAGCTGCATCCGTTGGTAAACTACCTGATCCTTCCCTTGTTTGCGTTTGTCAATGCGGGTGTTACGTTTGGCGATATCCAGCCGGCATCGTTGGTAAATGTTCCGTTGGCTGTTGTTGCCGGTCTGTTTATCGGAAAGACACTGGGAATTTTTTCTTTCACCTATCTTTTTGCCCGTACGAGTATGGGCTCTTTACCGACAGGAATGACCCGTATGAATTTATTCGGTGTATCCATGCTGGGTGGTATCGGATTTACAGTAGCGCTGTTTATCGCCAACCTCTCCTTTACCGGCATGGGTGATACCGGCATCGATTTATTGAACCAGGCAAAACTCGGTGTTTTTGCCGGCTCATTCATCTCCGGCCTCTGTGGTTATCTGATTTTGAAGAAGGTGCTGCCGAAGAATGTAGTATAGTTATTCACTATAATGTACATCGAAACGTCCGAACGTCACACGTTCGCCTTCAAAGCGTCCGCTGATGATCTGTGAGTTGCTGTCGTATCGGGTAATAAAAACCTTTCCGTCGGGTAGCTTTTCATTTCCCCATGAGAATGAAGTGTAAGGAATCTCCTGGTTCTCGACCGGGTTTTCTATGCAGAAGCTGATGGCCAGGTCTGGCTTTACCCATACTTTGACATGCATGGTTTCATCGTTGGATATATAATCGAAATTGATAGAGGGGTTATTGAAGGTGCTGTATCTGCCGCCGACATATAACCAGCCGTCAACCAGGCATCCGAAAGTCTCGGCACCGGTGGTTGTCTCTTCCGGCATCACGGTGACATCCACTGTTTCATCTTCTGTGCAGGAGAAAAGAAAGGACAGAAAGCATAAAAGGAATATATATTTTTTCATGATGTGACGAATTTAATGGTTGCTTATAATTAGAAATGATATCCGAGACCCAACGATATGTTTAGTCTGGAGACTTTCAGCCGGTCTTCCGACGGGAACTTGACCTGGATTGTCTCTCCGTGATATCTGGAATTAACTTTCCTGAGATTAGTAAATACATATTGTATATCAGCTGAAATACCCCAGCGAGGCGTTAGCATATATTCTGCATTAGCCCCGATATTCCCGGCAATACGTCCCCCGGATACACGACGCTCTTTTTCGTATACCATACTGTTATTTTTATAACGCAGGTAACCGGTACCTAGATTCAGGCGTACATTCATCCGTTCGCTACTTAAACAATAGAAAGCAAACTGCGGTGCGATATAATGTGTATATACATGATCGGAACTATGCTCTAAAGAGCCTTTCGAACTATATCCGGAATAAAGAAAACCGAAGCCGATCCATCTGAAAGGATGTAAATAGTATTGTGCATCCCAAGAGATTCCCGAACAGAGATCCCGCTCATAGCTATGTGCCGGATTTGTCAAACCGGCTGTCCCACCTGGCATATTTGCATATCCCAGATGTAGAGATACAGAATGCATCTTATCCGTTGGTTCTTCAGCATGTAAGTAACCCGAAATTAGTAATATACAGAATGTGGTCAGATAAAGAAACTTTTTGGGCTTCATAAGAATTAGAGTTTATATGTGGCACAAATATATAAAAGATTATCGGTTGATCAGATACGCCGTTTAGTTAAAAAACGAAAGGCGCAAACCTCTGACAGGGGCAGCGCCTTTGTTTTATGGATAAACATTTGTCAGCGACCGACCGGATCGGCTCCTTTTTATTTGGAAAAGGAGCTAGGGATGGATATCTTTGGGGGGCGTATCTGCCGTTGTAAGGACGGTGATGGGTGAGTTTATAAATAGTATGGTAATGAAAGTAACACAAGAAAACAATCGAAAAAGAAAAGGCCCTTTGTTGTACGACTATATTCGGCAACGGGCGGAAAGTAAACAACAGATGGGTAAAAACAGTACAGCTGACCTCTATTTGGCAGTCGGTCGTCATTTTTACCGATTTCAGAGAAACAAGGATATGCCGATTCGTGATCTGACTCCCACTTTGTTAAATGACTTTCAGACCTATTTGCAGGCAAAAAGATTAAAGATCAATACGATTAATAGTTATCTGAGTAGCCTGAGGGCTGTCTACAATGCGGCTTTCGACGAACAGCCGTTTAAAATGAAGTATCATCCGTTTCATAAGCTGAAACTGAAACGCGATCTGACAGTCAAAAAAACGTTATCTGACCGGCAAGTAAAGAAAATGGCGACAGCTGATTTTCGCGACCGTCCCGATCTAACTCTGGCTACCGATTTGGCACTATTCAGTTTCATGGCTTATGGCATGCCTTTTGCCGATATGGTTCGTCTGACTCGAAAGAATATCCGAGGACAAGCTATAGTATACAACCGTCATAAAACGGGGATCGAGATATGTATTGAGATTACTTCCGGTATGTGGCAAATTATTCATAAATATGAGTCTTCCGAAAGGAATTATCTTTTTCCTGTGATGTTTGCATCTGCTACTTATCGGCAATACAAGGGGATGCTCTCTAATCATAATTCTGCATTGAAAGAAGTGGGTCGGCTTCTGTCGATTTCTGATAACCTGACCTCTTACGTAATGCGTTATACCTGGGCTTCGGAGGCTCGTCGTTTACATGTGGACATCGCCGTGATCAGCCAGGCATTGGGACATACCAATGAAAAGACAACCCGCGGATATTTTAATCGGATGGAACAGCCGGAACTGGATGAGGCCAATCAAAAGATTACGGCCCCCATTAGTAAAATACTGATAAACAAACAAAAAGGAAGAGGAGTTTATCGGATAGAAGGAACTTATTTATGAAATAAGAATAATATCATAAAGTCTTTTGAAAATCACGCATTATCATTCATCTCAAAATGATTACTGAATGCAAAGTTAAGATATTAGTTGTTAAAATGGAAACAATTTCTTACTATTTTATCTATATCTTTAGGTTTGTTTTCAGGCTAAATAAAGACTACTCGAAATTTATACTATATTTTATATAAATTCAACCGCTAAGTCTATACTAATATTAAATGGAAGAATGTTTAGACATAGCCGGTTAACCCCATCATGCTTTAACTTTTCTTTAGTAAAGATATCCTTACCTTTTTTGTAGAATTAAACATGCTTGAGCTTCCATTGCTGGTTTTCTACTCTTCATAATAGCTGTCGTTTCTTTAGAATTTATACTCTAAAATGGACAAGCCTAACTTATTTCATAAATAAGTTTAGGTTCATTATGAGGAATGAAAACATAAAAAAACAGGAAAATGTTTCTCTCGGAAACATATATAGCAACTATATTCTTTATATCCTGTAACAAACGCCTTCGACAAACAGACTCTCGGCTTGTGCAAGGTGAGTTCGCCTGGTATTAGAACCTTTACTCCGCGATTTTTGAATCGGCGAATAAAATAACTATAATAAAACAATAACTAGTATGATGAGAAAACTTATCTTGATGATGTTCCTGTTTGTGATCCCTCTGTCGTTCTACGCACAGGACAGGTTGACCGGAGAAAAAGGTTCGACCGTCGGGATCAAGACCAATATTCCATATTGGGGAGCAATGGCAACTTTCAATGCCGGTGCGGAGTTCCGCCTGGCACGTCACTGGAGCCTGGACATAGAAACCGGCCTTAATCCGTTCGACGGAAAGAAAGATGACGGAAGCTATGGCAAATCTCTCAAACATTGGAGGCTGCATCCGGAGATGCGCTATTGGTTCTGTGAAACATTTTACAAACATTTCATCGGGCTACATGTCCCGTACATATTATATAATGTATCGGACATCAAGCTGCTCGGTACCGAAAACGAACGCCACCAGGGTTGGGGCGCGGGTGTAGGTGTCAGCTATGGGTATTCCTGGTTGCTCTCCAAGCACTGGAACCTGGAAGCGACTGTTGGCGTGGGCTATCTCTACCTCGAATCGGAAAAGTACCCCTGTACCAACTGCGGACGCCGCCAGGAGTATGTCAAGAAGCACTATTTCGGTCCCACGCAGGCCGCTATCAACCTGATTTATCAATTCTAAATAGGAGCGCTTTATGAAAATGAACAAACATATACTGATCGTGACAAGCCTGCTGGCGGCAGCCGCCTTGCAGGCACAGGAAATCAAAATCAAGGACAAGATTGTAGAGAAGTCGGATGGCACTCTCGTGATCGGCATGACACTCGACTTCGGCGAAATCAAGGTTCCTTCAGACCGCAGCCTGGTCTGCACGCCGGTCATCTCGGCGGGCGACAGTATCCGTCCCCTGACGCCGGTCATCGTCAGCGGTCGTGACCGCCACATCCTATATGAACGGACCGACCGCACCTATACGACACACGACGAATACGAACTGCGCCGCGAGAACGGCAAGCCGCAGACCTTCGAATACACCACCCGCACGCCGATGGCTCCGTGGATGAAGAAGTCGGAAGTCGCCCTTGTTATCGACGAATGCGGTTGCGGTTGGGAGGCATTGCAGAACGACCGCTCACCGCTCTTCCCGATCAACATGGCCGAACCGGTTGTCCTGAAACCGCAGCTCGCCTACCGTACGCCCGAAGCCGAAGCGGTCAAGGCGCGTTCGATCGAAGGCAAGGCGTTCCTCGACTTCCCGGTCAACAAGATTACGATCTATCCCGACTATCGCAACAACCCGCGCGAACTGGCCGCCATCCGTGCCACGATCGAGTCGGTGAAGGATGATCCCTACGCCACCATCACGGAGGTGTGGATCAAAGGTTTCGCCTCTCCCGAAGGAACTTACGCCAACAACACCTATTTAGCAGAAAACCGTGCCAAGGCACTGCGCGACTACGTGAAAAGCCTCTACCGCTTCGAACATGCCACGTTCAGCGTCGACTTCGAGCCGGAAGACTGGGAAGGTCTGGAAAAGCGGCTGGAAGATATGAACCTGCCCGACAAGGCGGAACTGCTCGCCATCATCCGCAACCCGGAACCGCGCGACATGGACAAGAAGGAACTGAAGTTGAAGGTGCTGAACGGCGGTACCTCTTACAAGATCCTGTTGCGTGACATCTATCCCGCTTTGCGTCACTCGGATTATGTGGTGAAATACAACATCCGTAACTTCACTGCCGAAGAGGCGAAGTCGCTGATCTATACCGACCCGAAGAAATTGAGCCTGAACGAAATGTTCATGGTGGCACAGCTTTTCGAAGCCGGCAGCGAGAAGTATAACGAAGTATTCGAAATCGCCGTCCGCATGTTCCCCGACGATCCGGTGTCTAATTTGAATGCCGCCAACACCGCCATTCGGACGGGCCAGTTGGACCGTGCGGAAAGTTACCTTGCGAAAGCTGCCGAAGGCGACGAGAAACAGTTGGCGCTTGCCTCCGTCCGGATGCTGCGTGGCGACCTGGACGGTGCGGAAACCATCTTGAAAACGTTGCAAAACAGCTCGGTAGCAGGCGAAGCAGCTCGTGCGAACCTCGAACAAATCAAGGCGAAGCGTGCAGAATGAGTAATTTTCAAAAAATGATAGGGTATGAATATTACACATAAATTATTGGTATATGCCTGTGCAGTCGGCGGCCTTTTGTTGGTCGGCTGTTCAGACGAGTTTCGTACGGAACGGGACGATGGCGGCGACAAGTCGGTCGAGGAGAACTATTTCAGCCTGACGCTCCATTGCCCGGATGCCAAGGCGCCACTCACCCGTTCGAACCCGACAGGGGGCGAGAACGGCGACGGCTACGAGCCGGGACAGGACTACGAGACACGCATCGATGACCTGATGCTGCTCTTCTACCGGGGGACGGAGGGGGTGAACTCGCCCGCCTCGACACCGATCGACAAGATCATCTATCTCGACCGCGACGCCATGCAGGGCGACAACCGTACCGAACCGGTGCTGGTGGGACTGCCCGCCGGATGGTACGACCTGCTGGTTATCACCAACACCGGCAACATCCGCCCGCAGCTCAAGGACTTGACGCTCGGAGAAGTGCGTGACTTCCTGCAAAAGCGTGCGTGGATGGAAAGAAACGGCGAGTATTCACATTTCGTGATGGCGTCGGACGGTCATCTGGACGAGAAGGTCTACATCTGCGGTGACAACACGATCGATAACCCCGCTTCCGCAACGGTCGAGGTGGAACGTCATGCGGCACGCATCGACTACCTGCCGGTACATGACTATTTCGACGTGATGGACAAGACGGCGGGAGCGGCCCGTGTGTCGATTACCGGTGCCATGATCGTCAATAAGCTGGATGCGGGTTCGTTCATGGTCAAACGAGTGGTCGGAGCGGTGGCCGACGATGCGTTCGGACCGGCAAGCGCAGTTGAGTTTTTAGGCCTGGAGCTGCCTGAATGGGGCGACCACCAGACCAACTACGTGCTCGACCCGTGGAGCCGATACAAGACGATGGCGAATGTTAACAGCGAGATGTTCAACCCCAACTGGCCGGAGCGTCCCGCTTCGGACGGCAAACCGGCCGAAGCCCTCTATGAAAACTACTTTATGAGTTTCGGTACTTCGGCAGGTAACTGGCGTTTCACCAACGGCATGGGCGACCGCGTGGGCGAATGGTACCGCGTGGGCTACACGAAAGAAAATACGGTGGCGCGTGCCGACCAGTCGCCTTACTATTGTACAGGCGTGGTGTTCAGGACATTATACGGACCTAGAAAGTGCCTCTTCTACGATCCCGCCACCGGCACGACCGACTACCGCAAAGGACTGGACGGTTCGCCGTTTACCTTCTTCGCTTTCGGGGGCGCGATATACGGTTCGCCCGAAGCAGCGATGCTGGCTTTCACCGAAGGGGCGTTGGACGTCTCTACTTACGACTTCACGGGCAAGACCTGGGGCGACGTGCGTTCGCTGGCATCGAGCTTGAAGGAGGGCGACCCGACCGGATACCGCCGTTTCCTTTCAAGGCAGTTGAAAGACAAGGAATCATCGGCTGCCCTGACTGCTGCCGAAGTTTCGACATTGGCGTGGAAGGAATATATGTATACGACGTTCGGATATGCCTCACGTACGGACGGCACGCCGCAGGTCAATCAGGGCGGTAAAGACACGCGCCGTCTGTTGGCACGCTATGGTCTGCATACCTACGTGGACGGTGTTTGTTTCTACACGCACTGGATCCGTCATTCCAACAATAATGCCCCGTCGAAGGGGATCATGGAGTATGCCATTGTGCGCAACAACGTCTACAAGCTGCGCATCCGCGACTTCTACGGCCTGGGGGACGACATTCCCTACGAACCGCCGTTCGATCCCGAGGAGCCGATAGATCCGGATAAACCGGATGATCCGAAAGACCCCGAAGATCCGGACAAACCCGATGAACCGGAAAAAATCAAGATCGAAGTGATTGTCAGACCTTGGGGATCGCTACCGGACGAAACGATTTATTTTTAATGTATAAAAACAGGAGAACAATGAAATACCATAAGATACTATACCTTTTATTCCCGGTGCTGGCGGTTCTCGGCCTTGCCGGACTCTCTTCATGTGATTACATCCATAACGAACTGCCTCTTTGCCGGCACACGCTCCGTTTCGTCTACCGGCACAACATCAAACACGCCGACGCGTTTGCCTACGAAATGGTGAACCAGGAGCGCGAAAAGAACGTCCGCCTCTACATCTACGACGACAAGGGCGCGTTCCTTTCTTCCCGGCTGATCGAGGGCGAGGAACTGAAAAAGAACGAAGTAGACCTCAGCGAATTGGCTCCGGGCGACTACCGCCTGCTTGCCTGGGCGGGGCTGAACGATACGGATTATACCTGGACGGAACCTGCCGCCGGCTCTTCCATCGATGATTTCCGCATGGCGGTGAAGGCGGCTAAAAACCGCGTGGACCGCGAGTTGTCGGGCCTCTTCCAGGGCGAACTCGACTACACGATCCCTGTAGGCGGAGCGACCGACACCGAGTTTCCGTTGGTGAAGAACACCAACAAAATCCGTTTCATCCTGGTGGATGCCAACCGGGGCACGAAACTGGAGGAAGACGCGTTCGACTTCGTGGTCACCACCACGAACAGCGACCTTGACGCGCACAACGAACCGCAATCCGCCACACGCATCACCTGGCAGCCCTACCTGCAACAGGTGGAAACGGTCAAGTCGGCTGATAATGCGACCGTTTCATACGATGCCGTCTGCACCGAACTGAACACTTTGCGCCTGATCGACAACGCGACCGGTACGCTGAGTGTCCGCTATGCAAGCGAAAAGACGCCGTTCATCAACGTCGACCTGGCAGGTCTGTTGAAACTGACGCAGATCGCTTCGCACAAGTTGCCGGGGCAGGAATACCTGGACCGTCAGGACGAATATGTGCTCACCGCCTACGTGGATATTGCCGGTGGACGGGCACACTGCCTTTACGTGGTAGTGGACGACTGGATCGTCCGCCTCGAAGACGTGACACTTGGTAATGAGGAGATGGGATTATGAAAAGCCGACTGAATCAATACAAGAACCTGCCGCTGCTTGCCAGCCTGCTTGCTCTCATCGCGTTCGGTTGCGTGAGTGGCGAACGGGGGGCGGGGGGCGAACCCGACCTTCCCGAAATGGTGGAGGTGGATTTGCAGGTGGGCGTTTCCGATGCTTCGAAGTCGTTGCAGACGAAAGCCGCAGATGTAAATGCCTTGCCCGGCGAACAGATCAACTCGTTGGTAGTGTTTATCGTCAACGCTTCCGGCGAGATTGAAAAGAAATTCCAACCGGATTTGACAGGTGATGAACAGGCGGAGAAAGGCGAACTGACAAGCTGGAAGTCCGGTTCTTTTGAGATTACCGGCGGCCCAAAGAAGATTTATGCGTTTGCCAACTGGGAGTCGCTAAAAAACAATCCGTTGGGAAATGTTGTAAATACACCGGAAGGACTAGATATGCCGCCACTTCCCGCTTCCGTTTCTTGGGAATCCGGTGTTAATGACATTTCTAAGACATCAAAATTCCTCCCCATGAGCGTGCTGGAAGAGTGGGTTCCGGCAAAAGGGGTGAAACCGATTTATTTGGTTCGTTTAGTAAGTCGTTTGAAAGTCAAGATGCTCAACAGAACGAGCCATCCGATTACCGTTACAAAGTTGGCTTTAGGTAAGTTCAACACGGCAGGAAATCTTTTTGAAGCGGACAAGTTTTTGGCTCTGACGGGAGACGGTTATTCGATTGACAAGCCTTTCGAAGAAAACAAACAACTTGCAGCAAGCGAATCCATAGAATCCGATTGGTATTACGTGAACGAATCGGAAGCAGCCGACGGTTTTAAGGTGGAGTTGGAAACGAGTAGTGACAAACATCCAACAGATGATGATAACCCCCATCAAGGAACAAAGTACACCGCTCTTCGCCAGATCCCCCGCAACCATTTTTGGAACCTGAATATCGAGTTTACGCCTTATAAATTGACGCTTTTAGCCGTAAGCAATGAGAATCCGCCGATCGGAGGGTATCCGGAGTCTTCGGTTACAAGCGATGGTATAACCGATTTGGTTTGCACGGTATATGGTGGCGGTCCGTTTACGATTATAATTAAAAAGTTGTTTTCGCAGGAGGAAAGTGGAGAAACGGATCTTTCTGATCAGGTAACTTGGAGTATCGGAAAGGTAGATAAGGGCGATTTGTTGGCGGAAGCTCCTAATAAAATAGAGCAAGCCACAATAGATGGTGCATTACGTTATCAAATAACAGGCGGTCGCATGGTCGGTGCAGCCACTAAGGATCAGAGCGCGACTTTCGAACTGATAGCAAAGACAAAGAGCAACGGCAGTGTCTTGGCCACTTTCCAAATCCAGTTACGCTTTGCAGATCTATTTGAACTGACAACAGATAAAAACTAAATTCAGAATACGATGAAACGAAATAAAATAATATATGACAGATGGCTCCGGATGCTGTTCTTGTCGTTCGCCCTGCTGACAGGCGGGGGCGTTGGGATGGCTTGGGGACAGGAAACGACGAATAGACCGGTGATTAGCCTAAAGTTTTCAGAAGATCATGATAAAGTTCATGTGAAAGAAGAGATTATTTATGTTGATCCGGCTAAGCCACGTGTATTGTCGATACCAGTGTTGAATGTAAATACGAGGAACGATAACGATAAATCTTACAACTGGTTTGTTCATTGGTATGTAAAAAATGGAGATAAATTTATCAAAGAAAGAATAGGACATCACTCAGTAACTGTTACTAAAAACATGTCTGCTAATAGAGGTGGATCTTTGAGTATATGTAATGGAAAATCAGCAGGAAATACAGGAAATGCGGATCTGTACATAACACATGATTATTTTGTCAAAGTCAAAGAAACCGATGGCTTAATTTGGTCGAATCGATTAAAAGATTCAAATGTTATTCCGGAACAAACCAACGGCATTTTGAGTGAATATAAGCGTGGTCTAGGAATCGATGCCTCTACTATTGCCTATACATTGCCGAACGACTATGCAGATGGTGATGTTGTGTATTGTGATGTAAGTGTTTATCAGGATGGAATTTGGACACCTTCAAGTTCTTCTGATATCAAAGGAACATATGCAGAACCCACCTTGCTTAAACGATACAAGTATGTAATTAAAAAAGCGGAAGAGTGTCCTTCTTATATTCAGGAGAAAACAATTTATTATATCGATTTTCCGAAAGATGCAGAATCTATAAACTTATCTATGCCTTATACACCGGATAATTATTTTTGGAACGATGGGAAGGTTCACCAAGGATCAAAATTTCAATATCGAATAAATAGTGATAATGATGCCGATTTTAAAGATTTTCATCTTGTAACAAGAAAGGCAGACTTGGATTTGCAACAGACGCAGAAAATAGAAATAAACGATGCGCTTAAAAATGATTTTAAGGTTGATATACGAGCCATTTGTAATGAAAACACTCCCCATCAAAGTGGGGTTATTGCCACTTTCAATTTTCATCCCATTGAGAATGCCAAGTTCATATTGGAAGATGAGATAAATAAGGATAGTGATAGATGGCCCAGAGGGAATATTAAGAAATATGAACAAATAGGTATTGTTGATTTTGACCAAAAGTCTATTGTAAATGAGATTCAAGCAGGTGATAATATGTCAAATAGTCCTTTGGGCTCTTTCAACCAGTCTGAAACAAGTTATGGATTTATATATATAAATGGTAAGTCCCTATTAGACCAAAATTCAAAGTGTTATACTTCATATCCTGGAATGTATGGCTTGTTTAGAAGTGCGAATGTTGAAGGTAAGTCTAAACATGATGATCTTTGTTCTACTGGCGATGTAAATAGATACTATAAGTGGGTAACACCTTATATAGAAGATGTATACAAATATGGAAATAAAATTTATGAAAACAGAGAATTGTATGATCGAACTTATACAGTAACAAAGGAAGCAGGGGCGGCAAAATACGGTTATTTTTGTTATATTGATGCAACGGATGAACCTGGTACTTTGGTATCTGTACCAATAGAAGGTTCTATTTGTGGAAATACGGAGTTGACCGTAACCGGATGGTTAGCCGATATGACGCGCCCGGGATGTGACGTATGGGCTGATGGCAATCCTCTTCCGTTGGCTCCAAATTTGAATATAATATTAAAAGGAGTAAAAGGTCAAGAAGAAGTTGTTCTTCATCGTTTTACAACAGGAGATGCATTGACGGATTATAGAGATAATAAGCTTGGTCATTCAAATGCTCCTAATGTAAAAGCAGAGACCAAAGATAAATTTAATTATAACCTCATGAAATGGCAACAATTCCATTACAAATTTGCCGTTTCGGAAGATGAGATCGCCGGCTGTACCGAATTCTATTTGGAAGTCCAAAACAACGAGCCCCACACCGATGGAGCCGACTATGCCATTGACGACATCCGTATCTTCAAAAGAAAGCCGGAAGTTGAAATTATCCAAGCCGGTGACTTGTGTGATACGGAATTAAAAACAGTCAAATATGTAACAAGTTATAGTAATATAATGAGTGTAATGGGGTTGACTGCGAACGCAAAAGTGGAAGGTATAAATAAAGATGTTGAATGGGATGACAAGTTGCCTCAGGAGTTGAAAGATTATATAAGTAAAACATATCCTAATGGCGAAAGTGATGCAGTAGAATACTTTACAAAAATTTATTATTCCGTTTATGTGGAGGATAATTTAAATAGTCCTATTGAAATCGACTACGATGGTGACGGCATCCCGGAATCATGTCGTGTGTCTTATCTTTCCACTCGTAAGGAAGATATGAAATGGGTGGATTCGTCTTTTGGTTCGGATGGAAAAACATCGGAAGATAAAATCTATTCTCTTCCTCTTAATATTGGTAAGTCATTTGATCCCAGTAAAAAATATATAGCCAGAATTTCCGCTCAACCGATAGGTCACCCTAGTGTGCCTGCTAAGTGCGATGCTTGTGCTTTAACCGGAGATCCGTTTAGTATTTCTCTTACGGGAGATCGCTTTAAGATATTTGAAGGGGATGATTTGAATACTGAAATCTCATCGCCGGAAAATGCGGAGCAGGGGAAAACATATAAAATAGCCGGTAATTTCCGTTATTTGGGTGAAAATGGATGGGAAACAGTAGAAAATGCCAAGTTTGATTGGTTTATAGGAGATGTCGTGGAGTTTAATGCATCAACAGTGACTGTGAATAGTCAAACATACACAATAGCACAGGCACTAAGGGAGATTTCTACGAATCCGGATGGGAGTGAGGCTATAAAAAATGCTTTAACAACTTATGGAGGAGAATATCGTAAAGACAATGCGAGCGGGAAATTTGTCTTTAGTCAACCATCCTTTGAATACATAATGGCAAACAAATACCAAACAATTATAGGTTTGCCACAAGCTCAACAAAAAGATGGTAATGGTAATGTGATTGATGACCATTTGTATTGCCCTGACCCTGTCGTAATCCAATTAGGTCCGAATCCTCCGACTATCGAGCCGGGTGATCCCGACGTGCCCGATCCAGAGGACCCGGATGATCCCAAAGACCCTGAAGACCCGGACCCCAAAGATCCGAATAATCCGAACCAACCGGATGATTTTGGAGGTAAACATGTCCGGTCTGTCCGTGTCGGATTAGTCCAGATACAAGATATGCAGAAGAATGATGGTACATTGCGTATTCCGGTTCATTTCCGGAAGTCGGCAGAGGGTGAGAAATTTGCTAAGGATACAAAGACCGATATAACGGTTTTGAAGACTTCTGACACGAAATATAATAACTCAAAATCGGTTGCTACTCTGGAGGAACTTGTCGATAATGCTACAACAGCAGCCTGGGCTACGAATTATTTCAAAATCAAATTCACCGAAGAGGCTGTTAACAACTTCAAAGAAGGTTTTTGGTATATGGTGGATATACCTTATGCTGTAAAGGACAAAGATGATAAGACCGCTTATTCCGGTTCTTTCCAACTCACCCTCAAAATCGTCCCCGAATATGTGACGTGGGTAGGTAGTGCCGAGAATATGCACAACTGGAATAACGACGGACCAAAGCATTGGAGACGGTCTAATGATGTCGAGCTTTATATGCCGGCTGCAAGCGGAAAAAGTGCCGAGGCAAACGGTAAGCATCAAGAAGCCTACACTCCGATGCGTTTCACAAAAGTGACAGTTGCAGATAATAACAGTAAAGCTTATGCTGCCTATCCGTATTTGTACAAATTGGAAAAGCAACAGAGCCAGCCTATATTAAATATGACAGCTTCTAAGGAAATCGGTGCCGCCACTAAGAACATCGAATACGACTTGCTTGCTGATCCGGATTATGAGAAAGAATTATTTGGAAATGCTACGAATCCGGATAAGTCACAAGGGAATTCTTACGCTTGTGTCCGCTTTTACGGCAACACCTGCGACGATATCTACATCAAGCCCGAATCGGAAATCCTGCATACGGAATACCTGACCTACAACACGGCACGGGTAGACTACGAAATGGCTCCGAACCGCTGGTATATGCTCGCTTCTCCTTTGAAAGGCGTGGTGTCGGGGGATATGTATTTACCGACAGGTACAAGTGTAGGTAAGTATGCACGCCAGGAGACACCGGCGTTTGATGATATTACCTATGGGAATAATACAAATTATACCCGTTGGGCACCTGCCGTCTATATGCGCGGATGGGATAAAGCTAGTGCAACAGTTGTTCGTCCAGGTACTGGTTCTAATAATCAAGTTAATTATGGATTTATAGGTAATTGGTCGAACCTGTATAACGATGTAAATGTTCCGTTTACGCCGGGTACAGGATTCTCGATTGGGACGAAGACGGATAGAACTACTACATTAACTAACGATAAAGTATTGTTTCGTCTGCCAAAGGCTGATACTGAATATATGTATTATGGTAGTAATAATGGTACAGAAGGAGATAAAACAAAGTTGACAAATCGTGAAGGTAACGGCCGCTTCCATATCAGCCCTGATGAAAAAGGACAGAACGCTATTGAGTTTTGTGAGGTTTCCTCTACAGGCGGTATGTTCGGTAACCCGTTCATGTCGCATCTGGATATGGAGAAGTTCTTAAACGGTAAGTCACAAAATACCTACTATATCATGACCGCTACCGGTACAACAGCCAATATCTTGGGTGATCAATATTCCATATCAACAAGTGACGCAGATCCGAAGTTTGTCGCCCCTCTCCAATCATTCATCGTTCCGGATTTGCCTTCTGCCACTTTCAACACCAAGATGATTGCGAAAGCCCCGGCAAATGGTACTAATATCGGTTTGCGCTCCGCCACCGCTGCCCCGGCCGAAGACCCCCTGCCGCAATTACGCATCACCGCCACCCGTGACGGTGTACGCAACACCGCCGTCGTTGCCGGTTTGGTTACCGCTTCGGACAGCTATGTGGAGGGGGAAGATGCCGCCTTGCTGATTAACGAGGAAGTCGCCGCACCGCAGGTTTATACCCTTGCCGGTAGCCAGATGACGGCCATCAACGTGACACCGGAGCTGAACGAAATACCGGTCGGCATCCACGGCAAAGACGCGACCCCGGTAGAGCTGAGCTTCAAACTGTCGGGTGCCATGAAGAACGTGAAATTGATAGACAAACAAACCGGCAAGCGCTATGACGTGACCGACGGCCTGACGCTGACCGTTCCGGGCAACACCTCCGGACGCTACTTCCTGAACGGCTCCATCGCCACGTCGAACGAGATCATTGCCCAGGGCCGCATCATTTTCTACAACAGTGCCCCCGGACGGATCGATATATCTTCTGTTGATCCACTGAACGAAGTGACGGTCTACGACATTGCCGGCCGTGCCCTGCGCACCTTGCGCAACCTGAACACGCCGACCGCCTTTGTCGACCACCTCGCACCGGGCTTCTACGTTGTCCGCGCCGAAAGCGGTTCGCAGGCTGTCAGCGATAAGGTAGAAGTGAAGTAAAAGTGAAGTAATAGTGTTTCGTGTAATCCGTGCCTAAAAAAAGCAGGGGCCGCATGATAGTCAGTCAATATTAATCCACACCGCTTCTCCTTCCGGGCGTTCGGTAAGCCGGCGTATGATTCGGTGTTCCCAAATACGGGAATCGATGATGCGCCCGGCGCCCCGGTAGATGCCCGGAAGGATACATCCGGTGGTATCGGCTACGCTATTTCCTGCATGGATGCGGATACCTTCTGCCTGGGGTACATGGAGCAGCAGAGGCAGCCATCGTTTGAACTTCGGACTTTGGGTAACCACTACCGGATAACGTCCGTCGGGGATGGCAGTATGCCCCGCTACTTTCCGGTCCGGACGTCCCCAGCCGATATCGCGCCAGGTGGGTTCGAGTGTATCGCATAGATAGACTCCGTTTATGAAAAGTTCTCCTACCGTATAATCGGGCTGTTTTTCGATGCGTTTCAGTGTCATTTCCATTTTTCGTCTTTTTTGTATGTTGTCGTTTCATTCGTTGTATTTTTGGTGATGTAATGGCGGTACGCCCATTGCCGTAGCATATTATGTGTTCCACCGGCATCCATTCCCAGCTTTTGGCGCATGTGCACGGCATCTGTCAAGGTGAACTCGTCGGGAAGCAACTTCAAGAGGTTCATGCGCCCCGAACGCGTTTTCTCCTGAGGTTCCTCTTTTTTCATGGCCCGCTCGATGTCTGCCCCGAAAAACTCCATCTTGCACCAGAGGTCGTATTCCAGGCTCCATCGTGCGAACTCTTCAATCGTTTTGTCCCATTTTTGCCCACCTGCCACATAGAGTACACATGCCTTGAGCCATGCGATAACCGTAGCCCGGAAGCTAAGGTTTTCGTAGACACGGCTTTGTGAAAGTCGGCTCCGGTCGGCACACGCTTCGCTTAATTTTCTGGCCAAACGAAACGTTTCGGGACAATCTATCCGTCCTGTGGCACGACACAAGTTTCCGATGTAGGGGCGGAGCGCTTCATCAAAAGCCGCATCATACAATCCGTACACCGGCATGTCCGCTCCGATTTCCCGTTCGGGGATGGTACAAAAGTTGATACGCGAAATAGGGCCGTCGGTCAATACCTGCGAGAAGTAGTTTTTGCCTTTCCCGATGGTGGTAGTGGCATTCCAATTGAAACGGATGGTTACTTTTTCCGTGATCGACTGGGTGCCTACGCGGGTTTGTCCGTAACGGTTGCCGGGATCGAAAGCGAGGCACATGATTTGGAAGTGCTGGTTTCCGCGCCCTCCGCCGCGCAAGGCATCGAACTGGTCGATTTCATTCATCTTGGTATAGAGGAAATGACCGTCCGCTTCGGCAGTACGCATCACGAAGGCCGGGTTGGTCATGTCCGCGTCGATTTCCTGGATAATCAATCCTTCGGGGCGCGACCGCTTGTCTTTGTTGGCTCCTTTGGTATTGATTTCGTTTTTCCATTCCCGTTCACGGCGCAAGTTTTCCTCATCGCGCCGGCGGATATCTGCCATGATGCGATTGATGGGTTCGGTGATGCAATCCTTACCGGCTCCCGTACCTGCCATCAGGACGTTCATCAGGGTTGCCTCGTGCGCCACATTGTCTATATAGCGGAAAGAAACCCGGTGCAAATGGGCGGCCAATGCCGGGAATACGGCGTGTGCCACGGCCGGCTGATAGACTTCGGGCGTACGGCTCAAAAGCAGCTTGATCAATGCGGGGAGCTTCTTGGGCATTGCGGGAGGAACATTGTTAATTGAAAATTGAGAATTGAGAATTGAAAATTGTTTTGTGTCGTCTTCATTTTCAATTTTCAATTTTGCATTGTCAATTGCCAGGCGTACGGCCTCGGTCATCTCTTTCGGTGTGGAGTAAAACTTGGCGGTGCAGGCGGAGTGGATCACCCCTTTCATCTCTTCTTCCGACAGTCCGTAGCGGGGCATGATCCGGAGCATCAAATTTTCGTCATTATCTGCTATATAGCGCAGATGCGAAGCCAGGCGATGCAAACGGGTGTTGCGTTCCCCTATTTGCGGATCGCCTCCCGTAAGGAGAAGCCATTCGGTGATGATGTTTTGATACGGAACTCCTTTGAATAATGGACAGTTGTCCATGCCTTTGTCCATGTTATTGTCCATGTTCCTGTCCATACTCTTGTCCATAGGCAAATTAGTTTTGTCCATGAGAATCGCTTTGCGTTCGGCAAACAGGCCTGCTTCATCCAGATAAAGGATATAATCGCGAGGTACAAGGAACGAGCACCGTGCGAGATCTTTCACCGCCCCGTCATAGTTGCCGTCGCCCAACTGTTCCGACATTCGGCGTTGCGCCTTTTCCAACGAATAATTTTCATTTTTCAATTCTCCGTTTTCAATTGCAAAGACCAACCGAAGCCCTTCGGTGCTGGGCGTGACGTGTGCCAGTACTACTCCCAATTCTTTTTCACGCCCTTTTACGTGTGCGTCATAATATCCCTGTGGGTCGGCGATATGATCTACGTCGTACATGGAAAGGCCCGACGGCACGGCGTCGGCATTCAAGCGTCGCCCGTTCCTGAACGTAGCGTGCGGTGTAATGACCGGAAGCATTTTCTTGCGTTCGGCTTTCAACGTATCGAAATCTTCTTTCGACATTTCACCCCGCCTTGCGGCTTCCAGGGCATCCGTTATCTCGGCACATACCTGTGAAACCACAGGCGAATCGACCGCTTTTCGGAACAATTCGGGGGTACATTCGCATACCACCCGGCTTCTTACATTATTCGAAATTCCAAAACTCATAGCGTTAATTTTTTTCTTTTTCTTACAGGGGCAAATTTACTATCGAAGAAAAAGAAAAAACTACTCCGTAGCTGGTACGGCGTAGTTGCTATGGAGTAGGTATATTAGTTGTGTTTCAGTCGATTACGAGTTTGATTTTTTCAATAAAACGGATTGTCTTTGCCTGGTCTTGCGCCTTGTTGTGGGCCACGCGCAAGACTTCGGTTTTCATCCCCCATAACGTGCCGAACACTTGCCAAAGGTTCCGGATCTCCAGCTTCGTGGCAAGCAAACCCGCCAACACGCCCTTTTCGGTATTGGACAGATTCAGAGGCTGAAAACTTTCGTCAAGGATCCCCGCGTCTGTCAACCGGGAGAGAACTGCCTGTGCCTGGGGCGTGTTTAATTGACAATCAGGCTTTGCCGGATTGTCCTTTGGGGAATTGTCCGCTGCGGGGTGTCTGCTGTCAACAGCTTTGTCAACCGGATTGATATACACGTTCGTATTGTCGTGTATGTCAAACATCGGGGCATTGAATGTCACCGGTGCGTTGAACGACATGCCGGGAATTCCTTTGTGCGTATCTTCTTTCATATCGATGGATTATTTGTGGATGATGACCCTTTCGTTGTCTTTCACCTCATACGCGGGAGCGTTGAATTGTACCGCGCTTTCTGTCTCTTTCCTCCCTAAGGCAGACAACTGTTCACGCTCTTCGGGCGTCAGGTACTCATAAAGCGTAAAAAGGAAATTCTTCACGTTATTGACTTCCTTATTTTGCGTTGCGGGATATCGTGCCAATATCGGCAGGCAATCCGCCAGCGAATGTCGTTCGGTCTGTTTCCAGGTATCGAAATCGTTGCGTAAATTTTTTACTTCTTCTTGCAACTTTGTCATTTCTTTCTCTTTTTCAGCTGCATTTGCCCGCAAGTTTTTGATTGCCTCCACAAACACCAATACGGCTTGTTCCAGTTTATTGATTTGTTTCGCTTGTCTGTAAATTTCTTCTTTTTGACGTTCGTTTTGTACTCCCAGCTCTTGCACACGTTTTTCAAGGTAGGAGGTATGTTCCTCTTCCTTTGTGCTTCCTAGTACATTGTTAACCAGATCCATTGCATCTATGGTTTGGGCTTTCTCCGTTTTTGTGAAAGAGCTGGCTACTTGGTCTAGCTTTTCAAATAGTGTTTGTTCGGTAACTTGAGATCCCATAATTATCATGATTTGAGTTTCCGGGTAAATGTATGAAAAAAAGCGTTACGTTACAATTGTTACAATTATTTTTGTGACGTTTTTGTGAATTTGTTTATATAAAATATTATTATATATATAATAATATTTCCTCTTGTTTGTAGGTGCGGATTTTTAATTGTAACAATTGTAACGTAACGCTATCCGGGGGTGTGGCGCATCGCGGGGAGATAGTGAAATACAGTTTTTTTTCCCGCGAAATATAGTTTTCTTGTCCGGGAAACATGGGTTAACAGATTTTCACACCTTAGCCCTGTCTCTTTTTAGGCAAGAGGCGAAAAGGGTGGTACATTTGCAGTAGATAAAGTTCACTAACCCTTTAAAAACAATAGCATTATGGCAACAGGTGTTTTAAAATTCAGAAAAGTCAGCATGAAGACCCGCGCTAAAAACGCGGAAGGCAATTATGTAGAACAAACCAAATGGTACGGGCGCACCGCACCAGACCGTACGGTTGAGTTTGAAGACTTCATTACCCACATGAGCGAGCACAACAGTCCCTATTCGCGTGGGGTCATCCGTGGTGTGTTGACGGATATGTTGGATTGCTTGAAAGAGATGGTGTTGGACGGGAGGAACGTGCGCTTCGGCGACCTCGGGCTGTTCTCGCTCTCCATGTCGTCGGAAGGGGCCGACACACGTGAGAACTGGACGGCCGCACAGGTCAAAGGCGTTCGCCTGATTGTAAGAAACACGAAAACGTGGAGTAATGCGGAACTTCGTAAGAAGGTTAATTTTATGGAATTGATGCCTTACGAGGGCGATGCGAAGAAAGATGAAGAAGAAGATGATCGTCCGGTCATCGAATAGGATTGAAAATTAAATAATTACTAACCCTTAAAAACTGAGTTTATGAGCAAGAACAAGGAGGTTTGGAAAATCGTCATTCAAACCATTATCACGATTCTGACGGCTATTGGTACTTCGTTGGGAATTACATCGTGCATGTAAACAGTATCTTGCGCTGGTTGCCCCAACCATCGATCAGCGTAAGTACATGTTTGCCGGACGGGACCCGGCAGGCGATCTGGTGGTCAGGTCCGGTGGTTTCGCCGAGGTAGGTGTCGTCGAGATGCCAGTAGATGGTTGCCTCTTCGCGGGCGTGGGCGGCTTTGAAGATAAACTTTTCACGTTTGCCGGAGAAGCCTTTCGGCAGGTATAAGACGGCATTATGTTCCGGGTAGATCAGTTCGATTTGCCCGGAACTTTTTGTTTGTTCGCATCCCGGTTGGATGGGCGGGAGGGGAACATAGTCGATATGGTAATTACGGTAATAATATTCCTGGGACGGAGGGAGAACGAACCAGGGACGGGCGATCATCCGGTCGACCGGATAGCAGGAGCTGTTTACGCGGAAACGTCCGTTGGCCGAGAGATGTATCAGTTTATGGTAAGGGCATACCGGGGTGTTAATACCGGAACGGGGGATATACAGGGTATCCGCCCGGTCGCATATCTGTGATGCTTTATGGCCGCTGCTGCGGCAGATGGCTACCTCTTCCAGTTCATCGTACGGCTTGTCGAACCAGCTACCGCCGGGAAGCAAGGAGAACAGGTCGAACAAGACAGGGGCGGCATTGCCTACACCGGTCAGTCCCGGGCGGCCTTCGCCCGATGCGTTTCCTACCCATACCCCGACCACATAACGGGGAGTCGTACCGATGGCCCAGGCATCACGTCCTCCGTAGCTGGTCCCTGTTTTCCAGGCAATCTGTTTCATCGATTCGAATTGTTGCCAGTCGGCTTCCTCTTCCGGACGGCCCAAGGCGGACATCGCTTCGTAGGTGAACCAGATGGAAGCGGCTGAAAGAAGGGGTTTGTCGGTAAGACGCGGGTCTGCGATCGATTGGATTGCCCCCGTAGGGGCGGTTCGCGAACCGCCCTTACCCGAACCGCCCGTACCCGAACCGCCCGTACCCGAACCGCCCGTACCCGAACCGCCCGTACGTGGCAGGGCAGTTAATGGGTGGATATCCTCCGGATTATATCGCCCGTTGTAAAGGCGGTAATGCGTGAGCACCCGGGAAAGGGATGCGTACATTCCCGTGAGGTCCCATAAGGTTCCTTCGGCTCCTCCGAGGATCAGGGAGGCCCCGTAGTGTTCTTCCGAAAAGCGGAGGGTGGTCATTCCCAATGCTTTCAGCAGTGTCATGAAACGTCCGGTGTTGTATTGCGATAACATGCGGACGAGGGGAACATTCAGCGAACGTTCGATAGCGCGGTGGGCGGGGACGGCCCCGTTGAATGTCTTATTATAGTTTTGCGGCATAAAGCCATTGATATTTAACGGAACATCGGAAACAAGGGTGGAAGGCAATATCTGCCCATCATGCAACATTCCGGCATAGAGGAAGGGTTTCAGTATACTTCCCGTGCTGCGGGGAGAGGTGATGACATCTACCTGGTTTCCCCGTTTCTCGTCGGCTTTGAAGCTGGCGTTGCCGGCATAGGCCAGCACTTCGCCGGTTTCGACATCGGCGATGATGGCAGCGAGGTTATGGATATGGTTGGAACTATATTCAAGGGCGTAACGGTTGACCAGTTCCTGTGTCTGTTTTTGCAGGGAGTAATGTACCGAAGTCGTGATACGTGTTCCGGGGGTAAGGGCGGCAAGCCGTTCCAACAGGTGAGGGGCTTCGTCGGGCAGGGGGACAGGGGCTTCCGGCAGGGGTTCCATGCAGGACAGTTCGTATTCGGTGCCCGTGATGATACCTCTTTCTTTTAGAGTGGACAGGAGGTTGTCGCGTTTCGCTTTCAGTTGTCTGCGGTTTCGCCCCGGATGTATCAGCGCGGGCGAGTTGGGCAGGACGGCGAGTGTGGCGCTTTCCGCCCAGGACAGGTCGGAGGCACTACGTCCGAAATAACGCCAGGCGGCTGTTTCGAGGCCGACTACATTGCCGCCGAACGGGGCATGGGAGGCGTATAGGCCCAGTATTTCTTTTTTGCTGTGGGTCGTTTCGAGGAAGAGGGCCCAGCACATTTCGATACTTTTCTCATAAACGGTACGGTCTTTGTTTCCTCTGGCGATACGTGCCAGTTGCATCGTCAGTGTACTTCCTCCGCTGACGACACGGTGATGCCGGGCATTCAGGTAGGCGGCACGCAAGATAGCTGTCACATCGATCCCGGGATGATAGAAGAAATGCCGGTCTTCATAGGTGGTCAGGCAGGTGACGAATTTCTCCGGCAGCGAGTCCGTAGCCGGAAACCGCCATTGCCCGTCCGGCGCAATACGTGCTCCCAACAGGTTGCCTTCCGAAGAATAAAGTAAAGTAGAATAGGGAACGGGAAATAAAACACGGGGAACCAGGAGGAACATGATGCCCCATAGGGATAAGAAAAATAGGATAGGATATAGTATCCGGGTTTTATTTATCGTCATAATGACCTAAGGGATGATACTTTCCCATATATTGTTGATGTCTTTCACTTTTGTTGTTTTCCCGTTACTGATTTCTTTTTCTGCTTCTTTGATTCGCTTGATTAGTGCTAGATCGTTAGTGCTTTTTGCGAGATGATCCATTAAGTCATCAATATCTTTTGCCGTATATACTCTACCTTTAGCAATATCATTCAGTGATCGGTCAATATTGTTTCTTTTTCTTCCCATATATTTTGTTTTAGTTATTACAAATGTAGTCCTTTTTTGCAAATAACTCATTCCTTTTAAAAAATAAATATGTACATTCGTGAATTGTCTGATTGGCTAAGAATAAGTAGTAACCGTTAATTGAATAAAATATGGCAAGGTATCTTTATTGGGTGTGTTTATGCTATTTGCTATGCTTGTTTAGTAGTTGTAATACAAAAAGTGCCGGGGGAGAGGCGGAGGAGCTGCCTTTTAATCCGCATGTGGAAGCATTTACTTCCGGCAAGATATCCCGGTATACGCCGGTCTATCTGATCTTTAACCAGGATATCGCACAGGATAAACTGAATAGTGACGGGTTGAGTAAGCTTGTCCGTATAAAGCCCGAGGTGGCCGGTGAGTTTTCTTTTGAGAATAACCGGACTATCGTATTCAAACCGACCAAAGCATTTGAACGGAATACAACCTATAAGCTGACTGCCAACCTTTCCGAATGGTTCGACGTGACTGGTAAAGAGAAGGAGTTCGCCTTTGAATTTTCCACCTTCCCGCTGGCACTTCGTGCAAACCTGGAGTCGATGGATATCAATGCAAAAAATGAGAACGGTTATGATATAGTCTGTACCCTATTTACTCCGGATAAGGAAACACCGGAGACGGTCGAGCCACTCGTGCGCTACTCGGAGAAAGCGGATGCGGTATGGCAGCACAGTCCCGACGGTAAGAAACATCAGGTGACCTTGCAGAATGTACAAGCCGGCAGTGACGGCACGCGGACATTCACCCTTTCGGTGGCTCCCAATAAATCGGGGGTGGCGGAAGACAAACTGCTTACCGTCCCTATTCCGGATGTGAACGATTTCGACGTATATGACGTGGCCTATGTGACAGAACCTGAACGTTATGTGGAAGTGACGTTCACCAAAGACCTGGACGTTTCGCAGGACATGCAGGGACTGGCTTTCATCGCAGGAAATACATCCGAGACGGTCAACGTGGAGGGCAACCGCCTCCGCCTCTATCCCGACAGCCGGCGTAAGGGCGTTATGAATGTACACCTGACCCGCCAGATCCGTAGCAAGAACGGGCTGACACTGAAAGAAGACGTTACCCGCCAGATCGAGATCAACACCTCTTTGCCCGACGTTAAGTTTATCGGACAGGGAGTAGTCATCCCGCAATCCACCGAACTGCTGGTACCTTTCCGGGCCGTTTATCTTCGGGGAGTGGTGGTTCGCGTGATAAAGATACTGGAACAGAATATCGGCCAGTTCCTGCAGGTGAACAACCTGGACGGGACTTCCGACCTGATGCGCGTAGGCCGTCTGGTTGCCCGTAAGACGATCTTCCTGGATGAAGACGGCAGCGACCTTTCGCAGTGGAACACCTATGCCGTCGACCTCAAGAAACTCATGGAGCCGGAGCCCGGAGCCATCTACCGGGTAGAGCTTTCTTTCAATAAAGACCTGTCGGCCTATCCTTGTGACGACTCGGTAAAAGTATCGCGCGAACAACTTCTGGCTGAAGACGAGATCAAGTTCAAGGAAGAAAGCTCCCGCTTTGATGATGGCGGTTACTATTATTATAACGGCGATTTCAACTGGAACGATTACAACTACAGCGAACGGAATGATCCTTGTTCGAACAGCTACTATTATAATAAGGTAGAGGGCAAGAACGTATTGGCCACCAACCTGGGACTGATGGCAATGGCCGGCGAAGACAACGAAATGACGGTATTGGTACATAACCTGCTCAGTACGTTTCCCGAAAACGGTGTCAATGTCTCCATCTATAATTACCAGAACCAGGTTCTGGCTTCCGGTACGACCGACAACAAAGGAGAAGTGAAACTGAAGATCGCTTCCGGTAAACCTTTCTATATTATAGCCTCGCAGGGTTACCAACGTTCCTACCTGCGTGTGGATGGAGGTTCGGCATTGTCGTTAAGTTCGTTCGACGTATCCGGTGAAGTGGTACAGAAAGGGATCAAAGGCTTTATCTACGGTGACCGGGGCGTATGGCGTCCGGGCGATACGCTTTTCCTTAGCTTTATGCTGAACGACCGGGCAAAGAAACTCCCCGCCAACCATCCGGTAGTGATGGAACTCTATAATCCGTTGGGACAGCTTTACCTGCGTAAGACACAGACACGCGGCGAACTGGGCGTTTATTCTTTCGCCATGCCGACCGAACCGGATGCACCGACCGGAGCCTGGAATGTGAATGTAAACGTAGGCGGTGTAAGTTTCACCAAACGTCTGCGTGTGGAATCGATCAAACCGAACCGTTTGAAGATAGACCTGTCCATCGGTAAGGGCGGTTCGCGAACCGCCCCTACGATATTGCGGGGCGAACCTCTGAACGGACGACTGCATGTGGAATGGTTGCAGGGAGCAACGGCAAGGAACCTTAAATACGATATCCAGGGAACCTTTATCTCGACCCCGACCACCTTTAAGGGCTATAAGGATTTCTATTTCGACGATCCGTCGAAGGTCTTTAACAGTGAAGAAAGTAAACTGATCTCCGGTACGACCGACGACAAGGGGGATGCTACCGTACAGGCCAGGTTCGAGATCGGTACGACCGCTCCGGGCATGTTGATGGCTAACTTCGTGACCCGTGTCTATGAAGAGTCGGGCGATTTCAGTATCGATGCGAACAGGATGCTTTATTCTCCTTACAAACGCTATGCCGGTATCAAGTCGCCGCAGCAGACACGTGAACAGTTGAATACCGGAAGCAATTATACGTACGAAGTCGCTTCGGCCGACTATCTGGGAAATCCGCAGGCAAACACGGAACTGGATGTGCAGGTATATAAGGTATATTGGTACTGGTGGTGGAGTTCGGACAACAGCAGCCTGGCTAACTACGTATCCGATTCTTATAATAAGCCGGTCAAGCAATTTACCGTCCGTACCGGCGAGAACGGCCGGGGCACCTTCCGGCTCTCGTTCAGCAACGAGGAATGGGGTACCTATTTTATCTCCGTGAAGGATAAGGAAAGCAAACACTCCACCGGAGTAATGAGCTATTTCGACTGGCCGTATAACGAAGGACGCCGCAACGCCGATGGTAGCGAGTCGGCCAATATGTTGAGCTTCAAAACAGATAAGGATAACTATCAGCCGGGCGAGAAACTGGTTATCACCATCCCGTCCGCCAAAGGAAGCCGTGCCGTTGTCAGTATCGAGAATGGGACGAAGGTTCTATCCGTTACCGAACATACCTGCGACGACCGGCAGACAACGATCAAGCTGGATGTAACCAAAGAGATGCAGCCGAATGCATACGTCTACGTCACGTTGTTGCAACCTCACGGGCTTACGCAGAACGACCTGCCGATCCGTATGTACGGCGTCGTACCTTTCACGGTGACTTCTCCCGAAAGCCATCTGTATCCGCAGATCAGTGTGCCCGACGAGATCAAGCCGGAAGCCAAATACGAAGTGGTCGTCTCGGAAAAGGACGGTCGCGAAATGGCTTATACGCTGGCTATCGTCGATGAAGGTCTGCTCGACCTTACCCGCTTCCGTACACCCGAACCCTGGAAAGCCTTTAATGCCCGTGAAGCATTGGGCGTAAGTACCTGGGATATGTATAACTATGTGGTCGGTGCTTACGGCGGACGTATCGAGCAACTGTTCAGTATAGGTGGCGACGATGCCCTGAACAAAGGGCCGAAAGCCATCGTCAACCGTTTCAAACCGGTGGTGCGGTTCGAAGGCCCGTTCCTGTTGCGGAAGGGGAAGCAGCAGCGTCATATCTATACGATGCCGAATTATAACGGTCGTGTCAAAGTAATGGTCGTAGCCGGAAACGGTGAGGCTTACGGGCATGCCGACAAGAGCGTATTCGTACGTAAGCCGGTCATGCTATTGGGTACTTTGCCGCGCGTGATCGGTGTAGGAGAGGAGATGGTCGTACCGGCCACCGTCTTTGCTACTGAAAACGGGGTAGGTGACGTTACTGTGTCAATCAGTTGTTCCGGTAATATGGAGATACTGGGTTCGGCAACCCGGCAGCTTAACTTCACTGAGATAGGTGACAAACAGGCTTCGTTCCGCATTCGGGTAAAAGACAGGCCGGGGGCCGGTCGGGTGACTGTTACGGCATCGGGCAAGGGCGACAAGTCTGTCTACACGACCGATATCGAGATACGTTCCGTCAGCCGTCCGCAGGTGAAGGTACTGCCTGTTACCCTCGAAGCCGGTAAGTCCTGGAAAGAAACCGTTAAGCTCCCCGGCATGGGGGGTACCAACTCCTTGTCGCTGGAAATGTCGGATGTGCCGCCGTTGAATCTTTCTTCCCGCCTGTCATACCTGATCGGGTATCCGCACGGGTGCGTGGAGCAGATCACATCGAAGGGCTTCCCGCAACTCTATGTAGGTGAGTTTGCCTCCTTGACGAAGCAGCAACAGAATACGACCGAAAATGCGGTGAAAGAGGTGATCCGCCGCCTGCGTTCTTACCAGACCGTAGATGGAGCATTCTCTTACTGGCCCGGTGGTACGAGCAGCAACGGATGGGGGACAGTCTATGCCACCCACTTCCTGTTGTCGGCCGAAGCGAAAGGATACCTGGTTCCCGACGGGATGAAGCGTAATGTTTTGAATAACCTGCGCCGTGTTGCCCGCGACTGGAAGCCGGTAAGCTCTTACTATTCCCGTTCGGAAGAAATGACACAGGCTTATCGTTTATATGTATTGGCCTTGGGGCAGGTGCCCGAAGTAGGGGCGATGAACCGTCTGAAGGAAAACAAATCGCTGGCTCCGATGAGTCGTTGGCTATTGGCTTCCGCCTATGCGTTGGTGGGCCGTACCGATGTGGCGAAAGGTTTGATAGAGAAAACAACGGAAGTGAAAACGGATTATTCCGGTTACGACCTGACTTTCGGTAGCGACTTGCGCGATCAAGCCATCCGGCTGATGACGCTGACCTTATTGGGCGATGGCAAAGAGGCTGCCATACTGACCCGCGATATCTCGAAAGTGCTTTCGTCGGACGACTGGCTGAGTACACAGTCGACGGCCTTTGCCCTTGTTTCTATTTCCGAATACATGAGTAAATATAAGGTGTCCGGCACGATGGACTTTACCTATGCCTGTGGCGGAACGACCGAGAAGGTAAGCACTTCCAAAAATATCTGGACGGAAGTCTTGCTCGATAAGGCCGCAGCTTCTGCTTCCGTAGAATTGAAGAATACGGGCAAGTCTACCTTGTTCGCCCGTGTCATCACCGAAGGCGTTCCGGCACAAGGCAAGGAGGAAGCCTATGCCAACGGCCTGTCGATGGCAGTCAGCTATACCGATCAGGAGGGGCGTGCGGTAGATATCACCAAGCTGCCGCAGGGAACGAACTTCGCCTGCGTAGTCACCGTAAAGAACCCGTCTGCACGTGGTTACAACAACCTGGTGTTGACGGAGATCTTCCCAGCCGGCTGGGAAATCCTCAATACCCGCTTCCTGGGTGAAGGGGCAGCCGACAGCAAGACAGCCGGTATCAACTATCAGGATATCCGCGATGACAAGGTGTATAGTTATATCGATCAGCTGCCTTCCGGTCGCCAGGTGACGGTAAAGATCAACCTTTGTGCCGTCTATCCGGGACGGTTCTATCTGCCGCCGGTCTATTGTGAAGCGATGTATGATAATCTGATCCGGGCGAATACGGAAGGGAAAGAGGTTGTCGTTGAGTAGGCATAAACTAACTGTTAAGTAGGGAGGAATGCATTAGTTTCTCCCTTATTTTGTGTTAGCCGGATAGGTAGCCGCAAGTCTTTGGCATATAGCTTCCAGATAGAAGGCATCCGTTTCATCGAAACTGTTCAACGTATCGCTGTCGATGTCGAGTACGCCGACCGCTTTGCCATCATGGATAATAGGCACCACGATCTCCGACTTGGAGGCGGAGTTGCAGGCGATATGACCGGGAAACAGCTCTACATCCGGTACAACCAGTGTACGTGCCTCTTTCCATGCCGTACCGCAAACGCCTTTTCCGATGCGGATACGTGTGCAGGCCAGTGGCCCCTGGAAAGGTGAGAGTACCAATATATCTTCTTTTACCCTGTAAAAACCCACCCAGAAGAAACCGAATGTCTGTTTCAGGGCTGCCGCGATATTGGCCATGTTGGCAATAACATCCGTTTCGCCGGCCAGTAACGACTCTATCTGCGGGAGCAGCGTCTGGTATTGCTGCTCTTTATTTCCATTGCTTACGATCAAGTTTTCTGCCATCTTTTAAACTATTATAGTAAAGCAAAGGTAAAAATTAATCGGAAATATCCGTACCTTTGCACATCAATTGGTTTTTATGACAAAACAAAACTCTCCCTTGGTACTGGGTACCGAACGTATTGGAAAACTGCTTACGCAGTATGCTATTCCGGCAATTATCGCCATGACAGCCTCTTCGCTTTATAACATGGCAGACAGTATTTTCATTGGTCATGGGGTTGGCCCGCTGGCTATCTCCGGTCTTGCCCTGACCTTCCCGCTGATGAACCTGGCGGCTGCTTTCGGTTCGCTGGTAGGTGTGGGGGCTTCCACGCTGGTGTCGGTGAAACTGGGACAGAAGGATTACGACGGTGCGAATAAGGTGCTGGGTAATGTGCTTGTATTGAATGTGCTGCTGGGGCTTGCCTTTACCTTTGCTTTTTTGTTTATGCTCGACCCGATCCTCTACTTCTTCGGGGCAAGCGAGAACACGATAGCGTATGCCCGCGACTATATGGAGATCATTCTCTATGGTAACGTAATCACTCATATGTATCTGGGGCTTAATGCCGTGTTGCGTTCATCCGGTTTCCCGAAACTGGCCATGTATGCCACGCTGGCCTCGGTCGTGATCAACTGTGTATTGAATCCGATCTTTATCTTCGGCTTCGACTGGGGAATCAAGGGATCGGCCTGGGCAACGGTCATATCGCAGGTTATTTCGCTGACAGGGCAGTTTATCCATTTTTCGCGTCCCACGCAGCTGCTTCATTTTAAGAAAGGCATTTATAGATTAAGGAAGGAGATTGTCAAGGGTATACTCTATATCGGTATGTCCCCTTTCCTGATGAATCTCTGTTCCTGTCTGATCGTAATCCTTATCAACCGCGGACTGAAGGAGTATGGCGGTGATATGGCGATCGGTGCTTATGGTATCGTAAACCGTATTATCTTCCTGTTCGTGATGATCATTATGGGCTTCAATCAGGGAATGCAGCCGATTGCCGGATATAATTTCGGTGCCCGCTTGTATCCTCGTGTGACGGAGGTGACGAAGCTGACGATGAAGTGGGCTATCGGGGTGGCTACGGCCGGTTTCCTGTTGTGCCAGTTGTTCCCTACACTGATCGTCAATATGTTTACTACGGATGACGAGTTGGTGAAAGCTGCTGTGTTTGGCCTGCATATCGTGTTTGCTGTTTTTCCGATCGTCGGTTTCCAGATGGTGGCGACAAACTTCTTCCTTTCGATCGGCATGTCGAAAAAAGCCATCTTCCTGTCGCTTACCCGGCAGATGTTATTCCTGATCCCCTGCCTGATTATCCTTCCCCGTTTCTTCGGAACCCTGGGGGTCTGGATCAGTATGCCCGTGGCCGATACGATCGCCACAATAGTTACGGCAATTGTACTGGTTAATCAATTCAAGCAGTTTAAGAAACAGAATTAAGTGGATTATCTGCTTGTAAATGAAAATAAGAAATCCTATCTTTGTCTTGTTACGAAAGAATTTTAGAATGAAAACAAAGGCTGAATATTTGGAATTGCTCCGTTTGTATAAACAGCAAATGGCAGATCGGTACGGGATTATCCGGCTGGGTATATTCGGTTCCGTGTCTCGTAACGAACAGAAGGAAGATAGTGATTTGGATGTTTGTGTGGAGATGAAGGAACCGGATGGTTTTATCCTCCTTAATATTAAGTACGAACTGGAAGAATTACTAAAGTGCAAAATAGATATAATCCGTTTGCGTGATAATATGAATGCTTTACTGAAACGGAATATCGATAGAGATGGCATCTATGTGTAGGGAGGGAGCGACTCTTAAAAGAAAATACTGAATAATTTATGGATAACAAGATCATATTGACTATTGGCCGTCAATTTGGCAGCGGTGGTCGCGAGGTAGGACAGAAGTTGGCTAAGGCATTGGGTATCGCCTATTATGATAAGGAACTGATGGCTGTGGCTGCTAAGGAGAGTGGTTTGAGTGAAGAGTTTTTCGAAAAGGCGGACGAGCGCGCTTCGAGCGGATTGTCTTATGCTTTTACGATGGGGTATTCATACATGGGGATGTTTACGCCTTACAACGATATCCTGTCCAACGACGGGCTGTTTAAGTTTCAGAGTGATGCTATCCGTAAACTGGCTGCCGAGCAATCATGCATACTGGTAGGGCGTTGTGCCGATTATATCTTGCGGGACGATCCGGATTGCCTGAGTTTCTTCATCCATAATAATATGGAAAACCGCATCCAGCGTATTCTCGAGTACCAGCCCGTAACTGTGGAACAGGCAAAAGAATTGATGGCGAAAACGGATAAATCGCGTGCCGCCTACTATAATTATTATACCAATAAAGAGTGGGGCGTAGCCTCTTCCTATAATTTCTCTATCGACGTATCCGTACTGGGTGTAGACGAAACCGTAGAGTTCATGAAAAGCTTTGTTGAACGGAAAATGGAAAAGCGGCCGCCACATTTCGGATAATTTACTATCTTTGTCCCTGACTTATCATAGGGGTGCCTTAATATACAGGCTGAGATTATACCCATAGAACCTGCCCGGGTAATGCCGTGAAGGGAGAATCGGTAGAATTGCTAAATAAAGGAGAGCTTAACCTCTATGTGCTCTCCGATGTTTAAACACTAATTATTATTGTAATGGAACAAATCGTTTCAACAGGGATTATTGACTCTTATTTTGCAAAACTGAAGAGCAACTTATCAATTGACGTGGCTATCGTAGGTGGTGGTCCTTCCGGTATCGTAGCAGCTTATTATCTGGCTAAAGCCGGTAAGAAAGTGGCACTTTTCGACCGTAAACTGGCTCCCGGCGGAGGTATGTGGGGCGGTGCCATGATGTTTAATGATATTGTTGTGCAGGAAGAAGCCATGCCGATCGTGAAGGAACTGGGCGTTACTTATCACGATGCCGGTAACGGTACTTATATTATGGACTCGGTTCATACAACTTCCGCCCTGATCTATCAGGCAACCAAAGCGGGGGCTACTATCTTCAATTGCTATTCGGTGGAAGATGTAGTGTTCCATAACGACGCCGTAGCCGGTGTTGTTGTAAACTGGGCCCCTGTTATCCGTGAGGGTATGCATGTAGACCCGCTGACTATTATGGCGAAAGCCGTACTGGAAGGTACAGGACACGACTGCGAAGTGGCACGCACAGTTGCCCGTAAGAACGATATCCGTTTGAATACCCCGACAGGCGGTGTGATCGGTGAACGTTCACTGAACGTGGAGCTGGGCGAACAGACCACAGTAGAGAATACAAAGGAAATCTATCCGGGATTATTCGTTTCCGGTATGGCAGCCAACGGGGTAAGCGGCAGTTTCCGTATGGGCCCTATCTTTGGCGGTATGCTGATGAGCGGCAAGAAAGCTGCCGAGCTGATCTGCGAAAAGCTCGATAAATAATACGAAGTAAGAAAGTATTATAATAAAGAAGGACGGTTATCCTGTTATCAGGGTTTCCGTCCTTTCTTACTTATAGTAACATAAAAACTCATGTCTTAAGTCACATCTTCTCTACGATCTCCCGTTGTTTCTTGAAGAACTGTATTCGTTGCATCTCACCGCTTTCGGATATCATTGTCGAGAATTTCCTTAGCGACTGGATCCATTCTTTCATGCTTTTGCACATGTCTTTGTCACTCGAAGTGATCGAGTTGATAGAGAATATCCGGATCAGGCTTAGTTGCAGACTGGAAGTCTCTACATAGCTGTAAGTCGCTTCGAAGTTGATGTTGGATATATAAATATGTACATCTTTCCCGGTTTCGAATTTCCCTTTGGATGCGATATTCTCCAAGTCGTCCAGTAACTGTAGGAGTTCCTCCTGTAGTTTGATTACTTCCTCATCAGTAATAAGATGGATACTTGCAAAATATTTAATATCGTTTACCAGATAGAAAAACATCATGCTGTCCCATATATAGTTTGTTGTTTGTATATATAAGGTAGCATTCACAAAATCCTTTTGTGCCTGTTTCAACTCATCAGAGATACTTAGCTCTGAAAAGTATTTTACGCAATTTACTTTCTCATTCTGATACATCCATTTGAATAGGCGGAACTTTGACAAGTTCTCATATTTCAGATAAAAAGTCTGTGGTATCATGTTTGACGCAGTACTCAACTCCGAAGTCGGATCGTCGTGTAGCGACTCAAACACTTTCAGATAGTGGTTAAGAAGAGTATAATACGTTTTGATAGGATCTGAATAATGTAAAAGATTCAGGTCGAACATTGCGTTATTAGTATAACTTATCCCCACGATCTGGACCAGAGAAACCCCCAGTTTCTTTGAAATGATGGAAGCTTCGTTGAGTGTGAAAGGAACTTCACCGCGTAACCTGCGGTACACAGCTTCTTTTCCTATATATAGAATATCCATAAGAGTATTCGCGAGGTTTACTCCGTCGGGTATTTTATTTTTCATCACCTCGATCAGGTTTGTATTTAATACATCTGCATTCATTAGCAATTCTCCCTTTTAAAAATATATATGTTCATTAAATAAACAATATACAAGATGTTTTGTTTCGGAAAACGCAACAAACCTGTTTGGGGCAATGCCTGTGTTTCGAATATCCGTCAGATAGATATCGTGTATATACGAATAAGAAATAGCTACAGGCCAAAATACCTTATATGCGAAATAAAAGTCCCGTTTTTGTGTAGTAAATTCGCATATCTCAATGAAAGAGAGAAAGCATTAGAATGGATGAACTTTATTTTATTTTAGTCTTAGAATTTTTGTTTATAAATTATTTGACCTAACCAAACATTTGCTTGTATAATCAGAATGAGTAGACCACTAATGCTAATACCATGACCAGCAGCCCGGCTGAGAGTTTGCCTCTCGGCCGGTTTTTTTTATTATATTTCTCGCGTTTGCAATTGTGTTGCAAAATAAACTTCCTATTTTTGTAGCAGAATTATGAAAGTGAAAGAAAAGATAATCCGTTATGTTATGTTGGTGGCAAGTATTGTCATGCTGCTTTCTGTGGCGGTGCCTCATCATCACCATAGTAACGGGTTGCCTTGCTTTAAATCGCTGACAACCGATACCCATAGCCACAAGAGTACTTCTTCGCACGACTGCGGATGCAACGGGCATAACCAGGCACTCTTTACTTCACTTCTTTCTCATGCGAGTGATCTCGATGTCAGTCACTTACTTTTCCCTTTGCAAGTTTTATTTGATTATATTAACCCTCCCGAACCGGCCTTCTGCGGACAACTTTTTGATCGTGGCCGAGCCTTTTATATTGAGTCCCTGCATGATACATGGATAACGTGTGCAAGTGGACTGCGAGCCCCTTCTGTGTTATAATTGTTATCGGTTAGAGCGAACCTTATTCGCTTTCCGGTGTTTCTATCTAAACGCCGGACTATTGTCTATTTGCATTAATAACACATTATAATACAATGAGAAAGATATATTTATTGTGGGTCTTATGTGCCTACCTATTAATAGGCTGTAGCGGTGGAGCTACCAAGCAGGACGAACATGATCATGAAGCACATGAACATGAAGAAGGACACGATCACGAACACGAGGGACACGATCATGAAGGACACGATCATGGCAAGGAAGCTGCCTCAGGAGCACATGCCAATGAGATCATTTTCAAAGAAGAATTGGCTAAGGCTGTCGGTTTACAAACAAAGGTAGTGGAACCGGCTCCTTTCACGGATGTAATAAAGACCAGTGGAAGTGTATTGGCAGCACAAGGTGATGAGACGACTGTGGTTGCAACAGTACCCGGTATAGTTACTTTCGGTAGCCTGTCATTTGTAGACGGTGCGGCAGTACGTAAAGGTCAGGCTATCCTGAGCCTGGCGTCCAGTACGCTTTCGGATGGGAACGTGGCGGCCCGTGCCAAGTATGCATACGAGAATGCCAAGAAAGAATATGAGCGTATGGAACAATTGGTGGGCGATAAGATCGTTTCCGCTAAAGACTTCGAACAGGCCCGTTTGAACTATGAGAATGCGAAGGTCGCCTATGAAGCGATTGCCGGCAAACAAACGGCCAATGGCGTATCGGTAGTTTCTCCGATGAACGGTTACCTGAAGAATTTGCAGGTGAAAGAAGGTGATTATGTGGCGGTAGGGCAACCGTTGGCTACTATATCGCAGAACAGCCGCCTGGTACTTCGTGCAGAAGTTTCGGAAAAGTACTATAAATATCTTCCGGCCGTTCAGTCTGCCAACTTCCGTACGCCTTATGATGAGATAGTCTATAAGCTATCCGATCTTCACGGACGTATACTTTCTTATGGAAAGGCTTCGGATAGCAATTCATTCTATATTCCTGTCACTTTCGAGTTTGATAACAAGGGAGCGGTAATACCCGGTTCGTTTGTGGAAGTTTATCTGCTGACTTCTCCGATTGAGGATGTATTGAGTGTTCCTGTTTCCGCCCTGATAGAAGAACAGGGCATTTACTCCGTGTTTATCCGCCTGGATGAAGAAGGATATCAGAAACGGGAAGTGAAACCGGGGGCCAACAATGGTTCGGAAGTACAGATATTATCCGGGTTGAAGCCTGGTGAAACGGTAGTTACACAGGGTGCTTATCAGATCAAACTGGCATCTGCTTCCAATGCTATTCCTGCTCATACTCATAATCATTAATGGGAGGAGCACTATATGTTGAATAAAATTATATATTACTCGCTGCATAACAGGCTGGTAGTCCTGATCTGTGCTTTGCTATTGATGATAGCGGGAACCTATACGGCCTTTCACACGGATGTAGATGTGTTTCCTGATCTGAATGCTCCTACCGTAGTTATCATGACGGAAGCTAATGGTATGGCACCTGAGGAGGTGGAACGCTTGGTTACTTTTCCTGTGGAGACGGCGGTGAATGGTGCTATGGACGTACGCCGTGTACGTTCTTCTTCCACTACCGGTTTTTCTGTCGTATGGGTGGAATTCGATTGGGGAACGGATATCTATCGGGCCCGTCAGATCGTATCCGAGAAACTGGCCGTAGTGGGTGAGAGCCTTCCTGAGAATGTAGGTAAACCGACGCTGGGCCCGCAGTCTTCTATCCTGGGTGAAATGATGATCATCGGCTTGACGACTAAGGATAATGGAAATGCCTCCGTCAGTACGGGCGGTTCGCGAACTGCCCCTACGGAAACCGCCACCACCCAGATGGATCTGCGTACGATTGCCGACTGGACGATCCGTCCGCGCCTGCTGTCGACCGGCGGTGTGGCACAGGTTGCCGTGATCGGTGGCGATATTAAAGAATATCAGATATTGCTCGATCCTGCCCGCATGAAACATTACGGAGTGGGGCTTAATGAGGTTTTGACCGTTTGCCGTAATATGAATCGTAACGCAAATGGTGGTGTACTCTATGAATATGATAACGAGTACATTATCCGGGGCGTTCTTTCAACTTCCAAAGCGGATGAACTGGCTAAAGGGGTAATAAAAACAGTAGACGGTTTCCCTGTTCTGTTGGAGGATGTGGCAACCGTAAAGGTCGGAAGTAAAAGTCCCAAACTGGGTACGGCTTCCGAACGGGGGAAACATGCCGTACTGATCACTGTCACCAAGCAACCCAATACCAGTACGATCGACCTGACGAATAAGTTGGACGGTATTGTTGCCGACCTAAGAAAGAGTCTGCCTTCGGATGTGAATGTGTCTACCGATATTTTCCGTCAGAGCCGGTTTATCGATAGCTCTATTAATAATGTAAAGAACAGTCTGTTTGAAGGTAGTATCTTCGTTGTGATCGTGTTGTTCCTCTTCCTGATGAATATCCGGACGACGGTGATCTCTTTGGTTGCGTTGCCGTTATCGTTGCTGGTTTCTATTCTGGTGCTTCATTATATGGGAATGACAATCAATACGATGTCGCTGGGAGGTATGGCCATTGCGATCGGTTCGTTGGTGGATGATGCGATTGTCGATGTGGAGAATGTGTATAAGCGGATACGGGAAAACCGGATGCTGCCGCCCGACGACAGGCGTTCGATACTGGAGGTCGTGTATGATGCTTCCCGTGAAGTCCGTATGCCGATCCTGAACTCTACGCTGATCATTGTCGTAAGTTTCGTCCCGTTGTTTTTCCTGCATGGGATGGAAGGACGTATGTTGGTTCCGCTGGGTGTCGCATTTATCGTAGCGCTTTTTGCATCGACCGTCGTAGCGCTTACACTGACTCCGGTATTATGCAGTTATCTTCTGAACCGTAAGGCGACTGATCAGAAGATAGATAAAGAAGCGTGGGTAGCCCGTAAGTTGAAAGAATGGTATGGCGGTGCACTGAAAGTGGCGTTGGTGCACAAGAAAACGGTACTGGGTTGTACTATCGGCTTGTTTGTAGTGGCACTGGGTATCTTCTTTACGCTGGGGCGTAGCTTCCTGCCTCCCTTTAACGAGGGATCTTTCACGATCAACGTAAGCTCTTTGCCGGGTATCTCCCTGGATGAGTCGGACGAGATGGGACACCGTGCAGAACAACTGCTGATGCAGGTTCCCGAGATCCAGACTGTAGCCCGTAAGACCGGACGTGCCGAACTGGATGAACATGCTTTGGGTGTGAACGTATCGGAGATAGAGGCTCCTTTCGTATTGAAAGATCGTAGCCGGGAGACTGTTATGAACGATGTTCGTAAGAAATTGTCTACCATCAGCGGGGCCAATATCGAGATCGGCCAGCCTATCTCTCACCGTATCGATGCTATGCTTTCGGGGACGGAGGCCAATATTGCCATCAAGCTGTTCGGTACGGATTTGAACCGTCTCTTTACGATCGGTAATGATATAAAGAACTCCATTCAAAGTATCCCCGGCCTGGTAGACCTGAAAGTAGAGCAGCAGATCGAGCGTCCGCAGCTGACCATCACACCCAAACGTGAACTGATGGCTAAGTATGGAATATCGTTGCCGGAGTTTGAAGAGTATATTAATGTGATGCTGGGTGGCGAGGTAGTCAGCCAGGTATATGACGACGGTAAGACTTTCGACCTGACCGTTAAGACTTCGGACGAAAGCCGTGCCACGATGGAAGATATACGCAACCTGATGATCGATGCAGGAGGGAAGAAGATACCGTTGAGCTATGTAGCGGAAGTACGTTCGGTGACCGGCCCGAATACGATCAACCGGGAGAATGTGCAACGTAAACTGGTTATCAGTGCAAACGTGTCCGAACGCGACTTGCGTAGTGTGGTAAACGATATCCAGAATAAGATAGGCGGTTCGATCCGGTTACCCGAAGGCTATCATATCGAATACGGCGGCCAGTTCGAAAGTGAGCAGGCGGCCAGCCGTACCTTGCTACTCACCTCGTTGATGTCGTTGCTGGTAATCTTTCTGTTGCTTTACAACGAGTTCAAGAATGCCAAGGAAAGCGGTGTGATCCTCTTGAACTTGCCGCTGGCGCTGATCGGGGGGGTGTTTATCCTGTGGATGACTTCCGGTGAGATCAGTATACCGGCCATTATCGGTTTCATCTCGTTGTTTGGTATCGCTACCCGTAACGGTATGTTGCTGATAAGCCATTATGCGCAGTTGCGCAGTGAGGGTTTTTCAATACATGATGCGGTGATACACGGTTCGCTGGACCGTCTGAACCCGATCCTGATGACGGCATTGAGTTCGGCACTGGCTTTGATACCGCTTGCATTGAACGGTGATCTGCCGGGTAATGAGATCCAAAGCCCGATGGCAACCGTTATTCTGGGTGGTTTATTGACTTCTACCTTCCTCAACGGCTTTATCATTCCTATTGTTTATCTTTTAATGAATAAGGAAAAATGAAACAATTCATAATAATAGCGACATTGGTATCTGCCGTATTTTCGGTTAATGGACAGAACTCCATTGATGCGGTCTTACGCAGTGTTGAAGCCAATAACAAAGAATTACAGGCGAACAGCCAGCTGACTGTATCGAAGAAGCTGGAAGCCAAGCTCGATAATAACCTGCCTGATCCGTCCGTTTCGTATGTTCATCAGTATGGCAACCGGGAGGGGATGGGAATCCAGGGGGAACTGGTCGCTTCCCAGTCGTTCGACTTTCCTTCGGTGTATGTGCAGAAGAATAAACTGGCGAAATCGAAAGCTGCCAGTTACGATAATCAGGGAGCAGAGTTCCGCCAGCAGATCCTGTTACAGGCAAAAGTGCTTTGCCTGGATCTGGTCCTGTTGAACCAGCAGAAAGCGTTATTGGATCAGCGCCGGCACAATGCGCAGCAGCTGTCCGAACTGTATGCGATGCGTCTGCAGTCGGGGGATGCCAATATCCTGGAGACAAATAAGATAGACCTGGAGTTGTTGAACGCAAAGACCGAAGCCCGTATGAATGAAGCTGCCCGTATCGCCAAATTACAGGAACTGGCAACGTTGAACGGCGGAATTGCCATCGACTTCACGGATACGGCTTACAGGCAGACGGATGAAGTCCTGTCGTTTGAAGAACTGCGTTCGGAAGCGATCACTTCCAATCCTCAACTGTTGACTTTGAAGAGTGAGCAGGTAGCTGCCCAACGTCAGTTGAGTGTCAATAAAGCGAAAGGACTGCCGGGTTTTGAACTTGGCTATCGTTTGAATACAGCGACAGGAGGCGAACGTTTCAATGGTTTCCTGGTGGGTGTAAGTATCCCGTTGTTCTCAAACCGGAACAATGTACGGCAGGCAAAAGCCCAGTCGCTTTATACCGACCTGCAACTGGAAAGTACTACCTCTGCCGTTGAGAGCGAATTACATCAATTGTATAATCAATCGCTGGCGTTGAAAACTTCTATGGACGAATATAATACCGTCCTGAAAAGTCAGAACAACCTGGCATTGCTGAATAAGGCGATCCAGACCGGGCAGATTAGTATGATCGAATACTTTGTGGATGTGACTACGCTTTATCAAAGCATGCAGAATTATATGCAGTTGCAGAATGAGTACCAGAAGGTAATGGCACAATTATATAAATACAAGTTGTAGACTAGTATTTGTTATTTTGCAAATTGTCAGGTTTGAAACAATATAGCAAACCTTGTAGGGGCAGGTTCTAAACCTGCCCTTTTTTGTATATAGATATATCGTTAGGTATTGTATTTGGAACAATATATCTATCTTTATTCCTTGAAATCAGAAAACAACGAATGAAGATGAAAAACACTACAATCTTATGTTATAGCCTTTCTGCCCTGCTGGCTACAGCTTCCTATGCCCAGGAAAAGAACAGCCTGGGAATGGAGTTCGTACGCATACCGGAAGGAACCTTCCACATGGGCGGCCACGGATTGGGAGAAGATTATGACGAAGCCCCGGTCCATCCGGTAACGATAACAACCCCTTTCCTGATGGGTACTACCGAAGTGACGAATGCCCAATATGAATCTTTCGATCCCACCCATAAAAAACTAAGAGGAAAATACGGTCTCTCAAAGGGAGATGATGAAGCCGTCGTCTTTGTAAACTATCTTGAAGCCCAGGCCTTCTGCGATTGGTTATCGAAAAAAGAAGGTAAAACTTACCGTCTGCCGACAGAAGCGGAATGGGAATATGCCTGCCGTGCCGGTACATACTGGAGTTTCTGGATGGACAACGGGCTTCATGGCGTATACCATAAGAACCAGCAAAATGTCTGGGGAACAGACTCAACGATCAACCTGACAGTAGGAAAGACCCCGGCTAATCCTTTCGGCTTGTATGATATGCACGGAAATGTGGAGGAATGGTGCAGCGACTGGTACGGTCCTTATGAACCATCAGCACAGACAGATCCTGTGGGGCGTGCCGACGGATTATACCGGGTGACACGTGGCGGAAGCCATAGCACCCCTGAAAAATTCCTGCGTTCAGCCAATCGTATGGCCATGTTGCCCGAAGATAAACATTGGCTTACCGGCTTCCGTGTAGTACAGGCCGACAGGGCTGCTACACAACCCCTTCCGGCTATCGAACCCGTTGCCGGACAAGTGATACAAAAGAAACATCACTGGGATGCTCCCCTGAAAACACCTTTCTTTAGTGAACCTCTGGTCTATGTAAAGACTCCTGACTGTTCGTCCGGTGTACCATTCTATAAACATAATCATTGTCCTGCTGTCAGTTGGTGTGATAATGGCGATTTACTTGCCATCTGGTTTACCTGTAATGAGGAATCGGGTCGTGAAATGGTTATTCTGGAAAGTCGCCTGGTAAATGGTAATACGGAATGGACCGAACCGCGTGAATTCTTTCAAGTGCCCGACCGGAACGTGACGGGCTCTTCCCTGCTGAATAACAATGGAACACTGATCCATATGAACGGGGTGGAGGCTGCCGGAACCTGGGAAACCTTGGCAATGGTCATGAGAACCAGTACCGACAACGGTGAAACATGGAGCCGCCCGCGTTTGGTCGCTCCCGAACATGCCCGCCGCCATCAGGTGATAGCCGGTTCATTCAAAACGAAAGAAGGTTGGCTGGTACAAGCCGCCGATGCAACTCCCCGTAGTAACGGAGGCACTGCTTTTCATCTCAGTAAAGATAACGGTCTGACCTGGGAAGATATGGGTAAGACTAATCCCGGCATTTTCGAGGCGGGAGCTTCTGGCGGAACCATTGCCGGTATCCATGCCGGAGTGGTTCAACTGGCAGACGGCCGCTTTATGGCCTTGGGGCGTGGGGACGGGATTGTGGGTAAAGACGGCCTGGAACGTATGCCCATGAGTATCTCGGAAGATAACGGACGTACCTGGACATATAGTGCATCCGAGTTCCCCCCGATCGACGGTGGCCAACGTCTCGTATTGATGCGCCTGAGAGAAGGGCCCATCCTTCTGGTCTCTTTCACCAACCATCCTTTCCGTTTGAAGAATGGTCTGAACGGGATGACTTTTAAAGATGGAAGCGGTAAAGAATATACAGGCTACGGAATGTATGCCGCCCTTTCTTTCGACGAAGGGAAAACATGGCCGGTGAAGAAGTTACTGACAGATGGCAAAAAACGTTTTATGGATGGAGGAGCATGGACCGGTTTCTTTGAAATGGATCAGACGCATGCCGAACCACTTGGTTATCTGGCGGCAACACAGTCGCCCGACGGGATCATCCATCTGTTAAGCAGTAAGAACCATTACCGGTTTAACCTGCCGTGGTTGCTTGAAAATACAGGCTTTCAAGGAAAAATAAAGTGATCCCTTCGGTTTTGCCTGAATAGGTTATCAGTCAGGGACTTGCAGTTTCCTTAATTTTTTCAATAAGGAAACTGTAGTTTCCTGCCCGGGGAACTGCAATTTCCTCGGCAGGGAACTAGCGTTTCCCAGGCAAGAAATTCCAGTTTCCTAACGAGGAAATTTTCAGGACACCGGATACTCGGTTAGAATAAGTTTGCTTCGTTGTTCAGTCCGGCAAGTGCTTTCCGATAATCGGCAATAAGTTCTTCCATCACTTCGCTGACTGTCTGTTCTTTTCTGAATAAGGCGGCTACCTGTCCGATCTCCAGTTCTCCCTCTTCCAGATTACCTTCGAATATACCTTTTTTGGCTCTGCCTTTGCCAAGTAAAGCGCGCATATCTTCTACGGATGCACCTTGTGCTTCGGCTTCTTCCACTGCCGTTTTGAAATTACCTTTAGCCAACCGGGTAGGAGCGAGCTTCTTCAATAATAGCTTCGTGTCTCCCTCATTGAGACTGAGGCAAAGCTGTTTGAAATTTTCATGAGCGGAACTTTCTTCCGTCAGGGCAAAACGGGTACCGATCTGTACACCTTCCGCACCGAGGGCAAAAGTAGCCAACATAGCATCACCGGTGCCTATACCTCCGGCGGCTATCAGTGGGAGAGAGGTAGCCCGGCGCACGGCAGGGATCAGGCAGAGCGTCGTCGTTTCTTCGCGTCCGTTATGTCCCCCGGCTTCAAACCCTTCGGCAACAACTGCATCGACACCTGCCTCTTCACACTTGACGGCAAACAAGGAACTGCTTACCACATGGACCACTGTCATATCATGTTCTTTCAGGAAAGGAGTCCATTTCTTAGGACTTCCGGCAGAGGTGAAGACTATTTTTACTTCTTCTTCCACCAGAATATTCATCAGGTTCTCTATTTCCGGGTACATCAGCGGGACGTTCACACCGAAAGGCTTGTCGGTAGCCGCTTTACATTTGCGGATATGTTCGCGCAGCATGTCGGGATGCATAGAACCGGCGCCGAGCAATCCCAGTCCCCCGGCATTGCTGACAGCCGAAGCCAGTCTCCAACCGCTGCACCAAACCATCCCACCTTGTATGATGGGGTATTTTATACCGAATAAGTCACATATTCTATTCATGGTTACTCTATTTATATTGTTAGAAGAGCAAAGTAAAATAAAACTTCCCTATCTTTGCACTACCTATTATATAATTAATGTAGACATAAATTAATTCTTACAATATCATAGTTATGAATAAAACGCTTATGGCTGCCAGTCTGGCAGTAGTCTTAGGAGCCTGCAACTCCTCAAAGAAAAGCGATGTAGCCGAGTCTACACCCAATCCGTTTTTTACAGAGTATACGACACCGTTCGGTGTTCCTCCTTTCGATAAGATAGAAGTGGCACATTATAAGCCCGCTTGTGAAAAGGGAATGGAAGAACACAAAAAGGAGATCGATGCCATTGTCAATAATACCGAAAAGCCTACTTTCGAGAATACGATTGCGGCTCTCGACCGGGCAGGTGAGTTGTTAAATAAGGTCATGTATGCTTTTGGTGGACAGTCAAGTGTGAACACGACCGATGAAATACAGGCGCTTGAACAGGAGTTTTATCCGATCCTGTCTGCCCATTTTGACGATATCAATCTGAACCCAACTCTTTTCGCCCGTGTGAAAGCGGTTTACGACCAGAAAGCATCACTGAACCTGGATAAAGAACAGGCCAGATTGCTGGAAGAAACATACAAAGGTTTTGTGCGTGGCGGTGCAAACCTGGATGCAGACAAACAAGCGAAATTGCGTGAGCTGAATGAGAAGATTTCTGTGCTGGAACTTACTTTCGGACAGAATGTATTGAAAGAAACGAATGCTTTCAAATTGGTAGTCGATAAGAAAGAAGATCTTGCCGGCCTGCCTGAATCAGTGATTGCCGCTGCTGCTGAGGCTGCCGCTGCCGATTCGATGGAAGGCAAATGGGTATTCACCCTTCATAACCCGAGTGTGATGCCTTTCCTGCAATACGCAGACAATCGTGCGTTGCGCGAAAAGATGTTTAAGGCTTACATCAACCGCGGAAACAACAACAACGAAAATGATAATAAGAATGTCGTTAAAGAACTGGTCGCCGCGCGTCTGGATAAAGCGAAGTTGTTAGGGTACGAAGACTTTGCAGCTTTCGTGCTGGATGAGAATATGGCTAAGAATGAAAAGAACGTGTATAACCTGCTCGACCAGGTCTGGACACCGGCATTGAAAAAAGCGAAAGAGGAACTCGCGGATATTAATGCTGAAATCAAGAAAGAAGGAGGTAACTTCGATGCAGAAGGTTGGGACTGGCGTTATTATACCGACAAAGCGCGTCAGGCAAAATTCAATATGGATGAAAACGAAGTACGTCCGTATCTGGAATTGAACAATGTGCGCGAGGGTGCTTTCTATGTTGCTAATAAATTGTATGGAATAACCTTTACGGAAATTAAGGATATCCCGAAACCGGATCCGGATGCTTTCGCTTTCGAATGTAAGGACAAGGACGGTTCTTTACTGGGTGTCCTTTATATGGACTTCTATACTCGTCCGGGTAAAAGCGGCGGAGCCTGGTGCGGCAGTTACCGTTCGCAGACCTACAAAGATGGAAAGAAAGTTACCCCGGTCGTTACGACTGTGTTCAATTTCAGCAAACCGGTTGCCGGACAGCCTGCTTTGTTGAGCGCGGATGAAGCTGAAACTGTCTTCCATGAATTCGGTCATGCGTTGCACGGATTGTTCTGCGATGTTCATTATTATGGTGTTTCGGATGTTCCCCGTGATTTCGTCGAGCTTCCTTCACAGGTCAATGAACACTGGGCGTTCGAACCGGAAGTCTTGAAAGTATATGCCAAACATTATCAGACAGGCGAAGTGATCCCGCAGGAACTGGTGGATAAGATCGTAAAGAGTGGTAAATACGGACAGGGTTTTGCTACCATCGAATACCTGGCAGCTTCTTTGCTGGATATGGATTATCATATTCTGAAGGAACAACCGGTAAATATGGATGTAGAAGCCTTTGAAGCCGATGCGATGAATAAACGCGGATTGATCAGCCAGATTCCTCCCCGTTACCGTACTACTTATTTCAGTCATACAATGACAGGCGGATATACTGCCGGTTATTACAGTTATATCTGGGCGGAAGTGCTGGATGCCGATGCTTTTGAAGCTTATAAAGAAACGGGTGATATCTTCAACCAGGAAGTGGCTCAGAAATTCCGTCAGTACATTCTTACTCCCGGCGGTATCGACGAGGGAATGGATATGTATAAGAATTTCCGGGGCAAAGAACCCAATGTGGAACCGTTACTTAAAAACAGAGGTTTAAAATAAGAAACTTAAACAGAACAACATGAAGAAAATGATTATGGCAGCCGGTATTGCCGTTGCACTTAGTGCCTGCAATTCGTCCGAGAAGAAGTCGGAAAACACAGCTCCCGGGGATATTTTCCTGACGGAGTTCACTACCCCCTTTGGAGTACCTCCATTTGATAAAATCACACTGGAGGACTATATGCCTGCCTTTAAAGCAGGGATAGCCGAACAGCAAGCCGAAGTTGCGGCTATCACAAACCAGCCCGAAGCACCAGACTTTGAGAATACGATTGTTGCCCTCGACCAGAGCGGTGAGACATTGCGCCGGGTCAGTGCCGTCTTTTATGGTCAGAACAGTGCCAATACGAATGACGAAATGCAGGCTGTGAGCCGTGAATTGTCACCGCTGTTGTCGAAAAACAGCGACGATATCCGTATGAACGCAGACCTGTTCAAGCGTATCAAGACGGTTTATGATAACCAGGAAGCGATGAACCTCGACAAGGAACAGAAAAAACTGTTGGAGGAGACGTATAAGAGTTTCGTTCGTGGCGGTGCAAACCTCGATGCGGAAAAGCAGGCCCGCTTGCGTGAACTGAACAGCGAGATCTCCATGCTTCAGCTTACTTTCGGACAGAATATGCTGAAAGAAACCAACGCTTTCAAGCTGGTGATCGACAATAAGGCCGACCTGGCAGGCTTGCCCGAAAGCCTGGTATTAAATGCCGAAGCGGCTGCCCGTGGCGCCGGAATGGAAGGTAAGTGGCTTTTCACCCTGCATAATCCGAGCGTAATGCCTTTCCTGCAATATGCAGATAATCGTGCTTTGCGTGAAAAGATATTCAACGGTTACATCAACCGTGGCAATAACGGTAACGATGCCGATAATAAAGAAGTCGTACGTAAACTGATCTCTCTTCGTCTGGAAAAGGCCAAACTGATGGGATACGACGATTATGCTTCTTTCGTTCTGGAAGACCGGATGGCAAAGACATCCGATAAAGTGTATGCCCTTTTGGATGAGATCTGGACACCGGCTATAAATAAAGCAAAATCGGAATTGGCCGACATCAATGCCGAGATAAAGAAAGAAGGCGGTAACTTCCAGGCTGAAGGTTGGGACTGGCGTTATTATTTCGAGAAAGCAAAGAAGGCAAAATTTGACCTGGACGAGAACCAGGTGCGCCCGTATCTGAAACTCGAGAACGTGCGCGACGGTGCTTTCTACGTAGCCAACAAGCTGTATGGAATTACATTTACTCCGATAAAGAATGTCCCTCTTCCACATCCCGATGCAGAAGCATTCGAATGTAAAGATAAAGATGGTACACATCTGGGTGTATTGTATATGGACTATTTCCCGCGTGCCAGCAAAAGAGGTGGTGCGTGGTGCGGTACGTATCGTTCGCAAACCTACCAGGATGGCAAGCGTCAGGGACCTGTTGTTACGATTGTTTGTAACTTCTCGCAACCTTCTCCCGGCCAGCCTGCTTTGCTGAGTGCCGATGAAGCGGAAACACTGTTCCATGAGTTCGGACATGGTTTGCATAATCTTTTCAAAGATGTACATTATTATGGCGTATCGGGTGTTCCCCGCGACTTCGTGGAGTTGCCTTCACAGATCATGGAACATTGGGTATTCGAACCGGAAGTGTTGAAGGTTTATGCCAAGCATTACCAGACAGGTGAAGTGATCCCTGCCGAACTGATTGAAAAGTTGGATAAGAGTGGCAAATACGGACAAGGATTTGCAACAACCGAATACCTGGCAGCTTCCTTACTGGATATGGATTTCCATGTATTGAAAGAAGTACATGACGGTGCAGACGTAATGAAGTTTGAAGAGACTGTCCTCGGTGAACGTGGCTTATTGAAGCAGATCCCGTCCCGCTATCGTACGACGTATTTTAATCACACGATGGGCGGTGGCTACACAGCCGGTTATTACAGCTACATCTGGGCGGAAGTGCTCGACTCGGATGCTTACCAGGCCTTTAAGGAAAGTGGCGATATCTTCAATCCTGAAGTGGCTGCTAAATTCCGTACGTATGTCCTGACACCGGGCGGCATCGACGATGCGATGGATATGTATAAAAACTTCCGTGGTAAAGAACCTAATACAGATCCGCTTCTGAAGAACAGAGGACTGAAATAAAAATATTGAGTTTATATTGTAGGAAGCTGTATCAAAAGACATTTAGATACAGCTTCTTTCTTTTTGAAGGTTTCTTTACTTTTTCAAAGCATACCTTTTCGGATACCCGAAGAAGATTGCCAATAAGGCGCCGAATCCTAATAAGTAAGGATAATATAAATACTGCATGATCTCGATAGGAGAGACACCGCCAAGGCCGGCAGCCATCAATAGTTGAGCCCCATAAGGGATAATACCCTGCACGAAGCACGAGAATATATCGAGTAGGCTGGCACTACGGCGTGGATCTACATGGAAACGGTCGGCTACGTCTTTGGCGATCGGACCGGCCATTATCAGGGCGATCGTATTGTTTGCCGTACAAAGATTGGCGAAGCTGACCAGGGCGGCAATACTCAGTTCGGCTCCTTTGACGGAACGGATATGCGAAGTCAGTTTCAGGATAATCCAGTCGATACCTCCGTTATAGCGTATCATTTCCAGCATACCACCAGCAAGCAGAGTAACGATAATCAGTTCACCCATGTTGGTGATACCGAGTCCCATCGAAGCTGTCCATCCCCATACATCGAAGCCTCCGGTGAACAATCCTACAATACCTGACAACAGGATACCGATAAACAATACCAACATCACATTTACTCCGAAGATAGCCGTAACAAGTACCACCACATAAGGGATTACTTTTGCCCACTCGATGGTGCCGGCTACATAGTGGCTGTCCATTCCGCTTCCTATCAAAATGTATATTATACCTGTTATGATCGCTATCGGAAGGGCAATACGGATATTCACTTTAAACTTATCGTTCATGTTGCATCCTTGTGTACGGGTTGCAACAATGGTTGTGTCTGAAATAAACGACAGGTTATCGCCGAACATAGCGCCGCTGACCACTACACCGAGCATCAGGGCATCGGGCATCCCTGTCTTGGTGGCAATACCTACTGCCACGGGAGCCAGAGCGACAATCGTTCCGACGGAGGTGCCTACGGAGATGGAGATAAAACAGGCTGCCAGGAAGATACCCGCGGCCAGCAGGTTACCGGGTAGGATCGACATGGCCAGGTTGACGGTCGCATCTACGGCTCCCATCGACTTGGCTGTCTGTGCAAAAGCGCCGGCCAGAATGAAGATAAGCACCATCAATATGATGTTGGTGTTGGCTGCTCCGCGACAGAACTGTTCGATGCGGTTGGATAGTTTGCCTCCCTTGGATATAGCGATGGCAACTACCGACGAGATAACAAAAGCTACCGTGATAGGCATCTTGTAAAAGTCGCCGGCCAATATCGAAACAACCAGATAGGTAAGCAAAAATACCAATAGCGGTATAAGTGCCCATGCATTCGGTGCATGATTTAATGGAGAACTAGAAAGAGAATCGTAACGCAATACGCACCCCTCCTTTCTTTATATTAGGTTCATTCAGGTAGGTCAGACGACGGTAATAGTCGATACGCAGTATCTTGAAGATATTTTCAAGACCGACACTTGCTTCCATGTAAGGTGTATTACCCAGAGGACGCGTGCCGTCGGGCAATATGAACAGGCCGGGAGTCATTGTCGGGTTATTCTTGTCGGTCAGACCGCCATAGATCCCATTAAAAGAGATTACTTCGCGAAGGCGTAACCACTTGACACCCGGTATACGGTTCAGTATCCATCCTTTCATATAGTAAGTGGCATTGAATGACACATACTGGTCGGTCACGAATTCCAATGCGTTCATCATGTGGAATGCTTCCGGCTGAATGGTGATCGACTGGTTGGTATTCGGCAGTATCAATAGAGGGAAAGGTACTTTGTTCCATACTTTTCCGGCTTTCAACTGTGTATCGATATGGCCGAATGAGGATAGCCAGATACGCTTTTCGGCACTGAGTTCCGTATGATTGTAGTTATATTCTCCGCCTAATACCCCTTTCAGACCCAGTTGATGGGACAGTTTGAATACAGGGGCATCTTTCGATAGGTTGAATACCGACTCTTTTCCGGAACGACCGTCATAAGAACGTTCTCTGGGGGCAAAACGAAGCTGTGTCCCGATTTCAGAGGTTGTGATACTTTTCTTATGGATCAGAGTACCATTTGCATCCTGTTCTATATATTTCAGTGTACCTGCTGCCTGGTTATTCTGGTTATATACCCACGATCTCCAGGTCAGGCCGTTCAGCCATTCCTTTTCATACTGGAACATCGACTTGCGGATATATTGCATCTTGGTCACAGGTTCACCCACTTTCCAGGCAACGAAGATGTTATCTTTACTGGTAAAGAGGAAGTCCTGTCCCGGAGTATATACATCATATTCCTGAATGAAGGAGAGATTGTTTACCGGGCTTTCTCCTTCATGGTAGAGTTTTTTATTGAAGCTGTGGGTCAGCTTGACATTATACTTCAGTTTACGGTCGTTCGTTCCGTAGGCCAGATAACCGCTGGCGAACCAATACGGGTTGAGGTTAGCTGTTGTCATACCTCCGACACGCAGGCGTACACCTTCCAGGCTGTTACCACTGATGGTCGTGTTCATCGGCCCGAAGTCGAACTTTGTCGATTTTTTGTCTCCTGCCGTAGGGATATACCCGGATATAAGTATCTCTGCCGTTTTGATGATTACGTTGAATGCCGGCACTTTGCGGAGTTGTGCCAACAGGTCGTCGAGTGCGTTCTCCTTTTCTTTCAGGGGAATATGACGGTTGTTGACCCAGAACGTATCGGGTTGTTCGATTGCTACGGGCAGGGTATGGAGCGGCCCCAACAAGTTAAAGACGGAGTCGGCCTTTTCGACGTTGAAGTTATATTTCTCGTAATTCCTTAATTGGTGTGCATAGAGTTGTTGTGCTCCTTTCACAATATAGAAATTAACGTAAGTGTTTTCGTTCTTGACAACCCAGGTACTGTCGGGCATGCGTTCGAACTCCTGTTCGATACGAAGTTTATCCACCCAGTTGAGGTTGATATTTACCGGTGTATTAAGCAGGAATTTCTTTACTGCATAGTTGCCGTCCAGTGTAATATATAATCTCCCGGTAAAACCGTAACTCTGGCTGTTGACCGGAACAAAGGCCAGGTCGACACATTTATCACCTCCTATATCCAGCGTATCCATGATGTAATACTTGTAATAACTGGTGGCCAGAGTAGAGGATAGCGGGCTGACAAAACGGTTCAGCAGGATATTGATGTTATTGTCGAAGATATTGATACCTTGGAATATTTCTTCCAGGTTAGAGGTGATGCCGCCACCATCGTCCAGCGTCTGGTCGACACCTTGCATACGTTTCCCTTTGACGATTGTCTTTTCGGTTTTCGGTTGCTTCCGGTAGTATTTATCCGCAATCGTTTCCCGTACGGAAAGGGTCAGGATCGGTTTTCCGTTGAACTCGGATGTGTCGAGATAGTTTCGGATGAACTTAAATTTCTTCATGAACTTGTTCTTCTCGAAGTCCGGGTTGAAGTCGTCCAGCGAGAGGGATAGTTTCTCGTAAACTTCCGTTTGGTATTCGTCTTTTGCTTCGATACGGTTATCGTTTTTATGCTCGATCACTTTCTTGATAAGTTCGACAGCCGGATTATCTTTGCGGGTATATTTTTCCCTTTTGGGCTTTACTACGACTTCCGAAATCTCGAAAGCGGTAGGACGTATCTTTATATCGAGACCATCGTTCTTCTGGTCTTTTTTCAGGTCGATCACTTTGGTGTCGTATCCCAGTGATGCAAAGGCCAGTTTATTATACCCTTTATCATTTTGCAGGGTAAACTTTCCGTTATCGTCGGTCATTGCACCGATCGTGGAACCGTCGAAATAGACGGATACGAAGGCCAAAGGCTCTCCGGTAATTGAATCTTTCACAATACCGGATGCAGAAGTAATGCTTTGAGCATATAAAACAGAGAGACCAGTCACTGCCTGCAATAGAACCAACAGCAATATAAAGCGAATTCTTTTTACCATGAAACTAACGTTATTCCTTCTCGGATAATGCAGTTGGCAAAGGTACTCTTTTTCTTTAGAGGGAAGGAGTATGCCTTATTAATAATATTTAATCAAGGGGGATGATAATGAAGAGGGAATTTATTGGAGGAGTTAATTAATTAGTTAACTTTGCGGATGTAATACTAAAATCGTAACTATGAAGTATAAGCGTGATCTTATCCTGTATAAGGATTATTTTAATGACTTCTATGGAGGTTTGTCATAGGAAGTCGAAAAAAAGGTAGATTATATTCTATGGGTAATAATGACGGAAGATATAATTCCGGCTAAGTATTTCAGACATATAGTAGGAGTGAAAGGCCTATATGAAATACGTATAGAATATGAGGGAAATATATATCGCATTTTTTGTTGTTTGGATGAAGGGCAAATAGTTGTTCTATTCAATGGCTTTCAAAAGAAAACGCAAAAGAGTCCGTTGCAACAGACCAGGCAAGCACGTAAAATCATGAATGAATATTTAAAGGAAAAGAAAGGAAAGTAATTATGGAAGAAATATATTTGTCAGAAGAGAAGAAGAAGCAGATTAAAGGTTGTCGTACTTTCGGAGAGTTGTTGGATGTCAAATATGGTCTGGAAGGAACTCCTGAACGTAATCAGTTCGAAGAAGAAGCACAGGCTTTTATCCTGGCCGAACGTCTGAAGGAAGAACGTCTTAAAGCCGGTCTTACTCAGGAACAATTAGCTGAAAAGATCGGAACAAAGAAAAGCTATATCTCACGTATTGAGAATGGCAAATGTGATGTGCAACTATCCACCTTATATAAGATATTCCGTGGATTAGGAAAGCAGATAAGCGTAACAGTTCTGTAAAGAAAAACAAGGGCTCTGATTGGAAGATCAGAGCCCTTGTCGTATCAACTAGTAAGCATCTACAATGCTTTGACTTTTCAGTTGCTTGTCGAATGCTGCTTTATCGAGCTGGGTGGTTACGTGGATCGTAACAGGTTCGTTCGGTAACAGGTCGAAATAATTGTCGGAGAAGAAATTGTCGATGCCGTCGATATTGAGGAATACGGCACGGGCAAAGACGTTGCTCTCGACAGTTACATCGTAGCCATCACCAGAGGGAACGGAAGTCATCTGTATATCCGCTTTCGGGAAGTCGATGTCTTTGAAGCGAGTAAAGAAATAGTTATTAGAGATAACTTCTGCCTCTTTACCGCTCTCGATGAAACGGGCATTAACTACGACTTCGTTCGGTTGCTTTCCGCCAAGTACGCTTTCAACCGGAGCAGAGAACTGTATTTTGCTGGTATTGGCAGGCAATGTTACATTACTTTTCTTTTCAAATAAAACATTGCCTTTCAGATCCATCACACGGATATCCAGTTTCCCTTTGACGGCTTTCAGGCGATCGGAAATTATCCAGATATTCAGTTGGCCGTCTTCTGCTATCGGAGAAACCAGGATATCCCGGAATGCCTTTTTGGTAAAGTAATGCTGGGCTTTCCAACGGCCGTAATAATCGCGGCTGGACCAGGAAGCCACAGGCCAGCAGTCGTTGTGCTGCCAGTAGAGCGATCCCATATTGTACGGCATCATGCGACGATGTGCTTCCATAGCAGTCTTCATGGCATCACCCTGCAACAGGATACTCATATAGAGTGTGGAGGGGAAGTCCTTCGGTTTGCGGTATTCCTCCAGAGTGATGTTTTCAATACGTGAGTTGGCAATCTGGCCTCCCCGTTGGTGTGCCATCATCACATCCGAATAAATATCGTGGTCGCGTTCCTCCGGTGCATATTTTAATACGGATTGGTATTCGGGGAATGACTGGAAACCATATTCGGAGAAGAAGCGGGCTCTTACTTTGTTGAAGTGAGACACAGAGTCGACGCCTTGCCATACACCCCAGTAATGCGCATCACCGTTCGGATTCCAGTTCGGTTTTCCGCTTTCGCACTTGGCATCCGGATCACCTCCGTAGGGAGAGGAAGGCCAGTAGAAGATATCGGGATCATACTCTTTTACAACATCAGCCAGGATAGTATTAAAGAGCTTTTTAGTGTCGTTGCGTAACTGTTCCGTCACACCGTATCGATCGAACTTCTTCATCCATCCCCAATTGAACCAGGCCGTGTGTATTTCGTTATTACCACACCAGATAGCCAGGCTCGGATGATTACGCAGGCGGATCACATTGTCGATTGCTTCCTGACGGATATTCTCTTCCAGTTCAGGTGTCAACGGATAAACGCTGCAGGCGAACATAAAATCCTGCCATACGAGGATACCGTATTTGTCACACAGGTCATAGAAAATATCTTCCTCATAGATGCCGCCTCCCCATACACGAAGCATGTTCATATTTACATCGACAGCGTCCTTGATTGTCTTTTCATATTGTTCGGCTGTTACGCGCGGCAGGAAGTTATCCTGTGGAATATAGTTGGCCCCTTTCATAAAGACGGGGACACCGTTCAGTTCGAAATAGAAGGTATGGCCGTCCTTATCCGGCTGGTTGATTACACGGATGCTACGGAGTCCGAGGTTGGTCTTGTGGGTATCGACTACCTTGTTGTCCATACGGATCGTTGCCGTGAACGGATACAGATGCGCTTCCCCCAGTCCGTGCGACCACCAGAGTTTCGGGTTGTTTACTGTCAGGTTGGTTTCGATCAGGTTGATTCCTTTCTTCACCTGAGCTTTCTTTGTCCAGGTTGTCTTGATGCCATCCGCCTTGATGTCCAGGGTTACTTCCCCATCTTTGTCGGCAATTACCTGTACGCAGGTTTTGATGTCGGCACGTTTGGCCGCCACGCTGGTCTGGTCGTAGAAGATATTGTCGATACGGGCATCATTCCAACCGATCAGGTAAGCCGGACGCCAGATGCCGCTGGTCACGATACGTGGACCCCAGTCCCAACCGTAATGGTAACCTGCTTTACGGGCGAATATGCTGACCTTTTTATCGAAGATACCACCGTTCTCGGACTGGTCGTTGCCGGCTTCTACCGGAAACTTCAATGCTTCGAATTTCGGCAGGTCTACTTTGATAGGAGAGTGGAAGTAAACGCGCAACTCATTACCGTCTTTCTTCAACAATCCTTTGACAGGGACACTCCATTCACGGAACATATTGTCGGCTTTCAGGATGCAGGAGTCATTCAGATAAACATCTGCGTATGTATCCAGCCCCTTGAAGTCAAGCTCGATATTATCTTTGTCGAATACATCCGCAGACACGTTCAGTGTCGTTTTGTATTCCCAGTCTTCTTTGTCTACCCATTGTATGTTCCGTTCGTTGAGGCGGTAGAACGGATCATCGATAATCTTGTTATCCATCAGGTCGGTTTGCACCGTTCCCGGTACGGTAGCCGGATACCAGTTATTGCCGCGTACCTGCTTAAAGGTCCAGCCTTTATCGATGTTTTGTTTAGCTACACCGTCTGCCAGGGCCGGAGAGGTCGTTGCCAAAGCGGCCAGGGCGACAGCGGATACTACAGTTTTGTAACGCATGGTTGTTGTGTTTAGTAATTCTTTATAGCGACTTCAAATTCTCTGCATTTACCGGGTTCTTGCCTTCCGGTGTGTATAGATGGTCGATGCGGTCGGCATACGTCTTTTCAACTTTACCGCGTACGATCTTCATGGTGCTGTTTACCAAACCGTTCTGTTCGGTAAAAGGTTCGGGAAGGACAGCGAATGTTGTCGGTAGCCAGCGGTCGGGAAATAGGGTAGACAAGTCGCCACCTTTACGGAAACGGTCTATCTGGCTTTGAAGGATACGGATGGCTTCTTCTTTGCCTTTTTCCGAGTTGAGATCCAGTTGGTGATGCGCCAGATGTTTCTTCAGACGATCCTTGTTGGGGACGAGCAAGGCAACGGTATAAGGATTCTGGTTATTATATAGCAGAAGCTGGTCGATACAGGATGAATGTTCGACCAATGCCTCCTCGATACCTTCCGGGCTGTATTTCTCACCGTCGCTACCGATCAATAAACTTTTGAAACGGCCTAATACATACAATAGCCCGTCTTTGCCCATATATCCCATATCGCCGGTATAAAGCCAACCGTCTTTGACGGTATCGGCTGTCGAAGACGGGTTCTTCCAGTATCCGGCCATTACGTTTTCTCCGCGGATAACGATTTCACCTTTCTCACCGAGCGGAAGTTCTTTGCCGTCCAGGTCGCATATTTTGAGATCGAGCGGCTGTACCAGTACCCCGCTGCTTCCGAACTTATGATGACGCGGCCCATTGGTAGAAATGACCGGAGTCGCTTCACTCAGTCCGTAGCCCTGATACATCGGCAGACCGATGGCATAGTAGAATTTCTGCAGGTCTTTATCCAGTAGTGCACCGCCGCCGATAAAGAACTTCAACTCTCCGCCGAAGTTCTCGCGAACCTTCGAGAAGATCACACTGTCGAACAGGCTGACAACCGGTTTCAATAGGAACCGCCAGCCGCGACCTTTATCATCCCCACCGTCTCCGTTGTAAGTATAGGCCACATCCAGTCCCATGTGAAACAGGCGGTTAACCATATTGCCCTGTGCACGGATGCCTTGCTCGATGTTTTTCTTGAAGTTCTTGGCCAGTGCCGGGACACTCAATATCAGGTAAGGTTTGAACTCCTTGATATTTATCGGGATATTCTTCAATGTCTCCATTCCCGTCTTTCCAACCTGTACCGTGGCAACGGAGGCTCCTTTATACATAAATATATAGAAACCGACCACATGCGCGAAACAATGGTCGAGGGGAAGGATAACCAATGTACGCCAGGTGTCGTCGATATCCACGCAGGTAAGCGATTGTTCGACATTGGCTGTATAATTACGGTGCGTCAGGATCACCCCTTTCGGATCGGCAGTCGTACCGGAAGTGTAGGTGATCGTAGCATAGTCGTCATTCGTAAGCGATCGGCCGATAGCCAGGAATTCTTCCAGGGGATGTGCCTGAAGATATTCCGTCCCCATTTTCATCACTTTTGAAAGCGGTATCTCTTTTTCTTTGTATTCCGGTTGGTCATCGAAAACAATTACCTGACGGAGCAGAGGCAACTTGTCCATAATGGCCCGTATCTTCTTCAACTGGTTGCCTGAAACCAGGATGTATTTCACATCGGCATGCGTCAGGCGAAATAATAGGTCGTTGGCTTCTTCCAGTTTAATGGAGAGGGGCACGTTGGTGGCTCCGGCGTAGAACATGGCCAGTTCGCCTATAATCCAAGCATTGCGGCCTTCGCTAAGCAAAGCCATATTGTCACCTTTATTTACTCCCAGGGCAACCAGTCCGGCTCCGAGAGTGTATACCTGATCCCTGACCTGTGTGTAGGTGGTAGGCTCAAATTTGTCCTTTGTCTTTTCCCATAGGAACGGGTTGTCGGGGAATTGTTTCACCGAACTCTCAAAAAGGTCTACCAATGTTTTTTTCATGACATCTTTGTTTTAGGATTTCTCAATTTCTTCAAGCAGTGCGCAGGCGGTTTCTACTGTACTGACATTCTTTACTACGATACTGCGCTTACCGTTCACATCCCGGATCATACATTCGCGGGGATGTTTCTGTATGAATGCCAGTAATTTATCGAATGCTTCGCTCTGGTAATACGGGCTGTCCTGGTTAGCAACCAGGAAGATACTCATCTGTCCTTTTTTCAGGACCAGTTTCTCCATACCCAGTTTCCTGGCTATACGGCGAAGGCGTACGATACGGATCAATTCTTTTCCTTCTTTCGGTATTTTACCGAAACGGTCTTTCAGGCGTTCGGTAAAGGCAAGGATATCACGTTCCTCTTCCATCTTATCCAGTTCGCGATAGAGCGAGATACGCTCCGAGTCGTTAGGGATATAGGTAGGAGGGAACATCAGTTCCAGATCACTTTCGATATATGTCTCGCGGATATATTCGCTGCCCGAATCCCGTTTGCCGTCGTCTGTGTCGGCATAGAGATCGGCGAACTCGTCGCTCTTCAGTTCGTCTACTGCTTCTTCCAGAATCTTCTGGTATGTCTCGTAACCGAGGTCGGCAATGAAACCGCTTTGTTCGGCTCCCAGCATATTTCCGGCACCGCGTATATCGAGGTCTTGCATGGCGATATGGATACCGCTTCCCAGCTCGGAAAAGTTCTCGATAGCTTGCAGGCGGCGACGTGCTTCCTGAGTCAGCGAAGAGAGAGGAGGGGAGAGCAGGTAACAGAAGGCTTTGCGGTTGCTTCGTCCCACACGTCCGCGCAACTGGTGCAGATCGGACAAACCGAACTGCTGTGCATTATTGATAATTATGGTGTTGGCATTCGGAACGTCGATGCCGCTTTCCACGATACTGGTGGCGATCAGTACATCGTATTCGTAGTTCACGAAGTCGAGGATGATCTTTTCCAGTTTATCCGGCTCCATCTGTCCGTGGCCGACAGCTATGCGGGCATCGGGGACTTCCCGGCGTACAAGCTGTTCTATTTCGTAAATGTTCTGAATGCGGTTGTTGATAAAGAACACCTGTCCGTTACGGCTCATTTCGAAATTGATCGCCTCGCGGATAATGTCCGGGTTAAAACGTTCCACTTCCGTTTGTACCGGATAACGGTTGGGCGGCGGAGTCGTAATGCTGCTCAGGTCGCGTGCACCCATCAGTGAGAACTGCAACGTTCGCGGAATAGGCGTAGCCGTCATGGTCAATGTGTCCACATTCACCTTCATCTGGCGAAGCTTTTCTTTGACGGAGACACCGAACTTCTGCTCTTCGTCGATGACCAGCAGTCCCAGGTCTTTGAACTTCACATCTTTGCTGACGATACGGTGTGTGCCGATCAGTATATTCACTTTTCCATCCGCCACATCATTCAATGTCGCTTTGATTTGTGCCGATGTCCGGGCCCGGCTGATATAATCGATCCGGCAGGGGAAATCTTTCAGGCGTTCAGAGAAAGTCTGGAAATGCTGGAAAGCCAGTACCGTAGTCGGCACTAACACAGCTACCTGTTTATTGTCGGAAACCGCTTTGAAAGCAGCTCGGATAGCTACCTCGGTCTTTCCGAAGCCCACATCACCGCAGATCAGACGGTCCATCGGGCGTGAGTTTTCCATATCTTCCTTTACATCGGCCGTCGCTTTCATCTGATCGGGTGTATCTTCATAGATGAAGCTTGCTTCCAGTTCGTGCTGCATGAAACTGTCGGGCGAGTAGGAGAAACCTTTTTCCTGTTTGCGCTGGGAGTAGAGGATGATAAGGTCGCGGGCAATATCTTTGACCTTTTTCTTCGTTTTCTCCTTCATCTTTTCCCAGGCTCCCGTTCCCAGTTTGTTCAGTTTGGGAGCTTCACCGCTGTCTTTCCCTTTATATTTGGAGAGTTTGTGAAGCGAATGGATGCTGACAAAGATAATATCGTTATTCTGGTAGATCAGTTTGATCGCTTCCTGTATCTTGCCGTTCACTTCGGTGCGCACCAGTCCGCCGAACTGTCCGACGCCGTGATCGATATGTACGATGTAATCGCCTGTGCTGAACTGGTTCAGTTCCTTGAGCGACAGTGTGAGCTTCCCGCTTCGTGCCTTTTCACTTTTCAGGTTGAATTTATGGAAACGGTCGAAGAGTTGGTGGTCGGTGAAAAGACAGATGCGCAGGGTCTCGTCGGCAAAACCTTCGTGTATGGTCTTGTTGACCGGCATGAAGGGGATATTCTCTCCCCGGTCTTCGAAGATGGCCCGGATGCGGGTAGCCTGCTTTTCTACGTCGCTTAATATATATAATGTATAGCCGTTCTCCAGATAACTCTGGAAAGAACTGCTTACCATATCGAAATTCTTATGATAGATAGGCTGTGCCTGTGTATTGAAAGACAGTGTTGCATCGGCAACGCCTGTGGGTCGTACCCCGAAATGCATCCGGCGGAAGTTTAATGCTGCCCGAAGGAAATCCTTCCCTGTCACCAGTTTGGCACGCATCATATTGATGTCGGCAAACGACTCTTCGTCTCCTACCACCGGCTCTTCGTTCCAAAGGCTGTCGATCCGTTCCTTTGTCCAGGCCAGGTCTTTAGTCGCCAGGATCGTTTGGGCCGGCAGCGAGTCGAGCAGCAGGGTATTGGTACGGTTGCTCTTGTTCATTTCCGGAACGATATAGATACTTTCCAGTTTCTCTTTGGATAGCTGCGTTTCCACATCGAATGTACGGATCGTTTCCACCTCTTTTCCGAAGAAGTCGATACGGTAGGGAAACTCGTACGAGAAAGAGAACACGTCGAGGATACTCCCGCGGAGGGCGTATTGTCCGGGTTCGTATACATAATCGACCTGCTCGAAACCATACTCGTCGAGAACATCGGAAACAAACATGTTGTCCAGCTTCTCGCCGACGCTGATCTTTAGTGTGTTCTTTTTCAGTTCGTCGCGCGATATAACCTTTTCAGCCAGTGCGTCGGGGTAGGAGACGATAACGAACGGTGCTTCCGGGTCTTGCAGGACACTGAGCACTTCGGTGCGCAGGATCTCATTTGCCGGATCGACATGTCCGTATTTGATTGCCCGCCGGTAAGCGGAAGGGAAAAAGTAAATATCGTTGCTTCCGGTCAGCTGTACCAGGTCGTGATAAAAGTAGCCGGCTTCTTCCTGGTCGTTAAGTATGCACACATAGCTTCCCCTTCTTTTTAAAAAAAGAGAAGCGATTGTCATTGCTGCGCCCGATCCGTTTAACCCTTTGAGGAATATATTGTTTGACGTATTATCGTTCAAAAGGGCATCTAAAGCGGTTATCTGTGGGTGGGCGCCAAATATCTTAAGTAATTCTTGTACCTCCAATAGACTGATTGAAAATTGATAGTTGATAATTGAAAATTATGTAAGCGCAAAAATACGGAAAATGTTGTAATCATATTCGTTAAATCAATGAAAATATCAACCTTCGCCTCTTAGTTGGGGATTGGAATAAATTGTAATTTTATTCTAGGCGGCTTTCAACAGCTCTTTCCCTTCTTCGATTATCCCGTCAAAAAATAGGTCTTGCCATGATTGTAATAAATTTATCAAAAGTGAATGTTTTAGTTATTGTCAGATATGAGCTATCATTGAAGCTATCCCCTTATCAAAGAGACTCCGCCATTACAGGTTCATTTGCCGTCTGCTTTAGCTGACGGATTACAAGTTGTTTCTCCTTCTTTGGCTTTAGCCACATTTCTCTGTAAATAAAGAGACTGTTTAAAATGGGACTAAAGTCCAGAGAAATAGATCATTTACGGATCCGTCAGTTAAAACTGACGGCAAATAAACCTGTAACTAAGCCTGCCTTATTAAGGACAGTTAGCCGGTGGGCACATAAGCTCATATCTTGCTATAATAGCTCAATTATTTCTATACTTGATAGCTCATATCCTTCTACATCCGAGCGCGAAGCCCAATTATTCATTATTAATTATTCATTATTAATAGAAAAAGGCTTCACCTTTTTCTACATTAGAATACCCTTTTATATATGTAACCGATCAAGGTATATCGATCAACTTATGGGTTTGTAAACTAAGTTGCCATTCCGGATGTTGCAAAATGTATTTTACTATCTCTGCCGTATTTCTACATGAACAAGGTTGTATGTAATGATGTTTTGCCGGCAGGTCGATGTAGGCCGATAGATCCTGGCCCAGATAGACTACCTTTACTTCATCCATCTTGTCAATGCAGATTGGTGCTCCTTCTTTGGGTGAACAGGTTACCCAGTCGATATTTTCTGGTAGTTTCCGGGTTCCGTTGGTCTCTATACATACGTATTTACCTGCTTGGTGGAGCAGGTCGATGAACTCTTCATCGATCCATAAAGAAGGTTCTCCACCGGTCAGAACGACCAGGTTGGACGGATAGACAGAGATAGCCTTGATGATTTCTTCATCAGACATCAATGTCCCTTCCTCATGTTCTGTATCGCAAAAACCACACTTTAGGTTACATCCTGAAAAACGGATAAAGATTGCCGCCTTTCCTGTGTGATAACCTTCGCCTTGCAGGCTGTAAAAAATCTCATTAATCTTTCTCATAGATCGCTGTGTTTGATTCTGATTCTTTTATTTCTACTTTGTAGCAGGTGGGTAACTGGTCACAGATCCACCGTGCAATGTTCTCTGCCGTCGGGTTAAAGGGGAGAACTTCGTTTAGATTTTGATGATCGAGCTTGCTCTTGATAATTTCTTTGATATGGCTGAAATCGATTACCATACCATCGGCGTTCAATTCTTTCGAGCGACAATAAACTGTGATGATCCAGTTGTGACCATGCAGGTTCTCACATTTGCTGGAATAGGAAAGTTTCAGGCTATGTGCTGCTGATACCTCCATTCGCTTAATTACGGTATACATGGGAAAAAGATAATTTAAACGTTTATACTCTGTACCTGATGTCACCTTGATACGGGTACAAAAATACACAAAATACAGATGCAATCATCAGCTCCCTACCTATCGTATTTATTAAAAAAACATTTGTATATTTGCAAGTATTAGAATGTTAACTCCCTTTCTTTGCGAGAAGGAAAATAGATATAAAGTAGCAATAAGTAAAAATACTTGCGTTATTTTGCTTGCTATTCGATAAAATATGTGTGCATTTGTGCTGGTAAACCAATATTTAAGTGACGGGAGAAAATGTTAAAAAATAGAAGAAGCTGCAAATAAGTTTCGATAATCTTAAAAATATGTTTTATAATATCTTTTTTAATTTGCCCAGTAATATAAAATCCCGCATCTTTGCATGCAGATAACCTAAACAATCTTTTTGCCTTAAAGACTAATACCTATTAAAAACCTATAAAGAGGGCCTTTGAGAAAAGGCCCTCTTTATGATTTTTAAGCCCTTAGTAACCTGTTTCTTCTATCTTCGACGATATTTTACCTATTGCTTCATTCAGTTTTTCTTCCGGTGGAATGACATTAAAGTTTCCCCAAAAACCTTCATCATAGCTAAATTTTGTTTCAGAAAAGACGGTTCGGGTCGATAATGTTTCTTTTCGTGTAAAACGGTTAACATTAACAGTATCTGTTTTACATATAACCATTTCGAACCAGACGTGTAGGGGCGTGCTACCGAAGATCTGCTTCTTTCGTTTTATTTTGAAATGCAGGTCGCCCCTTACATGATTAATATAATAAGTTCCGTTCCAGGGTTTGTAAGTAACGGTGTAAATAACCTTTTGGGGTATGATTTTCAAGTTTCGGCTCTTCTTTTCAACCAGCATGCCGGCAGCCTCTTTCACGTATTTGGGATGCAGTTCGAATTCGGCACGAAGTAGTGCACTGTTCTCTGCATCGATATATAAGTTTCCTTTGTAGAGCGGCAAAGTGATAAAGTCGCGTTGTTCGAAAGAGATCACGTTGGCCATCCGGTTGTCTATGACCGTTATATCTGAATGGGCAAAGACATAAGGATAGTTTATCTCGCTTTCAGGCATCAGGAAATCAGGCATATCCTTCATTACATCCAGCATAAGACTGGCATTGAGTCCTGATTTCATTTTAGCAATTACCGTGTCTTTATCCTGGTTGCTGGAGATACGCCGCATCTTTAAAAGTTTTAACTGATCGGTCCCGGGACGGTTCGTATAAGCCGTTTTATAAATTTTAAAAATGCCTTCTGTCAGGCTGACGAACTTATTTTTCCGTTCGATCCCTTCCCGGTAGAACGAGGTCATATAGACCGGTTGTTGCGAATAGTTTTCCTCCTTTTTATCCTGCATTTCGCGTAATAATCGTAGAGGGTTCGCGATGCGGACCACTACTTCCTGCAGTGAAATGACTTTGGGCTCCAGGGTAAGCATACTGTAACGCTCTGCCAGCAACGATGCTGACATTTCGAGCGGCTGATAACCTAAATGAGAAAAAGAGATTTGGGATTGGCGTAAAGAGTCCGGCAGACGGAGCCTGAATTCTCCTCCCTGGTTGGTGATGCTTCCGATTGCCTCCTCACTGATACCGACAGTGGCGAAGGGGATAGGCTCGTTCGTATATTTGTCGCGCAGCAGACCTTCCAGTGTGAAATAACGAATACTGTCCGGAAGAACCGGTTCTGCTTCTGTCGGAGTCGTTTTTATGGGGGGGGAGATCAGTATGTGATTTCCTATCACCCGGAGCCCTAGTTCTTTATTGCCTGTGATCAGGTAGATAGCTTCCCTGACGGAATATTTCCCGCCTGGTATTTTGACTATCTGTTCATTGTTGATAATTTTACTGTCGTAGATGAAAAGGTAACCGGATTGTTCGGATACTTCTCCCAACAGATGGTAAATCGTTTCCTTGTTTTTGGAAAGGTGAATGACACGATCGAGAATATCGTTATCGTCCGCCTGCAAAGGAACTGCTACGACTAATAGCAGTCCGATGAGGAAGTAGAGGTTAGTTCTCATGCAGCGTAAATACATTCTTATCACGTGTATATTTCAGGTTCAAGGCTGCGCAGATCAGTTCCGCTATGCTCTCCGGCGAATTGTTGGAGAAAGTAACGGTGAGTGTCCGGCTTTCTAAAGCAGGTATGGCCTGCAAACGTATATCCCCCGTGTTGAGGTTGATAATACGGAGGATGTCGGCCAGTCGTTCGTCTTTGAAACGTATTTGCTGTGTTATCTCGGAGAATTGTTCCGGGTTTTTCGTTTGGCTTACCTGAAGCTTACGTGAAGAGAGGGTTGCCGTTTCACCGGTTTTTACATATACATCCTGCCCGCTCTTTTTCAGCGTCACCTTCACCATTCCCCGCTGTACGGAGAGTTCGAAAGGTTGCGAGCCGTCGCTTTTCACATTAAAAGCTGTTCCGAGTACTTCGATACGTGTATCTTCCGTTTCGATCAGGAAAGGCCGGGTACGGTTTCCTGCTATATCGAAAAGAGCATTCCCTTGCAGGGATATTTCTCTTTTATCCGGCTGGAAATGTTCCGGGTAATGGATCGCTGCGTTCCCTGCCAGATATACGATGGAACCATCTTCAAGTGTGGTGGCCAGCGTTATTGTTTCTTTATTTTGCCGGGTAAGCAGGTTACGGTCGATAACCTTTTCTGTCTGATTGAAATAGTTTATTGATAAATATGTGCAAAATAATATGACAGCCGCTGCTGTCCATTTGAATGCAGTCAGACGAAGCGACGGACGAGGTGTCTCCGCTTGGGTGATCAGACCGTCCTTCTCCAGGCGATTGTAAAGTGTTGTCCATGCCTGGTCCGTTTTTCTGTTGTTCTTTTCTTTCCGAGTCATACTGTTTGTGTATAATTCTCAATTTCTTTTCTGAGCATCTGAAGTGCCTTTGTCATTTCGGCTTCCACTGTTTTGACCGACAGGGAGAGGGTAGAGGCTATCTCTGCATATTTCTTTCCCTCGAAGCGGTGCATCCGGAAGATGCGAAGCCGACGTTCCGGCAGCCTCTTGAGTGTGTTGTTTATCAGCGTTTCCAACTCTTTGTATTCCAGCTGATCCTGTGGGTCGGAAGATTTACTTTCCTGATCTCCCGAAAGTACGTTATCGCGGTATCGGTTGCGTACTTCCAGATGTTCACAGTATTGGAGAGCCTGGTTGCGTACTGCCCCGTACAGGTAACTTTTGATGGAGCGGAACACTTGCAGTTTCTCTTTTTCTTTCCAGAAAACATAAAACAACTCTTGAACAATTTCTTCGGCCACGTCCCTGTTACCCGTGATACCTGCGGCATACAGGCAAAGGGGGGAGTAATAGAGCCGGAAGATACCTTCAAAAGCTTTGACATCCCCCTCTTTAATCTTAGTAAGTACGAATAAATCGTTCAGCATGCCGTGGATCTTAATAATTAGAGTCCTTCAAATGTACGAAAAGATATTGAAATTTATTTCTGTTGCTTTTTTAATTTGTTTACAGCACTGTCCAGCGATTCCGTAGGTTCGATGATATTGTAAGCACCCCAGAAATCTTCGTCCATAAAGTTTTCCACTTTGTCGGACAGCGACTGTGATTCTTTAAATGCCATCTTGAACGGGATACCGCCTACGTTGTCCTCTCTACCATCTGTCACGACCATTTCCGAAATGATGGTGTAGTTGGTTGAGAACAGTTTACGTTTCCAGTCACATTTAAATCGTACCCCGTTGCGTACATAGTTCAGATAAGTTACACCATTCCTTTCTTTATAAGTAACCAGGTAGGCCACTTCAAGCGGGCGGAAACGTAATCCAAACGGTTTCTTTTTGAGGATGGCCTGGGTCGCTTTGTTGCGGTCGTCCATACTCAGGTTGAATTCTGCACGGGTAAATGAGAGTCGTTCCTTGTCGATGTAGAGTTTTCCGTAATACAGGGCATACGGCATGATGACCTGGGGCTGGAAACTGATTACATACTGCGGACGGTTATCGATATTGGTTGATTCTTCCATTTTGAAAGTATAATAAGGCAGGCATTCCAGGTCGAGCATTACATCCGGATTCTTCACAATATCGACATAGATCGACATGTTTGGACCACCGAGCAACTTAACGGCCAGTGTGTCGCTTTTTTTCTGGCTCAACAGCTTACGACCTTTATATATCTGTACCCGGTCGCGGTCTGCCGACTCGTTATACGGGGTTTTGTAGACATCGATCACTGCTTCCGATATGTTGATGTATCTTTTTCCCTTTTGGGCCGTTTCACGATAGAAACCGGTCAGCATATTCGTTTTTTTGCTGTAATTTGCCGGGATCTTCCGGATCGCTTGCTCTACGATGAGACGAGGGTCGCTGGCATGGATAATAATCTCGTCGAGCATGTTCTCGTAAGGAGTCATCCAGACGGTCAGGTCGGAGATATTATTGCCGTTGACTTCTACTTTATTATTATAGTATCCGATATGCGATACTTCTACCGCCTTTACATGAGAAGCATCTTTGATCTTGAAAGAGAATTCCCCTTCCTCGTTGGTGATGGTACCTGAGTTACTGCCCGGGATGGAGATATTTACATATTCCAGCCGTTTCTTGTTTTGCTTGTCTTTAACGACTCCGCTTACGGTGATGTATTCGGCGTTGGCATCGTCGCGTTCCAACTCTTGTGCCTGTAGCGGACTCATCCCTGCCACTAATAATATGATCAGCAAAAACCGGACGGATTGTCTATACTGCGTTTTCATTTCTATATTGTTTTAAAGGTGAATATTACTCGTTTGTATTACTAAGATCGTTCAGGAAGTAAATACCCTATGGAAAAAACGAATTATTTTGATAAATCTTTCTATATTTGTGAGGCACAGGCGGATAAATACACACACACATAATTATATATCCTATGAAAACCAAACGTGTTAATCGAAGAGATTTTTTCAGGCTTTCAGCCACTGCGGGTGTTAGTGCCATAGTTGTTCCGGGTGCTGCGGCCGCTGCCCGTACCGGTCTGTTATCCGGTAATGAGAGTGAAATCCCTGTCCGTACGCTTGGCAGGACGGGTGTAAAACTTCCTATCCTGAGTATGGGAGTGATGCGTGCCGATAATCCGAATGTGGTAAGGGCGGCCTACAATTCCGGCATATTCCATTTCGATACGGCTCATGGCTACCAGAATGGAAAGAATGAAGAGATGCTGGGGAAGTTCTTTACCGGCAAAGCTCGCGACAGTTTCTTTATTGCAACAAAAGGGAAGTTCGATTATCCCCTGAAAGAAGATTTCGAAGAAACGTATGGAAAACTGATGGATCTCAGTCTGCAACGCCTGAACATGGATCATGTAGACCTGTTCTACACACATGCACTGGATAAGGTGGAAGAGGTGAAAGACGAACGTGTGATTGCCGTCCTGAAGAAATTTAAGGAAGAAGGAAAAACCCGTTTCATCGGATTTTCTGCACATGCCGGTAAGCCGGAACTGCTGGATGCCGCTGTCGAAACCGGAGTGTATGATGTGATCCTGCTGAGTTATAATTTCAAGCTCTCTAACCTGAAAGAAACGGAAGACGCGATAGCCCGTGCCGCCAAAGCCGGGATCGGACTTGTTGCGATGAAGACCATGACCGGAGGAACCGAAGATGCCGCAGGTAAAAAGAAGATTAATGCCGAGGCCTGTCTGAAATGGGCCTGGAAGAATGAACATATAACGACTGCCATCCCCGGTTTTTCCAATTACGACGAACTGGAGGAATGTCTGGCGGCCGCCCGCAATCCCGAACTGACTTCCGGCGAACAGGAATATCTGGCTTCCCTCTGCGGACAGGAAATGTTGTATTGTCAGCAATGCGGAAAGTGCCGAACGCAATGTCCCGAACATCTTCCTATTCCTGATATTATGCGGGCTTATATGTATGCCTATGGCTATAAATATTCAAGAATGTCGAAAGAGACACTGGCGGAGTTGGAGCTTTCACCGGATATCTGTTCCAACTGTGAGACCTGTCAGGTGACTTGTCCGTCCGGTTTCGATGTATCGGCAAAGATTGCCGCTATCACACCGGTTATGCAGGTGCCGAATGAATTTCTGACTTAATAATACCGACATATGAGATACATTAATTATTTATTGCTCTTGTTTCTTTTACCTTTTTATCCGTTAAATGCCCAGACATCTGACGAGTTGAAATCGTGGTTGCCGGCAGTGGATGGCTGGACCATATCGGAAGAGGTGGAAGTCTTCAATCCCGATAATTTGTTTGACCGGATCAATGGGGCAGCTCCGCTTTTTATCGAGAATAATTTCAGGGAAATGACTTCGATGGAGTATAAGAAGGGGGCTGATTATATTACTATACAGGCCTACCGGCATGCAACACCGGAAGATGCATTCGGCATGTATTCTTCAGAGCGTTCGTCCGATCTCGCATACCTTCCGATAGGAGGAGAAGCGCAAGGGGATAAGACCAATCTGTATTTCTTTGCCGGGAATATGTATTTAAAGATATGGAGTAATTCCGCCGGGGATGTATCCGGAGAATTGCAGACGATAGGAAAGGGATTGGCTGAAAAGATAGATCCGAATGCCGCTTATCCGTTGGCAGTCCGTTTGTTTCCGAAAGAAGGTAAAGTGCCTTATTCAGACAGTTATATAACTTCCAATTTTATCGGTCATGAGTTTCTGCGTGCCGTTTACACTGCAAAATACGAATGCAACGGACAAAGTTTCCAGTTATTTATACTGGATGGAGGTAGTGCGGAAGGAGTAAAAGAGGTATTGACGCAATATATGGCTTTCACCAAGCAGTCACAGGAATTGAAAGAGGGTGAACTGCTTATAAAAGACCGGTATAACGGAGATATCCCGTCTATCTGGAAAGGACGTTACCTGATCGGTCTCTTCAATGAGAATGGAGATACGATAACCGGCGGGGATAAACTATTGAATGAAGTGGCGGGAAAACTTTAATGATTTTGTAAATGTCAAACTTTGATAAGGCAGACTTTATACAGGCTGTCTACCAGATGGTAAAAACGGTTCCGTACGGGCGTGCCACCAGTTATGGGGCAATAGCCCGTTCCATCGGTTACCCGAATATGTCGCGGATGGTCGGGACTGTGTTAGGTAATTGCAATAGTGAGGAAACGGGTATCCCTGCTTACCGGGTAGTAAACAGCCAGGGGATTTTATCCGGCAAAGATGCTTTCGGCACTCCGACTGAGATGCAAGAGAAGCTGGCAGAAGAAGGTGTTATGGTGGAGAATAATCGTATCAAGGATTGGAAGCATGTGTTCTGGGATCCGATGAAGGAGATTACCTCCTGTTTCAGTTGACAAGTGACAGTTAGGCTTCGCGATCGAATATAGGAGGAATTGAACTTCTACATGAACGAATATTGTCCAATAGAACTGTCATACTATCATTTTTGACTTTTTGCGTATTGAAATCCAATGCTTACAGACTATGATGGTTCGTGTGATAGTTCCATTTTTAACCATCATACTATCATAAAACAGCCAGACAAAGCCGACTGGGTATGTGACTTATTTTCAGCAAAGTAGGGACTTTTCTTTTCTGAGACCCGTGTGTGAAGGGTACTGGGATCCGGGTCTCAGCATCGTTCAAACCCGGGTGTAAAAAGGCCTGAAAAGGGGATCTCAAGTAGAAAGATAAGTAGTTTTCCTGAAAATAAGAGCCATATTTGAGCAAAAGATGTAGTGTACTATCGGAAAACAGCAGGCATCTGATCGTTTTTAATCCCTTTTTTTGCGATGCATTATCTCAAACAGGTCGATAGTTTATGATAGCGCCTTCATCCTGTTTTTATGAAGCTGATATTTAGTGTTTTAAACTATGAACCCACCTTTCTGATTACCTTCAGTATATGAATGCAATCTGAAAGGTGGGTTCATTTGTAACTGTTTGAATATTAGTGGATAAATGCCAATATGAATGATCTGAATGCAAATTCCTGAAAAACTTACTTAACAGTTACTTGCAACGGTTGCTTAACCTTCTGGGCAAATTCCTGCACATACTTAAACCATTCGGCAGAGTTCCGGAAACCCCATTTACTCCATCCGGCTCCGGTGTAATATGTATATTCGCTTCCCGGTGCATAAGTCGTATATGCCAGTACGTGGCCGTCTGCTCCGCGTTGTTTCTTTTCAGCATCGGAGAAGTTGACCGCTTTTGCATCACTGAGCTTTTCCGGGAATACAGCGCCAACGAAGATTTGTCCGTTTGTAGCATCTTCCGGGTCTGCATAAGCGATATAACCATTGGCTGCGTCAGCCTGATAATCTGTGCTCGGTTCATGTAGAACGATACCGGTTACCAACGGGGTCGGTTCGTTCAGGTTGGCAAACGAAAGTGCTATTTTATTCATCTGTGAACCGGCATCCAGGGAAAGTATGCGCGTTTCGATAACATTGTCATTCCCTTTTACAGTCAGCGGATTATAAACCAGCTTAACAGTGAAGCGCAATGGGCCGTTATCCAGGATCTCATACTCTTTATAGCAGTACGGATAAACAATAGAGTCGTTAGCCAAAAGGGCGGAAGTACCTGCACCCAATGTCGGGCCTACCTTGTAGTAATCCAGTCCGTTGCCATGATCGATGTGATAAGAGATGGAGTTTGCCAATTCCTGCGCCGCCTTCTTGTCTGTCTTTCGCAACTCGGCGATTTTGGCTCTCGACTCCGGATTCAACTCTGTCTTGTAACGCATGTCGACTACTGGCTCCGATACACATTTTACCCAGATATCATATCCGAAAGCCTGTTCGCCGGTAGCCTGTAAAGCCGGACCATAGGTACGGAAAGCGATACGGTCGTTTTCCCAGGCAATATCATCCACACGTTCCGGATAGAACTTACCGCAAGCTACAATGGCTGGCTTGTCTGGTGTGCCCGGTTTGATTTGATAAGTAACGTTGCTGTTTGCGTTCACATCAACGGGGAAAATAATTTTATTGTCATAGGTGATCTGGTAAGGGATCTGCGTACCGTTGTTGTCGGAGATGATGAAAGATTCACCATTCAACTTAGCTACTGCCTCCATTGAAATCTCTGTGATTTCGTTTGAACGGGCAATGGAAGAGGGGTTTGTAACTGTGATGTCCACGCTCTTTTCCTGTGTACAGGCAAAAGCGCTGGCAGCCAGAAATAGGGAAATAATCTTTTTCATACAATATTATAGTGTTAGTTCATAAATATTTCGTTACAGGTAATCTTAGAATGAAACCGGCAGTAAAAGTAGGAATATTCGGCAAGTTTACAAAGCTGATTTATGGTAAACAAAATAATTTCTGTTCGATGATGCTTCCGGTCATGCAGTATACTGTTCTTTTTATCGTTTCTATTATATGATGTTGAAGCAATGTTTACTTATTCTGATGTTGATGGGAGTCCCCTATGTCCGGTTGTATGCGCAGGAGTGGAGTGAAGAGGACTCAGTGTGGTTGTCGGGTATTCTGTCAGGAAAAGATACGATCCGTATCAATCCGGAATTTCAGAAAGCGATCCGTAGCGGTACGTTCATTCATCTGGAAGATGAACCCGGGCAGCAAATACTGGAAGCACCGGCGGAGTTGCCTATCCTGAAAGACTTTTCCGAATATCTGCGGGCGGATACGGACAGCATACATAAAAATCTGGATTATAAATCGATGCCTCCGAGCGTTTTTCGCCTGTATGTAATAGAGTTGGATACCGGTATGAAAATAAACAAAGAAGCCTATACACCGCCTCCCGCACGTTTTATTGATAAAAAAGAAATACAGATCGGAAAGCTTCCGGTGACGGCAGCGGCAGGAGGGAGGAATCTCTATTCATCGGATGTGGTGAAAGATGGGCAGAAACGTGGTACGGTAGGCGGATCGGTGAAACTTTATTTCTCCTTGGACGACATACTGAAATGGGTTTTCTCTAAAAAGGAAAGAAACAAGCGTCGGAATCGTAAACGGGATGATACATGGCGTTATTATAATTCGATGCCCTGACAGCCGTGTTTTTTTTCAGATAATAAAAAACTCCCGCCGGTATGTAAACAAATTCGGCGGGAGTCTGAAATTAAGTTATTGCTATTCTTTTTTATTAAGCCTGTAACTAAGTGCTCCCGACGGACATTTGTTGATCTGTGCGATCAGTTCCTCCGTAGTTGCATTTTCAATTTTTATCCAGGGTCTTTCCTTGGGGTTGTATACCTGTGGTAATGTTTTTACACAAATACCTGCATGCTTACACAATTCGGGCTGCCAGATAATGGTCAGCTCGCCATTTGAATATTCAATTTTCTTTCCCATACTCTATATCGCTTTATCCTACATTAATACCTTTCATAACTATATGTCGCCAGTCCGGATGCTTTTTAATATATCCTGCTACAAAAGGACATAGCGGCACCAGGCGTAACTCCTGCTTTTCGATATCCTTCAGTACTTTTTCGACCAGTTGGCTCCCAACACCTTTTCCTTCCAGTTGGACCGGAACCTCCGTATGTGTGAGATAGATTTCTCCCGTTTTATTTTTGATATACTCGATCTTTGGAATCAGTTTGCCAATATGAAACTCGTATTGATGATCCTCCCTGTTATCAATTAATTCGTAATCGTCCATTTTATACTCTTTTATTAATGTTCTGTTATATTTCAAACATTTTATGGAGAAGCTTTGTTTGGGATATTTTCGATTTTCTTTGGCCAAGTCCCTGATAACGAGATGATGTTAGGAGCCTGTTTCTGATTGTAAGTTATAATTCGTTTATTCTTACGAATTAATATGAATATATGCTGTTTGGTGAAACTTTTATTGTTTGTGATCTGTTTTATAATAGTAAAACAAAGTCATTTTGTTATCAAAGAGGGAATAATTGATGAATAATGGTATAATTGACTAATAAGGAAGTAAAATGGAACACCTCTGTTTTATTTTTAATTGTTAGTTTTAGGTCACATATCAAAAATGGAGTGTTATGAATAAGAATGACGTTGGTTCAGATGCCGGTAAGATCTGGCGTTTGCTTGCAGAAAGGGGCAACATGTCCATCAGAAAGATTGGAGAAATGACTCATTGCAGGGAGTCTGTAATTTTTCTTGCTTTAGGTTGGTTAGCCCGGGAAAACAAAATACGTTTCCGGAACGAGGGTGGCGATATGCTGTTTGTTGAAATAAATATTCCACTGACAGAAACGTATTATTAAACAGGGAACTGATATTTTAGGCGCAACGAATAAAGGGATACAAATAAGTTGTAGCCCTTTTTTTGTTGCGCCTGTCTGTGTTCCTATTTCCGGTAATGACAGCAGGCCGGAAGCTTGTCGTAAACATTTTGGTCTGCCTTGTACTTGTCATTGTCGTGCCCGGCTGCAGCAATGGCTTTGGCTATGGCATCGACAGATGTTTGTTTAGGGTCAAACTGTAAATGTACCATCTGGGCATCTTTGTCCCACATGGCGGACGAGACTCCTTTAATACTCTTGGCTGTATCTTCGATACGTTGTTTACACATATCGCAGGCACCTTTTACTCCGAACATGGCATGTTCGCTTTGTACATTGGAGGCTTGCATAGAATGTCCGGCGTGCCCGGTCATCGGTTGTGCAGCGTTTCCGTCATTGTTCATCATAGAAGGTTTTCCTTCCAGCTGGGCACTGGCATCGATTGAAAAGACCCCGTTTGTCACAATTTCTTCTCCATCGGATAATCCTTTCAGTATGACATAAGCATTGCCTAACGACGGACCCAATTCTACTTCCCGCATCCGGAAAGTGGGTGTGGAGATGTCCGGCTGTTTGACATATACTATTGCGCGTTTTCCGGTCCAAAGTACGGCTGTCTGTGGAACGACGATCTGGTCTTTGTATCCTTTTAAAGCTGCATTGACAGTAGCTGTCGCATACATTTCCGGTTTTAGTTCCATCTGGGGGTTGGATACCTCGACACGTACCCGGGAAGTACGGCTGGCAACGTTTACAATGGGGTCGATAAATGCGATCTTGCCTTTGTATACTTTGCCGGGAAGAGCCTGCAAGGTGAATTCCACCGGGTCGCCTTTACTTAAAAAAGGCAGGTCGACTTCGTAAGCATCGAACATAGCCCATACCTTGGAAAGGTTGGCTACATCGAATAGGATAGCTCCTTGTGATACATAATCTCCCTGGCTGACCTTTTTCGATATGACGATACCGCTGGTGTTTGATTTGATTTCTACTAACGGGGAAGTAGTATCCGATTGCTCGATGGCTGTAATTTGTGCATCGGTCATTTTCCAGAGTTGCAGTTTTTCTTTGGCCGCCTGGATCAATGCCGGTTGTTGCATTTTTATAGCTTCCAGTAATTCCTGCTGGGCTGTAAATAGTTCCGGCGAGTATAAGGTGGCAAGTGTCTGGCCGCTACGTACGGTTTCTCCTGTAAAATCGACGGCAAGGTTTTCGATGCGGCCTCCTACATGAGCTGTCTGCGATTGAAGACTCCGTTCGTCCGGTGCTATTTTGCCATAGAGACGTACTTGTTTTACCGGATTTTCTTTACTGACACGCGATGTTTGTACATCGGCCAGCGCCATAGCTTCTTCCGATAACTGAATAGACGAAGGATCGATGTTTTCGTTATTGTTACCGCTTTTGCGTACAGGTATCAGGTCCATGCCGCAGATAGGACATTTACCCGGTTTATCCTGTCGGATCTGAGGATGCATGGAACAGGTCCAGACCCCGTTTTCATCCTGTTGCAGATCGTGGCTATGGGAATGCCCGGCTATGCTGTCATGGGAATGATCGTGATGGCTGCTGTCAGTCTGCGGGGTGGAGGAGGGGCTGAATAATAACCAGCCGACTAATAATCCTGCAAGTGCGAATATTATATATTGAACTTGCTTTGTCTTGATCCATTCTTTTATCTTTTTCATACGATTAATCATTTAATGAGGTTGCTACTAACTTTTCCATGCCGGCTACCATTGTGTTGTATTCGGCAACTGCTTCACTTTTTTTGAGACTGTAATCCAGTAACTGGCGTTCGACTTGTATAATGTCGGTGAGGCTGGTCACTCCGGCTGAGAATTCTCGTACCATCAGTTGCCAGGTGGATAAAGCCAGGTTTTGCTGTTTTTTATATAAGCTGACTTTACGGGCTGCATCTGCCAGTTGTTGTTTGACTGTCTGATACTCGGCCTGCAACTGGTTCAGCGTATTTTCGTATTTTAGCTCACTTGCCTGGCGGTAATGTTTACTTTCCCGTTGTTGTGCGTTATATTTCTTTCGGAAAATGGGGATACTTATCTTGAACATGGGCATGACCATATCCATTCCGTTCATGTCAGGCATGACCATTGCATTATCTGATTTACCGACTACCGAATATTGCAGGCCGATACCGAACATCGGATAACTCATCTTCTTATCCATTATTGCTTTGGCCTTATAGGCATTCGCCTCTGCTTCCAGCATCGATAACATCGGGTTGGCCAGGATAATGCTGTCGGTCATCGTTTTGTCATCTGCCAGGAAACGAATTTGTATCAGTGAGTCGGGTATAGCCACTCTTGTCTGTTGATCGCGGTTTAATAAGGCATTGAACCGGGCTTCAGCTGCGGTACGGTTGGAGATAATTACTTCCAGATTATTCTCAAGTTCTGCTTTTTCTATCTGGATACGCAATACATCTGACATACCTCCGGAAGAATTTCCTGTCCCCATGGGGCTTCCTCCCATGCCGGACATTCCGCTATTATTGGATGCTGGCATGGCTGTTGTTGGCGAAGTATTACCTGTTCCTCCCATATTGCCCATACTGTTTCCGGATGAGGCAGGTACAGCCTGGGGGGTATTGGCTACAGGTGGAGTTACTGTCGGTGTGGAGGGGACACCGGGTGCGGAGAAACGCTTAAGTGCCAACTGTTCCAATTGCTCCAGCAAAATAAGATTTGCCTGTGTATTTTTATACTGTTCATTCAGATTACATAGTTGATACCACTGGCTTTTGACCTCATAGAACAGGTTGTTTCTGGCATCACGGAATTGATCGTAGGCCATACGTGACATTTCTGTCGCTTCGTTACGTGCTGCTTTTTGTGTTCCGAACCAGGGAAACATCTGCATGAGTGTGAAGTCTGCAATCTGTTTTCCTCCCAGTGTTTCCATGGGTTTTACAAAAAGGCCTATATCCAATTCCGGATCGGAGTAGGCTCCCGCTTGTGGAATTTTTTCCAGTGAAGCTTTATAAAGGGCGAAGTTGGAGTTGACCAGCGGATTATTGCGAGCGGCTGTTTCCAGATAATAAGCAAGGCTATCTGCCTGCTGTGAATATCCGGATAAAGTACCGAGCAGTAAGGCGATACCGATCAGATATAGTTGTATTTTGAGATTATTCTTCATCGCTTGTATCATTTTCAATGTTTTGTTTCTTTTGTTCTTTCTTAATTACGCTCTCACGCCACCAGCATTGCAGGACGGGTACGACAAACATGGTCATAGACTGTATCAGCATTCCCCCGAAGGTGGGTATTGCCATCGGCACCATGATGTCGGCACCTTTTCCTGTCGAGGTCAATACCGGAAGTAAGGCAATCAGTGTTGTTGCCGTTGTCATGGCGGCCGGTCGTACACGTTTTAATCCGGCAGTAACAACGGCTTCCCGTATAGCCTCTTTCGTACGGGGATTTTGCCGGAGGAATGTTTGGTGGATGTAAGTACCCATCAATACACCGTCGTCGGTTGCAACACCGAACAAAGCAATAAACCCGACCCAGACGGCAACACTCAGGTTGATGGTATGCATCTGGAAAAGATCCCTCATATTCTCTCCGCCGACGGAGAAGTTCATAAACCAATCCTGTCCATACAGCCAAAGCAGGATAAATCCTCCGGCAAAGGCAACAAATACACCTGAGAAGTGGATAAGAGAGGCTGTAACCGTCTTGAACTGGAAATATAAGACCAGCAGAACAATCAGTAATGCCAGAGGCACTACAATTGCCAGCCGCTGGGTAGCCCGTTCCTGTTGCTCATAGTTCCCTGCAAACTTGTAAGATACCCCTTTGGCCAGAGTCAGTTCACCATCCTTTATTTTTTGTTCAAGTAAGCGGGTGGCTTCTTTAACCACATCGACCTCTGCTTTACCGGATATTTTGTCGAAAATGACATAGCCGACCAAGAACGTGTTTTCACTTTGTATCATTTGGGCTCCACGGGTATAATCGATATCGGCCAGTTCTTTCAATGGTATCTGGGCTCCCGTTGCCGTAGGAACCAGTAACATAGACAATGCTTCCGGGTTATCCCGCAATTCGCGGGCATAACGTAGGCGGACCGGAAAACGCTCCCTTCCTTCGACCGTTGTCGTCAATACCATTCCACCGACAGCAGCACTTAATATTTCCTGCAAATCTTCTACATTCACTCCATAACGCGCCATGTTGTCCCTGTTTAAATTGATTTCGAGATAAGGAGCTCCTACCGCCCTGTCATAGAATACGGAGGAAGGGATTACGGAAGGCACTTCTTTTAATGCCTGCTCGATAACCTTACCGCTCTGTTCGATCGTTTCCAGGTCGGGACCGTATATTTTCAATCCCATCGGGGCACGCATACCGGTCGACAACATAACGAGACGGGCCTCGATTGGCTGCAACTTGGGAGCTGAAGTAAGACCCGGCAGATGGGTGACATTTACTATCTGTTGCCAGATATCGTCTGTGTTTTTTATTTCCGGACGCCATTGGCGGAAATAGTCTCCTTTACTGTCGGCTATCAGACTGTCTTTGGGAATGAGCCGGAAACCGTCAGCCGGATTGTATGTATCGCCGTTTTTCAGCATGTAGGCACCCTGTTTATTAACCTTGAAACGTCCCCTTTGCCCGTCTTCATTCAGAATGTATTCAGGACGATAGTTTATCGTATTTTCAAACATTTGTGCCGGAGCAGGGTCGAGGGCTGAGTTGACGCGTCCCCATTTTCCGATGGCTGTCTCCACTTCCGGAATGGCTGCCAGGCGTTTGTCGAGCGCTTCGATATAATCGAGGTTTTGTGCAATTCCGGTATGAGGCATGCTGGTGGGCATCAGGAGGAAGGAACCTTCATTCAGGCTGGGCATAAACTCTTCGCCTATACCGGGAAACTCAGCGGATGCTTTTTCCCAGAAAGTTGTCTGGCGGAAATCTTTCCATCCCAGCGTTTCCATACCTGATGCAACGAATCCGAATGTTTTATTAAATCCTATCCATATAATGATACCGAACAGGATTGTTGTCGTAGGAATGATCATGAACTGCCAACGGTGACTGAGGCACCATCTTAATATCTGTTCGTAGTAGATCACCAGCAACCATAGGAGGGTTAAGATGACAACGATACAAGCCGCTACGAAAAGTATGTTGGAGAATAATCCGGCCTGAGGTCCCATCGGTAGCCATTCTTCCGACAGATAATAAACTGCCACTAGTAAGGTGATACCTATATTGATATAGTTGCTAGTCTTCGGATTTTTCCAGTAGGAGACAAGAAGATTGTTTAGTCCGACAGCCGTAAGGCCAAGTACCGGAATACTACTGTAAATGATTGACAAAGCAATGCCTGCTACAATCAGGAGGTAATTGGCTATCTTTCGTATCGATCTGGAATTGATCCGGACAGAGAACAGCAAATAAGAAAGTGTCGGCAGGAGGATCAACCCTAGTATGAAAGCGGATGCCAGTGCATACGTTTTAGTATAGGCGAGGGGAGAGAACATTTTCCCTTCCTGAGCCTCCATGGCAAATACAGGTAAAAAACTGACTATTGTGGTGATCATAGCCGTTGCTATGGCTCCGGATACTTCACTGACAGCCTTGTAGATAAGGTTGATCAATGCTTTCCCGCCTTTGATACTCTTGTTCTCCGGCATTTCCATATAACGAATAATGCTTTCTACAAATACGACCCCTACATCGACCATGACTCCGATAGCAATGGCAATACCGGACAAAGCAACAATGTTTGCTTCTATCCCGGTGTATTTCATGATGATAAATGTAGCCAGTACGGCCACTGGGAGCATACTTGCTATTACTACGGATGCGCGCAGGTTAAGGACCAATACAATGATTACGATGATACAGATCAGTATTTCGTGTGAGAGCGAAGTTTCAAGTGTTCCGATCGTTTCTTTGATTAGGCCGGTCCGGTCGTAAAAAGGTATGACATTAACCTTCGACACAGTGCCGTCCGCCAGTGTTTTTTGAGGAAGACCGGCTTCTATTTCTTTAATCTTAGCTTTAACATTGTCGATCACTTCCAACGGATTCGCTCCGTACCGGGCGATAACAACTCCCCCCACGGCTTCTACGCCTTCCTTATCCAATCCGCCACGCCGGGTACCCGGACCGATATTCACGAAAGCTACATCCGATATGCGTACCGGTACACCGTCCCTGACGGTTACGACAGCTTTTTCCAGGTCAGATACATCTTTAATATAGCCAAGCCCACGGATCAGGTATTCTACCTTGTTGATCTCCATCGTTTCGGCACCGATGTCGAGATTACTTTTCTTTACGGCATTCATGATATCCATGACGGAAACGTTGAAGGCGCGCATGGCATCCGGGTTCAGTTCTATCTGATATTCTTTTACAAAACCTCCGGCAGAAGCCACTTCCGATACTCCTTCGGCCGCGGAAAGGGAGTATTTTACATAGAAATCCTGTATGGTACGCAATTCTTCGGCATTCCAACCGCCGGTAGGTTTCCCTGTCTCCGGGTTTCTGCCTTCCAGGGTGTACCAGTATATTTGACCCAGAGCTGTGGCATCCGGACCTAATGCCGGTTGAACGCCTTCCGGCAAGGTGCCGGATGGCAGTGAATTCAGTTTTTCCAGAATCCTTGAACGACTCCAGTAGAACTCTATATCATCGTCGAAGATGATGTAGATGAACGACATCCCGAACATGGAGCTACTCCGGATACTTTTTACTCCCGGAATCCCCAATAGGGAAGTGGTCAGTGGATAAGTGATCTGATCTTGTATATCTTTTGGCGATCGCCCCATCCATTCGGTTGCGACGATCTGTTGGTTGTCACCGATATCCGGGATTGCGTCTACCGGGATCGGATTACGCGGAATAATACCTCCGTGCCAGTTGAAGGGAGAGGTCGATATACCCCAGACAATGACTAATATTAATAATAGAATGGTTACAACCCTGTTATCAAGGAAATAACGGATTATTTTATTTAGCATAGAATGATGTTTTAATCAAAATGATTTAATTAATGCATAAAATCTTGTTGCAATGGGTAGGCTTTGTTTTCCAAAGAATACCGATGCATGTAAGCTTTCCTCTTGCGTTATACAAAAGGAACAGATAATTCTTATTTATTGTTTATTGAAGTATAAACAAAAATAGGTATGTCCGGTCTGTAAAACCGGTATTAATTAAATCAGAAAGGAACAATTGCGAATGCATAGCTCTGCGCCACTACATTCGGGTGGGGATTTAAAAAAGGAAAAGGACGAAATTGATTCATCTGTCTCAGACAAAACCAAAAGTTCCCTTATATTGAATAATAAAGATAGAGTGACCGGCGTATAATCGAAAGTCGGCATCTGGTTGACATTCTGGTCGACAGTCATCTTGATCAACTGTGTCTCTGTCGAGCAGCAATGATGTGATTGCTGCTTCTCCTTGCAGGAAGGGCATATATCCGTCAGCCATAAATCCACTTCTACCAGTTTACCCATACAATGATGGATATTCAGAGCTATTCCACTGGAGACTCCGATATATAGAATTGTTAATATGACTAAGATATATTTTTTCATAATTGCAAAGATATAACAGTTTCTCCGGATTAAAATATAAAATGTATGGAGAGCTTATTAAAGAATGTTTCATCTTGCTGTCAGTCACATTTTCTTGTTGTATCTTCACGGCGTAAACAAAAAATATATTTTGCATATTCAATATATTAAGAGGTAAAATTTTTATGGTAATAGCTTATTTAAGAGTAACTATAGGCAAGCAGCATCTTGAAACACAAAAAGATGAAATTGAACGCTATGCAGCAGCAAATGGTTTTGAGGTCAATAAATGGATAACGGATATTATTGATGAAAAAAGAAAGGAGAAAGAGTCGTCATTAAGTCGTATCATAGACCGGATGAAACAAGGGGATAAGGTGATCATTACTGATATTGCCAGGTTTGGCCGTACCTTATCCGAAGTGATGACTCTTTTAGGCAAATGTATGGCGAAAGGTATTCATGTATGCAGTATAAACGATCGTTATATTCTGGATGACGGTTTGAATACGACGGTAGTATCGGATACGTGCAATCTGATTTCTGAGATCGAACATAACCTGATGTCGATCCGGACGAAAGAAGCATTGAATCATAAGAAGGATAAAGGACTGCAGTTAGGACGTCCGAAAGGTACCGATGCCAAACAGTCTTTGTTGGATGCCAATAAAGAAGAAGTGATGAATATGCTCGAGAGAGGCGATACGGTCGTGATGATCTGTAAGCATTTCAATGTTTCCAGAAACACTTACTATCAGTTTAAGAGGAATTACGGACTTTAAAACCAGTCCTTTTTCCTCATATATATCCAGGTGAGCAAACCGGTAAGAAACATGACACTCCAGGCTATTCCATAACCGTATTTCCAGTCGAGTTCAGGCATCAGTTTAAAATTCATACCCCATACGCCGACAAGGAATGTCAGTGGAATGAACAAGGTAGACACAACCGTCAGTCGTTTCATGATTGCATTCATGCGCAGGTCGTTGTTTGATATATAGAGGTCTACTAATGACGATATGATTTCCCTGCAACTTTCGGTCGTTTGTATCACAAACTGCAACTGGTCGGATAAATCGGTATAGATCGGTAGCATATCCGGGCTGATTATTCCGTTCTCCGTACGTAATAGTTTGGGGAACTGTTCTTTCAAAGGCTGGCTGTTCTTTCTGATGACCATGTATTCATGACGGCGCTGCTGTATCAAAGAGCCCATATTCCCCTGATCGTTTTTTATGTCGAGCAGGGTTTCTTCAATATCTTCCAACATCTCTTCTACTTTGGATGCCGTTTCTACCAGATTAGCGATAATTGTATTCAAAAGGAAAGCCAGTAACAATCCACTACCTTTCTTCCGCAGACTCAGCATATTCGATTCAAGTGCTTTCATTGTACTGGCAAATATCGGATTGTTGGTCTCAGTAAAAGAGATGACAACATTATCTGTGACCAGTATACTGATATGCTCGGAATGCATTTCCATATTAGCATCGTAATAGCTGGAGTTTAGGATAATTAGCATGTGATTGGCATACTCTTCGATCTTTACTACATGTTGAGGAGTCAGGATATCTTTGGCATCCAGGTTATGGAGCCCGAAATCGTTTACGATACGCGTGATTGCATCCGAATCGGTAAGCCCGCTTACCTGAAACCAGTTAACTTTGTTGGGATCGGTCAGTTTATTGAACGAAGTCGTTCCTTTCTTGACTTCTGCCGTGTGGATTCCTTCAGCATTGTATTGTGTGAGACGAATGTCGGTTACAGTTTCATGTTCACCGGCATAATAATATTTATCCGACAGATGACGGTTTGAAATATGTCTGTGCCTGCGCAAATGCGTTCCCTCTTTTCGTCTCATAACTACAATTGTTTTAATCCAGTTCTACAACAGTGATACCTGCACCGCCAAACTGAACATGCTCATCGTGGTACTGCCGGACTCCCGGAACCGAATGCAGATAGTCGCGTATCAGTTGTCGCAGGATACCCGTACCCGTGCCGTGCAGGATACGTACCCGTTCTGCTCCGACCTGGATGGCATCGTCAATGAAATAGGTGACAGTTTGCAGTGCTTCATCGCCCCTCATACCTCTAACATCTATCTCTTGCTTAAAGTTCAGTTTTTTCTCGTGCATATGGTCTGTCGTGCCTACACTGACAAAGGTACTTTTTTGAATTTCCTTTTTGATCTGGCCTTTGCTGACCTTTTCCAGTTGTTCGAGTTTCACAGTACTCTTTATCATACCGAATGCCACAACGGCTTGTTTCCCCTGAAGTTCCATAACCGTTCCTGCAGAAACCTGTCCTTTTAAACGGACATTGTCGCCTACTTCGATCACATCGCGGTTGAATGTCTGTTTGGCAGTAGGAGCATTTTGCTTTTGCTTTTTCCGCTCTTTCCGCTCCTGTAGTTTCGCTATTTTGCGTGCAATCTTATCGTCTTCCTCTCCGGTCGATTCGATAGACGCTTTGAATTCTTCCAGAGCTTTACGGGCAAGCTTGGTCTGCTCTTTTTCTGCCTGAGCTTCTTTGATTTCGCGAACTGTATTTTCGATTTTGGCATTTGCTTCGGCCAGTATTCGCTGTGCTTCGGCTTTTGCTTCACGCATGATCTCTTTACGTTGCTTATTTACCTCTTCCAGATCCTTTTCGTAGCGGGACGTGATATCTTCCAGCTTTTTCTCTTGCTGGCGGATATTTTGCCGTTTGCTTTCCCAGTAACGTTTGTCGCGAACGATATCCTGAAGATATTTATCCATATCGATATAATCGGAACCGACTTTGGCTGAAGCATCCGCAATTACATCTTCCGGTAATCCGATCTTTCGTGCAATCTCTACGGCAAATGAACTACCTGGATTTCCGATAGACAGTTTGAACAACGGTTGCATCAGATGACGATCATATAACATGGCTCCGTTTACAATACCTTCGGTATCTTCAGCGAAATGTTTAAGGTTCTGATAGTGGGTAGTGATCACTCCGAAACTATGGTTCCGGTTGAACCGGTCTAACAGGGCTTCGGCAATAGCACCTCCGATCTGTGGTTCTGTGCCGCTACCGAATTCATCGATCAGGATGATCGTCTTTTCATTACAGTTCCTGACGAAATATTTCATATTGGTCAGGTGCGAACTGTATGTACTCAAATCATTCTCGATACTTTGTTCATCACCTATATCAATAAATATGCTGGCAAAAATCCCTGTGCGCGAACTTTCATGTAAAGGAATTAATAACCCGCATTGCAACATATATTGTAGCAAACCTACTGTTTTCAGACAAACCGATTTACCTCCGGCATTCGGGCCGGATATGATCAACATGCGTTTCTTTTCATCGAGTGTGATGTCAAGGGGAATAACCTGCTTGTTCTGTTTCTGAAGCGACAGATACAGGAGAGGATGAACCGCACGTGCCCAATCTACCTGTTGTACGTTTTCCACTACCGGTTTGATTCCTTTCACCTGTTCGGCAAAAATAGCTTTGGCACGGATGAAGTCGATATCTGCCATAAACTCATACGAATACAGGATATCCGGAACCATCGGACGGACTATATTGGTGAAATCCGTCAGTATCTTCATGATTTCACGGCGCTCGTCACCTTCCAGTTCCCTTACACGGTTGTTGGCTTCAACAACTACTTCCGGCTCGATGAAAACCGTCTTACCACTGGCCGATTCGTCATGTACAATTCCTTTTATCTTTCGTTTGAAAGCCGGAGCTACAGGAATCATCAAACGTCCGTCACGCATGGTAGGGGCTACGTCTTTGTCGACTACCCCTTCCGACTGCGCACTTCGTAAGATCGATTGGAGGCTACGGGAAATACCGCTCATCGTAGATGTTATCTCTTTTCTTATCTGTGCCAGTGTAGGAGATGCATTGTCTTTTACTTTCCCGAACTTATCCAGGATAGAGTCTATTTTCCCGATCAGTTGTGGAAAAACGAGTATGTCTCCGGCCAGTGCCGTAAGTGCAGGATAAGCAATTTCCTCATCCTCTACAGGACGGAAGAAACGAACGATATCGTTGATTGTTTGTAAAGAGCGTTTCAGGTCGAACAATTCTTTTTCATCCAGCCAGGTTCCTTCCGGTCGTATCCGCTTCAGCGAATAACGAACATCAAAGAAATAGGCAGCAGGAAATTCCTGTTCTCCATGTAAAATACGGACAAACTCATCGGTTTGTTCCAGACGTTCAATAACGGTTGAATAATCTGCCGAAAAATCCATTTCGGCTACCCGCTCTTGTCCCAGCGGGCTTAAACATTTATCGGAAATTAAACGGCGAACTTTATCGAACCCCGTTTTTTGTTCAAAGTTTTGTGGATATATCACGTTAGTTAATATGCTTTATTTTATCTCCACCGTAATCTCCCTGCGGATAGTAGGGCGGACGATGATTTCCATTTTGTTCTTACCCCTTTTGATGTCGAACGTACAGGCATTGTTTCCTGCCGGATTGACATACGGAGCATAATAATACAGGTAGGAGAAGGCTCCTACATTGCCGGAACTTTGCAAGGCGTCGGCAACCTGAGAGTATTTGAATGTATCCCAGAACATACAACGTTTAAACCCGTTAGCATCCGTAAACTGTGTTTTCGGATCGCGGTATTTCATTGTCTTTGATATGAAGTTCTTATAGCCGGCTGTAAATTCTTCAGCGGAATAATTCATTTTGTTTCCATTGATCTTTTCGATCACATCACGCGGGCGAAGGCCGGAGGCATAAGCCGGTGAATTACGGTCGACATCCGTAACCAGTTCCAGGCGGTCGATATCGTAACTGATACCCGTATAATTATAGGTTTTTTGACTAACCTTATATTGTACGTTGCGGCCATATTTTACATACGGATACTGCATCAGCATTAACGGTGCATGGATGCGGGCGTATTCTTCCAGACGATAGGAGTCTTCCAGTAATTCGTTAGCCTCGCATTCCCAGATGATACGTCCGGGAACAAATGCCTGGTCGATCATACGGAAACCGAACTGCAACAGATATTCTGCTTCTGCTTCCGCAGCGGAATTACCCAGGAACGGGAAAGATTCCATCTTGCTTTGAGTGAAATTATAGCGGTAGATGGGCTCTTTGTTTACCATAATCACATTTGTTCCTTTGAAATTCGGGTTTTTGTCAAAGAAATAAAATGTCTGTATCAGGATATCCGGTTGATCGATATCAAGTACCATCCCTTTTTTTATCAGTTCTTTCTCGATGCATTCGTTGATCGCAGTTTCCAGTTTACGGTTGTTTTCGTCGATCGCAGCAAAAGCAAATGTTTTGAATTTACTGAAATTGACAGAGTCGGGTGTAACTACCGTTTTGAAGGGGCATGTAAAAGTCCGTTCGCCGGTTGTTTCCAGACTATACATCGAGAAGGCAGATGCCAGCTGGTCTTCCATTATTGAGTTGATCTTTTTACAGTCTTTCTTTACCATTACCTGTTTGGTTGGAACGGAAAGATTACTGATCGTGAGAATCACTTCATTTTTACCTGCCGGATTGAATAGTTCAGCAATCTCCTGGGGGGATACTTCCGTTGTGACTACTCCGTCTATCGCTTCTATCACATCACCTTGTTTCACCCCGGCTAACTCTGCAGAAGAATAGGGGATTATTCCCGTTATTACGGGTTTATCTTTCCCCCAGTTTTTACTTTGGCTGATATCATATGTAAATCCTAATCTGCAAATGGATGCATTCCGGTTCTGGGCATAGCCGGTCATAAATACAAACAACAGTAATATGGATAAAATAATTCTCTTCATAATGTCTGAAATTCTATTATTAGTATTAAAATGCCTGTTTAAATCTAAATATACAGGCAAAGGTAAAGATATTTTTGTTGTCTATGAATAGTTGGCAGCATATTTGATGTTATTCCAGTGCATGACAACAGGGATAACTTTATCTATACAGTCCGTATTGGTAGATAAATAACGTTGTATATGGCTGACAATTAGGTAATAATAAAAACAGTAAGATAGTTATGAGCAAGATGAATTTTAACGGAAAGAAAGAAACATCTGAAAAAGATGAGTGTTTGAATCAGGATGATGCGACAAATTTGCAGCACGAACAGGAAAATGCGGCAGAAGAAACTGCACAGACTGACAATGTGACCGAAGAGTTGGATGCGTTGGAGAAGAAGTATAACGAACTGAACGACTCTCACCTGCGCTTGATGGCCGAATTTGACAATTATCGTAAACGCACATTGCGTGAAAAGGCTGATCTGATCAAGAATGGTGCTGAAGCAGCCCTGAAAGGATTGCTCCCTGTTGTCGATGATTTTGAACGTGCATTGCAAAATATCCGTAACTCAGACGATGTTGAAGCTGTAAAGGAAGGAGTAGAACTTATCTATTCGAAATTTATGGCTTATCTGGCCCAGCAGGGTGTAAAAGCCATAGAGGCGGTAGGACAACCTTTCGATACCGAAATGTTTGAAGCTGTGGCTACTATTCCTGCTCCGGAACCTGGCCTGAAAGGAAAAATCCTCGATTGTATCCAGACCGGTTATACTTTAAATGACAGAGTGCTGCGTCACGCTAAAGTAGTAGTAGGAGAATAAGCAACGTGCTAACGGGCAAATAACAACAATACAAAGATGGCTAAAAGAGATTATTATGAAGTACTGGAGGTAGAAAGAACTGCCACAGTAGAAGAAATTAAGAAATCATATCGGAAAAAAGCGATTCAGTTCCACCCTGACAAGAACCCTGGTGACAAGGAAGCAGAGGAGAAATTCAAGGAAGCTGCCGAAGCATATGATGTATTGAGCGATCCTCAGAAACGTCAACGCTACGACCAGTTCGGACATGCCGGAGTAGGAGGTGCTTCTCAGGGAGGTGGCTTTGGTGGAGCCGGAATGTCAATGGAAGATATCTTCTCTCAGTTCGGAGACATCTTTGGTGGACATTTCGGTGGCTTTGGCGGTTTCGGTGGTTTTGGAGGAGGTTCTCGTGGAGGCCGCCGGGTGAACCGTGGATCGGATTTGCGTGTGAAGGTAAAACTGAACCTGAAAGAGATTGCTAACGGAGTTGAAAAGAAGATTAAGGTTAAGAAATATGTTTCTTGTAGCAAATGCCACGGGAGTGGTGCCGAGGATGATCATAGCAGTAAAACCTGTGATACATGCCATGGTAGTGGTGTAGTAACACGTGTTGCCAATACGATCCTGGGGCAGATGCAGACGCAGTCTACTTGTCCGACTTGTGGAGGTGAAGGAAAGATCATCACAAAGAAATGTAGTGAATGTAACGGTGAAGGTATCATGCGTGATGACGACATCATTACAATCAATATTCCGGCCGGTGTTGCGGAAGGAATGCAACTGTCGATGAGTGGTAAAGGAAATGCTGCCCGTCATGGAGGTATAAACGGTGACCTGTTGATCCTGATCGAAGAAGAGCCGCATCCTGAATTGATTCGGGATGAGAACGATTTATTATATAATCTGTTACTCAGCGTACCTCAGGCTGCACTGGGAGGAAATGTTGAAGTGCCGACTATCGATGGTAAGGCGAAGGTGAAAATCGAACCGGGTACACAACCGGGTAAGGTACTTCGTCTGCGGAACAAAGGACTTCCTTCGGTGAACAGTTACGGGACAGGTGACTTGTTGGTCAATGTAAGCGTATATATTCCGGAAACGTTGTCCGCATCAGAAAAAGAAACATTGACGGGGCTGGATAATTCACCGAATTTCCAACCGAATCGTAGCATGAAGGAGAAGATATTCAGCAAATTCAGACATATGTTCGACTAAAAATAGAGAATGCCCCTTTACCTTCCGGTATCGTGGGCATTCTTTTTTTGAACAGAATTTATCAAGTGGGTACTTATACTATCTTGTTTCCTTCAATGCATCTTCCAGGCTGATACCCAGTGCATCGGCAACACCTTTGCCATAGGCCGGATCGGCTTTGTAACAGTTGCGTACGTGACGTTGCTGGATGAACAATTCGGCTCCACCGATCTGACGGGCAGTGTTTTCGAACAGAAGCTGTTGTTCGTCGGCAGGCATCAGGCGGAACAGGTCGCCTGGCTGGCTGTAATAATCGTCATCATATTCACGTTCGTTGTAATTGTAGATATCGCCGTTGGCTTTCAAAGGCGGTTCTTTCTTTTCGGGGGAATCCTGCCATTCGCCGTAGCTGTTCGGTTCATATCCTTTTGTCGAGCCGTAGTTGCCGTCTACGCGCATAGCTCCGTCGCGATGGTAAGCATGGAAAGGACAACGGGGTTTGTTTACAGGTATTTGTTCAGAGTTTACACCCAGGCGATAACGCTGTGCATCACCATAAGAGAACAGACGGCCCTGAAGCATTTTGTCAGGAGAGAAACCGATACCTTCTATCGTATTGATCGGGTTGAAGGCAGCTTGTTCCACATCTGCGAAATAGTTTTCCGGGTTACGGTTCAGTTCGAGAATACCTACGTCATGCAGCGGAAAGTCGCCGTGCGGCCATACCTTTGTCAGGTCGAACGGATTGATACGGTAGTTTTCTGCCTGTTCTTCCGTCATCAGCTGGATCTGGAATTTCCATTTAGGGAAGTCTCCTTTTTCGATGCTTTCAAACAAGTCACGCTGATGCGATTCACGGTCTTTGGCGATGATTGCTTCCGCCTCCTGGTCTGTCAGGTTCTTGATTCCCTGTAATGTTCTCAGGTGGAACTTCACCCAGATACGTTCGTTCTTTGCATTGATAAAGCTATATGTATGGCTACCGAAACCATGCATGTGACGATAAGAATAAGGGATGCCACGCGGGCTCATTGTGATGGTGATCTGGTGTAATGCTTCTGGCAGCAAAGTCCAGAAGTCCCAATTATTATTGGCACTACGCATATTTGTTTTCGGATCTCTCTTAATGGCATGGTTAAGATCGGGGAACTTTAACGGATCGCGCAGGAAAAATACCGGTGTATTGTTTCCGACTAAATCCCAGTTACCTTCTTCTGTATAAAACTTCATGGCAAAACCACGGATATCGCGTTCGGCATCAGCAGCTCCGCGTTCGCCGGCAACGGTAGAGAAACGGACGAAACAGTCTGTCTTTTTACCGACTTCACTAAAGATCACAGCTTTTGTGTATTTAGTGATGTCGTGTGTCACGGTAAAGGTTCCGAATGCTCCGGAACCTTTGGCATGCATGCGTCTTTCGGGAATGACTTCGCGGTCGAAGTGGGCCAGTTTCTCCAAAAACCAAGGATCTTGTAATACCATTTGTCCGCGCGGACCTACTGTCTGTGAATTCTGATTGTCTGCAACGGGGCGACCGTTGGCAGCTGTTAGCTTCTTGTTCTCCATAATTGAATTTTTGTTTGTTGTATATAACGTTGTTTACATGATATCGTTCGACATTAATGTAACCTGTTTTATACAAGTATTGTTTTTAATTTATTGAACAAATATAAAATGTTTTTAAGCAGGTATCAAATAGTAAATATTGATGTGTAAATAGGCGTGGTTTATGAGCCGGAGGAAAAGAATAACGGTTGCCCCGAACAGATCGGGGCAACCGTTACTATTTGAATGAAATATCCTCTTTTTATGTCAGGATTTAATATCCGTTTTAGGTTTGTCGGATTTATCCAGCCATTTTTCCTGTATGGTTTGCATCCATTCGTAGAAGCTTGGGATGAAAGCGGTGGCGAAGATCGTATTGATCGCCATACCGAATACGACGGCTGCACCCAATGAGACACGGCTGGCAGCTCCGGCCCCGGTAGCGAACAGCAACGGCATAACACCCAATACGAAAGCGAACGAGGTCATCAGGATCGGGCGCAGGCGGACGTGTCCGGCTTCGAGGGCCGATTCGCGGATGGAATTACCTGCGGCACGGTAGTCGCGGGCAAACTCGACGATCAGGATACCGTTCTTTGCGGAGAGGGCTATCAATAGGATAATACCGATCTGGGTGTAGACGCTGACAGGCACGCCCATGATGAAGCAACCCAGAATAGCACCCAGTAACGCGATCGGCAATCCCAGGATGGCCGCCAGCGGACTTGTCCAACTTTCGTACTGTGCCGAAAGAACGAGGAAGGCAACCAGTAATGCCATGCCGAAGATCAGGATCGTAGTCGATCCGGCTTTCGTTTCCTGATAGGCGACGGAGGTCCATTCGTAACCGAAGTTATCGCCCAGTTGTTCCTGTATCAGTTCTTCCATGGCCTGTATGGCTTCTCCGGAACTGTATTTCGGGTTGGCGATACAGGTGATGGAGGCGGAAGAATACATATTATACAGGTTGATCTGGTCCAGCCCCAATTGTTGTACGGCTTCTGTAAAGGCGGAGAAAGGAACCATTTTGCCGGCACTATTCTCCAGGCTTAACCGCATGACGTCGTCAATCACTTTCTGGGCCTGTCCGCTGGCTTCGATCTTCACCTGGTAGATACGTCCGAACTCGACAAAGTCATTTACATAGGCGGCTCCCATGTAATAACTCAACGTCGAGAATACATCGCTCAATTGTAATCCCAGCAACTGTACTTTATCACGGTCTATGTTCAGCCTGTATTGAGGTACATTTGCTTGATACATACTGGACAGGTTCAAGAGTTGGGGCTTGGTATGATAGGTTTCCAGCAATGTCTCGATGGCATGCTGCATTTCGGTCGGCCCCAGGTTCTTGCGGTCTTCCAGTTGCAGTTGCAAGCCGCCGGAAGCGCCCAGGCCGGGGATAGCAGGAGGGACCAGGGCAAATATCTGCGCCTCCTGGATGCCATAGGCTTCCCGATTGAAGCGGGTGACGACATCTTGTGCCGTATGGCCTTTCCCTTTCCGCTCATTCCAGTTTTTCAGTACGACGAAATAGGTTCCGGCATTCGATAATTCGCCGCCTCCCATCACGGAGAAACCGCTGATACCCATATAGGTTTTGACTTCCGGATAACTGTCGAGTATCTTGTTGATCTTCCGGCTTACTTCTTGTGTACGGGGCAGACTGGATGCCGGAGGCAACTGGGTTGAAACCAGGAAGTAACCGTCGTCTTCTTCCGGAATGAAGGTAGACGGCCAGCGAATGAACAGAATGGCTGCTGCGGCTGAGACGATCAGGAAGATAACCAGTGTGACGATCTGATGTTTCAGCATGCGATCGACCACGTCGTCGTAAACCTTTTGTGTCTTGCCGTATACTTTATTGAATGCTTTGAACACGAAAAATGTCGGTTCTTTTGTGACTTGCAGGAACAAGGCGCAGAGAGCCGGTGTCAATGTCAGCGAGTTGATGCCGCTCAATACGGTTGCGGCTGCGATGGTCAGGGCGAATTGTTTGTAAAGCTGCCCGGAGATACCGCCTATAAAGGTCGTCGGGATAAATACCGCCAATAAGACCAGTACGACACCTACGATCGGTCCGACAATTTCGCCCATCGCTTTGGTCACTGCTTCGCGTGCCGTATATTTCCCCGTATCCATGTATCGCGACGAGTTCTCGACGACCACGATCGCATCATCTACCACGATGGCAATAGCCAGGATCAACCCGAATAATGTCAGGGTGTTGACCGAGAATCCCAGTGCCCCCATTACAGCCAGTGTTCCTATCAATGAAACAGGGATGGTGAGGCAAGGAATAATCACTGCCCGGAAGTTCTGGAGGAACAGGAAGATAACCAGGACGACCAATGCAGTTGTCTCCAGGAAGGTTACTAATACTTCATCGATGGAGGCGTTTATGACTTCCGTCGTGTCGAGCGTTACGTTATACTCAACGCCTTGCGGCAGGGTGGCGGCTATTTCTTCCATTTTTGCCCGTACGGCTTTGGATACTTCCAGCGAGTTGGAACCCGGTAGCTGGTAGATGGCAATCGCTGCTGCCTGTTGTCCTTTCAACTGGGAGGTCACATTATAAGAAGAACTGCCCAGTTCGATACGGGCAATATCTTTCAGGCGGAGTATTTTTCCGCCTTGTTCGGTCCGCAGGATGATATTTCCGAACTCTTCCGGAGTGGTCAACCGCCCTTTTACCGTCAGGGTATATTGATAAGGATTATTTGCCTGCGCGATCGGTTGTCCGACATAACCGGCGGATACCTGCCTGTTCTGCGTAGAGATGGCCTGAAAAACCATGTCGGGCGTCAGGTTACGGATACGCATCACTTCGGGATCGAGCCAGACACGCATGCTGTAGCTACCGGCTCCCATGACACTGACCGAGCCTACACCCGGCAGGCGGGCCAACTGGTCGGTCAGGTTCAGGCTGGCGTAGTTACTCAGGTAGAGCCCGTCATAGAGGGGATCTTTAGAGGTCAGTGAAAGCATCATTACGATGTTGGACGATTGTTTTTTAGTAGTGATCCCTTGTACGATCACGGCTTCCGGAAGGCTGCTTTGCGCGATGCTGACGCGGTTCTGTACCATGACGGTCGCCATGTCGATATCCGTACCGACTGCAAATGTGATGGTCAGTGAATAGGCGCCTGAGCTGGAGGAATTGGAGCTCATATAGAGCATTCCGTCCACCCCGTTCACCTGTTGTTCGATCGGTAAACCGACAGTTTGTGAAACCGTTTGTGCATCCGCCCCCGGATAAACAGCCGAAACCTGTACGGTAGGCGGCGTGATATCCGGATATTGGGCGATGGGTAATACGTTGAGTGTGACCAATCCCGCTACCACAATGATCAGGGCAAGAACGGTGGCAAAGATCGGCCTGTTTATAAAGAATTTTACCATGACGTTCTTATTTTATAGGGGTAATACTCATTCCGTCTCTAACTTTCAATAAAGCGGTAGTGACGTAACGTTCGTTCGGTCCGATCCCGCTGATGACCTGCCGCAGCGTGTCGTCCACCAGTTGTCCCGGTTCTATATGGCGGTATCGTACGATATTGGAATCATTGACGATATAAAGGTATTTTCCCAGCTGGTCGGTACCGATGGAGGCATCGCGCACCAGGACGGCGTCTTTCTTCTCGCTGTAAGGGAGGGTGATGGTGACGTATAATCCGCTTTTCAGTTCCCCGTCCTTGTTATCGAGATTGGCACGGACATTCAGTGTTCCGGTCGAGAGGTCTACGTTGGGAGAAAGGTAATCCAGTCGGCCTGTGTAGTTTTGCCGTCCGTTATCTCCCAGATGTACGGAGATTGTTTCGGGCAGTTTCACGGTGGAGTCGTTCTGAGCGGCTGTGATCATCATCTTCATAAACTGGTTGTCCTCGATGTTGAAGTTTACATACATCAGGTCGTCTTTATACAAAGTGGCCAGTGTGACAGGTTGGGCCGCTCCGTTTATATAATTACCGATATCGTAACTGGCGCGTGTGATCCGTCCGTCGAACGGGGCGCGGATATAGCAATATCCCAGATTAGTCCGGGCAGTATTCAGTTCGGCTTCCGAATTACGTACGGAGGCTTCCATCTCTGCCACGGTCGATTGGGCCTGCAAGACCTGGATCTGGCTGACGGCCCCGCTTTTAGCTGCTTCTTTCATTCGCTCATAATTGCTCTGGGCATAGTCCAGTTGGGCTTTGGAAGTTTTCAGTGCAGCTTCTGCCTGGGTGACATTATCTTTATAGGTATCCGGTTCGATCACGAAGATGAGGTCTCCTTTCCGGACTTTACTACCTGGTTTGAGATGTGAAGTCTGGAGGTATCCGTTAACGCGGGATACGAGGTTTACCATCAGCTCGGAGCTTAAATAACCCGGATAATCTTTAGTCAATGTAATATCTTTAATCTCCGGTGTTGTTACGCTGATGGACGGGGCTGGCATTTCTGTCGGCTGCTTTTTCCCTTTGCAGGATGCCAGCAGAAGGAGAGACAGGGAGACTAGGGCGATTTTAGTTGTTGTATTCATATTTATAATTATTAGTTTTGTGGATGATCTCTTCATCCCGGCGTTATTGGATAACTGACTTTGTGTTTTGCCATACCTATGGCAGAACTCTGCCAAGCCTGTGGCAAGACTCTGCCAAGCTGATGGCAGGGCTCTGCCATGCCTGTGGCAAAATCATTTGATGCAGGATCTCAATCACTACTCCAGCCTCCGCCGAGCGCCTGATATAGCATTATCAGGTTGAGCAGCGAGGAGCCTTTCGCTTGCGTCAGTTGATTCTCGTAAGAGAGCAGGGAGCGTTGCGCGTCCAGCACGTTCTGGAAAGGCGTCAGTCCCTGTTTATAGAGGTCGAGCGAGAGGTCGAGCGTCTGCTGTCCCTGGTTGACTACTTCGCGGAGGGCGACGATCTGTTTGACCGAGTTCTTATAGGCATTCATTGCATTGTCGACTTCCTGTACGGAGGTGAGCACTGTCTGGTTAAATTGGCGTATCGTCTCATCCAGCTGGGCTTTGGCAAGCCGGGTGGATTGTGCCAGTTTCCCTCCCTGAAAGAAATTCCAGGAGATAGCCGGAGCGATCTCGTAAGTCAGGCTGTTGTGATTGGCAATCTTGTCGATATCATGCGAAGCAAACCCGATCGAACCTTTGACAAAGACCTGAGGCCACCAGTCGGATTTGGATGCTCCCAAAGTGGCAGCCTGTGCATTCACCTGGCGTTCGGCCGAACGGATGTCCGGACGGCGGAGAAGCAGATTGGCAGGGATACCGATGCCGACCGTCTCGATGTAATTGGGTAATGGACGAGGTGTATCCATCAGGTGTTTTACATCTTGGGGATATAATCCCATCAATACGGCTAGCGAATTGGTATATTGGATAATACCTGCTTCCAGTGCCGGTAATGACGCCTTGGTGCTGTAATAGACCGATTGCGCCTGTGCCACATCCAACTTGGAGACAAGTCCGGTTTCGTATCTTTTCTTCGTGATCTCTACGACGGCTTGCTGAGACAGGCAGTTTTGTGTCACTACCTCCATTTCCTGCTGCATCTCCCGCAGATTGATATAAGCCGTAGCCACCTGGGCACAGAGGGAAACCATCACGGCATTATACTCTTCTTTCGACGCTGCAAAGTTTTCTTTTTGTGCTTTCACCCGGTTACGGATACTGCCGAATACATCCAGTTCCCAGCTCATGGAGAGTGCAGCATCGGCATATTGGCTCGTTGTCTGTGGCAGGCTACCGGTGTTGCCGCTGGTCTGCTGTCGGTTCCATCCGGCAGAAAGTCCGAGGGTAGGTGCGTAGCTACCTTGCTGTATACGAAGATTGGCTTTCGCCATAGCGATACGATCGGCCGCCATTTGCACAGAATAGTTCTGTTTCACGGCTACGTCGATCAGGGAGTCCAATACCGGATCATTAAAGTTTCTCCACCAGTTATCTTCAACGGGGAGAGTCTGTTGGAAATTACTGTCGTTTTCCTGCCACGCTTCCGGCAATGCGTGATCGAGGTACTTATGCTCCGTCTGTGCCACTAGCGTCATTGGGAAAAAAAGACAGAGCATAGCATAACACCATGTACTTATGTGCATAATTTTTTGTTTAGATTTAATTCATAACAGCAAAAGGAACGGATTGGTTTTAAATGAAATGGGTTATCTTTGCCGACAAAGTGAAATTAACAGGAAGGAAATATGGCCAAAAATAAGAAGGAAGAGTATAAAGAAAAGAATATTCAATTCCTGACGGAGATTGCTTTGCAGGAAGGCGTTGTAAAGTTACCGGGAGGTGTGTTATATAAAGTGGTGGAGCAGGGGACAGGTTCTGTTTCTCCACAATTGAGCAGTGTCGTTTCCGTCCATTACCGCGGTACGTTGATCGATGGTCGTGAGTTCGATAACTCCCGGCAGCGCAACTGCCCTGAGGCGTTTCGCCTGAATCAGGTGATAGAAGGATGGCAACAGGCTCTTCAACAAATGCATGTGGGAGATAAGTGGATCATATATATTCCCTATACATTGGGATATGGCAATCGTCCGTCCGGTCCGATCCCTGCTTTTTCAACATTGATCTTCGAGGTGGAATTGCTGGGTATATCTTAGTTGCCGCCGTAACAGCTACGGCGGTAACAAGAATTCATCGATCTATCATTTCAGATAGTTGTTGAAGAATATTTCTATCTTGTCGAAAGGGATTATATCCATACGGTCGTATAAATCTACATGACTCGCTCCGGGGATAATCATTAGTTCTTTGTTGTCGCCCTGTAACTTTTTGAATGCATCCTCGCTGAAATAGCGGGAGTGGGCTTTCTCTCCATGCATTACAAGAACGGCGCTGCGGATCTCATCGCTGTATGAAAGCAGCGGCATGTTGATGAATGGCAAAGCCGATGTTTTGTTCCAGCCATTATTCGAGTTGAGTGAGCGGGGATGATAACCGCGTTCGGTCTTGTAGTAGTCGTAGTAGTCCTTCACAAACTGCGGAGCATCGGCGGGTAGCGGATCGATTACACCACCGGCAAGCGCATACGTACCGTTCTTTGCATCCTCTGTCCGCTGAGCGTTGAGTTGTTTGCGGAGTTCGTAACGGGCGTCGGCATCCATCGAGTCGAAATAACCGTTGGCATTGACGCGACTCATGTCGTACATCGTCGAAGTTACCGTTGCTTTGATGCGGGTATCGATAGCCGCCGCATTGAGGGCTAAGCCACCCCAGCCACAGATCCCGAGGATACCGATACGTTCGGGATCAACGTCGTCGCGTGTCGAGAGGTAATCGACTGCTGCACTGAAATCCTCTGTATTGATGTCGGGAGAAGCTACATATCGGGGTTCGCCTCCACTTTCGCCTGTATATGAAGGGTCGAAAGCGATGGTCAGGAATCCGCGCTCGGCAAGCGTCTGTGCATAAAGACCCGACGACTGTTCCTTTACTGCGCCGAACGGGCCTGAGACAGCGATGGCAGCTAGTTTGCCGATTGCATTTTTCGGTACATACAAATCTGCTGTAAGCGTGATGCCGTAGCGGTTGCGGAAAGATACTTTACTGTGATTTACTTTGTTGCTTTGTGGGAATACTTTGTCCCATACCTGCGTTAAATTCTGATTTTCGTCCATCGTTATATCTGTATTAAAATTGTTACTTGCTGTTTCGGATGCATCCATCGTTGCAACAATACAAAAGCATGCGACCATTGCTATGCGTAGTTTCCTGAATGAATTTCTTGCCATACTTTTAATGTTTAATTGTGTAAAGTAATTCTTTATAAGTTTCATGTTACAAAATTAAAGGATTAAAGCAAGCGGCTTTGTACCAAAATCAATGATAGATTTACCTGATTTACGGATTTATTACATCTAGTGAATACAGACAGGTGAACAGGTGGAGAATAGTAGTAGAAAAGGAGTAAATACCTGTAAAAAGAAAAAGTACGGAGTAAATGTCTTACCCCGTACTTTCTTATGTTTTAGTAAAATAGAAACCTATTGTTACTATTATTTATTCTCCTTTCTCAATCTGCTCCTGTACGATAGCATCTACAACTGCAACCGTTGTCAGGTTGACGATGTCGCGTGTAGAGCTTTCTACATCGGTGAAGTGGATCGGTTTGTTCAGACCCATCTGGATCGGGCCGATCGTTTCGGTGATGCCCAGTGTATCCAATAATTTGTAAGCACCGTTGGCAGAACTTAAGTTGGGGAATACCAAAACGTTTACGTCTTTTCCTTTCAGCTTATTGAAGGGATACATATCGTCACGCAGCTTTTTATCGAGAGCGAAGTTAACCTGCATTTCTCCGTCGATCATGATCTCCGGATGGTTTTTGTGCAGATAATCGATCGCATCGTGTACTTTCTGCGGGCTACCTTGCTTATCTGAGCCGAAGTTGGAGTAAGACAACATGGCCATTACCGGATCGTGTGCAAAGAACTTAACTGCATCATGTGTAAGACGGGCGATGTCGATCAATACTTCGGTGGAAGGATGGCGGTTGATCAATGTGTCGGATATAAAGAAAGTACCTTTCTTGCAAGTCATAATGTTCATAGCTCCGAAATGCTTGTACGACGGACGGATACCGATAATCTCTTCTGCAAGTTTAGTCACTTCCGAATAGCGGCTGTAAACACCGGTTACAAATGCATCAGCATCACCGGTTGCCACCATCATCATACCGAATGCGTTACGGCCGACCATCTTTTCGCGTGCTTCGGAGAAAGTGACGCCTTCGCGTGCTCTTTTTTCCGATAGGATGCGTGCATAACGGTCGCGGCGTTCTTCTTCGCGGTCGTGACGTAAGTTTACGATCTCGATACCTTCCAGACTCAGGTTCTCTTCTGCCGCAATCTTAGCCAGACGTTCTTCGTTGCCTAGGAGGATCGGGTAGCAGATACCTTCGGCTTTTGCCTCTACGGCAGCTTTCAACATATTGACATGGTTGGCCTCGGCGAATACCACACGTTTCGGATTGGCTTTGGCCATATCGGTAAAAGAACGAAGCATCTTGTTATCGTATCCCATCATTTCACGCAGATGGTTGGCATAGCCATCCCAGTCGGTGATTGTTTTGCGGGATACCCCCGATTCGATAGCGGCTTTGGCCACGGCTACTGATACACGTGTCAATAAACGGGGATCGAGCGGCTTCGGCAGGATATAATCGCGTCCGAAAGAGGTCCGTTTCAGTTTGTAAGCTGCATTGACAACATCGGGAACCGGCTCTTTCGCCAATTCGGCAATAGCGTGAACAGCAGCCAGCTTCATCTCTTCATTGATCGCTTTGGCATGTACATCCAATGCTCCACGGAAGATATACGGGAATCCAAGTACGTTATTGATCTGGTTCGGATAATCGGAACGTCCGGTTGCAAAGATGATATCCTTGCGGGAGGCCATTGCGTCGGCATAGGAAATTTCCGGATTCGGATTAGCCAAAGCGAATACGATCGGATTTTCATTCATGCTGCGAACCATGTCCTGAGTCAATACATCGGCAACAGACAATCCAAGGAAAACATCGCAACCGGCAACTGCTTCCTGTAATGTTTTGATGTCCCGGTCGGTTGCAAATTCCTTTTTGGCTGCATTCAGGTCGGTACGATGGGTAGAAATAACCCCTTTACTGTCGCACATGACGATGTTCTCTTTACGGGCTCCTAACAATACATATAATTTTGTACAGGAGATCGAGGCAGCTCCGGCACCGTTGACAACGATCTTTACTTCTTCGATTTTCTTTCCTGTCAGTTCCAGTGCATTCAACAGGCCGGCAGCTGAAATGATGGCGGTACCATGCTGGTCGTCATGCATTACCGGAATATCCAGTTCAGCTTTCAGGCGGGTTTCGATCTCGAAACATTCGGGTGCTTTGATATCTTCCAGGTTGATTCCTCCGAATGTGGGGGCAATAGCTTTCACGGTCTGAATGAATTTCTCCGGATCTTTTTCGTTCACTTCAATATCGAATACATCGATTCCTGCGAAGATCTTAAACAGTAATCCTTTTCCTTCCATAACCGGTTTGCCGGCAAGCGGACCGATATCACCTAAACCTAAAACGGCTGTGCCGTTGGATATTACAGCAACTAAATTCCCTTTTGACGTATATTTATAAGCATCAAGCGGATTCTTTTCTATTTCCAGACAGGGTTCGGCTACTCCGGGAGAGTAGGCGAGCGACAAATCAGTTTGTGTACTATAGGGTTTTGTCGGTATTACTTCAATCTTTCCGGGTTTACCTTCCGAATGATACCGTAGTGCATCTTCTTTTGTAATCTTTGCCATAGACTTATGATATTAGTATATTTAATACATGTTTTGAAAACGACTACAAAAGTAACAAATTATTAGATATCTGGTACTGATTGCTTACAATTAGTTGGTGTTAAATTCGTATAATCTTGCACTCACAAAACAAAAACTTTGACTAATACATCAAGTAAACTACTGATGAATCGTTCCGGAATGGAGGAGATCGGTATTCTCTCGTCTTCGGGTAGCTCGATCGTGTCTGGGTCGGCCCCTTCTTTGTAAGGAGAGAACGATAACTCTTTTATAGTGCAGGTATTTTCTTCATATTCGAAAGGAAGCCGTGCGGCGATATCCAACGACTTGTCTATGATATAAAGAGTTTGTTCCTCTATCCGGGAAATCAGATCTCTCGATTCAAATTCGTATATACTACTCAGTCGAACCGTTCTTCCGGCATAACGGGAGATTTCGTTACCTTGTTTTTCCGAATCACTTAAACGATGAACCGGAGTTGCTAGTTGAGGCAATAAAGGTTCGATCCTATTATCATGCAGTTGCTTTTCCCATTGGCTTGTCAGGTGGTCGTCCAACTCTACCGGGTGAACGAGCGAAACAACGGCATTTGCAGGAAGGATAAATTCTTTTTGATCTGCCGTTATCAGGCTTCCGTCTTCCAGATAGCGGAAAGATTCCTGTAACCGGCCTTCTTTATATATACCCCAGATCAGGCCGTTTGTTATATAACGGAATATCGGATTTTCGACAAAAATGGTTTGCCATATCTCGGCAGGCCAGGTTCGTCCGTTTTTCAGCACTTGTTCGAGCCGTCTCCTTTGGACGGTTGTTTGTGTCTTGACCTGTTTCTTCAGACCGGCCATTTCCTCTTTTGCTTTTTCTGCTTTTTCCTTATCGTCATGTTTCAAGGGAGCAGGGAGGGATTTACTGGTTTTTTGTTTGGTGGCGTCGAAGACGGATATCGAAAAGTCCGGCAATAGTGTCAGGCGTAAGATACGGTGACCGTAATCGATCTCTTTTTCTCCGAGGCGATTGAGACCGAATGTTGGAATGAGCCGGTCTGCCAGTTCGTCGATTGTAAGACCCCGGTGAATTGCGACCTGTTGGAATGCTTTCAGGGCTTCACGTCTGTATTTTCCCTCCGGCATCAGTTCGATCCATTCATCGAGAATTCTCAGTGCAGGGGGCGTAGCCTTCAACCCTAACAGGCCAAGCGTATAGCTGACAAGACCTTTGCGGCCTTTCTTCAGCCAACTCTTTAATAAGGTATGTAAGCGTTCGAGTTGTTGTTCGCTACCATAGAAACAATAAGGAGCCAGAATACCTTTCCTGTTGGCCTCTGCACCATCATCCAGCCAGAACTGTAAGAGTTGCTCCAGTGAGGCATACCATTCCGGCTGATTGAAAAACGGAACGATCGAGTCGCAGTCTTTTAACCGGATAGCCTGGGGGAATGCCATATATTCACTTAATATGTAGCGGACAACCGGGCGTGGCACAAAATCGGAACCGTCTGACCACGGGATCATCGTGTAGGGCTTTAACGGCAACCAGGCTATCTGCATGGTACGGTAAAGCTCAATGTGTTTGCTGCAGTAATCGATAATTTCCTTTTTGTTCTTGAATTTGATTTTAGCTTTGGCATGCGTATTATCCCAGAACCTGAACAGTTGTTTGGCCCAGTTCTGGGCTTCTTCGCTAAGTTTCGGAAATTTTTGTTCTATCGATTCACGGGTCTTTTTCTCTTTGGTACTTATGACTCTCTCAATGTATCTCCGAATTAGTTTGGAGTCTTCAGTGAGCAGGTTCAGTAACGGTTCGTAGTCCGTCAGATTGCAATCGGAATAAATCTTATTTATCCAGATCTGTTTTTTCTTTTGGGATATATCACTCCCCAGAAAGTCATATGCTACTTTTTTGTGTTTACGGATCAATTCGTCTAACGGCATCTCCTGAAGAGATTCAATCAGACTGATATTGGAAGTGCTATGAGCTTCGCAATAGGTATCGAACAACATATAAAGAGATTCATGCTTTTTACTCAAATATTCTTTAGGGGTGCTACCCGGCTTTTCTCTTTTCGTCATACTATTTCTATTTGTAAATCATCCTGTTATTATGGATAAGAACAAAAGTATAAAAATTATTTGTAACTTTGCGCCTTCTTAAAAGAATATGGGTGTGAAAGAAAGGATGGGTAAATATATGAAATGGCTGCTACCGGTGATCTTCATTGCGTATTATAGCAGTATTACTTTATTTATCCATGTCCATATAGAGAACGGTACCACAATTGTCCATTCGCACCCTTTTGGAAAGGTGAGTGGCGGTGTTTGCCATCATCATGCATCCTTATCTGAAATACAATTATTTCACATACTGACTACCATCAGTGTGGAAGATGGTGCAGTTCATGCTTATCATCTTGATTTCCATGCATTACAAATTGCCGAAATAGTAGAAATGCCGGTCTGTCCGGATTGTCTGGTCCCTGTTAAGGGGAAGATTTTTCTCCGTGCCCCTCCTGTTGTCTGATAAAATATAAAGCATCGGGTACTTTCAATCAGAAGATGCCCGACCGCAGATTAGTACATTAATATATTTATCAGAACAAATTGCAATGAATAAGATTTTTATACTTATACTATGCCTGTGCTGTGTCGTTACATCAGCATGGGGAGATGATACTCCTGCCCTGAACCCTTCGGATGCCAATATCGTAGGGCATATACTGGATAAAGAAACAGGAGAACATTTAGCCTTTATCACTGTCTTTCTAAAAGGTACGACTATTGGTACGACGACCGATGCTACCGGACATTATTATTTGAAGAACCTGCCTGAAGGAAAGTTCACATTGGTAATGAAAACCTTGGGATATAAAACTGTAGAGAAACCGGTTACCTTGAAGAAAGGTAAAACACTGGAAGTAAATCTCGAAGTGGAAGAGGATGCCGTCTCTTTGGATGGTGTCGTTGTCTCTGCCAACCGGAATGAGACGACCCGCAGGTTGGCTCCTTCTCTGGTGAATGTGCTGGATTCGAAAACATTCGAGACAACACATGCGACTTCTCTGGCGGACGGTCTGAATTTCCAACCCGGTGTGCGTGTGGAAAACAACTGTCAGAACTGCGGTTTCCAGCAGGTGCGTATCAATGGTCTGGAAGGTCCTTATACGCAGATACTGGTAGACAGCCGTCCTATCTTTAGTGCGTTGACTGGTGTATATGGTCTGGAACAGATCCCGGCTAATATGATCGAACGTGTGGAGATCATGCGTGGAGGGGGATCGGCTCTGTTCGGTTCTTCTGCTATTGCCGGAACAATCAATATTATCACTAAGGAACCGTTGAGAAATTCGGCACAGATCGCCCATTCGTTGACAATGATTGGTGGCGACCGTCCGGATAACAATACGACGATAAATGCTTCGCTGGTTACGGACGACCATAAAGCCGGTATCTATATGTTCGGGCAGAACCGTTATCGTGGTGCTTATGACCATGATGGCGACGGATATACCGAACTCGGAAAACTGAATGCCCGTACACTTGGCTTTCGTTCCTATCTGAAAACAAGTACCTATTCGAAGCTGACTTTCGAGTACCATAACATCAACGAATACCGTCGTGGCGGTGACCTGTTGGATTTACCTCCTCATGAAGCGAATATCGCTGAGCAGACGGAACACAATATTAATGGTGGCGGCTTGAAGTTCGACTTGTTTTCGAAAGATTACAAACATCGCCTGAATGTGTATACTTCGGCCCAGCATACAAAGAGAAACAGTTATTATGGTGCCGGAAAGAACCCGAATGCGTATGGCAGCACAACGGATATGACTTTTGTGGGTGGTGCGCAATATTCATATGAGTGGGAAAAATGTCTTTTTATGCCAGCCGAGTTTACCGGTGGAGCCGAGTATAACTATGATGATTTGCAGGACAAGATGTTGGGCTATCATCGTACGATCGAACAGACGGTACATATCGGTAGTGTCTTCCTGCAGAACGAATGGAAGAATGAAAAATGGAGTTTTCTTGTCGGTGCGCGTATGGACAAACATAACCTGATCGACCATGCGATATTCAGTCCGCGTGCTAATGTCCGTTTTAACCCGACCAGCGATATAAACCTGCGTATGTCTTATTCAAGTGGTTTCCGTGCTCCTCAGGCATTTGATGAAGATTTACATATCACGGCTGTTGGTGGTGATGTGGCAATCATACAGATATCCCCGGATCTGAAAGAAGAAAATTCGCAGAGTGTTAGTGTGTCTGCTGACTTTTACCGTCGCTTCGGTCCGGTGCAGACAAACTTCCTTGTTGAAGGTTTTTACACAGACTTGCGGAATGTTTTTATTCTGGAAGAAATAGGACGTGATGACGATAACAACCTGTTGATGGAACGCCGTAATGGTAAAGGTGCCCGCGTGATGGGTATTAACCTGGAGGCAAAGGCTGTATATTCCTGGATGCAGATACAGGCGGGTGCAACCGTTCAGCGTAGTCGTTATAAAGAGCCGGAAACATGGAGTGAAAATGAAAATATAGCTCCTCAGAAGAAGATGTTCCGTTCACCGGATGTGTACGGTTATTTCACTTCTTCATTTACTCCGGTAAAGCGTCTGACTGCTTCGTTGACGGGTACTTATACCGGTAGTATGCTGGTTCAACACCTGGCTGGTTATATACCGGAGGATAAGGAAGAAAAGACAAAGGATTTCTTTGACCTGAATGTGAAGGTGGCTTATGATTTCCCTCTTTACAAATCGGTTACTTTACAGGTAAATGCCGGTGTTCAGAATATATTTAACTCTTATCAGGATGACTTTGATAAGGGGCCGGAGCGGGATGCGGGATATATTTATGGCCCGGGTATTCCGCGTAGTTATTTCATCGGTTGTAAGATTAGTTACTAAAATTATCATATTGGTATGTATAAAAGCCCGGTAGAAGTTTCTTGCTTTTGCCGGGCTTTATGTTTACTTTCGCAGGAATAATAAATGAAATCTGATATAATATGAAATTAAGTGATCCCAAGGATTGTTTGTATTGCGCGAACAATCAGACTTTGAACAATCTGATGATTGAAATTGCTCCGTTATCGGTATCCCGGCTTTTCCTTTTCAAGGAACAAACCTATTATGGCCGTTGCCTGGTTGCATACAAAGATCATGTACATGACCTGAATATGTTGAGCGATGAGGAACGGAATGCGTTTATGGCGGATGTGGTAAGGGTGACACGTGCCATGCAGAAGGTCTTTAACCCGCAGAAGATAAACTATGGTGCCTACTCGGACAAACTTTCACATCTCCATTTCCATCTGGCTCCCAAATATGAGGATGGTCCCGACTTTGGCGGTACATTTACAATGAACCCTCAAAAAGTTTATTTGTCGGATCAGGAGTATGAAGAGATGATTGCTAAACTAAAAGAGGCAATTGGAGGTTGAGGTCGCACGGCAATTATACTTGGTGAAGCGTAACCTTACGGAGTGGACAATGTCCACTCCGGCATAATTGTGGCGATATCCATGCAACCTGATACCATCTCGCTCCCGGATAAGTTTAACCTTTTAAACTTTTATTTATTTCATCAATATAATTGAGAATTTCATCGCGTCCTTCTTTTTTCTCGGAAGAAGATAAGAGAATGGGAGGAAGTTCTTCCCAGGTTTCCAATAATTTTTCCTGATAGGCCTTCAGGTTTTCTTTCAAACGTCCTTTGCTTATTTTATCTATCTTGGTGAAGATGATTGAGAAAGGTACGCCATTCTCTCCTAGCCATTCCATAAATTCGAGGTCGATCTTTTGTGCTTCATGGCGACAGTCAAGCAATACAAAGAGGTTGGTCAGTTGTTCGCGTTCCAGGATATAATCTTCGATAATCCGCTGGATATTCTCCCGCCCTTCTTTTCCGCGCTGGGCAAAGCCATAACCGGGAAGGTCGACCAGAAACCAGTTGTTATTAATCATAAAATGATTGATAAGCAATGTCTTACCAGGCTTCTGCGAAGTCATGGCCAAACCTTTCTTGCCGGTCAGCATATTGATAAGGGAGGATTTGCCTACATTACTTCGCCCTATAAAGGCATACTCCGGAAAGTTTCCAGCGGGGCATTTCTTTACATCCGTGTTGCTGATAACAAATTCTGCACTTTTAATTTCCATATTAGTTAATCTTTTATTGATTTATATTTTACTGAGGCCACCCATAGTCCAAAGAAGGTGATTGCACCGTTTACCATCAACATTTCGTAACCGAAGGCATAGCCTGTATATTGTTTCACCAGATAATCCGTAGCAAAGCAGATCAGTGGTGAGAGAATACATATATAAGGAACATATTTGTCACGTGGTTGTTTTTTTGTGAACAGGCCAAAGACAAATAATCCGAGTAAAGGACCATACGTATAAGACGCGATCATGTAAATAGCATCGATCACACTACGACTGTTTACGGCTTTAAAGATAAGGATAATTATTGCAAACAACACCGAGATAAGTAAATGAGTCATTAACCGGGTACGTTTGGCTTTGTTTGCTTCTTCCTTTTCTACTCCCAGAATATCAACGCAAAAGGAGGTGGTAAGTGCCGTCAGGGCAGAGTCGGCACTGCTGAATGCTGCTGCGATGATTCCGATGGTAAAGAAGATCAGGATAGAATGTCCCAGTATTCCGGAGGTACAGAACATCGGCAGGATATCGTCATTCAGTGCAGGCAATGCAATGTTTTGCTGAGCTGCCAGTGATATTAACAGGACACCCAGCGAAAGAAACAGGAAATTGACTGGTGTGAAGGCAAATCCATAGGTGTACATATTCTTTTGCGCATCTTTCAGGCTTTTGCAGGACAGGTTTTTTTGCATCATATCCTGATCCAGTCCGGTCATTACGATGGTAATAAAGATGCCGCTGAAGAATTGTTTAGCGAAGTGTTGTGTACTATGCCAGTCATCAAATTCAAAAATACGGAAATGAGGGCTGGCTACCAGTGTTTGTACCATACCATCCATATTCAATTCCATTGCATCTTTCACCTTCCAGATTATAACGATCAGCATGGCAACCAGGCAGAGGGCCTGGAGCGTGTCGGTCCAGATGATGGTTTTAATACCACTTCGATAGGTGTAAAGCCAAACAAGGAATATACTTATTACGACAGTTATCCAGAAAGGAATATTCCAGGTACTGAATACGTAGTGTTGCAAGATAAGGACAACCAGATAAAGCCTTGCTGCTGCTCCTACAATTTTGGATAGAAGGAAGAAAGAGGCTCCTGTCTTATAGCTTCGCCGTCCGATGCGGTCACCCAGATAGGCATAGATGGAAGTCAGTTGCAGTTTATAATAAAGCGGCAGAAGAACTTTGGCAATCAATATATACCCGAAGAAAAATCCCAGGACCGTCTGCATATAAGTCATATCTATACTACGCACCATTCCCGGAACAGAAACGAATGTTACTCCTGAGAGCGATGTCCCGATCATGCCGATAGAAACTATATACCAGGGAGATTTACGGTTACCAAGAAAAAAAGCATCGTTACTGGTGCTCTTTCTTCCAGTGATCCATGCGATGAGTAATAGGATACCAAAATAAATAGCAATGATCGAGAGAATTATATAGCTGTTCATTTATCGGGACTTATTTAAGTAGAGCAGGGGAGCATCCCCCGTCAAATGTTCGGTGACAAAGATAGCTATTTTTATATAAATGTAAGCTTTTTATCACGACTCTCCTGATCGGAGTAAGGTCCATTTTATCGGTATAATTATCCTTTTCGTGGGTAAATTACACCCGTTAATCTATTTTGTTTGCCACCTTGTAGCTTTGTTTGTTCCTTTGTAACCGTTAGAGCTCGTGAGAGTCAAGACAAACCGGCTACAACTCGTAGCCGATAAGATAGGTAAACACAAAAAAAGGCCGCTATCGTGAGATCAGCGGCCTTTTTAGTATTTCAAGTTTAATATCTTTTTTCAATTTGTGATCCCCGGAAATAATGTGCTAATATTTCCGTATAAGAATATCCTTGTGCTCCCATTACCGCAGCTCCGATCTGGCAAAGCCCCACACCATGACCCCATCCGGCCCCAGTCAGTATAAAACGTTGAGGGATATTGATACGGATATCTTCTTTGTCTATCACGAATGCCGAACTGTAAAGATGCGTTTCTGATAATGTACGCCGTATCTCCAGCTCCTTACCGATCGTATATATCCGGCGTGTTCCTATAATTTTCAACTTTTCTATCCGGCCGGAAGTACCCCTTTCCAGTGGGATAAGGTCTTGTATCTCGCCGAAATCGATACCGCTTTTACGATGGATCAGTTCGGCCAACTCAGCCTGGGTATAAGAGATTCGCCAACGGTAGAAATTGGTTGTTTCCTGGTCGTAGTTATTTAATACCTGGCTCAGTATCTCTTTGTCGGTGGTGTTACAAAATGCTTCCGGTGAATTGCGTATCCACATTTCAGCTTCGATTGGATCGGTCAGGTCCGGATAAGAGGCTTCTTTACTGTCACGTATAGCTGTCAGATAAGAGCGAGGCACCGGTTCCCAGCAATGTTCGAACTGTTCGGTTACGCCTCCGCAACATTTCGAGAAGCGGGTATCGCAAATAGATTCACCATCCGTTAGGATCTCACCACGGGTTTCATGAATCACTTCCCGGATAATTGGTGTCGAGGCCCGGGTGATACCCTGGTAACGCTGGCAATGATCATCGGCACATACATCGAACATCGTATGGTCTTCACGGTCGTACCAACGGATTAACTGATCATGTTCACGATGACAACTCCGGTATTTCTCCGAAGTATTGCCCAAGCGGAAATTCTTTTCTATCTGGGCTAACAGCCAGCTGCGTGAGATGACGGCATGTGCTTTCAGCAATTCCTTCGACGCGGTAGCACTCATCTCCGACGAGATAACACTGGTGAGGTATTCTTCAACATCGATACTGTTGATTACAACGATGCCTTCATTTCCTGCTACCAGGTTCAAAGACCCTTTGAAGCGTTGATCCTCCTGGCGCTGCCAGTGGAAATCAACTCCGATTGTAACGGCCTTCAGGTCGAATGAGGAGTCTGGTGAAGCCGGTTCAAAGAAAAGTTCCTTGTACAGTTTGCCGTTGTATACAATATTCCCGTTTACGAACAACGCTCGTTGTTCCCCGGTCAGGAAGGCACTATTCTCCGTATGGATATACTCTCCGTTGAATACGAAAGAGACAGCCTTCTGCGTCATAATCCCAACATTAACTACCGGTGCATCCATTATTTATCTTATTCTTTTTTTGCTTTCAGTGAACTTATCGCCAGGTAAGCCATCAATGCTATATACATTACAACAGCTAACGGCTCCGCAAAGTTCCCTTCCAGCCATTTCTCATTAACAAGGTTGATACCGCCGAATCGTAAGGCAGCGCTGATAACTCCCATCAAAGCACCTCCGGCAATGAATCCGGAAGCAAGCAGCGTCCCTTTCTCCAAACGTACTGTGTTAAGTGCCTGGTCTTTACTGCGGCTTCCTACATACCAGCTGATGGCTCCCCCGATCAACAACGGAGTGTTTAGTTCCATCGGGATAAACATACCCAGTGCGAAAGCCAATGCCGGAATCTTACAGAAATTCAGGATAATGGCCAGTACGGCTCCAATACCGTAAAGCACCCAGGGTGCTCCCGAGCCACTCATCAGTGGCTCGATAACAGCTGCCATAGCGTTGGCTTGGGGTGCAGCCAGTTGTCCGGTTGTAAAACCGTATGTCTGGTTTAGGATCAGGATTACACCACCTACGGTAGCGGCTGAAACAAGTGTTCCGAGGAATTTCCAGGTCTGCTGTTTGGCCGGTGTACTTCCCAGCCAGTAACCGATTTTCAGGTCGGTAATAAAACCGCCGGCCATAGACAATGCTGTACAAACAACACCTCCGATAATCAATGCCGATACCATACCTGCAGTTCCTTTCAGACCTGCAGCAACCAGGATAATCGACGATAAGATCAGTGTCATCAGTGTCATCCCGGAAACCGGGTTGGTTCCTACGATAGCAATGGCATTGGCTGCAACAGTTGTAAACAGGAATGCTATAATACCGACGATCAACAGACCGATCAAGGCATAATACCAGTTATCCAATACTCCGAAGTGGAAGAACAGGTAAGTAACGATTAGCGTAGCAAAAATACCGATCGTGATGATCTTCATCGATAAATCTTTCTGTGTACGTATCGTTTCCATATCAACTTCCGTATTTTTACCTTTCAACTCTTTGGCAGCCAGGCCGACAGCCCCGCGAATAATTCCCCATGAATTGATAATACCGATTACACCGGCAGTTGCAATACCTCCGATACCGATATGGCGGGCGTAAGTAGTAAATATCTGTTCTGCGCTCATACTGCCAACTGTTGCTGTGATTGCGTCATTTCCTAAAGTCAGCACGTCTGAGCCGAAAAAAGCAGACATTAACGGAATAATAACTAACCATACCAGGAATGAGCCGGCACAGATAATTGCGGAATATTTCAAACCGATGATATAACCGAGTCCCAGTACGGCTGCTCCGGTATTTACTTTCATTACCACTTTTGCTTTGTCTGCCAGCATTTCACCGACTCCGACAATACGCGTGCTTATTGTTTCGCTCCACCAACCGAAGGTTGCTATAATGAAATCGTACAGACCGCCGATCAGACCAGCCAGAATAAGAGGTTTTGCCTGACTGCCGCCTTTTTCACCGGAAACCAGCACCTGCGTAGTGGCTGTAGCTTCCGGGAACGGATATTTGCCGTGCATATCTGAAACAAAGTATTTCCGGAATGGGATCAATAATAGGATACCAAGAATACCTCCCAGCAACGAACTCATAAATACTTCAAAAAAGTTGATGGAAATCTCAGGATATTTATCCTGCAAGATATAAAGGGCAGGGAGGGTGAAGATGGCTCCGGCTACGATTACGCCGCTACAAGCTCCGATAGATTGGATAATAACGTTTTCCCCCAATGCATTTTTTCGCTTAAGTCCACTCGATAAACCTACGGCAATGATGGCGATAGGAATAGCAGCTTCGAATACCTGTCCGACTTTTAATCCCAGATAGGCAGCAGCGGCACTGAATATTACGGCCATTACCAGCCCCCAGAATACAGACCACGGAGTCACTTCCTTGTATTGCTTCTCGGGTGACATAATGGGGTTATAAACTTCTCCTTCTTTGAGTTCTCTGTAGGCATTTTCCGGTAGCCCGCTTACCTTTTCTTCATCTTCCTTCTTCACGGTGACTATTATTTTTTAGTTAGATTTAATCTGAAATGTGTTTTCCCGTTTTTTATAGCGTTACAAAACTACGTTATTTTTTTTATTGAACAAATGATTAAGGCAGGTAAGAATGGTAGACAGGGATATTTAGCAGATGTTCGGGAAGAATAGTTCTATTATTGCTGTGAAACAAAAGCCCCACCTTTTTGACATGAGTGGGGAAAACACCCCATTTATGTGGGGAATAATACCCATATATATGGGGGAAAAGTCCCATTTAAGTGGGGAAAAAACTCTACTGTAGCAGAGTTGCCGTTCTTCTGTAGTATGAAATAATCCCGTATACATAATAACAGGAAATGTGTTATTACATATACAGGATTCTATTTATAACAAAGTTATCCGTAAGAATTACCGGGTACTATTTTCATATCTCTTATGTAAGCTTCTCAGTTCAAAAGAGAGCATAACCCGGAAAATACCGATGATAAGCAGTGCGTAGGCAATCATATAAACTAGTGTGAAAACTCCTAATCCCGGTTGCCAGATAATTGCAATACTGCAAATAATAGCCAGGATACCGAAAGCCATATACCAACCCCAGTTGCCGGTTCCGAACCGTTTCAGGTCCATTGCATAACCGGTAGAGGAGAAGCCTCTAAACATTAGCCAGAAAGCCAGGATGAAGGGAAGGACAGTCATACTTAGCCCCGGACTAGCCATCAGATAAATACCGAGTATCAGATCAATGATACCACCGGCCAGATACCAACCCCAGCTGGAAATATGCTTCCGATTCGATACGGCAAACAGTATCTCGAGCGTACCGCTAACGAACATGGCAACACTGAAAAGAATACTTAAAGCAACATAACTGGCCAGTGGTGTAAACATTAGGCATATGGCAATCAGGATATAGAGTAATCCCAGGAGAAGTGAAACCCACCAATTCTGTACGGCGGAACTAATTTTTTCGTTAAATGCATTCATATTGAGTAACTTTTAAAAATTAAAGAATTTATACTGTAACAAAGCTTAGGAAAGAAAGGTTTTAAGGTAAAGGCAAACCGGAATATTTTATATACATTTGTCCTCTGTTAAAATAAATTATACACAAGAAAAAGTCTGCTCTTATGAAAGGTATTGTACTGGCAGGAGGTTCGGGTACCCGTTTGTATCCAATCACCAAGGGTGTTTCCAAACAATTGTTGCCGATTTATGACAAACCGATGATCTATTATCCAATATCCGTTCTTATGCTGGCCGGAATACGGGAAATATTGATCATTTCTACTCCGCAGGATTTGCCGGGATTCCGTCGGTTACTGGGAGATGGTTCGGATTATGGTGTCCGTTTTGAGTATGCTGAGCAACCTTCGCCCGATGGTTTGGCACAAGCTTTTATTATCGGGGAGAAATTTATTGGAAATGACTCGGCTTGCCTGGTTTTAGGCGACAATATTTTCTATGGACAAAGCTTTACGGCTATGTTAAAAGAGGCCGTTAACAATGTAGAGAACGAACAAAAAGCAACCGTGTTCGGTTACTACGTGAACGATCCGGAACGTTATGGAGTAGCCGAATTCGACAAAGACGGGAACGTATTGAGTATTGAAGAAAAACCGGAAGTTCCGAAATCGAACTATGCTGTTGTTGGACTCTATTTCTATCCGAATAGAGTGGTTGAAGTGGCGAAGAATATTAAGCCGTCATCCCGTGGGGAACTGGAGATCACAACAGTCAATCAGGAGTTTCTGAACGATGGAGGACTAAAGGTGCAACTGTTGGGGCGTGGTTTTGCCTGGCTCGATACAGGTACGCACGACTCGCTTTCGGAAGCTTCTACCTTTGTCGAGGTGATTGAAAAACGTCAGGGACTGAAAGTCGCTTGTTTGGAGGAAATAGCTTTCCGGAAAGGCTGGATCGATGCGGTTAAACTGAAAGAGCTTGCTGCCCCAATGATCAAGAATCAATATGGTCAATATTTATTGAAACTGATAAAGGAATGAATAAAGATAGTAAAATATTTGTAGCTGGACATCGTGGCCTGGTTGGATCGGCAATTTTGAAAAACCTGCAACAGAAGGGGTATACGAACTTTGTTTTGCGTACGCATGCAGAGTTAGACCTGACCGATCAGTTGGCAGTAAATGAATTTTTTGCTGCTGAGAAGCCAGAATATGTGTTCCTTTCGGCAGCTCATGTCGGAGGAATTATGGCAAACAATGTGTATCGTGCGGATTTTATTTATATCAATCTGATGATACAGAATAATGTGATCCATGCCTCTTATATTAATAAGGTAAAGAAGCTCCTGTTTTTGGGTAGCACCTGTATCTATCCATGTGAAGCTCCCCAGCCAATGTCGGAAGACAGTCTATTGACATCGCCTCTGGAATATACCAATGAACCATATGCTATTGCAAAGATCGCAGGGATAAAAATGTGCGAAAGTTATAACCTGCAATATGGTACCAATTATATCGCTGTGATGCCCACGAATTTGTACGGTCCAAACGATAATTTTAACCTGGAAACTTCTCATGTCCTTCCGGCTATGATCCGTAAGATCCATCTGGCAAAATGTTTGCATACAGCCGACTGGGAAGCGTTACGCAAGGATTTGAACACACGTCCGGTAGAAGGAATATCAGGTGATTCTTCTGAAAAAGATATTTTGGCTATCCTTGAAAAGTATGGAATTTATCCGGGTAGAGTGGAACTTTGGGGAACGGGAAAACCGCTTCGTGAATTCCTTTGGAGTGAGGAAATGGCGGATGCTTCCGTTTATATAATGGAGCATATCGATTTCGCAGATGTCCGTTCTGATGGTAATGAAGTCCGTAACACGCATATTAATATAGGTACGGGAAAAGAATTATCCATTAAAGATGTGGCTACCCTGATCCGGGAAAAGATCGGTTTTGAAGGTGAGCTTACCTTTAATTCATCCAAGCCCGATGGAACTTTGCGAAAGTTAACCGATGTAAGTAAACTACATGCCCTGGGCTGGCGTCACCGAATAGAGATTGCCGAAGGAGTAGAACTTTTGTATAACTGGTATTTGAACAAACAATAATAAACTTAGTATAATGAGTAAAGTCGCTTTAATAACAGGTATAACAGGACAGGATGGAGCCTATCTGGCTGAATATCTTGTAAAGAAAGGGTATACCGTACATGGTATCAAACGTCGTTCGTCTATGTTCAATACAGATCGTATCGACCATCTCTATCAAGATCCGCATATCGAGAACAGAAACCTGATCCTTCATTACGGTGACCTGACCGATAGTTTGAATCTTACTCGCATTATCGGTGAAGTACAACCGGATGAAATATACAATCTGGCAGCTATGAGCCATGTGAAAGTAAGTTTCGATACTCCCGAATATACCGCTAATGCCGATGGTTTAGGTGTTTTGCGTATTCTGGAAGCCGTCCGTTTGTTGAATCTGACACAGAAAACCCGTATTTATCAGGCGTCAACATCCGAACTATATGGTTTGGTGCAGGAAGTTCCTCAGAAGGAAACTACACCTTTCTACCCGAGAAGTCCGTATGCCGTAGCAAAACTTTATGGTTACTGGATAACTGTCAACTATCGTGAAGCGTATAAAATGCATGCATCCAACGGTATTTTGTTCAATCATGAATCGCCTTTACGCGGTGAAACTTTTGTTACCCGTAAAGTAACCCGTGCCGTATCGCGCATAGCATTGGGTATGCAGAAAAAAGTTTATATGGGAAACTTATCCTCTAAACGTGACTGGGGGCATGCGAAGGATTATGTTCGTGCCATGTATGCCATTCTTCAACAGGATGAACCTTCTGATTATGTAATTGCTACGGGAATAACCACGACTATTCGTGATTTTGTCAGTAAAGCATTTGAAGAAATAGGCGTAGAAGTTATTTTCAAAGGTGAAAATGTTAATGAGGTAGCATCATTAAACTATATTGACGAAAAAATGTTTATAGAGAAAGTGGGTGAGTCTTACCTCGAAAGTTTTAAAGAACGAATAGGAGAGGATGTTGTTGGAGTTGATCCGCAATACTTTCGTCCGACTGAGGTGGATTTACTTATCGGGGATGCAACGAAGGCCCGTACCCGGTTGGGATGGGAACCAAAATACAGCCTCGATGCCCTTATTCAGGATATGATGCAGAATGATATCAAACTTATGAAAAAAGAGTCTTACCTACGGGAAGGCGGGTACAAAATTCTGAATTATTTTGAATAAATTAAGAACAAAATATAGATTTAGTTTGTTTTAATTGAAAAAAGAGTTAATTTTGCTCTAAATTTGAGCGTTATTTGAGGTAATTGATTGTTTAATTAAAATGTTGATGAATATGAAGACTAAAGTATTACTTTTGGCTTTGTTGTCAGGTTTCGTTTTTTCTGTGTCTGCACAGGAATTTAAACCACAAGTTGGTTTTAGTACTGAAAAAGGGTATAAGACAAATTTCAAGAAAAACAAAGCTGGCGACAATTGGTTTATTTCTGTTGCTGGTGGTGCAAGTATTTTATTAGGTGACCAGAATAATAAAGCAGATTTTGGTAACCGTTTGAATTTTGCTCCTCAGTTCTCATTTGGTAAATGGTTTAATCCATATCTGGCTTTCCGTGCTCAGTTGAACGGTGGTGTTTTACATGGATTTTATCAGAATGATGCCGATGCTACTTTGATGCAGCATAATAAATATGCAGCTGCTCACGTAGATTTGTTATGGGATGTAACTAATTTCTGGGGTGTTTATAACGAAAAGAGAGTATTCCGTTTGATCCCTTGGGTTGGTTTTGGTTATGCACAGCGTTTCAAAACTACAGAATCTGCTGAATTTGCAAGAACTGAATCTCCTACATTGAATGCCGGTATCCTTACTGCTTTCCGTTTGAGCAAACGTGTTGATTTGAACGTGGAAGTTCAGGCTTCTTTATTGAACGAACAGTTTAACCGTATTTCTATGTATCACCTGACTGACGGTATTGCTCAGGTAAGTGCAGGTTTGACATTCAAATTGGGTAAAACTGATTTCGAAGTATTGGAACCGATGGATTACGCTTTGTTGAATGACCTGAACAATCAGATCAACTCTCTGCGTGCTGCTAACGATGAGTTAAGCAAACGTCCGGAGTCTTGTCCTGAATGCGAAGAAGTGGTAACAACTGTTGTAAACAATTACGTTGACAATGTAGTATATTTCCGTCTGAATAGCTCTAAGATCGACAAGAATCAGCAGATCAATATTTACAATACTGCTGAATTCATGAAGGGTAGCAATACTCCGATCAAGGTTATCGGTTATGCTGATAAGAATACAGGTAACTCTAAGTATAATATGGGTCTTTCTGAAAAACGTGCTAAAGCCGTTGCTAAAGAATTGATCGAAAAATACGGTATCAACTCTAACCAGATCACTATCGAATGGAGAGGTTCGGATGAACAGCCGTATAGCGAAAACAACTGGAACCGTGTTGTTATCATGTCTGCAAATAATTAATTATTTTTTAATTATATCTGAAAAAGGCTGCACATTATGTTGTGCGGCCTTTTTTTTGCACGGATTTATGATTACTTTTGTGGAATTTTAGAATATAATTATGGAATTCGACAAAAAACATGGCTACCTTATCCAATGGTGTATAGGAATGGGCGATTTGCTTGTGATAAATCTGCTGTTCTTTGCTGTCTATTATGGTTTGGGGGAGTTTTATACGAAAGCGATATCTTATAGCCTGAGAGAGGTGATTCTTCTATTGAATTTTTGTTATTTTTTCTCTCTTTATTTTATCCCCATGCAATTGCATGTGGCGGTTGTTTTTATCGATAAGATCGTTCAGCGTGCTTTTGCCCTGATATCTATACAGGTCTTTTTGTTTGCTACCTGTCTTATATTCCTGAATATCGGTGATGTCTTGGCGACATTCCTGTTGGTCTATTATGTAATTACGGTTGTGGTCTTTTCGCTTTGGCGTGTTTTGGTTCGTGTTACTCTGAAAATGTACCGGAGAAAGGGATACAACTTTAAGAAAATTATTATTGTCGGAGCCGGAAAGAATGGTATGGAATTGTATCGGGTCATGAAAGATGATCTGTCATACGGTTTTAATGTAATGGGCTTTTTCGATGATAACTTATCCTTGCAAAGTGCATTGCCAAACTATCTGGGAATGACACACGAAGTGGAGGACTATGTTCTGGCAAACGATATAGACGAGGTGTATTGTACATTGCCGGGAACACAGGATGAAAAGATATTGCGGATAATGAATTTTGCAGAAAAGCATATGATTCGTTTCTATATTGTTCCGGAGTTTTACAGGAATATAAAGAAGAGCCTTGTTATGGAAATAATGGAGTCGATTCCATTGTTGGCTATCCGCCGTGAACCATTGCAGGCTGCTTATAACCGGGCTTTAAAACGGTCTTTTGATATTATTTTTTCTTTGGGCGTTTTATTGACGATCTATCCTGTGCTTTATGTTATCATCGGAACTCTGATAAAGATAACTTCACCGGGGCCTATCTTTTTCAAACAAAAACGTACAGGTCTGTATGGGCAGGATTTTGAGTGTTATAAATTCCGTACAATGCGTGTGAATGCTGATGCCGATAAATTACAGGCCGCAAAAGATGATCCCCGTAAAACCCGTGTCGGTGATTTTCTTCGCCGTACGAACCTGGATGAATTTCCCCAGTTTATTAATGTATTGAAAGGGGAAATGTCGGTAGTAGGGCCCCGTCCTCATATGCTGAAACATACAGAGCAATATTCTGCCCTTATCGATAAATATATGGTGCGTCACCTGGTAAAGCCGGGAGTTACAGGATGGGCGCAGGTAACCGGCTACCGTGGAGAAACAAAAACATTGGAACAGATGGAAGGCCGTGTAAAGAGGGATGTGTGGTACATCGAAAACTGGTCGTTTTTCCTGGATCTGAAGATCATTGTAGTGACGGTTTTGAATATGTCAAAAGGTGAAAAGAATGCCTATTAAACTTATAAATTGCACACTTTTTATGTATTTGTGTAATACGAATGCATATTTGTGCTATCTTTGCAGCCGATGGGAAGGATACTAGCAATTGATTATGGCCGGAAGCGTACCGGGATTGCTGTTACGGATACTTTGCAAATGATTGCAAACGGTCTGACGACAGTGCCAAGTGGTGAACTTGTTACCTGGTTATCCGGTTATGTATCTAAGGAACCGGTTGATCTGTTTGTTGTCGGTCAACCTAAGCAGATGAATAATGAACCCTCCGAGAATATGAAATATGTAGAGGCTTTTGTTACACATCTGAAACGAACTATCCCGGATATTCCGGTAGAATATTATGATGAGCGTTTTACTTCTGTTCTGGCACATAAGGCAATGCTTGACGGTGGTTTAAAGAAGAAGAAAAGACAGGATAAAGGTTTGGTAGATGAGATCAGTGCCGTTATTATCCTACAATCATATTTAGAAAATAAAAAATATCAGTTTTAGTTTATGATTTTACCAGTATACTTATATGGTCAGCCCGTATTAAGAAAAGAGGCTGAAGATGTTCCTAAAGATTATCCCGATTTAAAACAATTAGTGGCTAACATGTTTGATACCATGTACAATGCCGACGGAGTTGGATTAGCAGCTCCCCAGGTGGGATTGTCGCTTCGTCTGTTGGTGATCGATGCCGATGTGATGGGGGACGATTTTCCCGAATGTAAAGGATTCAAACGTGCGATGATCAATCCGGATATCGTGGAACGTAGCGAAGAGGAAATTTCAATGGAAGAAGGCTGTCTCAGTCTTCCGGGAGTACATGAAAAGGTATCCCGTGCTAAAAAGATCCGGGTGAAATATCTGGATGCGGATCTGGTGGAGCACGATGAAGTAGTGGATGGTTTTGCAGCCCGTGTGGTACAGCACGAATGTGAGCATTTGGAAGGCCATGTGTTCATAGATAATGTGTCACCTATCCGTCGCCAATTGAATAAAGGAAAACTAAATAGTATTATTAAAGGGACTGCTCGTTGTTCATACAGAGCAAAAGCTGTCGGTAAATAATAAAACTCTATTAAATAATCAGTATGACAGATTTAAGTAAAAACATTCAGGCCCTCAGGGAGAAGAAAGCCGTTGTAGAGATGGGTGGAGGCGAAGCTGCTATCGAAAAGCAGGTCGCTATGGGTAAACTTACTGCCCGTGAACGTATTCTTTCCTTGCTGGACAAGAACTCTTTTCATGAGTACGATTTGTTTGTTAAGCATGATGGTCGCGATTTTGGGATGGACAAGAAGGACTTTCCGGGTGACGGTGTAGTTACAGGTACAGGTACTATCTTCGGTGCTCCGGTATGTATCTATGCACAGGACTTTACGGTTGCCGGTGGTTCATTAGGCTTGCAGCATGCCCGTAAGATCACGAAGATCATGGACCATGCACTGAAGATGAAATGTCCGATTATCGGTATCAACGACTCGGGAGGTGCCCGTATTCAGGAAGGTGTTGGCGCTTTGGCCGGATATGGTGAAATATTCTATAGAAATACAATTGCCTCAGGTGTTATTCCTCAGATATCTTTGATCCTGGGCCCGTGTGCCGGTGGTGCTGTTTATTCTCCGGCATTGACAGACTTCGTGTTTGTAGTGGAAAACATCTCTAAGATGTTTATCACCGGTCCGAATGTTATCAAGACTGTGTTAGGTGAAGATATCTCTATGGAAGACCTGGGTGGTGCCCGTGTTCATGCGGAAACAACAGGCAATGCTCACTTCTATGCCCTGAGTGAACAGGAATGTTTCGATCAGGTAAAACGTTTGGTAAGCTTTATCCCTTGGAATAATACAGACCGTGCTAAAACGATAGAAGCTAAAGAACCATCTGCAATGTTGAACATTGAACAGGTTGTTCCTGCTGATCCGAAGCAGCCGTATGATGTTCGCGACGTTGTTAAGTGTATTGTTGACGATTCTGACTTCCTGGAAGTACAGGAATTGTGGGCTGCCAATATCGTAGTCGGCTTCGGTCGTATGGGGGGCGAAACTGTCGGTTTCGTTGCTAACCAGCCGATGGTACTGGCAGGGGTATTGGATTGCGACAGTGCCGACAAAGCCGCTCGTTTTATCCGCTTCTGCGACTCATTCAATATTCCTATCATCACATTGGAGGATATGCCGGGTTATCTGCCGGGCGTAGACCAGGAACATGCCGGTGTGATCCGTCATGGAGCAAAGGTGTTGTATGCTTATTCTGAAGCTACTGTGCCTAAGATTACCGTTATCTTGCGTAAAGCCTATGGTGGTGGTTATATTGCAATGAACTCTCGTCACCTGGGTGCCGACTTTATGTTTGCATGGCCGAGTGCAGAAATCGCTGTAATGGGACCGGAAGGTGCAGCAAACATTATCTTCCGTAAGGAGATCATGGAAGCTGAAGACCAGAATGCAATGCGTCAGGAAAAAGTAAAAGAGTATATTGAGAAGTTCGCTAATCCTTATGTGGCAGCTTCAAAAGGATTTATCGATTCTGTTATCGAACCGAAAGAGACACGTGCGTTGTTGCTTCACGCTTTGAAACTTTCTGTTTTGAAAGAGGAATACAGACCAGCTAAAAAGCACGGAATTCCTCCGTTCTAATTGAATCCGTAATATACTTTTGGAATATGGAAAATAAAGAAAATGAATATGTGGATTTTGTAGTTACCGCCCGTAAATACAAAACGCTGCTTACAGAGAAATATAAGAACCGTAAGATGTGGCATAAGCCCTTCGTCGGTGATGTGATTTCTACTCTTCCGGGTACAATTGTGAAGATTCATGTGGAAAAGGGACAACAGGTTGAAGCCGGTCAGTTACTCCTTATCCACCAAGCGATGAAGATGTATAATCGTATCGTAGCTCCGGTGTCCGGAGTGGTTGCCGAATTGGATGTAAAAGAGGGAGATAAAATTACAAAAGATCATTTGATGGTAAAAATAGAGCCTAAGTAAGATAATTTACTTATTTTTGCCTCACTCAAGTTGATATTTAGAATAGATGAAGAAGGCAATACTCTTTTTTATATTACAAATATGTTCACTTTCGCTGGTAGCACAGATCAATACGGACCGTGTACTGGCCATAGGACGTAATGCTTTGTATTTTGAGGACTATGTCCTGTCAATACAGTATTTCAATCAGGTAATCAAAGCGAAGCCCTGGTTGGCGGAACCGTATTTTTACCGTGCAGTAGCTAAAGTGAACTTAGATGATTATAAGGGTGCCGAGGAAGACTGTACATTATGTCTTCAGCGGAACCCTTTTTTAGTGCAGGCTTATTATGCCCGCGGAATAGCTCGTCAGAGCCAGGAAAAATATGCAGAGGCCATAACTGATTATGATAAAGGTCTTGAGTTTAAACCCGAAGACCGGCAGATGCTCGTCAACAAAGCCGTTGCCAATATCCAACGGAAGGATTATGACGAAGCGGAAAAGACATTTGATGTGCTGATGAAAGCGCATCCTAAATACTCGATGAATTATCTGACACGTGGTGCCATGTACAGCGAGAAAGGAGATACCGTAAAAGCGCTTGCCGATTACAACAAGGCAATCGAGATGGATCCTTATTATGCTCCGGCTTACGGGAACCGCGCTATTTTGCTTTATCAGACAAACAACCTGAAAGATGCACTCGCCGATTTGAATGAGGCGATTAAATTAAATACCCGTGAAGGCGGATATTACATTAACCGTGGTCTGGTGCGTTATCAGATGAACGATCTTCGTGGCGCTATGGCCGATTATGACCAGGTTATCAATATGGATAAGAATAACCTGATTGCTCGCTTCAATCGTGGTTTGCTTCGCTATCAGGTAGGAGACAACAACCGGGCTATTGAAGATTTCGATGTAGTCATCCAGTTGGAGCCGGATAACTATATGGCCTATTACAACCGGGCTTTACTCCGTTTTGAAACCGGTGATTACCGGGGTGCCATACGCGACTTCGATGTGGTGCTCGGACAGTATCCTAACTTTACTCCCGGATATTTCAGTCGCTCTGATGCCAAACGTAAGATCAACGATGCGGTAGGTGCCGACCGTGACTACTGGACTGCTATCGAAATGGAAAATAACGCCAAGAAAAACCAGCAGACAGGAGGACAATCCGGAACAGCTACGGCTTCAAACAGTGGAACAGGGCAGGGGAACAATTCTTCCTCTTCGGGTAGTAAAGACGAAAATACCCGTGAAAAATCGGATAAGAATATCAGCAAGTTTAATCGCCTGGTGGTATATGATAAAGATGAAGAACGGAGAAATAAATATCAGAGCGATGTTCGTGGACGTGTACAGGATCGTAATGTCCGTGTGGATCTCGAACCTCAGTTTGTCCTGACATATTACGAAAAAATTGATCCGATCAAAAAGATTGTCTATTATGATAAGATGATTGAAGAGTTCAATGCCCGTATGATTCTGTCGCGTAAACTTCGGATCACCAATGAGGAAGCAGCCCTTACGGAAGATCAGATTGCTGTACATTTTGCATCGATCAATGATTTTTCTGCTAAAATAGAGGCCAGGCCTACCAATGCGGATGCGTATTTCGGCCGTGCTGTCGATTATATGTTGGTGCAGGACTTTTCCGAAGCAATCAAAGACTTCAATAAAGTAGTAGAACTTGATCCTACCTATACAATGGCTTATTTCAACCGTGCAGTAGTACGCTATAAGCAATTGGTTTACGATATGTCTCAGGCGTCGACAACGGATGACCTGTCTGCTTCCATGGGAAGTATGAACTTCAATATTGGTAAGAATCAGTCTTTGTCGAGAACACCGTCCGATCCTTCATCGGCAAGTGTAAAAGAGAATAAGAGAGCCTACGAGCATGAAATGATCACACGCGATTATGATATGGTTATCCGTTTAAATCCAGGCTTTGTTTACGCTTACTTCAACAGGGGAAACCTGCGTTGTGTACAGCGTGACTTCAGAGCTGCTATTCAGGACTACAACGAAGCGATCAAGCGCGATCCCGACTTTGCAGAAGCTTACTTCAATCGGGGGTTGGCACGTTTATCTCTGGGCGATGCCAATCAGGGTATTGCCGACCTAAGCAAAGCTGGCGAACTCGGTATTATAAATGCTTATAGTATCATTAAGCGCATGACAAGCAACTAATGTATATTACTTATTAAGTTCAAAACAGATATGGTTTGCCAACAAAACATGTCTGTTTTGGGTTTAAAGCATATATCTTTTGGCGCAAAAGGATTATTTTACGAAAAAGAATGCTAAATTTGCATCCTAATTATAAAGAATTATAGAGAACAGATTATGATAAAGATTACATTTCCGGATAATTCCGTAAGAGAGTATGCCGAAGGGACTACTGCAATGCAGATTGCAGAAAGTATCAGTTCCCGTTTGGCTCAGGAAGTTTTGGCCGCAAGTGTGAATGGAGAAACATGGGATTTGACTCGCCCTATTATGCAGGATTCGACAGTGAATCTGTTAAAATGGGATGACGAAGAAGGTAAACATGCATTCTGGCACTCAAGTGCCCACCTGATGGCAGAAGCCCTGCAGGAGCTTTATCCTGGTATCAAATTCGGTATCGGTCCGGCTATCGAGAATGGATTCTACTACGATGTGGATCCGGGTGAAGTTACAATCAAAGAAGGCGATTTTGCAGCTATTGAAGCAAAAATGCTTGAACTGGTAGCCAGAAAAGAAGAAATCAAACGTCAGGACATAACCAAGGCAGATGCCATGAAAATGTTCGGTGACAGAGGTGAAGAATATAAAACTGAGTTGATCAGTGAATTGGAAGATGGTAAGATAACCACCTATACACAAGGCTCTTTTACCGACCTGTGTCGTGGTCCGCACTTGCCTAACACTTCTTACTTGAAAGCTGTTAAGATTCTGAGCGTGGCCGGTGCTTATTGGCGTGGTGATGAAAAACGTAAACAGTTGGTACGTCTGTATGGTATCACTTTCCCGAAAAAGAAAATGTTGGATGAATATCTGACATTACTGGAAGAAGCGAAGAAGCGTGACCACCGTAAGATCGGTAAGGAACTGGAATTGTTTACATTCTCTACTGCAGTAGGAGCAGGTTTGCCTTTGTGGTTACCTCGCGGTACTCAGTTGCGTTTGAAACTGGAAGATTTCCTGAAACGTATTCAGAAGAAATACGGTTACCAGCAGGTGATGACTCCGCATATCGGAGCCAAGCAGTTGTATGTGACATCAGGTCACTATGCAAAATACGGTAAGGATTCATTCCAGCCGATCCATACTCCGCAGGAAGGTGAAGAGTTCCTGTTGAAACCGATGAACTGTCCTCACCACTGTGAAATTTTCAAATCGTTCCCGCGTTCATACAAAGACCTGCCTCTTCGTTTTGCAGAGTTCGGTACCGTATACCGTTATGAACAAAGTGGCGAGTTGCATGGTTTGACAAGGGTGCGTGGCTTTACTCAGGATGATGCTCACTTGTTCTGCCGTCCGGATCAGTTGAAGGATGAATTCCTGAAAGTAATGGATATTATCTTTATCATCTTTAAGGCTCTTGACTTTGAAAACTTCGAAGCACAGATTTCCTTACGTGATAAAGTAAACAGAGATAAATATATCGGATCGGAAGATAACTGGGAAAAGGCTGAAACCGCTATCATCGAAGCTTGCCAGGAAAAAGGCCTGAAAGCGAAGATTGAATATGGTGAAGCAGCATTTTATGGACCGAAGCTCGATTTTATGGTGAAAGATGCTATCGGCCGTCGTTGGCAGCTGGGAACAATCCAGGTGGACTATAATCTACCGGAACGTTTCGAACTGGAATATACCGGAGAAGATAATAAAAAGCATCGTCCCGTAATGATCCACCGTGCACCGTTCGGCTCAATGGAACGTTTTGTTGCCGTATTGATCGAACATACCGGCGGTAAGTTCCCGTTGTGGCTGACTCCGGATCAGGTTTGTATCATGCCTATCAGCGAAAAGTTCAATGATTATGCATGGGGCATTGCCCGTCAATTGGAAGAGCAGGATATCCGTGTATTGGTAGACGATAGAAATGAAAAAATTGGCCGTAAGATTCGTGATAACGAATTGAAACGTATTCCTTATATGCTCATTGTCGGAGAAAAAGAAGCAGAAAATAATGAAGTTTCTGTAAGAAAACAGGGCGAAGGTGATAAAGGTTCGATGAAAATTGCTACCTTTGCAGCGCTTTTAAACGATGAAGTAGAGGAAATGATGAATCGTTGGCAGAAAAATAATAAGTAAATAACTAATAACGAGGAGAATAAATCTTTTTGAATGAAGAATGACAATCTGAAAGAACAGTACAGAATCAACGAACGTATTCGTGTTCGTGAAGTTCGTTTAGTAGGTGACAATGTAGAACCGGGAGTATACCCGATCTCTCAGGCTTTGAAAATTGCCGGAGATTTGGAACTTGACCTGGTAGAGATTTCACCCAATGCTGCGCCCCCCGTTTGTAGAGTAACCGATTACCAGAAATTCCTCTATCAGCAGAAAAAAAGACAGAAAGAGCAGAAAGCCAAGTCAGTTAAAGTTGTAGTGAAGGAGATTCGTTTCGGACCTCAGACTGACGATCATGATTATAACTTTAAGTTGAAACATGCCAAAGGATTTCTGGAAGAAGGAGCAAAGGTTAAAGCGTATGTGTTCTTTAAAGGACGTTCCATTCTTTTCAAAGAGCAGGGAGAAGTATTATTACTTCGTTTTGCCAATGATCTGGAAGAGTATGGTAAGGTAGAACAATTACCGGTATTGGAAGGTAAACGTATGATTATCATGCTGACACCTAAAAAAGCAGGAGCTCCGGCAGCTGCACCGAAATCGGCAAATGCAGCAGGACCTGCAAAACCTGTGGTGAAGAAAGTTATAACTCTGAAGCCTAAGACTGAGTCTGAGGCTGGAGAAAATGAAGAATAAGAAAAACCGCCCGTTAGAGGGTGTCAAGTTTAATAATTAAAACAAAATTGGAAAATGCCTAAGATGAAGACTAATTCCGGTGCCAAAAAGAGGTTCGCCCTTACCGGAACAGGAAAGATCAAAAGAAAACACGCTTTTAAAAGTCACATTTTGACTAAGAAGACTAAAAAAGCTAAGAGAAACCTTACTCACACAGGCCTTGTAGCTTCTGTTGATGTAAACAGTGTTAAGCTAATGCTTGGCATGAAGTAATCTTCTTAAATTAAGCGAGTTTTACAAAGATTTTTATTAACCGAATGTATTTAGCAAGTAAGATCATCAAAAATTAAGATGGCGCTAACATTCAAAACAGATTAGAATTATGCCTAGATCAGTAAATCATGTTGCTTCAAGAGCAAAAAGAAAACGGATTTTAAAACTTACCAGAGGTTATTATGGTGCACGTAAGAACGTGTGGACCGTAGCAAAGAATACCTGGGAAAAAGGTTTGACTTATGCTTTCCGTGACCGTCGTAACAAGAAACGTAACTTCCGCGCATTGTGGATCCAGCGTATCAACGCGGCTGCACGTTTGGAAGGTATGTCTTACTCTCGTTTGATGGGAGCTTTACACGCTGCAGGTATTGAAATCAACCGTAAAGTGTTGGCCGACCTGGCTGTAAACCATCCGGAAGCTTTCAAAGCAATCGTTGCTAAAGTAAAGTAATTGATATATCATAATGTCAATAGGAGAAGAGTCCTCGTTTGGGGACTCTTTTTTTGTTTACTTTTTGCAATTCATACGTTTTGAAACACTGAGAGTTTACTTTTTTATTCAATATTTAAGGGGAAATACTTAGCATTTTGTTTGGTATATTCAAAGCCTTTACATATCTTTGTAATAAGAAAAATGAGTTAGCCGCACTTGTTCGATTGGGAAACTCATCAGTTTATTTTAATTCCGAGACACAGCTCTTGTCGCTAATGGCGGGCCGCACCCTTCGGGGATGCTTCGCACAGCGGATTACAAAGGTGGCAAAGCACTCAAATCCTGTCATACGGAGTTTGTTCATATCTACGGTGCGGCTTTCTTTTCATATAAAGGGAAAATCTCTTACGGGATTTTCCCTTTTTCTTTGTATATTTACCGCACCAAGAATAAATACACAAAAACTGATTATTATGTTACTGCCAAAACAATCGCGCATGACGATGACAGGTGTCACCGTAGTGTGTTCTTTGTTTCTTTTTGCTTGCTCTCCGAAAGAGACAGTGCAACTGAACGTAATCCCGCTGCCTGCACAGGTCAGCGCATCGGGAGGTTTCTTTAAAGCTGATAGTGCTGCAGTCTTCTCTTCTGAAAAACCTGCAAATGTCCATTTTATTGTGGATGAATCATTAGGTGGAAATCCGGAAGGATATCGACTAACTGTCAATGAAAAGGGTATCGACTTGAAAGCGGCTACCGAAGCGGGTCTGTTCTATGGCGAACAGACACTCCGCCAGTTGTTCTCACCGCAGGGTTTTCCTTATGTTACCATACAGGATGAACCCCGTTTCAAGTATCGTGGGATGCACCTGGATGTGTCGCGCCATTTCTTCCCGAAAGAAGAAGTCTTTAAATTGTTGGATGTAATGTCCTTTTATAAATTGAATAACCTTCACCTTCATCTTACGGATGCCGGTGGCTGGCGTATCCGGATGGATAAATATCCTAAGCTGACAACAGAAACGGCTTTCCGTACAGAATCCGACTGGAGGAAATGGTGGGATGGGAAAGATCGTAAATATCTGCCGGAAGGAACTCCGGGAGCTTATGGAGGCTACTATACCAAAGACGATATCCGTGCGATTGTTGCCTATGCAGCATCCAAACATATTAATATAATACCGGAGATCGAGTTTCCGGGTCACTCGGAAGAAGTCCTGTTTGCATATCCGGAATTGAGTTGTTGCGGTATACCTTATAAGAATGGTGATTTCTGTATTGGTAATCCCCAGTCATTTACTTTTATGGAAGATGTACTGGATGAAGTAATCGAGTTGTTCCCTTCCGAATATATTCATATCGGTGGTGATGAAGCGGGTAAAGGTGCCTGGAAAACCTGTCCGAAATGTCAGGCTTTGATGAAGAAGAACGGAATGAAGAGTGTCGACGAACTTCAGAGTTATATGATCCATAAGGCTGAAGATTATCTGATTTCCAAAAATCGTAAACTGATCGGTTGGGATGAAATCCTAGAAGGCGGTCTGGCTCCTGAAGCGACCGTTATGTCCTGGCGCGGTGAAAGTGGTGGAATTAAGTCAGCCCGTATGGGACACGATGTAATCATGACACCCGGTAACTATATGTATTTCGATTTCTATCAGGCAGATCCTAAAACGCAACCGTATGCCATTGGCGGATACACTCCGATTAAAAAAGTATATAGCTATAACCCGGTTCCGGCAGATTCGCTTACAGCTGAAGAGAGTAAGCATATTATGGGAGTTCAAGCCAATACCTGGACGGAATATATTCAGGATGAAAAGCATTTGGAATATATGATGTATCCGCGTGCCCTGGCTTTGGCTGAGATAGCCTGGTCGCCTCAGGAAAAGCGTGAATGGGAAGACTTCAAGCCACGCATGAATGCTCATATCGGAAAATTACAACAAATGGGTATTAATACATTTACCCTTTCTGACGAACTTGAAGTAACGATGAAGGTCGACACGGTCAATAAACAGATCGAAGTCTTTCTGGATGCAGAAAAGTATCCGGCTGAAATTCGTTACACAACAGATGGAACTGTTCCCACCGCTTCTTCCTTCCTTTACGATGGTATGATTATGGTAAAAGATTCAGCTTATATCAAAGCGGCTATCTTTAAAAATGGAGAGTTACAAGGTACTCCGACCGAAAAGAAAGTCGATTATCATCGCGGTATCAACAAACTCATACATTATAATAGTAAGCTATATCCCGGCTATATGGCCGGCGGCATGAATGCCCTGCTTGACGGATACCGTGGTGGACTAACTTATCTGGATGGTCGTTGGCAAGGCTATCTGAACGATTTGGACTGTGTGATCGATATGGAAGAGACAACCGATATCCATAAAGTTTCAGCCCGCTTCATGCAACTGATCGGTCCGGGAGTGTATCAGCCGGCCAGTGTGGAGCTGCTTACATCTGAAGATGGAACAAACTTCACCTCTCAGGGCATTATTCCGACAACAGCATCTAACAAAGATCCGGAGCTATCTTTCCAGGAATATACTTTCAATGGTGAATGGAAAGCCCGTTATGTCCGCTTGAAGGCTATCGAAGCCAATAATGGATTTATCTTTGTGGACGAGATCGTCGTTTGGTAAATCGATACGCATATATTTAAATTATTAACTAAATAAATCAAGAATGAAGAAGCAAGTAATGAGCCTCCTATTGTGTGGAAGCCTGATGGCAGCAGCACAACAGCCGGTAGATTATGTAAATCCCTTTATCGGGACCAGCAACTACGGGACAACCAATCCCGGAGCCATCTGTCCCCAGGGTATGATGAGTGTCACTCCATTCAATGTGATGGGGTCGGAGAGTAACCGCTTCGATAAGGATAGCCAGTGGTGGTCGACTCCCTACTCATCCGACAACGATTTCTTTACAGGTTTTGCTCATGTAAACCTGAGTGGAGTCGGTTGCCCTGAATTGGGGAGTCTTTTACTGATGCCTACAGCCGGCGAACTGAATGTAGACTACAAGCAATACGGCAGTAAATACAAAGACGAAACTGCCCATCCGGGATACTATGGTAACGTCCTGACCAAATACAATATTAAAGCTGAAGCAACAGCCAGTATGCGTACAGGACTGAGCCGTTTCACTTTCCCGAAAGGGCAAGGCAATATTCTCCTGAACCTGGGTGAAGGACTTACAAACGAAACCGGAGCAACTGTCCGTATGGTCAGTGATACGGAGATCGAAGGAAGCAAACTGCTGGGAACATTCTGTTATAATCCCCAGGCTGTTTTCCCCATCTATTTTGTTATGAAGGTGAGTAAAGCCCCCAAGCAAGTAGGTTACTGGAAAAAACAGCGTGAAATGAAGGGGGTAGAGGCCGAATGGGATATCTATTCCGGCAAGTATAAACTCTACACCAAATACAACCGTGAAATGAGCGGTGACGATATCGGCGTATGGTTCACCTATGACACAGAGGAAAACGAAGTCATTGAAGTGAAGATGGGTGTCTCTTTCGTCAGCATAGAAAATGCCCGCCTGAATATGAATACGGAGCAACCCGATTTTAACTTCGACAAGGTAAGAAATGCCGCAAGCACTATGTGGAACAACGACCTGTCTCGTGTTAAAGTAGAAGGAGGCTCTAAAGATGATAAGACAATTTTCTATACGGCTCTCTATCACCTGTTGATCCATCCGAATATTATCCAGGATGTAAACGGTGAATATCCGATGATGGAAAGCCTGAAGGTCGGTCATACAACTGGTAATCGCTACACTGTATTCTCTTTGTGGGATACATATCGTAATGTTAGCACCTTGATGACTTTACTCTTCCCCGAACGTCAGTTGGATATTATCCGTACCATGATCGATATGTATAAGGAAAGCGGTTGGCTGCCTAAATGGGAACTCTATGGACGTGAGACTCTGACTATGGAAGGCGATCCTTCTATACCCTATATAGTAGATGCCTGGATGCGCGGTTTACGTGACTTCGATGTAGAAACAGCTTACGAAGCGATGCGTAAAGGAGCTACTACTCCCGGCGAGTTCAACCTGCTTCGTCCGGACAATAATGATTATATGAGTAAAGGATATGTTCCTCTTCGTGAACAGTACGATAACTCTGTTTCACACGCTCTGGAATATTATATCGCTGATTGGAACCTATCCCGGTTTGCCAAGGCATTAGGCAAGAAAGAAGATGCTAAATTGTTCCATGACCGTTCAATGGGGTATAAACACTATTACAGTAAGGAGTTCGGTACACTTCGTCCGATCCTGCCTGACGGAACATTCTATTCACCTTTCAACCCGAAACAAGGTGAAAACTTCGAACCTAATCCCGGTTTCCATGAAGGAAGTGCCTGGAACTATACATTCTATGTACCTCACGATATCCCCGGTTTGGTTAAGTTGATGGGAGGACAGAAGAAATTTGTCGATAAGCTACAAATGGTATTTGATGAAGGTCACTACGATATGGCTAATGAACCGGATATTGCCTATCCGTATCTGTTCAGCTATTTCAAAGGCGAAGCTTGGCGTACACAGAAACTTGTTCGTGAATTGTTGAATAAGTATTACCATAATGCGCCGAACGGTCTCCCCGGTAACGATGATACCGGAACAATGTCGACCTGGGCTGTATTCTCTATGATGGGATTTTATCCTGCCTGTCCGGGAGATATGGATTATGTGCTTACTTCACCGACCTTCAATAAAGTTACTATCGACTTGAATAAGAAATTCTATCCGAAGGGAGAATTGGTAATCGAATCCATGCATCAGAGCCCGGAAGATATCTATATAAAGGAAGTGACGGCAGGAGGAAAGAAGTTGAAAGGTTATACCATTTCTCAAGAAGAACTGGTAAACGCTGGAACACTTAAATTTATTTTGGAAGATACACATAAGTAGAGGAAAGAGATTCTTAATAAGAAAACCCTGGGAAGTTATAATGCTTCTCAGGGTTTTTTATGTTCAAAAAAGACTATGTCATGCATAAATATAGGAGATTGAAGTGTTTCAGAATGTAAATTAAGAAAAACTTTGAAAAGCTCTAAAAATCAAAATGACTAGAAAAAACGATCGTTTTTTCTAGTCATTTTTTTGTGCTGCAAATGTAAGTGATATTTGTTGAAAAACAAAGAGTTTCGAGAAATTTATCTATTTGTTTTCCAATGTTTTAATTTGATTTTTTCAAAATACCGCATCAATCATGGGTTAACAAAAATTTGCCAAGATGGAGTGACTAAAAAAAACGATCGTTTTTTTTAGTCACTCCAATTGCCTTTAACTATAAGAACATCAGTAGTTTATGTAAGTTAGCCGTTTGGGACTGACGAACCTTTTCACATAATACCCCTAATTTACAACTTATGAATATCAATGGTTTTGCGCTAGTATTATCACGTGTTAAATTCTTTAACCGTTGGATCGTCTTATTTATTGATTTATTTTTATCAATTCTGGCTACTGCGACTTCCCTGTCATTTCTATGGTATATTCTGGGGACGGAGCTTGTAGACGATTCTCTTTTTCATATATTATTTATTTCCTTTTGTGCCAGTCTGGTCAGTTTCTTTTTATGCCAGACTTATAAAGGTGTGATCCGTCACTCTGCTTTTACTGAAGCAGGGCGTCTGGCTTTATCATCCTTACTAAAGGTACTCTTCATTGTCGTTTTGGTTTATCTGACCACGACGATTCAATCTCCTCGTGAATTAGCGTTGGGAGCCGTAGTCGACTTGTTCCTGACATTCTTTCTCTTGACTATTCTCCGTGTTTTCATGATTATTTTCTATACGATTATAGTCAATAGTGTATCCTCAAATCAAGGAAAGCTATTGATTTATCAAGCTGATAAACCCGGAACATTCTTGTTTGATGCATCATTGAATGACAAATTACCATATAAGGTATGCGGATTTCTTCGTTTTGGAGATTATAAACGTTTACGTGTAGGTAAATGCTGTATTTATTCAATCAAAGAGCAGGTAGACTTTAACCATTTGGTTAACCGGAAAAATATCAAAGCGGTCTTGTTCACCGACTATCGTTTGGTAAAGGAGGAGAGTGAACGTCTGGTCCGCTACTGTGAGAAGAAAAAAGTTCGTATGTTGATACTTCCTTCGGTCGACGAACTGAGAAAAGGAAAAATCAACTTTCATAACCTGCCTGAAGTACATATAGAAGATTTGCTGGGTCGTGAGGAGATTTGTATCAATATGACAGAGATCGTCGCTTCCCTGAAAGGAAAAGTCGTACTAGTTACCGGAGCTGCCGGTTCTATAGGCAGCGAACTTTGCCGCCAGTTATGTACCTTCGACCTAAAGCAGCTGGTCCTGTTCGACAGTGCCGAAACCCCCATGCACAATATACGCCTGGAACTGGAAGAAAAATTTCCTCAGGTAGAATTTACTCCTGTAATGGGAGATATCCGGATGATCGATCGTGTTGAATCTGTTTTCCGTCGTTTTCAGCCTCAGTATGTATTTCATGCTGCCGCCTATAAGCATGTACCTTTGATGGAGGAGAATCCCTGTGAAGCCGTTCATACGAATGTATACGGTACGCGTAATGTAGCGGATATGGCAGTCAGGTATAATGTCGATAAGTTCATTATGGTTTCTACCGACAAAGCTGTCAACCCGACGAATGTGATGGGAGCTTCCAAGCGTCTGGCAGAAATCTATGTACAAAGCCTGAGCATCGCTATCAGTAAAGGTTTGCATCCGGGTAAAACCCATTTTATCACCACCCGTTTTGGAAATGTATTAGGCAGTAACGGCTCCGTCATTCCCCGTTTCCGTGAGCAATTAGCGAAAGGCGGTCCTTTAACAGTCACCCATCCCGACATTATCCGTTATTTCATGACGATCCCGGAGGCGTGTCGTTTGGTACTGGAAGCAGCCTTTATGGGTAAGGGAAATGAGATATTTGTCTTTGATATGGGTTCTCCTGTAAAGATCGCCGATCTGGCTCGCCGTATGATTGAACTGGCAGGTCTTATCCCCGATGAAGATATAGAAATCCAGTACACCGGTCTTCGTCCCGGCGAGAAACTATATGAAGAACTTCTGGCAACGAAAGAAAATACCCTCCCTACGAATAACGCCAAAATATATCGTGCCCAGGTGAGAGAATATGACTACGAAGACATTTGTAAGGTCATGAATCCGTTGATTGATTTGGCGATCAAAGTAGATAAAATGGGTACAGTTAAGTATATGAAAGGGATTGTACCGGAGTTCAAGAGTAAGAATTCGGTATATGAGGTGCTGGATAAGGAATAAATATCTATCTTTTATACCTTTGAAAAGTTTAAATAACTTTTTTCAGATATTCTTTGTTTTCTTATCCATTCTTTGTTTGATCGGAGGACGCTATGTTGAAGGAATTTGTATCTGGTTTTCTCTTCTGACTTTGGCTATTTGGCCGATATTGGCAGCCAATCTCTTGATGGGAATCATACAATTATTCACAAAGAGTAAATGGAGATGTTCTATTTCTCTCTTTGCCATTTTGCTCCACACCGATTATTTGCTGGCAATTTATCACCCTCCCTTCTGGAATCAGCAAGAAATAGTAGACTCGGAAGTAACCCCATTGACTGTAGTTACTTACAATACCAGTCACTTTTATTGGGGCAAGAAGTACACAATGAATGAAGCTGCCGCTTATATAAAGGAGCTTCAGCCCGATATTGTTTGCTTCCAGGAAGCACCTGATGATGGCTTTTACCACAGTGACAGTATCCGATACGCTTTTGATTATGTTTTGTATAAATATATCAGCCGGCGTACCGACCATTTACCAACAACGATTTACAGTCGTTACCCCATTCATTCGGTAAAGGCTCTTTATTATGAAAATTCTCAGAACATGTCATTGATAGCTGATGTACGGATAAACAATCAATACATTCGTGTAATCAACAATCATTTCGAGACAACAAGCGTCAATTCTTATATAAGTAGAATCATTGCACCTAATAAAGAATTCAAAGTCCGTATGAAAGCTGTCAAAGAATTGATTCTGAAAATGAATAGCAACAATAGGAAACGAGCAGACCAAGCAAATGTAATTCGTACTGAGATTGAAAATTCTCCTTATCCGGTACTTGTTTGTGGAGATTTTAATGATACACCGGCATCTTATGCATACCATCAGGTCCGAAAAGGTCTGACTGATGGCTTTAGGGAATGTGGTAGTGGTTATCAATATACATTTCGACAATTGCATAAGCTTTGGCGGATAGATTATGTTTTTTATTCGAAGTTGTTGAAGGGGAGGGAGTGTTATTCACCGGAAACCTCTTATAGTGATCATAATATGGTAGTTTGGAAAGGAATTATAAACTTGTAAATCATGAAAATAGCAGTAGCAGGAACAGGTTATGTAGGTCTTAGTATAGCCACACTTTTGGCGCAGCATCATCGAGTGGTGGCAGTCGATGTCATCCCTGAAAAAGTGGATATGCTGAATCGTAAAGAGTCACCAATTCAAGATGAATATATCGAGAAATATTTGGTCGAGAAATTATTGAATTTGACAGCAACGCTTGATGGGGCGAAAGCCTATCGTGATGCAGACTTTGTCATAATCGCGGCTCCTACTAACTATGATCCGGTCAAGAATCATTTTGATACGCATCATATCGAAGATGTGATCGATTTGGTGTTAAGCGTCAATCCTAATGCGGTCATGGTGATTAAATCCACTATTCCGGTAGGCTATTGCCGTAGCCTGTATGTCAAGTATGCAAGCAAGGGTATAAAGAAGTTCAACCTGCTGTTCTCTCCGGAGTTCCTCCGCGAAAGTAAAGCGCTCTATGATAATCTTTATCCAAGTCGTATAATTGTAGGCTCTCCTAAAATAATTGGCAACGATCAGTTTGAAGAAGAAGACGAAGCGATCAAAGCCGTTGCCGATATCCCGGCACTGGAAAAGGCTGCCCATACATTCGCCTCTCTTTTGCAGGAAGGAGCAATCAAAGAAGACATTCCTACACTTTTTATGGGAATGAAAGAAGCCGAGGCAGTAAAACTCTTTGCCAACACTTACCTTGCCCTTCGCGTAAGTTATTTCAATGAGTTGGACACATACGCCGAAGTCAAAGGCTTGGATTCAAAGGCAATCATCGAAGGCGTAGGCCTTGACTCACGCATCGGAACACACTACAACAATCCGTCTTTCGGTTATGGCGGCTACTGTTTACCTAAAGATACAAAACAGTTGCTCACTAACTACCAAGACGTCCCCCAGAACATGATGTCGGCCATAGTGGAATCCAACAAGACCCGTAAGGACTATATTGCAGATGCTGTGCTACGAAAAGCGGGATATTATGCTGAGAACGGTCAGTGGGATGTAAGCAAGGAACAGAATTGTGTTATCGGTGTATATCGCTTGACGATGAAATCCAATTCGGACAACTTCCGTCAGTCTGCTATTCAAGGGATCATGAAGCGCATCAAAGCAAAAGGTGCGGAAGTAATCATTTATGAGCCGACCCTTGAAGATGGCACCACATTCTTTGGTAGTAAAATCGTTAACAACCTTGATGAATTCAAGGTACAGAGCAAGGCTATCATTGCCAATCGTTTTGACGACTGCCTAAAAGAAGTAGAAAGTAAAGTCTACACGCGAGATATTTTCAGAAGAGATTGAGATATGGTAGAGCATAATGTAAATCTTGAAGGTAAGACTGTTCTTGTGACAGGAGCCGCAGGTTTTATTGGTAGTAACCTTGTCAAACGTCTTTTTCAGGATGTTCAGAACATTAATGTTATCGGTATAGATTCTATCACCGACTACTATGATGTCAACATCAAATATGAACGTTTGAAAGAAATCGAGGCATTGAATCGTGATTGGACATTTGTGCATGCTTCTATAGCCGATAAAGACGCAGTAGAAAAGATATTCACGGAGAACGATATTACTGTTGTTGTGAATCTTGCAGCCCAAGCAGGTGTCCGTTATAGCATCACTAATCCCGATGCTTATATCCAAAGCAACCTCATAGGCTTTTACAACATACTCGAAGCCTGTCGTCACCACGAAGTGGAACATCTTGTCTATGCCTCTTCTTCATCGGTGTATGGCAGTAATAAGAAAGTGCCCTATTCAACAGACGATAAGGTCGATAACCCGGTGTCTCTTTATGCTGCCACCAAGAAAAGCAATGAACTTATGGCTCATGCCTACTCTAAACTATACAACATACCATCAACAGGTTTGCGTTTCTTTACCGTTTACGGTCCGGCCGGCCGTCCCGATATGGCATACTTCAGTTTCACCGATAAACTTGTGAAAGGTGAAACTATCAAGATCTTTAACTACGGTAATTGCAAACGCGATTTCACCTATGTGGATGATATAGTAGAAGGCGTTGTCCGCATCATGCAGCACACTCCTGAGAAGCAGAATGGTGAAGATGGTCTGCCAATACCGCCGTACAAGGTGTATAACATCGGCAATAGTTACCCGGAAAACCTTCTTGAATTTGTAACCATCCTCCAAGAAGAGCTTATAGCAGCCAAGGTTCTCCCGGCTGATTATGATTTTGAGGCACACAAAGAACTTGTACCAATGCAGGCGGGAGATGTTTCTGTTACATACGCTGATACAACTTCTCTTGAACAGGACTTTGGTTTTAAACCATCTACAAGCCTCAGAGAAGGTTTGAGAATATTTGCCCAGTGGTACGCAAAGTATTATGGTACTTAACGAATAACAAGTCTACAGTCAAAATTATACAACGTAATTTATTTTGTGTTTTTCTAGTGGTAGTAGTTAAGGATATAGTAAATGTCAGTACAAAATCAGTATATTACGAATACTAATAACAAGAGAATAGCAAAAAATACTCTCTTCCTCTATATCAGGATGGGAATATCAATGATTGTTCAGTTATATACTTCAAGAGTTGTGTTACAGAATCTTGGTGTAACTGACTATGGTGTATATAATGTTGTTGCTGCTTTTATAATAGCTTTTACTTATATAAGTGGTCCACTTGGAACAGCAACTCAAAGGTTTTTAAATTTTGAATTAGGCAAAAAACAAGATAGTAAAGTAGAGTTGGTCTTTAATATTAGTTTATATATATATATAATATTGGGTATATCGTTTTTTCTTATAGTAGAAATAGCCGGAATATGGTTCCTAAATAATAGAATGCAAATACCTATTGATAGATTAAATGCAGCAAACTTTGTGTTTCATATGTCTACTCTGTCAATAGTGTTTAATTTACTTAAGACTCCTTTTGAATCTCTTATTATAGCTCATGAACGTATGGCTTTTTATGCATATGTTTCAATAGTTGATGTATTGCTAAAGTTGCTCAATGCAGCCTCCCTGATATGGTTTACTTTTGATAAACTAAAATTGTATTCAGTGAACTTACTTGTAATATCTATAGTCATATTGTTTTGTTTCATCATTTTTTGTAATAAACAATTCCAAGATATTAGTTTCAATAAATTATGGGATAAAAATATATTTAAAGAAATGCTATCATTTTCAGGGTGGAGTTTATTTGGATCAATTGCAACCATGACTTCTAATCAAGGTTTAAGCATTGTTTTAAATCTTTTTTATGGTGTAGTTATAAATGCAGCAATGGGAATAGCAGGTCAAGTTAGTTCTGCAATAACACAATTTGCAACGAATTTTCAAATTGCATTCCGTCCGCAAATTGTGAAGTATTATGCATCTAATGATATACAAGTTCTTAAATCTTTAATAAACAGGACATCAAAGTACTCATATCTATTATTGTTTGTTCTTGTCTGTCCTTTATGTTTCAATATTGACTTTGTCTTAGAAAAATGGTTAGGAAATGTACCTGAGTATGCTGCTGTATTTTGTATCTGTATGTCTGTATATACATTAATTGATACATTGTCAGCACCAATGTGGATGGCTATACAAGCAACTGGAACAATTAAGAAATATCAACTTGTTATTAGTTCTGCAATGTTTCTTAATATTATTTTAGCATATGTTTTTTTAAAACTAGGGTTTAGACCTTCGATAGTTCTTGAGGTGAAGTGTGTATTAGATGTTTTGTATTTATGTATCCGTTTATATTTTCTAAAAATATTGATATCTTTTTCAATTATTGATTATATTAAAGATACAATTATAAAAATACTAACAATAACAACTCTATCCACATTGCCAATGGTTGTATTGAATATGTTTTATTATGAAAAGAGTTGGAAGTTTTTTTTAATATCTAGTACACTTTTTGTTATTCTAATTTCAATAGAAATATGGTTGATAGTTTTAGGCAAAGGAGAGAAAGATAGATTAAGAAGTTTTGTTGTTTCGAAAATAAAAAGATAAGTACATGGATAAGCCAATTAGAATTCTTATTTTGGATAGTGTAATGGATCGTGGAGGTGCTGAAGCTATGACTATGAATTATTATAGAAATATTGATAGAACAAAAATTCAGTTTGATTTTTTAGTTCATCGTCAATATCGTGGAGCTTTTGAAGATGAGATTGAGAATTTAGGAGGTCATATTTATCGAATTTGCCCAAATTATCCTCATAACTATTTTAAATATAGAAAGGCATTTAGGAAGCTATTAAAGGAGCATCCTGAGTATAGGATAATCCATTGTAATATGATGGAATATGGATTATTTGCATATATGGAGGCAAAACATCAAAATATTCCTATAATTATTTCACATGCTCATACTTCTTCTCCAAAACAACAATATAATATAAAAGCACTAACCTTACTTTTATATAGAAAATTATCACTTAAATACATAACTCATAAGTTTGCCTGTGGAATAAATGCTGCCAAATGGGTCTTTGGTGAATATAATATAGAAAATGTATATTATATGCATAACGCAATAGATGCTAATGTATATAGATATAGTCTAAAAATTGAAGCAGAGGTAAGAGCTGAGTTCAATATTGAAGGAAAATTTGTCGTAGGTCATATAGGTAGATTTTTCAAACCTAAAAATCATCCATTTATAATAGATACATTTGCAAAAGTTGTTCAAAAGGATCCAACTGCTGTATTAATGTTAGTAGGAGGGGGAGAGTTAGATGATATGCTGCTGAATAAGACAAGGGAACAAGTCCGTAGTCTTGGCTTGGAGGATAAGGTTATTTTTACAGGTGTAAGAACAGACGTTTATCGTTTGCTTCAGGTTTTCGATGTGTTTTTTTTCCCATCTTTGTATGAGGGATTCCCAGTTGTAATGGTTGAAGCACAGGCTGCAGGTTTAAAATGTATTGTATCAGATACGGTACCCACTGAATGTGATATAACTGGTTCTGTAGAGTTTTTATCTTTAGCGGAAGGTTCAGATGTTTGGGCACAGCGTATTTTGTCGTATAAAGGATCTTATACCAAAAGTGATACGTTTCAGCAAATAGTTGATGCTGAATATGATATTAAGTCAAATGCTGAGAAATTGCAAGATTTTTACATTACACAATATGGCAAATAATAAAGAAGAACTACTTACAATTATTACTCCTACATATAATCGAGGCTATATTATAAACAAAGCTTTTGAGAGCTTACAAAAACAATCTGATACTAACTTTATATGGATGATAGTAGATGATGGGAGTACAGATAACACAGAGCGTCTTGTTAGTGAATTTATATTAAAATCATCTTTCCAAATAGTGTATATTAAGCAGAATAATGGAGGTAAACATAGAGCACTTAATACAGGCATAAAACAAATTGTCACTGAACTTACTCTTATACTTGATAGCGATGATTATCTTTTGCCAGAGGCTGTAGAGATAATTCATCTTTATTGGAGAGAGGTTCGAGAAAATAAAGATGTGGCTTATATGTCTTTTTTGAGAACTTATCCTAATGGTCAGATCATAGGAGATAATTATCCAGAAGAATCCATAATATCTGATCATATTACAATGTGTATAAACGGAAAGGTAGGGGGGGATAAATCTGAAGTATACAGAACAAGTGTTTTGAAAGATAATTTATTCCCTGAGATTGATGGTGAAAAATTTTTGAGTGAAGGTGTTGTATGGAATAGAATAGGTAAACAGTATAAGACATATTATAGAAATCTTCCGATTTATGTAACAGAATATCTTGAAGACGGTCTTACTAAATCAAGTATGAAGTTACGTTTAGCTAACCCAATTGGTGCCATGATGTTCGCTAATGAATGTATATCTTCTGAATATACACTCATGAACCAAATAAAGTATGCGATATTGTATGATCTCTTTTATATCTCAGCATGTAGGTTACAGACTCTTGGTCAATGTGAAACAAAGTTTGATTTGCTAAGATTAGCTACTTTTCCAATTTCATTGGTTTATTATATTAAACTTAAGATTTGTGGATTATGTTAAGAGTATTGCAAGTAATTGAAGGACTTTATGCTGGGGGTATGGAATCAATGCTAATGAACTACTTCCGCAATTTTAAATGTGGTGAAATCGTTTACGATTTTCTTATATTTTCTCCTAAGGCTCATTTTGATAATGAAGTAGAAGCTTTAGGAGGACGTATTTTTAGATTAACGCCAAGAAGAAAAAATCCATTAAAGAATTATTATGAACTCTGGTGTTTCTTCAAAAAGCATCCAGAGTATCAAATTGTGCAGATTCATCAAGGCGTAACTTATTTTGCACCACACATCTTTTGTAATCTTGCGCATGTGAGACATATTATATCTCATACACATGGAATGAATCCAGATTGGATTAAAAGACAAGGACCTTTTTGGGAATTAATTACACAACGACTTATTAAGAATTTGGCTAATGAATATATCGCTTGTTCTAAAAGTGCGGCTCATCAGATTTTTCCTTCATCTATTTCTGAATGTGGTGGATATACTTTAATGAATAATGCCATAGATATTAAAAGGTTCTACTACAATGAGACAAAAAGAATAAACAAACGAAAAGAACTGGGTGTTGATCAGTTTCATGTAATTGGTCATGTTGGGAACTTTACTTATCCCAAAAATCATCTTTTTTTGATTAAGGTATTTAATGAAGTTATAAAAAAAGATGATTCTGCTATACTGCTACTAGTAGGCGAAGGCGTTGGTAAGCAAAATATTATTGATCTTGTTGATGAATTGGGACTTAGGGAAAAGGTTAAATTTCTTGGCAATAGAAGTGATGTTGATGAACTTCTGCTAGCTTTTGATATGTTTTTTTTCCCTTCTTATTACGAAGGTCTACCTGTGTCCCTGATTGAAGCACAGGCTACAGGTATTCATTGTGTAGTTTCAGATACAATTACAAGAGAAGTTGAAGTAACTCCAAATATAAAATATCTTTCGCTTAATGATAATATAGATACTTGGGTGAATAGTTTGATTGATTTTAACTATTTAAGATCTGATGAAGGACAAAGGATTACTGCGGCGGGTTATAATATAGAATGCGAAGTTGAGAAGATAACTCAATTCTATAAATCACTTGATAATAAATGCTGATATGATTGTATATGTAATATTATTGATATTTGTACCTGTTCTGAGTATTCCGGTGAATTTTATAGCGTTATTACGAGCTCCAAAAGGAATAAATGCGGTTAAACATACATGCTTTTTTACCATCGGATTAGCTTTTTTAGCATTTCATGTTGTTCCAAACATGGAAATGGATCTATATCGATATTATTTGCGTATGGATCAAATGTTAGAACTTCAAACATTGGATGTAATACGTGAAGAGATATCTTCATTTAATACAGAGTTTATTTCTTATTATTTAATGTTTATAATTTCTAAAACGGGTTTATATGGCCTTTATCCTGCGCTTTCAGTTGCATTTACATATTCTATCAGTTTAGGAATAGCAATTCAGGTTTCTAGAGTACGTAACTACACAGTTTCAGAAACTCGTTTAATTATATTGCTTCTTCTTACTTGGCTGTCCTCTGATGCTATTGTCTCAGGTATTAGATATAATATGGCATTCTCAGTACTACTATTAGCTGTATATTATGACTATTTCTTGGGGAAAAAGAATGTATTATCTTATAGTTTGTATTTTGCAACTCTTTTAATACATTCAAGTTTCATTGTATTTGTTTTTTTTAGGATTTTGATGCCATTTCTAAAACGATACAAATTATTACGGTATATAGTGTTTTTAATATTGGCAACTTGGTCTTTATATTTCGGTTATCTCGCAGATATGGCAAGTAATTTATCATTTTATAATGATGGATATTTGACAGAAAAAATTGAAGGATATAGTTTTATGCATGAAGGAGGCCGTATAGGAAAGTATATAGTAAGATATGCTAAATTACTGATCTGTGTAATTATTTCAATTGTTCTAATAAAGAAGAAGGAAACAAATGAAAACAAGAAAACAATAGAACTTTTCAATACGTCAAATGCTTTACTTGTTGTTGGCTCTCTTAATAGATTGATTTATGTATCTCGATTCTTTCAGGTTTTTACATCGTTTGTACCCTTTTATATAATTGAAGTCATTAGGAGTATTAGCAAGGGGGAAAAAATCTTGTTTTACTTGATAATCTTTATGTGTAGCTTGTTTTTCATATATGATCAACAATCAATTCTAGGCTTTAAGTTAAGTAATAGCTTTATACATTTGCTTTTTACACCAATATTTTTTATTTGATATATTATGAGTTCAAAAGTTAGTATAATCGTCCCAGTATACAATGTCGACAGATATCTTGATAATTGTATACAATCGATAATTAATCAAACATATCATAATTGGGAGTTGATCATCATTGATGACGGATCAACAGATAATTCACCACTACTATGTGATTTGTATAAGGAACATGATCAAATTATTGTAATACATCAGAAAAATGGAGGGTTATCTAATGCACGTAATACAGGTATATCAATAGCATCTGGTGATTATCTTTATTTTGTGGATAGTGATGATACAATTGAGCCAAATACCATAGAAGATCATGTTAGAATGATGGATAAATATAATTTGGATATTGCACTATCAGATGTATATATCCTCAGTGAGGATGGAAAGAAGCGGCCTTGTTCAAAAGGAAGGTACAAAGAGAATGTAGTATTATTAGGTGAGGATTATTTAGCTAAAAGAATATCAGAACAGGATTATTTTATAATGGTATATCTTGGGATGTATAAGTCTTCATTTATAAAGTCTAATAATCTTTATTTCTGTGATGGTATAGTGCACGAAGATGAAGAGTGGTCACCAAAGGTTTTAATTAAGGCGCAAAGAATTATGTACTCTTCAAAATGCCATTATAATTACATTCAACATGAGCAGTCAATAACAAAGTCCTCTAATAAAATGAAGAATCTCATCTGTACATTCTATATTTGTGATGTACTTGAAAAATTCTTTTTATCAACACCACTTTTTAATGAGGAAAATAGAAAACTGTATTTGGATATGCTTGCTCGGCTCTATATGTCTATGAGTTGTTGTGGAGAGGTTCCTACCGAGTATTATAAAAAATTCGATAAAAGATTTCCGCAAAAATATGCATATTTAGAAAGAACAAAGAAGCAAGTTGCTCTTTATTCTCTAAATATACACCTGTATCGGTACATTAGAAAATTTATAGATAGGATTAATCATATAAGGTGATTATGGGTAAAGTAATTGAGACTAAAGAGCTTAGGAGTTTACTCCTTGATTTGTTAGATTATTATGTTGCGGTATGTGAAACTAATAATCTACGTTATTTTTTAGGGGGAGGTACAATATTAGGTGCAGTACGTCATAATGGATTTATTCCGTGGGATGATGATATAGATGTAATGATGCCAAGACCTGATTATGAAAGGTTTATTGAAATAGTCACGAAATCTCCAAACCGTAAATATTCATTCATATATCATAAAAATTTTAAGAACTATGGCTTTACTTTTGGTAAGATACAAGTGAATAATACGGTATTAGTTGAGGGAGATTTATTTGAAAGGTTTGGTCAAGTTGGAGTTCATATAGATGTTTTTCCTATTGATGGTTTACCTGATACAGATAAGGATATTCAAAAGCATTTTAGCACAGTAATGGCTTTTCGCGATGCAGTTGCTATTGCTACTACAAAGCCTATATGGTGTAAGCCTTATTTAAAAAAAATTATTCGAATGACATTGTTTTATACCATATTTCAGTTAGTAACTCCTAGACATATTATTTCAGTACTTGAACGTATTTTGGCTAGATATAACTATGATAACTCAAAATATGTAGCTGCTCTTGTTGGTAGTTATGGACGAAAAGAATTGATGAATAAAGAACAAATAACTGATTTTATATTGTGGAAGTTTGAGGACAAACAGTATAGGATTCCTGTAGGTTATGATAAGTATCTAAAAGACCATTATGGTAATTATATGCAACTACCACCGATTGAGAAACAACATGGCCATTCAAACCGAACTGTATATTGGAAGTAAAAAATGAAGAATATAATAATATTTGGACTTCAATTTGAATCCAATCTGGGAGATCAAGTTATAGGTCATTGTACATCGTATTTGGTAAAAAAGGCGTTGGCTGAGTTAAACATTCAAGACGATGTACGGGTGAAAGATGTTGATATGTTAGGTCGCACATCTCATCAGGTTGCGACTATAACTAGAACTAAATCTTCAATTTTTAAAAGAATTGTTAAAGATTTTCTACCAGCATCAATAATAGATTTGATTAATGCTAAGAGAAATGCGAAAAGTGATAAGAATAATGCTCCAAGGGTAAGACTTAGGACTGTTCAAATAGCAGAGAAGGCTATTGATAGTGATACAGTAGCGATTATTTTTGCAGGGGGGGGGCTTATTAAATATAAAGCACAAGAGTTTTATTTGTTAATTGATGTTATAACCGAGATTGCTGACCGTAAGTCTATTCCTGTCATGTTGAATGCTGTAGGCGTAGAAGGATTTGATTCGAGATCAGAAAAATGTAGAATTCTCAAAAATGCATTGAATAGAGGTTGTGTAAAGGTAATTACTACGCGAGACTATATTGAATTGCTAGATGGAAAATATATAGAAGCCAAACATATCCATACAAGACGTGTTCCAGATCCAGCTTTGTGGGTTGATGATATTTACAAGTCTACAGTTGGATCACCTGGAATTATAGGGCTTAGTGTTGCTCGTTCCCATATTTTCGTTGAACATGGTATTAGGGTTACTCGTAATGATTTGTTAAAGTTATGGAAAGGCATCACAGATGAATTGGATAGAAAGGGAATCAGATGGAAATACTTCTGTAATGGGACTTTTGCCGATTTTGAGTTTCTTCAAGACCTGAAAAAAACACAATACTCATCATGTAAGTTTGATGAGATTGCATTTGAACGTGCCGAAGATCCGCAAACTCTAGTAAATCAAATATGTAGTTTTAGTACTATTTTATCAACACGATTGCATGCTGCAATTATCAGTTATGCATACCGTGTACCGGTAGTACAGCTTGTGTGGAATGACAAACAAATATTATTTGGAAAAAGTATAGGCTACGAAAATAGATTTATCAGAAGTACAGATTTTACCCCGAAGTATATTACAAAGGTTGTGGCTGAAGCCGAACAAATGCGGTATAAAAACTATGAAGAGAAAAATAATAGAGAAAGCACGTATATTGAATTGCGATCATTTATAAATAAGTATACAAATTGAATATGTCTTTTCTATCAAAACTATTGTATGATACAGTATATGCTGTAGCCTATAGGAAAAACGGAGTTTCTGAGAGTTATCGAGTGATTGATACTAATTGGAGGTATTGGTATGCCGACCCTATCTTATTTCAGGATGGTGATAATCTTTGGCTGTTTGTAGAAAGAATGGATAGGATTAGGCACAAGGGGGTGATCAGTGTTAGCAAATATGAAAATGGTAAATTTGGTAAGTTTCAAGATGTATTGGAAGAGAAGTTTCACCTATCTTATCCTATGATTTTCAAAAAAGATGATTCTATATATATGATACCGGAGACAGCAGATTCAGGTAAAGTCATTTTGTATAAATCTAGTGCATTTCCGAAGCAATGGAAACAGCATAGAGTCTTATTGGAAGATTGTAGAAATGTTGATACAAATGTGTTTTTTTTTGAAGGGCATTGGTATCTGCTAACATGCGAAATGGATGCAACGATGGGAGCATACACGAGGCTTAAACTTTATGGTGCAGATAATATTGAAAATGGAATCATTAATCCAATAGATACTTATAACTCAAATTCTATATTTAAATTTGATTGTAGAGGTGGTGGTCAAATATATTTTAAAGATGATAAATGTTATCGTCCTGTGCAATGTGGTGACGAATCTACATATGGTAAATCATTACGTATAGATAACATTAAAATTTCAAATGGATTACTGATTTCAAATAAGGAATTTAATATTAATCCTGAAGGTATTAATATTAATAAACATCTTAATATAACAGGAACTCATACGTATGGACAATGTGATGATATTGAATTGATTGATATTAAAATATCAACTATGGCCAATCCAATTGTACAGACGTTGAAGATTATGAGAAAGTTACTATATTACTAAAAGACTCCTTATGGCAAAAGAAAGAATTCAATATATAGATATAGCTAAGGGGATTGGAATTTCTCTTGTTGTTTTAGCACACTCAAAATTTCCGCTTAATCATTTTGTGACAATGTTTTATTTGCCTATGTTCTTTTTTATTTCTGGTTGTTTTTATAGTTCAAAATCGGGTTTAAAGAACTTTTTGTGGAAGAAGACAAAACAGTTGTATCTGAAGTTCGTTTATATTGGTATAATATTGTTATTATTACATCCTATTTTTATGAAATTTGGGTTTTATAATTCTATTATTCCGGACGAATTTCAATCAAATTATATAAAAAGTATTCCAATTTATAGTATGAATGATTATTTAGAGAAAACACTAGAAATATTAGCACTTAATGTTCCGGAACAATTAATGCGACCTATGTGGTTCATTGGTGCATTATGGATTGCGGTTATAACACTCAAACTTTTAGATTTTTTTGTGTTTACTAAAGTTACAAATAAATATATTGAACCATTAGTTGTAGCAATAGTATTTGCTGTAGGTTATTATAGCAAATTACCTTCTTTTATCGGACAAGGTTTTGTATCCATGTTATTTTGTTGGCTTGGTTCAAAGTGTATGAGGGAGAAGCTTTTAGATAAATTGATTCAATTTTGCAGGCTAAAACAAGTGTTTATTGTCCTTGTTGGTTTTGTTATTTGCGGAGTTGCTTCTTTGAAAACGGATCTTATCATGATGGCAAATATTTACACGAGTTGGTGGACAATGCTTATTACTTCTTGTGTGGGCACAATAGCAATGCTTTTAGTATGTTACTGGATTTCAGGTTCTGTTTGTGGTAAAGTGTTTTCGTATATTGGACAACATACTATAGCCATATTGTCAATGCATATGATATGTTTTAAATTCGTAAATTGGATAATTATTTATACAACTAACCTTAATGATATATATATGGCTGCATATCCGATTATCACTAATGATGGACTATGGTGGGTCGCATATTCCGTTGTTGGATTAACCATTCCATTGTTTATACAATATTTATATAATACGATAAAAATAAAACTAATATGAATATAGCAGTTATTTTTGCTGGTGGTGTTGGTACAAGAATGCGAAGTAAAGACTGTCCCAAACAATTTCTTGAAATCTACGGTAAACCTATTATTATACATACATTAGATATTTTCCAACAAAACCAAAATATTGATGCTATAGTAATAGCATGTGTAGAGGAATGGATTCCATATCTTAAGGAACTTATTGAAAAGTTTAAGATAGGAAAGGTCAAAAAAATTGTTCCAGGTGGTGAGACTGGACAGTTATCGATATATAGTGGTTTGTTAGCAGCAAAAGATGTTTGTGGTAATTCTAATACGATTGTTTTAATTCATGATGCTGTAAGACCATTAATTAATAGTGAACTTATTGATCGGAATATTGAATCTGTTAAAATATATGGTTCTGCAATTACTGCAGGCGTTGTGAAAGAAACAATTGTTGTAGTAGACGATAATTTTAATATTCTCACTGTGCCTGATCGTGCTCATTCAAGAGTTGCAAAAGCTCCTCAATCTTTTTATTTAAAGGATATAATGGATGCTCACCAAAAAGCTATTTCACAGGGAATTAGAGACTCTATTGATAGCTGTACACTTATGAAATACTATGGTTACGAGATGACCATGGTTGATGGTCCTTACAATAACATCAAGATTACTACATTGGAGGACTTCTTCACAATGAGAGCTATTTATGAGTCTAATGAGAATCTTCAATTCTACCTTGATAATGAATAAAAGCATGAGTATTTTACAAGATGATATGAATCTTATACTTCAATGCAAAAGTATTGATTTTGAAGTGTTCAGTAATAAGAGCATTCTGATTACAGGCGCAACAGGCATGATTGCTTCGTATTTGGTGCATTCTTTTATGCGAATGAATTCAGGAATGGGGCTAAATATAGATATATATGCTTTAGTTCGTAATGAGACTAAAGCAAAAAATAAATTTCAGCAGTATATAAAATCTAGTAAGTTTCATCTTGTTGTTCAAGATATTGCTGAGCCTATAAATATTACTGAATCTATCCATTTCATTGTTCATGCTGCTGGTGGAGCTAGTCCGTTCTTGATTCAGAATGATCCTGTTGGTATTATTAGAGCAAACACAATTGGAACATTTAATGTACTTAACTTTGCAAAAGAAAAGTGCGCAAAGGTTCTTTATACCTCTACAAGAGAAGTGTATGGAAAGGTGGAAGGTATAAGTGAGTTGAAGGAGGATTCTTTTGGATTCATTGATCCTCTCGACCAAAGGAGTTGTTACCCTGAATGTAAACGTATTGGAGAACAACTTTTGAAGAGCTATAGTATTCAATATGGCGTAGATTTTTGGTCTGTACGTATTGCACATTCATACGGACCTGGGATGAGTATTGAAAATGATGGACGTGTAATGTCTGATTTCATTTCGGATGCAGTAAATAAACGTGATATTATTCTCAAAAGCGATGGGCGGGCATTACGAGCTTTCTGCTACATAACAGATTGCATAACTGCAATACTAACAATAATGTCTAAAGGCAGATTAAATGAGGCATACAATGTCGCAAACGAAGCAGAAGAATATCCTATAAAAGAAGTGGCTCGTATTATTACTAAATGTTCTCCAAAGTCAATTAAAGTTGTTTTCAATATCCCGGAAAAGGTTAGTGTTGCCTATTGCAATTATAAGAGAGTAAGGCTCAATACTAATAAATTGTTAGATTTACAGTGGACACCTCGTGTAACATTGGAAGAAGGCATTTTAAAAACATTAGAATCTTATGAACGGTTATAAAAAAATTGTAAGAAATCAAAAGTTTCGATTAGTTATTCTAAAATTCTTTTCTTTTATACCAGATAGGTATATGTTGACATTTCAATACAGATTGAAATTGGGTAGATGGCCTAGTTTCGAGACACCAACAAGATATACAGAGAAACTACAAATATATAAAATGAAACATAGAGATCCACTTATGGGTGTCTGTGTTGATAAGTTTGATGTGCGAGAGTATGTTACAAATACCGGATTATCCAATATATTAAACAAATGTTTTGGAATTTACGATAACGCTAATGAAATCAACTTTGATGCTCTTCCTAATAAATTTGTCGCAAAGACAACAGATGGTGGAGGTGGTAATAATGTTTATATCTGTAAAGATAAGAGCCGCGAAAATATCTCTGCTTTAAGGTCATTATTAAATTCTTGGTTAGATGTAAAAGATTATAATGCGGGTAGAGAATGGCCGTATACACAGATTAAAAAGAGTCGCATTATTATAGAAAGGTTGATAGAAAGTAATAATATCGAAGGTGATCTACCTGATTATAAGTTTTTTTGTTTTAATGGAAAAGTGTTTTGTTCTTATATGACGAAAGGGTATGATCTTGATCATAGTCCTTCTCAACTGGGTTTTTTGGATAGAGATTTTCATCTTTTAGACGTTTCTAGAACAGATTACCTTCCAATGAAAGAACAGCCTTTAAAACCCAAAAATTATGAAAAGATGGTAGAATATGCAGAGATTCTATCAAAGCCGTTTCCTCATGTGAGAGTAGATTTTTATAATATTGAAGGATCTATATACTTTGGAGAATTAACCTTTTTCACAGCAAGTGGTTATATACAATTTGTACCAGATGCTTTTGATATGAAGTTAGGTGAAAAATTTACTATCTATTGATAATTTTACCAATTATGATTTATAAGGTTTGGATCAATATATTACCTTTGATACGAGGTCTATTTACAATATTTACATGGCGAGTTATTCGAAGAAATGTTACTATCGGTCCTAAAATACGGCGTGGCTGTCGTACTTCATTAAGATTTTATAACAACGCAACTGTGAAAATATCAAGAAATATTAAAATATGTGATGGCGTAGAGATTGCCGTTTTGGAAAAAGCAAAACTTAGGATAGGGGAAAATGTAGGTATAGGAAGAAATAATTCAATTATCTGTCGTGAAGCTATTACAATTGGAGATGGAACTATTCTTGGACCTAATGTATTGATTTTTGATCATAATCATCTATTTTCAATGAATGATGGTGTAGACCAGCGACAATATACTACATCTCCTATTATTATAGGGGCAAAAACATGGATAGGGGCAAATGTTGTGATACTGCAGGGAGTACAAATTGGTTGCAATGTAACCATTGGTGCTGGATCTGTAGTGGCGAAAGATATACCAGATAATTGTATAGCAGTAGGTAATCCTTGCCGTGTGATTAAATCAATTGAATAATTAGAAATGGACATATAGTGGAAAAGAAAAGAATTCTCTTTTTAGCAAATCATTTTATAACTCTTTACTCCTTTCGTAAGGAGATAATTAATGAGATAGTGAAACTAGGTCATGAATTGTATCTTTCACTTCCAAAGAGTGAGGAGAATAAGTATTTTGAAGATCTTGGATGTCATATCGTTGAGACTGAAATTGATCGTCGTGGAGTGAATCCAATAAAGGACTTGAAACTTATTTGCTTCTATAAGAAGATGATCCCTCTAGTGAATCCTGATATTATCTTTAGCTATACCATTAAGCCAAATATCTATGGAACAATGGCAAGTAACGGAAAGTATAAGCAGGTGTGCAATATAACTGGAACAGGTGCTACATTTTTGAAGAGGAGTTTTATAAGTATAGTTTGTGAGATTCTTTATAAATTGAGCATAAAAAAATGTTATAAGGTATTTTTTCAGAATACCGGAGATAGAGATTTCTTTGTTGAGAAAGGTCTTGTGAAAAATAACTATGCTATGCTTCCTGGTTCTGGGTGCAATCTTCAGCAACATGCATTCATGCTACTTCCTGAGGATGATGAGATTCGTTTTCTTTTCATCGGTCGTGTGATGAAGCTTAAAGGGATTGATCAATATCTGCAGGCAGCTGAAATAATTACCAAGAAGTATCCTAAAACCAAGTTCTATATTGCAGGTTGGAATGAGCAGCCGGAGTATATGAAGTTGGTTAAGGAAGCTCAGAAGGCTGGTTCAGTAGAATATATAGGTTTTCGTAAAGATATCGACCTGTGGATAGAAAAGTGTCACTGCACTATTCTCCCATCTCATGGAGGAGAAGGGGTGCCTAATGTATTACTAGAGTCTGCTTCTACAGGTCGAATATGCATCGGTTCAAAGATTAATGGAACTATGGAAGTGATTGATGATGGCAAGACTGGATATCTCTTCAATACTGGTGATGGTAATGATCTTGCACGTCAGATTGAAAAGTTCATTCTACTTTCTTCTGAAGCAAAAGCCGCAATGGGTAAGGCTGGACGTGAGAAAGTAGAAAGAGAGTTTGATCGACAAATTGTCGTAAGTAAATACTTGGAAGAGGTAAAAAAGGCATAGTAATTTTTTATATCATCTTTCATCTTTAAAATAGTTTTATATAGATTCGTCCAATAAGTAGTATTGAATGGAGAAAGAAATGCTTCGGAATGGGATTGGTATCGTATCATGTTAAAGATATACAAGGATGTTCACTCAAATCATCGAAAACATAAGAATACTGACAATTTTATAATTTATCAATTTCAAAAATAAAAAGCCCAATTGGTAGAGTTAAATATATGTTAATTCCATTTTGCTAATGAGTTATTGAAAAATAGTCTAATTATGATGGTATATATCCTAATTTTCATTCTGCTCCTTTTGGCAGAACTAATCTATTTCTGTATCGCCGACAAGTGTAATATCATCGACAAGCCTAACCAGCGTAGTTCTCATTCAAAGGTGGTTCTGCGTGGGGGAGGTATTATCTTTCTGGTCGGTACATGGGTGTGGAGCTTTTTCTATGGTTTCCAGTATCCATGGATGTTGGTAGCGATGACTTTGGTGGCCGGAATATCGTTTGCGGATGATATTCATAGTTTGCCAGATAGTTTACGCCTTGTGGTGCAGTTTGTGGCGATGGGATTGATGTTCTATCAGTTGGATATCCTGCATCTGAATATGTGGTGGATCGTATTTCTTGCCTCGATAGTATGCGTGGGAGCGACGAATATCATCAACTTTATGGATGGGGTGAATGGAATTACGGGAGGGTATTCGTTGGCAGTGCTTGTTCCGTTGCTGTTGATGAACCGGAAGATCCAGTTTATGGAGAGTTCTTTTTTGGTTGTAGCGATCTTGTCCGTAATGGTATTTTGTCTGTTCAATTTCCGTCCGAAAAACCGGGCGAAGTGTTTTGCCGGAGATGTCGGTAGTATTGGAATCGCCTTTATCCTATTGTTTTCGATTGGAAAATTAGTGATACAGACCGGAGATATAACTTGGTTGTCTTTTCTTGCTGTGTACGGGGTGGACGGTTGCCTTACGATCTGCCATCGGATTATGCTTCATGAAAACTTGGGAGAGGCACACCGGAAACATGCGTACCAGCTGATGGCAAATGAATTGAACATGTCTCATCCGGTAGTCAGCCTTATTTATATGGTCTTGCAGTTGGCCGTTTCTTTGATCATGGTATATGCTTTGCCGGATCAAGTGCTTGCTCATTGGGTTTATTTGGGAATAGTGATCGTCTTGTTGGCTGTGGCTTATTTCTTGTTCATGAAGAAATATTATCATCTGCATGAGAAATATCTGGAATCACTGAAAAAGTAGAACGATTGTTGAGTAATAAAGAAAGTATGGATATACAAACGATAGATAAGAATCTGCTTACAAACCTTCATCAAAAAGCTGTTGTGAATGAGCGGAAATGTATGAACTTTGACTTACCGATAAAACCTGATACATGGCGAGTTGATATATCCAAAGATGTAATGACTTTGCGGGAATATAAACTTCAAGAATTACACCGGATTACCAAATCTTTGGTAGCTGTGTATGATACAGAGAAAAGTGAGTGTGTGATGCTTAAAGATTTGTTGGAAAAGGTGACAGCATATACAATGGAAGCCATAAAAAACGGAGGACCATTCTATACTACATCTGAAGTTTTTGATTCTATTGACCGGAAATTTGGATGGAAGTAATTTGGACGGTGTTGTTGCTGTTTCCGCGCTTGACGCGGGATCACAGAAGAGCTTCCCTGTAAATATCTGATTGATAAGATATGTCTTTCTGTGTTCCTGTGTCAAGTGCAGGGATATGTCAACCCACCAGCACCTTATAAAGACTGCCGATGCCTTCCTCTAACATCAGGGTGTAGCCTGAGAGGTCGAACCAGTTGGCTTCGGAGGGGGGCGGGGAGAGAGACAAAGGCAACTTCATCTTAGCTGGCATTACGACCGAACAGGTGTTGCAAGCTGTGGATGTAGCTGTCGAGATGAATAAAGACGGTGCTTTAGGAATTCCTGTTCCTAATTATGTGGATGAAAATGTATCGGTGAAGGTAGTCAAGCTAATTCAGAGCTATACCGGAGTCGTTAATAAAATGGTTTGGAGGAAATATTGAAATAAAAGTCATGCAACTAATTAATTCAACCTTATTAAATGAAGTGACGAAGCAGGCTCAGGAATCCCCCCGCTTGCGTATGAACTGTAATTTTCATGATTCTTTGGATGCTAAAGCCCAGCGTCTGCTGAATGCGTTGGAGCCGGGGACTATTTTACCGATTCATCGCCATCCGCATACGGCAGAGACTTATTTGCTGTTGCGTGGGAAGATTCGGGTGATGTTTTATAATGATAAAAAAGAAGAAACAGAGTCGACCCTGTTGGATCCTTTGGTAGGAAGTTTTGGGGTACATATTCCGGCTAATCAATGGCATACATTGGAGGTGCTGGATAGCGGTTCTGTGTTGTTTGAAGTAAAAGACGGTCCCTATACTCCGTTGGGGGAAAACGATTTGCTGAAGTAAGAAAATAAGAAGGGAGTACCTCCCTCATATCGGCATGAAGTGCACTCCCTCTTCTTATATCGCTTACGCAATAAACCATTTATACAAACACCCGGCCCCGCCCATCAGCATCAGGCTATATCCTGACATTCCGAGCCAGTCGGCTTGGGAGGATTTGTTTCCCCAGTCTCCCTGGGCGAGAGCGAGAGTATCGCCCCGATGCAGGTCAGGGTCACTTCCGTCTCCCGCATCAGGAGGGAGAGGAGGCTCAGGAGGAGCAGGCAGAGGATGAGGACAGGGGCAGTCACCGGCTGCCGGCTTTCGCTTGCGGGGGAAGATGATCCGGGCAAGGCTGGTGAGGAAGTTGAGAATTGTTTCAAGGACATTCATGGGAATTGATAATTGAAAATTGATAATTGAAAGTTAATTGCCGATTAGCCGTTCTATCGACTTACAGATCGACACCAGCATACGCTGATAGGCAGCACGGTTGTCGCCGTTCACTTCGCTGATGTATTTGCTGTAGGCAATCTCTTTGGCGTAGGCCGAAGGAGAGAAGGTGAGCGTGGCAGCCACAGGATAGGCCGAGTGGATCAGACGGGCGAAGTCGAGAAAACTATCTTCCGCAGTGAGATACCTGCGGAACCAGAGGGACGGCCGATCTCCTGTGGCAGACAAGTCTGTCCGGCCACCATCCCAGAAAGGATTCGTACGGCCGTAGGCGGTGATACCAAAAAAGTTATTATACTCCCTGGCGAGTTCGCTTTCGCCCCAGCCGGTTTCGATGGCCGACTGCGCCAGGATAATGATCGGATTCATTCCGAACCGCTCTCCCGCCCGTTGGGCGAGAGGTAGATATTGTTGGATGTAATTTTGCTTTGTCATACTATTATTCGATTACCGGACGGTCATCTTCACCTTCCGGGGGAGTGGTACCCGGAAGTACCCATTTTTCAAAACTGGCATCGCGAACAAGGTTCATTAACATCGTTCCGGGATAGAATACGATATGAGCACGGTTGAACAAAGAGGTTTTAAACTCTTCTTCGGTTGTAGCGCCTTTGCTACCGGCTACCATACGGAAACTACCGAAATCGCCCAGATGAACCGATTCACCGTCGGCAAGGGATTCATTCATGACGGTGATAAAACCGTCTAATACCAGCAGGATATCACCGCGACTGGCTGTACTGTATTTGCTGATACGAGCGCAGATACGGTTCAGATCGACTTTTTTGGTGATACTGGTCTGAGCAAAATAAAGCTCGGCTCCTGCGGCTGCATCTTTGCTCATGTCTTTACGTTTGACAAGTCTGTACTTTAAAGGCATAGATTTAAAAAATTGATAATTGAAAATTGATAATTAACAATTGACAATTGGGGTTGATACTTGAAATTACTTGTTGGTTATCGATAACATTACAAAGGTACGACGGACTGAAAACCCGCAGACAGATAGGGGCGGTTAGGGGGAGTTAGGAGTAGATAACGACAGTTAATTAATCGGTTTTAAACCATAGGTGTTTCGACGTTAAAACATATATGTTTTGCAGTTGAAACATGTATGTTTTCAGTGAAAAAGGTATATCATTTCACAACCTTGCAGGCTATATGGATGCCTAATCGGAGAATGAATATGATTAACAAAATAAACAAGCAAATTGTACAAAGAATAATCGGATTTTTAAAAAGGTGGTTCGTGAAATAACAGGGAAATATTTGTCGTATCCTTCCTTGGAGGAGTATCTTGAAGATGTGAAAAATAACAGCCATTATATTTTATTGCTGGCTTTATTACTGGGTGATCCGGAGATAAGAAAAAAGAAAACGTGGAATGCCCTGGCTAAATCGTTTTTCAATCATTACAGGGAGAAGATACTGGAGCATTGTGGCTATGATATCGGACCGTCCAATCTGGAACGTATCCGGGTGAAAGAATCGAAATTGTTTATCGAGTATATGTCGGGTATGTTTCGAAATGAGATGTTTGAGGAGTGTTCGTATGAGGAATTAGCCAGACTGATTAATCTGGTGTTCAATACCGGCTACGAACAATCCTACATTTGTAATCTGTTGAAAGCCGCGAATGAGGATTATCAGCAGATCCATGACGGAATCAGAATGGAAATAAAGCGGGAAGCCGCAGGGAGAGATGGATTTTTAAATAATTAATCGGTTGAAACATAGCTTGTTGGGTTGTGAGATATACGCTTAAAATAGTTTTTTTATTACGAAACCTGGTATTTATCTTTGTTTAAGCGTTGATATGCGATTTTATTTTTTGAAAAAATTGAAGAATTGCCTATTTATAAATTTCTTTCTAAAAGAAATACTTCTTACTATATTAAAGAGGAACCGTTGCCGGTCGAATAGAACCTGAATAGGAGGGAGACGAAAGGATATATAATTCAATGGCTTTTGCAAATAGAAAGCGTATAACAACGTAAATACTAACAAACATTAATATTTACGGTTATGAACAAAGATCATCAAGACTGTAACCAGGTGACGGATTTCCTGGGGAAAGCATTTATCAAAATGCCGCGTAAGTTATTAAACATGTCTATCCATCCACAGAAAAAAAAGCGTCGGTTGGCCCTTATGTATATGGCACTGATCACGTTGAGTTTCTTTCGGGATGGAATAGTGACGCTGGGAAAAAATAAACATGTTTGCCGCAGGGGAGAATATGTGGGTACTTATTGGGAACTGGCCCGTTTCACGGCTATCAGTCTCGGTTCGGTCGGTTATTACCTGAAGATACTTGAAATGGAAAAACTGATCGTGTTGAATGCAGTAAAGGGAGGTACCCGTATCGGAATTTGCAACTATGATCTTTTCTCCGGGAGTGAATCGGATAAGGACAGCGGACAGGCGGCTTTGACGGAAGAAGTCGGATATAAGATGGCCGCTGTAGAACGCACAATAGGAGGACGGAGCATGCAGGAACTGGATCGTGGGAAAGAAAGGGGGAACGTCGGATGAATACAGATAATACGGATACAGCAGGTATGACTGTTGCCGAACTGGAAAGTACACTGGTTTGTTGCCTGATGACTTCATTGGATGCTCCGATGCAGGTTTCTACGATGTTAAGCAAGGAGATGTTTTCGGATAAATCGCTGGGATTTGTTTTCGGTGTAATCATGGACTTGTACGATCAGGGCGTGCAGCCGGATATGATGACGGTTGAAACCGAAATGCACCGGCAGGATGAGGCTCGCTGGAAAGAGCTGAAAGGGCTGTCGTTTCTGCTTCCGGCTATGCTGAATGTGCGCAATGCGGAGAATGTAATACATTATGCCGAAGAGGTGAAACGGCAATATAAATTACGCTGCCTGATACAGTTGTTCGTGACGTTGAATTTTAGTTCCGCGAAATTCGATGCCGATCCCGACAAGCTGATTGCGGAAGCGGAACAGTCGTTGCAGGAACTTCGGCGCGACACGGCCGGGGGAAAAGTGATGCGTACGGTAGGAGAATTGGCGGAAGAAGCTTTGCAATGGCATACCAGGCGTGCCGGGGTTTCGGAGGATGTGAGCCGTTTATTGACCGGGATAGAGGAACTTGACTATGTAACGGGTGGTTTACACAGGGGCGAAATTATTATTCTGGGTGGTCGTCCGAGTGACGGGAAGACTGCGGTGGCACTTCATATAGCCGTCAATGCGGCGAAGGATGGGAAACATGTCTGTTTGTTCAGCCTCGAAATGTCGGATTTGCAGATGCTGAACCGTATCCTGGCCGGTATGACGGATGTGGATCCGGATCATTTGCGGATCAGCGGACTGACCGGTAGGGAGCTGGAGCAATTGAAAGAAGCGAGCCGCAAGCTGGAACATCTTCCTCTCTATATGGATTATACGCCTTGTAACGCCGTCAGCGATATACGTGCCAAAGTGATGCTGAAAAGCAAACAAGGGGAGTGTGATCTGGTGGTAATCGATTATTTGCACCTGTTGTCGTCTGTCCGTCAGAAGAATGAAACGCAGGATCAGGTCGTGGGGCGCAATGTAGTTGCCCTGAAACAGCTGGCCCTGGAGGCCGATTGTCCGGTACTGCTTGTTTCGCAGATGAACCGGGCCTGTGACACACGTGCCGACAGGGCGCATATTCCGGTGATGAGCGACCTGAGGGATTCGGGTACGATCGAGCAGGTGGCGGATTGTGTCGCTTTTGTTTACCGTCCCGAGAAGCATGGCATTACGAAAGATGAACGGACGGGTGAAAGCCTCGTAGGAGTGGGCAAACTCTATATTGTGAAGAACAGGAACGGAGCGACCGGCATTGCACGGTTCCGTTATAATCCTTCATATACAAAAATCACGAACTATCGTAATACCGCAACATCATGACACATCAGGAAATAAACGATATAAAACAGTCGGCTCCACAGATTGAAGAGGTCATCGGACGGTATGTGCAGCTGACACGGAAGGGCAAAAGCCTGCTAGGGCTTTGTCCGTTCCATGAAGATCACCATCCTTCTTTGGCCGTCAATCCGGAGAAGCAATATTTTACCTGTTTTGCATGCGGGGAGAAAGGGGATGTGATCCATTTTTTACAGAAGATAGAAGGGGTATCGTTTGGGGAAGCGGTGAAGAAATTAAAAATTGAAAATGGAACATTGAAAATTAAATCCGAAGTCAAACCCGGAGTCAAATTGACAAACCCCGTTTGTGAAACAGAAAAATTTTCAATTTTCAATTCTCAATTTTCAATTGAAAAAAACCTTCAGTTTTTTTCGTCTCTCCTTCCTGCCGCTTCCGGGGACTCGGACCTGACTCCGACCTGGCTCGATTTTGGGGTAGGAACTTCACCGGCTATGGTTTCCGGGGAATGGAAAGCGATGCGTAACCGTCTGGTATTCCCGATACGGGATGAAGAAGGCATACTGGTAGGATTTGGGGCGCGTCGACTGACGGAGGTCCCTGGCTCTCCTAAATATATCAATTCGCCGACCAGTGAACTTTATCGTAAGAATGAGATCCTTTACGGATTGCATATCGCCCGCAAGGCAATCAGGGAAAAGCAATACGCCATATTGGTGGAAGGCTACAAAGACGTGCTGGCGATGCATGCAGCGGGATTCAGTAATACAGTGGCGCTTTGCGGTACGGCTTTATGCGACGGTCATATCGTGTTATTGAAGAAATATACATCACGGGTGCTGGTGATGCTGGATGCAGATACTGCCGGAAGAAAAGCTTCGGAAAAGGCCGTTTCCCTTCTTAGGATGCAGGGTATACGGGCTTACGGGATAGAATTGCCGGAGGGAGAAGATCCCGACTCGTTGTTCCGGCTTTGGGGAAAAGACCGGTTTACCGGTTATCTCCGGAAAAAAAATGTACAGGACTCGCCTTCGGAAGAGGCTTTGTTATTGGAGCGTATCCGGACAGGGATACAGAGGTTGTCCGGCATTACGGATACGACACAAAGGATGCAAGCACTTCATCGCCTGAATATCGGAATCGCTCACCTGACCGGTCTGTCGCGGAGGCAGAAACGTCCGGCCACTATGGACTGGAGGTGGGTATGAAACGGGAAGATGAAAAAGACAAGATAAAGTCTGTGGATGAAGAGGAAAGAAAGTGGAAGAACCGCACTTTTACCTGGATGGAACTGGGCGTGTTGTATAGTCCGACACTGACTCCCGCGGCCGCTTCCCGCCGGTTGAAAGCTTGGGTGATGGCGAATGGCGGTCTGATCCGTTGCCTGACAAAGGCCGGTTGGGACCGTACGCAACGTATTCTTACGCCACGCCAGGTAGGGTTTATTGTGGAGGTGCTGGGAGAACCTTAAAAGAATATGTCGATGATGAATATATCGATCCGGTTAAAAAAACTGATTCTATCTGCCTGTTTGCTGTTGATGGCAGCCGGCCTTCACGCTCAATATTCATTGGGAGTGACGGGGTTGTTGACAATCCCGACAGCGGACATGCAGGCAGACGGAACCTTTATGGGAGGGGCTGATTTTCTGCCTGAAGCAATGATGCCTTCCAACTGGGATTATAATACCGGAAATTATTTTGTGAATATAACTTTCCTGCCGTTCGTGGAAGTGGCCTATCGTTGCACATTGCTTCATGGGGAGTTCGAGAAGGGGAGTAAATGGAATCAGGATCGTTCCGTATCATTGCGTCTTCGTCCCTTGAAAGAGGGGAAATGGTGGCCGGCCATCGTGGTGGGATCGAATGACGCGTTTACCACCGGCGAATTGAATATGTTTAAGAGTGCCGCAGGCAACCGCTTTTTCTCGTCTGTATATGTTGTCGGGACAAAGCATCTGTTATTGGGCGGCCATGACCTGGGCTTTTCCCTGGGAGGGAATATCCCGTTTCGTAAAGATAGTTACCGGAAAGGTATTTTCGGTGGAGTCGGTTATAGTCCGGCTTTTTTGAGGCCTGTTACACTGATGGCCGAATATAATGCGGAAGCGGTTAGTATAGGGGCTGCCGCACAGCTTTTCAATCATTTCTCCTTACATGCTTTTTGTTACGATTTCAAGGCTGTCTCTGCGGGGATAAGGTACGAATTTAAATGGTGAAAATATATCATATACTTTGTTTACTTCTTCTGGGCAACCTGTTCTGTTGGAAAGGGAGTGCGACGGTGGAGGATAGACTTGTCAGTCTCGGTATGGAGAATGTAAAGGTTGTGGCACAGGCTGACGGGCTTTGTATCGCTTATGAAGACAATGTGTACCGGGGTACTTATCGCGGGTTGTTTGATGTGATCCGGACATTGCTGAATGATCCGGAGGTCGAAGGAGATCTACGGTTGGTCGTATTGGAAGAGCGGATACCTCAGATTACCGTATCGTTAAGTCGGGAAGCCTTGGTCGCTTACCGGCAGAAAGAGGTATCGCCGGCAGCTGTGATGAAGGGGCTGACGATCAGTTACGATACGGATGAGGTGATGAAGATTTTGAAAGGGGCGAAAGCGGTGAACCGCTCGGCCGGAAAGATCGATCTGGTATTGTACCCGCAGGTCAAGCTGCAAAACTCCTGGATGGATAAAATATACGGAACGGTGTTGAATATCGCTCCGGCAGTGGAAATAGGACTTTGGAAAGGAGCCTCTTTTACCGGGCAGGTGATATTCCCGGTGTGGAATAACCAGGTGGGGGAGATGGATTATATTCGTGCAGGGATGCTGGTGATGCGCCAGGAGATCCGTTTACCGAAAAATGTATTTGCCACCTTGAGCGTGGGCAATTTTAACCAGAACCGGATCGGTGTGGACCTGGATATTTTGTATCGAACCAATTCGGATCGCTGGGCTTTCGGGTTGACCGGAGGACTGACCGGTTCGTCTACATTCTACGGCGGCAAATGGGAGGTGACACAATGGAAAAAGGTCAGCGGGGCTGCTTTGATCCGTTATAACGAACCCTATTATAATCTGCAATTCGACTTATCGGCCCACCGCTATATCTATGGCGATTATGGGGTGCGTGGGGATTGTAGCCGCCATTTCGGGGAGGTGACGGTTGGTTTGTTTGCCATGTATTCAGGTGGGGAGGCGAACGGCGGTTTCCATTTTGCTATTCCCCTGCCACGTAAAAAACGCAGTAAACATAAGGCTGTGCGGGTACGATTGCCGGAATATTTCGACTGGCAGTATGAAGCACAGTCCGGCCCCTGGTATACTTCACGGAAGCTGGGACGCTCTTACAAAACACGTCCGGATGAAAACAGGAGCCGGGGGTATTACAATCCTGATTTTATAAAAGATAACCTGGTCGATTTGGCTGAACGGTCAAAATAGTATCATAATAATTATAAACAAAAAAGAAGACAAAATGAGAACGAACAAGTATTTGGTTGTCAGCATGGCTATGTCTCTTGCTGTGACAATTGGTGTAGGATTTAGTTCCTGTAAGAAAGATGAACCGACTCCTGTCATTGTGGAAAATCCGCTGGATGCGGAGGTCTATTATATTGCCGGGACAGTGACGTCGGAGAGCAATGCTCTCGAGGGGGTAAAAGTCAGTGCTTCGAATGCTGAAGCGACAACGGCTGTGGATGGTACATTCCAGTTGGAAATGAAATCGAAAGACGACTGTGTCGTTACTTTCGAAAAGAGTGGCTACGTGACAGTGACGGCGGAAGTCGGTTTCCCGGCGGATGCTAAAAAACAAAGTATCGTATTGCTGTCACAGGAACTGGAGACAAAAAATCAGCCGGTGACGATTTCCCCCGATGCAGAACAGACAGTGATAGAAATAAAGCAGAAGATGATCGAGTTGACTTTTCCGGCAGGTGCGGTCAAATCGGCAACAGATGTAACGGTGACTGCTTATAAAGAGGGGGCTAAAAAGACCCAGGCAGGTACGGTACGTGCCAGTCTTTCTACTGTAAACTGTGAACCCGACGGGCAGATATTTGAGAAACCGGTTGAACTGCGGATGAAAAACCCGGCAGGCAAGGGTGTCTATTTTGCCGATGTAAAACATTATGTGGAAAAGAATGGCGTGTGGAGTGAGACAGGAGCAGCAGATTATGACGGCAACGGATATTATGTGACTTCCATCGACGGATTTTCAAATCACTCGTTCGGTGTGCCCTGCTCGTCACAGAAAGGAACTTCCAAGACTGAAAATCTGAAATCGATTGTGATTGACAACCTGGGGAAAATGGATTCGCAGGAACAGACGATCGATGTAACATCGCATTTTGGATGGAAAATAGACGGAACGACAAGCGATTTGTTAAAGAAGCAGTTGGCTGGTTTGAGCGATAGCGATATTACTGCTTTATCCGGTGCTGTCGAACTGACTCTGGCATCGTTGGTAGGGGGAGCTCCGAGTGTCGGCGAAATGACATTGAAGCGTGATGTCAGAATAAGCGGCGACATGAAAACGACTGTTTCTATCGTCGAACGGACAACGACAACCGTATTTGGTTTTCCGGTCGTATTCGGAGGGCAGACTGTGGCTTTGACTATTCCGGTTGTTAAATACGATGGGGTAGACCTGGTTATAACAACTGAAAAGGGAGCAAGTCATGGAACACATTCCGGTGGCTCTGGTGAATAAATAATCCGAAACAGAAGAGTATGAAGGTGAAATATGTAACTTATCTGGTAGTCTGCATGGCGGTGTTTTTATCCGCCTGCACGTCTACTAAGAAAATTATTTATCTGCAGGATGTCGTTCCTTTAAAACAGCAGGAGATCGAGCAGAAATATGAAGTGATTATCCATAGTGATGACCTGCTGGCTATTATGGTGAACAGCCGCGACCCGGAACTGGCCTTGCCATTCAATATGCCGATGATAACTTATCAGTTGGGCTCTACTAGTGGCGGTCAGCAACGTGTGTTAGGCTATCTGGTGGATACGAACGGCGATATCGATTTCCCGATTCTGGGGCAGATCCATGCGGAAGGGTTGACGCGTATGCAATTGACGGAGCTGATCAAGAACAAACTGATTGAAGGCGACCTGATCAAGGACCCGATCGTGACGGTGCAGTTCCTGAACTTTAAAATATCCGTGATGGGCGAAGTAGGCCGTCCGGGTAGCTTTACTATTTCCGGCGACCGTATCACCTTGTTGGAGGCGTTGAGTATGGCGGGTGACCTGACCATATATGGACGTCGTGACAGGGTAGGGGTGATCCGTGAAAACAACGGAAAGCGTACGATCCTTTTCCATGACCTGCGGTCGGCAGATATATTTAACTCTCCTTGCTATTATTTGCAGCAAAACGATATTGTGTATGTGGAACCGAACAAGGCGAAGGCAGGTCAGAGCAGCATTAACCAGAATAACTCCATCGGTGTCTGGGTGTCTGTCATTTCATTGCTGACGACAATAGCGGTATTAATATTTAAATAATCGGAGAACCTAATGAATTCTGAACAAGAAACTACTTATTTGAGAGGGGAAGAAAACGAACTGAATTTGAAAGATCTTTTCCATATTGTTCTGATTAACTGGTATTGGTTCCTTTTATCCGTTCTGATTTGTTGCGGAGCGGGCTTCCTGTATCTGAAATGGGCGCCGAAAGTGTATACGCGTACGGCTTCGGTTCTGATAAAAGACAACAGCAAAGGAGGCGGTCTGAGTGAGTCGGCTGCTTTTGAAGAGTTGAACATGTTCAATGTCAAAAGCAATGTGGATAACGAAGTGTTGGTGTTCAAGTCGAGGCGGTTGATGAATAGCGTGGCCGAACGGCTGAACCTGGATATCGGTTATACGGTGAAGGACGGGTTGCGTACGGTTGAACTGTATACCCAGTCGCCCATTGCCGTGCAGTTTCCGGAAGCGGAGGCGACACAGGCTTTTTCGTTGAATGTGACACCTTTGACGGCGACGGAAGTGATGTTGTCGGATTTTTCAACGGACGAGACAAAAATGTTGAAGGTGGCGTTGAACGATACGGTGATTACATCTATCGGAAAGCTGGTGGTTACTCCGACTTTATATTATTCGGATAAATATTTCGGCAAGCCGGTGGCTGTTGTGAAAAAGAACAGGGTGGATGTCGCTTTGGGTTATAGTAATGCCCTTCAGGTTGCATTAGCCAGTAAAACGGCAACGATCATCAACCTGACCTTGCAGGATGTTTCTATTCCACGGGCAGAGGATGTATTGAATATGTTGATCGCTGTCTATAATGAAGATGCGATAAACGACAAGAACCAGGTGACGGTGAATACTTCCAATTTTATCAATGACCGTCTGATCATTATTGAAAAAGAATTAGGAAGTGTGGACGCCGATATCGAGACTTATAAGCGGGAAAACCAGTTGACCGACATCAGTTCCGAAACAGGGATGTATCTGCAGGAGAGCAGCCAATATAGCCAGGAAGGACTTGGCTTGGAGAATCAGGTGACTTTGGCTAAATATATCCGCGATTACCTGATAGACCCGCATAAAAGCTCGGACCTGATACCGGCTAATTCCGGTATTGCGGATGTGAATATCGAAGGTCAGATCAGCGAATATAACGGTCTATTATTGAAACGTGACAAACTGATCAGCAACAGCAGTAACAAGAATCCGGTGGTGATGGACCTGAACAATTCGTTGGTTGCGATGAAGCAGACTATTATCCGGGCTATCGATAACCTGATTGTCGGACTGAATATCAAAATAAAGAATATCAAGGAGCGGGAGGCACAGACCAGCCGCCGTATTTCGGCTGTACCGACGCAACAGAAATATGTGTTGTCGGTTGAGCGTCAGCAGAAAATTAAGGAAGAGTTGTATCTCTACCTATTGAATAAGAGGGAAGAGAATGCTTTGTCGCAGGCAATTACCGAAAGTAATGCCCGTGTTATCGATGCGGCTCAGGGGAGCAGAAACCCGGTAGCACCAAAATCGATGATGATTCTATTGGCGGCTGTGGTGCTTGGACTGGCTATCCCGTCGGGGATTATTTGGTTGCAGGTGGTTATGAACACGACTGTACGTACACGCAAGGATATAGAAGATGCCGTATCGATCCCGTTCCTGGGAGAGATACCTTTACGTGACAAGAAGAATAAAGATGAAATAGTCGTGCGTGAAAACGGGCGTGACAGTATTTCGGAAGCATTCCGTATTGTACGTACGAATATGGATTTCATGCGTGTGAAAGCGAAGGATATGAAAGTGGTGATGTTCACTTCTTTCAACCCGAATGCCGGTAAGACATTTGTGTCGATGAACCTGGCCATGAGCTTCGCCTTAACCAGTAAGAAGGTGATACTGGTCGATCTCGATATTCGTAAGGGTACCCTTAGCAGCCATGTTAGTAACGTTACTAACATGGGGATAACTAATTATTTATCCGGGAAAGTGGATAATATCGATTCTATCATTGGAAAAGGAGAACTAGCGGAAAACCTGGATATCATTCATACCGGGCCTGTACCTCCTAATCCGTCCGAACTATTGTTGAGCACTCGTTTGGAAACCCTGGTCGAAGAGTTGAAGAAGCGGTATGATTACATTATTCTGGATAATGTGCCGGCCGGTTTGGTGGCCGATGCGGCGATTGTAAATCGTGTGGCTGACCTGACCATTTATATCCTGCGTGCCGGATTGATGGATCGCCGGCAACTACCTGAGTTGGAAAAACTGTATAAACAGGATAAATTCAAGAATATGAGTCTGATCCTGAACGGTGTACGCTATAACCATTCAGGTTATGGATATGGATACGGATATGGATACGGTTATGGCTATGGCTATGGGTATGGATACGGGAATGAAAAGAAGAAATAAATATTGAATTTGTTATGTTAACCTGGATTGTACCAAAGAGAAACATTCTTTATACCACATTGCTCGAGGGAATGACAGATGTGCATGCGCATCTGCTTCCCAATGTGGACGGGGGATCGGAGTCCTTAATGGACTCGATAACCGCATTGGAGAGAATGAGGGAGGTCGGTGTGAAACGGATCTTCCTTACTCCCCATATTGCGGAAGAGTGTACGAATAATTCATTAGAACTTTTACTGGCAAAATATTCCATTCTGAAAGAGTGTTGTCCTGCGGATATTGAATTATATCTGGCTGCTGAATATATGCTGGATAATGGTTTTGATGCCCGCAAGAGGGGAAAAGTATTGACTTTCCCCGGTAAGCAGATATTGGTGGAGACTTCCCGTTTATCGGCACCCGAGAAATACCTGACCTTTTTATTCGATCTTATGCTGGAAGGGTATAAGCCTGTTATCGCTCATCCGGAACTGTATCAGTATATGACGCAGGATGATTATTCTTTTCTGAAAGACAAGGGGTATAAATTCCAGTTGAATTTGTTCTCGTTGGCCGGGTTGTATGGAAAACAACCCCGATCGGTTGCCCGGAATCTGTTGGATAAGGGATATTACGATTATGTGGGTTCGGACTATCATCGGCTGGCCGATTATGAAAAAGGCCTGAAAAAGCTCTATTTGTCAGGAAGCCAGATACGACAAATCTACAAACTATTTGATAATAACGATTTGCTTTGGAACAGTGGATCGTTGGCGGAACAAAAATTTTAAAACTGTAAAGATATGATGAACAAAAGAGAGTTGATATACTCTATCGCAGAAAAGACAGGGTATACGCAAAGTGCTGTACGGAATGTTTTGAATACCTTCATTGACACGGTATTTGAAGAAGTTAGATCCGAAAACAAAGTAAGGATAGGTGGCCTTGGAGTTTTTTCTCCTATACTTCAGAAACCGCGTCCTGTCAGGAATCCACAAACAATGGAACCCCTGATGCTTGCCCCCAGAAGTACCGTGAAATTTCGTGCAGCGGATGACCTGGTCAGAAAACTGAATAAAGAGGAAGAGTAGCTGCTTCAAGCTTTCATCCGGTTGACTATTTAACTCTGTATTTTCCGATATTATTTCAATTAAAGTCGGAAAATACAGAGTTTTTTTATGCTGAATTCATAAAGATCCGATGTAATGACTAAAATAAACGAACGTTTTTTCTAGTCATTTATTTGGTGCAAATATATTTTATATTAAATGAAAAACAAAGCGTTTTTTATCTTTTTATTTCATTGAATTACAGAAAGATATATGCTATTTTTCGAGAAGTTACAATAATCATATTATCTTGAATTTTCGTTTCGGAGTAATGACTAGAAAAAACGTTCGTTTATTTTAGTCATTATTTTTTTATTAAAATGTGAGTAATATAATCTGATATAGTATTAATATTTTTCTATAACATCTGATATGCGATATAAAAGTAATTATATAGTTGTTTTTAGTATTATTATGATAATGTGTCGTAGGGTATTTGTAGGGCTTTATAGTCCTAAGAATCTGATTTTTATAATAATGATTATCAGTTCTTTATCTAAATTGAACTGTCAGAATATTGCAGTGAAAACAAATATACTTTATGATTTGACGTCGTCTTTGAATATCGGGGGAGAAATAAAATGCAAAGATGCCTATTCGTTCAGTTCTATCATCAGTTATAACCCGTGGACTTTTGCTGATAACAAGAAGATGAAACATCTGCTTATACAACCGGAATTCAGAAGATGGTTTGGTGAAGTTTTTCAGGGAAGTTTTGTAGGTATACAGGCCCATTATGCGCGTTTTAATTGGGGAGGAATATTGTCTGATTATCGTTTTCAGGGAAATCTGGTCGGTGCCGGAATTTCTTACGGATACCAATGGATGATAAGTCCGCTATGGAACCTGGAAGCTGGTATTGCTTTGGGGTATGCTTATCTGAGTTATGATAAATACGGGCAGGAAAAAGGAATGCCCCGCATAGAAAAGGCGCATACCAATTATGTGGGACCGACACAAATAGGCATATCTCTAATTTACTTTATACAATAAAAAAAACAATAAATATGAAAATCAATCCGCTCGTGTTGTTGGGCTTATTTTTTATTTGCAACTCCTTATATGCAAAGGATATTGATGTGGAGATAAAATCGCAGTCATGTTTTGTGAAAGGTGATTCGTTGATGGTATCGGTGAAATGTATTGTCAATACCCATGATTTCACATCAGACGAATCGCTTACCATTATTCCGGTGATAAAAGAGAACAGGCAGGAGAAAGAACTTGCGCCTGTCTTGTTGAACGGTAAAAAAAGACATCGCATATATGAACGGAACCGTGTATTGAATAAACGAAAAGGTATTGAAGGGGAGAAATATTTTCTTGTCAGGGAGCTGACGGGAGAATCCCCTTGTGAAGTGATCTATAATACTTCTGTTGCTTCCGAAAATTGGATGCGTATGCCGGAACTGTTTTTGAAGGTAAACAGGCTGGCTTCTTCCGGGGAAATTGTCCGGGAAACGGTCGGTCTGAAAGGATCGGGAAGGTCACCGGAAGTAAAGAATACTGTAATCAATGATGTTACACCTTCGCCGAAGGTTTCGGAAGTATCCGGGTTAAAAGCTTCATATATTTCTCCGGAAAGTGATGCGACCGATGTCCGGAATCAGAAAGAATTGAGTTTTAACCTGGAAGAGGCCAGGGTGGTGGCGGAAATGAATCCCCAGATGCTTTCTTTACGCGAATTGTATATGGTGGCGTTGAGCTATAAAAATGAACCGGGGAAATTTTATCAGATAATGGAAACGAGTGTAAAGATTTACCCGGCTCATCCGGTTGCCAATCTGAATGCGGCAGCGGCTGCTATCGAGCAGGGGAACTGGCAGGCAGCCGGGGAGTATCTGCGGATGGCACCCCATGAAACCCTGGCTTATAAAAATTGCAAAGGGGTGTATGAGTTGATGACCGGAAATCTGTATGAAGGCATTCGTCTGCTGAAAGCGGCAAAAGCGGAAGGATCGGAAGAGGCCGGTATGAATTTGGCTGCGTTTTTTGAGAATAATAAACGTCATTGAATGTATAATTATTTACTAAGTGCTTTTATCATATGAAAAACAACTTTTTTGTAAAATCAGCAGGACTGTTATGCCTGGTATTGGGCTTGTCGGGATGTATTAACGATGCAGATGTATTACCGGAAGATAATTCCGGCTTTGTAGACGAGGGAGAAGGAAATGTCCGGTTCGCTTTTGTCGTTCCTAACAGTTCTTCGACCAAAGCCGGTGGGGCGGAAACTTCGGGTATTTATGAAACCGGTACTGCCAATGAGTATAATGTAAAGTCGCTTACCGTTTATCTGTTCAATTCGGATACGAAGGCTTTATATAAAAAGATCTCGTTGGAGAATATAACCCGTACGGCAGGACCGCAGGTTTCGGAAAATGCTTCTTCCGGAAACCAGAGTGAACATATCGTAAAGTACACGGCTAACAGGGTCTTGATAGATCCGGGTACGTATGATGTTTTTACGGTTGCCAACGGGGATGTGACAGGTTCTTTCAATACGGAGAATGAGTTTATCAACCTGGTGGACAGATCCACCTATAAAGACGGCTTCGGGGTTTTGACCGAGGATGGTACTTTATTGATGACAGGGCGTGCCGACAATAGCGGTTTATATGAGGGTACTACGGATTCGAATTTGAAAGTGACTGTCCGTGAGATTTTACCGTCGGAAGATCCTACTATTATAACTATAAATCTGGAACGGGCTATGGCTAAAGTATTGGTCGGACAGTCGAAAGAGAAATACGATCTGACGACCGGCGATGGCGATAAATATGTTTCCATCAGCCTGTCCGGATTCCAGTACATCAACTTAAGCCGTTGGTTTTACACCTTCCGTCATACGGCAGTCCTGACGGCAAACCGGGTTCCTTCTTCCTATACCATTACAAACGGAAATTTCGGGGAGATAAATCCTGTTAACGGGTATGTGATCGATCCTTATTTCTTCTCGAAAACGATAGATGGGGCTACCGATTTCGATAATACGGACGGATATTATGCTTATCCATTGAAGACGGTTGCAGAAAACTGGCAGTCTGTACCGGTTAATTCGTTCCATGGTTTTTACTGTCTTGAAAACTGTATGTTTAAAACGAACCAATTGAATGCTTATTCCACCGGAGTCCGGTTTAAGGCCAGTTTTACACCTGAGACTCTTTGGGGAGAGAATAAGGAGACGACTGATGCGAGACCTGATGTTATCTATTATGCGAACTATAAATTTTATACCGGCATCCAGGCAATGAAAGATGCCGGATTCAAATTGGATGGTATTACGGAAGGATCGACCGATGAAGAGCTGGCAAAAGTGTTTGTGAAACGTTACCGGAAAGATCCGGAGGTGTCGAGCTACTATTGCTATTATAATTACTGGATCAGACATCTGGATAATAATAAGGAGAATGAGATGGGAGTCATGGAGTTTGCGATTGTACGCAACAATATTTATCGTTTGCTGGTGACCAATATCTCTGGACTCGGCACGGGAACTCCGGAGATCGATCCGGAAAAACCGGATGAATATGAAGCTTATCTGAAAATGGATTTTAATGTGTTACCCTGGATTGTCCGGAATCAGGGAGGAGACGGAGGCGCAACCCTTAAATAAGTATATATTGTTGTTCAGGAGACAGTGATTGTTTCCATGAAAACAGGCCAGGTAGCCACGGTTTATTCCGTGGCTATTTTTTTATTGCAATAACAATATCAGAACCACTTGATCCTCTTGAAGATAAAGAATGCCAGTGCCGACAGGGTGATGGAAAAGAGTACGATCACGACAAATCCGTGCGGTAGTTCTTCTACATAGTTGATCACATTCATGCCGTAGAAGCTGGCTATCAGTGTCGGAACCATCAGGATGATCGATATGGAGGTCATGCGTTTCATGATGGTGTTCACATTGTTGGAGATGATGGAGGCGAAGGCATCCATCGTTCCGGTAAGGATATCGCTGTAAATGTTCACTGTGAGATGCGCCTGCTTCAACTCGGTTTCCACATCTTCCACCAGTTCGGCATCCATATACATCGGTTCCTGGAAAATACTTTGCAGCTTCGAGAGCATCACTTCATTTCCACGGATGGACGTATTGAAATAAACCATACTTTTCTCCAGCTTCATCAACCGCAGCAGGTCTTCGTTACGGATACTTTTCTCCAGCGCTTTTTCGGCACGTGCCACTTCGTTGTTGATCTGTTTCAGATATTTCAGGAACCAGACGGCAGACGAATGGATCAGTCGCAGGATCAGGTCGTATTTGTGACGTACGACGAGTTCTTTGCGCCGACTGTAACGAATGAAATCGGGCAATAATTCCGTCTTATGATAACAGACGGAGATAATGATCTCGTTATTCGTGATGATGCCGATCGGGACAGTTGTGAAAGGTATGCCGCTTTCGGTGCTCTGTACCGGGATACGCAGGATCGTCAGCAACCAGTTCCCTTCATACTCGATACGCGGACGTTCGTCGGTATCCTCGATATCGCTCAGGAATGATTGGGGTACGTGAAATTGGTTTAAAAGGTATTGGATATCTTCAGGGGTAGGGCATTCTACATTTACCCAGCAGTCGGGAAGCCACTTGTCTTTTTCCACAAAGCCGGCTTCACAATAAAGAAACGATCTCATTATTGCCTCCTTTCGTTGTTGATACGAACAGAGGTAATAAGAAACCTCCGTCCGCTAATTTTTGTTTGTTAATGTTTCTCGCGGAATACTGTCGTCCATAATTAGTTAATTACTTTTTACGGCTGCAAAGGTAGAAAAAAGGAATGAATACCAAATAAAAATCGTATTTTTGGCATTCGAAAATTACTAAAGAGAATGGCAGAAGGAACTAAAAATACCGGAAGAGGAAACTCCGGAAGGGGGAAACAAAAACCTGTTGTAGTGTCTGATATGGGACGTCTGCAGCCACAGGCTCGTGAGTTGGAAGAGGCCGTTTTAGGTGCCTTGATGCTTGAAAAAGATGCTTATTCGATCATCAGTGAGATCTTGAAGCCGGAATGCTTTTACGAAAAGTCGCACGAGATGATCTATGCGGCTATTGTGGATCTGGCAGCCAGCCAGCGGCCGGTCGACATGCTGACGGTGACAGAGCAGCTGAGGAAACGCGGCGAACTGGACCAGGTGGGCGGACCGTTTTATATCTCGCAGTTGACCGGCAAGGTCGCCAGTAGCGCGCATATCGAATATCATGCCCGTATCATCGCACAGAAATACCTGGCGAGAGAGTTGATCTCTTTCACTGCGATGATCCAGGGAAAGGCTTTTGACGAAACGATCGACGTGGAAGACCTGATGCAGGAAGCGGAAGGTAAACTGTTCGAGATATCCCAGCGAAATGTAAAGAAGGACGTAACCCAGATCAATCCCGTTATCAAGGATGCGATGGATTTGTTGCAGAAAGCGGCGAACCAGAAGGAGGGTCTGAGCGGTACGCGTACCGGTTTCGATGCGCTGGATAAGATCACTTCGGGATGGCAGAATTCCGACTTGATCATTATCGCTGCCCGTCCTGCGATGGGTAAGACGGCGTTCGTACTTTCCATGGCGAAGAATATGGCGGTGAACCATAATGTGCCGGTTGCCTTGTTCTCGCTTGAAATGAGTAACGTCCAGTTGGTAAACCGTCTGATCGTAAACGTATGTGAGATCCCGGGCGAGAAGATCAAGAGCGGACGTTTGGAAAGTTATGAGTGGGAGCAGCTGGACTTCAAGATCAAGGAGTTGTATGATGCACCTATCTATGTGGACGATACGCCGAGTCTTTCGGTGTTTGAGTTGCGTACCAAGGCACGCCGTCTGGTGCGTGAGCATGGGGTACGATGTATCATCATCGACTACCTTCAGTTGATGAATGCGAGTGGTATGAGTTTCGGCAGCCGTGAGCAGGAGGTAAGTACGATCTCCCGTTCATTGAAAGGGTTGGCGAAGGAGTTGAACATACCGATCATCGCACTGTCGCAGTTGAACCGTGGTGTGGAAAGCCGTCAGGGAGCCGAAGGAAAGCGTCCGCAGTTGGCCGACCTCCGTGAATCGGGAGCGATCGAGCAGGATGCGGATATGGTTTGCTTTATCCACCGTCCGGAATATTATAAGATCACGGAAGATGAGCGTGGTAACTCGCTGGTCGGTCTGGCGGAGATCATTATCGCCAAGCATCGTAACGGTGCGACAGGTGATGTGCGTCTGCGGTTTAAAGGCGATTATGCGAAATTTATGAATATAGATGAGGATGTTGCCGTACGCGAGTTCTCATCGAATATGAACAGTGAAGATCCGTTACCTCCGATACCGCCTGCCGGTGCAGATTTCCTGAACCAGGGCAGCAGCAGCGAGGTTCCGTTCTGATCAGTCGAGGATAAGATCATGTGCGCCTGTTCCCGGATTTGAAGCCTGCTTAATTCGTTTTCGTCTCTTCTTCTTTGGGGATCGTAGAAGCATTGCCATTGCGGAACGCCGTGTAATGGGGGGACATGATCTCTATGCCTGCCTTATCGAAATAATCCTGGATATTCTGATGAAGGGCGGAATAGATGGTCGTCATATTGTTCGCCTCCTGGATATAAGCGTTGATCTGGTAGACAGGGTAGAAGTCGCTCAGGGCCGTTTCGAGAACGAAGGGAGCCGGTTCGGGCATCACGCCGGGTGTTGCTTGGGCGGCATCTATCAGAAGTTGATGCACCTTGCGCCAGGGGGCATCGTAGCCGATCGTTACCTCCGAGTGGATGATCAGCCCGTAAGTGCGTGCCGACGAAGTATAGTTGACTGTTTGTGATGACATGATGAAGGAGTTCGGTATCGTCACGATCTCATTCTTGATGGTGCGCAGACGGGTGACGAAGGCGGTCTTTTCGATCACGTTGCCTACCGTGTCGTTCAGTTTGATCCGGTCGCCTTGCTTGAAGGCGCGCATATAAGTAATCACGAACCCGGCAATAATATTCCCGATCACCGTGCTGGAACCGAGCGAGACGATTAGCCCGACAAAAACGGATACTCCCTGAAAGACACCCGAATTGGCTCCCGGCAGGTAAGGATAAATCATCGCAATCATAAAAGCATACAATAGGAAACGGACGATATGATAGGTCGGCATCGCCCAGTCCGAATAAAAACCGTTAATCTTCAACCTGCCCGCATCTATCTCCGTGGCAAGGAAGCGGATGCCCTTAATGACGTATTTTATGGCCAGGCAGATTACGATGATCGTGAAAAGATTAGGGATATAGCCGAGGATGCCTTCCAGGATATCCTTCACGGGATTCCAGATATAATAGGCGATCTTATACGCCAGTTCTTTTGTCTGCGGGAAGATGGAGAAAAGGATCGGTATCGTTAAAACCAGCAGGATGAACAATAGGAGATAGCGGAGGATATTCGCAAGGAAGATCAACAGGGAGACCTGTTTCTGCGTATCCAGTATCTCATAATTCTGTATGGAGATTGGTTTCAGCTTGGTATCTTTCAACTGCTGGATGCGGTTTTTCAGTTTCTTGTAAAGCCAGGAAGATAGGCGGAACAGTAGGAATTGTCCCAGCAATACCAATACGAAATAAAAGATATGTTTCCCCGTCTGCCACCAGCTGTCGTGATATTTCATCTCTTTCTCTTTGGCGACCGACTCTTTCCGCAGCGAGTCGAGTTTCTGTATCTGTCCGCTTTTCAGCTTGAAAGTCGCATCGTATTTTTGCAACCCGGACGAGGCGATAGAGTCGGAGTCGGCATGTTCCGTCGTTATTTCGTCAGCCGAAAAAATATCCTTGATGACCTTTTGCAATTGCGCCTGCCCCGTTATATGCATAACCAATAGTAGCAGAAGAAGATATAATGATCTGTACAGTCTCATGTCGGCGTTCGTTTTTATTGTTGACTTAGATACAACAATGAAGAAGCTAAATTGTTACGTTAGATTTGTGGAGTTGATCAATAACTTCAAACGTGGAGAGCTTATCGAAGACAATCTTTACGGGTGGTTTTGGCTGGACTGTTGGTGAGACTTTGGTCGTAGTTGCTAAATTGAGAAATCTGCTTTACTTTTATTGACGAGGGTGTGTCAAAACACCCAAAACAGAAAAATCACCCCTGTCACAAGTATCTGTAGCAGGGGTGATTTTGTTAAAAAGAGGGTTTTGACACACCCTCGTTATTTTTTCAGACTGATTCGGGACCGTTTATTCAACCCGCACTTCCCCTGTAATCCCTTTCAGGCTGCTGGGGACTAACTCGCATCCCATGACATATTCCGCCGGAATACTCTTGTGTGTCAGTCCGAAATCAGCGATCGACTTAAAGCCAAGCCGGTGATAGTAATTCGGATCGCCACACAGGAATGCCGCCTTATATCCCATCTCTTTGCCGAGTTTCAGACCTTCCCGCATAAGTGCGCCGCCGATACCCTTGCTTCGATATTCCACGGCAACCGAAAGCGGAGCAACCAAGAGGACGTCGAACCGGCTGCCGTCCGGTTGGGTGATATACGTATTGGTCAACATGATATGACCGATCAGCTTGCCACCTTCTTCGGCTACCAGCGCCAGTTCGGGAATGTATAATTTACTGTTATTCCTTAGATTGACAGCGAAGTCCTGTTCGTCCCCGTCAGTGACTTTCGCCGTTTCGAATGCCGTCCGGATCAGGTCGTAGATAGCCGGGTGATCTTGCTCCGTCTCTTGTCTGATGATGTATTCCATAAATTACCAGGGAGTGAGCGTCACATTACGGAACTCCACTTCTTTCCCTTCGCTCTGCAAGCCGATGTAACCGTCTTTCTGCTTGTTCCATCCCGTGTTCTGGTAAACGCCGTTGATGTAGACGTTGATCTTACCGTCTTTCACGTAGATGTTGGCTTCGTTCCACTCTCCGGCAGGCTTCTCGCTGCTGGGAGCGTTCTTTTTCACTACCGGGAAACCGGGACGAGGTTCGCCGGGCTTGCCTTGATACTGTGCCAGGTCGGAACCGCCCAACAGGACGAAATCACCGGCGCTGCCTAACATCAGGTTACATTCGATACCGTTCGGGAACGGATTCTTCGGCTCGGCGATCAACAGGAAAATTCCGCTGTTCGCACCCTGGTCGCCATTCGGCCAACGCCATTCCACATGCAACTTATAGTTGTCGTATTTCTCTTTCGTGTACATGTAACCGAAAGGCTGTCCTTTGATCTTTATCACGCCGTCGCCTACGGAATAAACCTGTTCGGCCGGAACGGAATTTTTGTCGACGACAAAGTTCCAGTTGGAAAGGTCTTTCCCGTTGAACAACTTGATTGTTTTCTGTGCGTTAGCATCGCTTCCGAAACAGAGGAAAGCGGCAGCGATAGCCGCCATGCAGAGCATTCTTTTTTTCATGGTTCTAAATGAATTATAAAGTAATTAATCAACAATAAGTTTACGGTAACGTACGCGCTTAGGCTCTGTGTCGCCGCCCTGTTTGCGCTTGTATTCTTCATATTCGGAATACGTTCCTTCGTAGAAGACCACATTCGAATCGCCTTCGAACGACAGGATATGCGTACAGATACGGTCGAGGAACCAACGGTCGTGGGAAACGACAACGGCACATCCGGCGAAGTTTTCCAGACCTTCTTCCAGTGCACGCAGCGTGTTCACGTCGATATCGTTGGTCGGTTCGTCCAGCAGCAGCACGTTGGCTTCGGCCTTCAGCGTGATGGCGAGATGCAGGCGGTTGCGTTCTCCACCTGACAGGACACCGCAAAGTTTTTCCTGGTCGGCACCTGCAAAATTGAACCGTGACAGGTAAGCACGCGAGTTGATCTCTTTTCCACCTACGCGGATAAATTCCTGTCCTCCGGAAACAACCTGGAAAACGGTCTTTTTCGGATCGATATCTTTATGTGTCTGGTCGGCATAACCTACTTTCACGGTTTCGCCCACTTCGAATGTACCTTTGTCGATGCTTTCCATGCCCATGATCATCTTGAACAGCGTTGTCTTACCGGCACCGTTCGGGCCGATCACACCGACGATACCGTTCGGAGGAAGCATGAAGTTGAGGTCGTCGAACAACAGTTTCTCACCGAAAGCCTTCGCTACATGCTGTGCCTCGATCACCTTGTTACCCAGGCGCGGACCGTTCGGGATAAAGATTTCCAGTTTGGCTTCGCGTTCTTTCTGGTCCTCGTTCAGCAACGCTTCGTATGAGTTCAGACGAGCCTTACCCTTGGCCTGACGGGCTTTGGGAGCCATTTTGATCCATTCCAGCTCGCGCTCCAGCGTCTTGCGGCGTTTGCTAACCTGCTTTTCTTCCATAGCCATCTTCTTCGTCTTCTGATCCAGCCAGGAAGAGTAATTGCCTTTCCAGGGAATACCTTCGCCACGGTCGAGTTCCAGAATCCAGCCTGCCACATGGTCGAGGAAGTAACGGTCGTGCGTGATACAGATCACTGTACCGGCATATTGCTGCAGGTGTTGTTCCAGCCAGTCGATCGACTCGGCATCCAGGTGGTTGGTCGGTTCATCGAGCAGCAACACATCCGGCTGCTGAAGCAACAGGCGGCAAAGGGCAACACGGCGGCGTTCACCTCCTGACAGCGTATCGACTATCTGATCTTCGGGCGGGCAGCGCAGGGCATCCATCGCACGTTCCAGGCGGCTGTCGAGGTTCCAGGCATCGGTCGCGTCGATCTTGTCCTGCAATTCTGCCTGACGGGCGATCAGTGCATCCATCTTGTCGGGATCTTCCAGCACTTCCGGATCTCCGAATTTTTCGTTTACTTCTTCGTATTCTTTTAATGTGTCTACAATATCCTGTACGCCTTCCTGTACGATTTCTTTCACAGTCTTGCCTGCTTCCAGTTTCGGGTCCTGTTCCAGGTAACCTACCGAATAGCCGGGCGAAAACACCACTTCTCCCTGGTATTCTTTTTCAATGCCTGCGATGATCTTCAGCAAGGTAGACTTACCGGAACCGTTCAAACCGATAATACCGATCTTGGCTCCATAGAAGAAAGACAGATAAATATTCTTCAATACTTGTTTCTGGGGCGGGAAAGTCTTGCTCACGCCAACCATCGAGAAAATAATTTTCTTATCGTCTGCCATATTAATTAAAGTATGTTTATTAATTTTTTTTCCAGGACAAACTTACGGAAATATCTTCAGATTCGAAAATAGCTTTATATATCTCTTTATATTTTCTTCTTTCGCTGAATTATCTGTTTTCTAGGTTTATTGTCTTCAGGAAGAAGCTGTATACAGTGTTTGATGTCTTTTCAGTTCTGTATCCGATATTCATTGGGAGTTATTCCAACTACCCGTTTGAACATACGGCTGAGATGTTGTGGATACTGAAAGCCTAGGTCGTAAGCTATTTCGCTCATCGTTTTGTCGGATGAGAGTAATTTTTCCTTTGCCACTCCTATTACTCGGTCCTGTATATACTCTGAGGCGGTACGTCCTGTTTGTTTACGTATCATATCGCCAAAATAGTTGGGGGAAAGGAAGACCTTGTCGGCGAAGTATTTCACGGATGGCAATCCTTCTTTTTGCGGTGCGTCTCCCTCGAAGTAATCATTCAGTAACTGTTCGAAGCGGACGATGATGTCGCTATTCACTTCACCACGTGTTTGAAACTGACGTTCATAGTAACGCATACAGTAGTCGAGTAATAATCCGATATTGGCACAGATCAGGCGGCGACTGTGTTTATCGATGGCATGTTTCAGTTCGTTTGAAATATTCTGTAAGCAGTCCATGACAGTTTGCCGCTCTTCTTCGGAAAGATGGAGTGCCTCATTGGTTTCGTAAGAAAAGAAAGAGTAGTTTCTGATTTCCTGACCGAGGGCGGTACCACGTATCAGGTCGGGATGAAAGAGAATACCGTGTGCATGAGGCTGTATGTTCGGGAGCATTTCCAGGTCAGTGACTTGTCCCGGAGCGAAGCAGACGATAGTCCCATCCTGATAGTCATAATATTGACGACCATATTTGATGTTACCGCATTTGACATCTTTCAGGAATAGTGCATACACCCCGTAGCGGAACCAGGCTCTTTCTGGCCATTGCGTGGATTGGGTCAGATCGACGACACTCACCAAAGGATGCTGGGTTTCAAGTCCGAAGATCTTGTTGTAACGATCTACACTGTCTAGTTCGATAATTTCATCTTTATTGATCTCTTCCATATCACTTTCTGTTTTAATACATGGCAAATGTAGTTTTTTTCTTTATACGATTTCCACCGTTGTTTCAGAATCCGTGATTAAGGTATAATTATCTGTAAAATATATACAATCCCGGTGTTTCAGGCACTCTATTTTTGTGTCAGAATAATTAAAATAAAGATAATCTGATAAATACGTCGTAATATGAAAAAGTTTTTATTAATTCCATTGATGCTGTTGGCCGTTATGTCGATGGCTGCCTGCGGGGGAGCGGACGATGATCCGGTGATCGCACAAGAAGCTAAAAATATGGTACGCCTGTCGAAAATAACAGTCGATCCGGAACGGTTGGCTGAATATAATGCTTATCTGAAGGAAGAGATAGAAGCATCCATGCGGTTGGAACCGGGTGTACTGCTACTTTATGCAATGGCTGAAAAGGATCATCCGAATAAGGTGACTATACTTGAAATCTATGCGGATGAAACTGCCTATAAAAGCCACATCGAAACACCTCATTTCCAGAAATACAAACAAGGAACGCTCGATATGGTAAAACATCTGGAACTGATCGACACTACTCCGTTGATCCCCGGGTTAAAAATAAAATAGTTATATGGATTGTTATGCCTGTTTTTGATTTCTCTATCTTTGTGAAGTCTATTCACTAACAGAAAGAGATTATGCTTGCATACACATATATTGAACATGGTAAATTCGAACTGCGCGAGAAGGCGAAACCGGAAATAAAAGATTCACGTGATGCCATTGTGCGTATGACGCTGGGTAGTATCTGTACGAGTGACCTGCATATTAAACACGGTAGTGTACCACGTGCCGTACCCGGAATAACGGTAGGGCATGAGATGGTCGGTATTGTGGAGCAGGTAGGTCCTGATGTTATTTCCGTCAAACGGGGGGACAGGGTAACCGTAAATGTAGAGACATTCTGTGGGGAATGCTTCTTCTGCAAACATGGGTATGTCAACAACTGCACAGATCCCAATGGCGGTTGGGCTTTAGGATGTCGTATAGACGGCGGTCAGGCAGAATATGTCAGGGTTCCTTATGCTGACAGTGGATTAAACCGTATTCCGGAAACGGTTAGCGACGAGCAAGCTCTATTTGTTGGTGATGTGTTGGCTACAGGTTTTTGGGCAGCCCGCATTTCGGAGATTTCCAATGATGATACAGTACTTATCATTGGTGCCGGTCCTACCGGTATCTGTACATTGCTTTGTGTCATGCTGAAGAAGCCGCGACGTATCATTGTCTGTGAAAAGTCCCTTGAAAGAATCCGGTTTGTCCGTGAACATTACCCGGATGTGCTGGTGACGGAACCCGAAAACTGTAAGGATTTCGTCCTTCGTAACAGCGATCATGGCGGTGCAGATGTAGTCCTGGAGGTAGCGGGTAGCGAAGATACTTTCCGTTTGGCGTGGGATTGTGCCCGACCCAATGCGATTGTCACCGTTGTTGCCCTCTATGATAAACCCCAGCTTCTTCCTTTACCGGATATGTATGGAAAGAACCTGACCTTTAAAACTGGGGGCGTGGACGGTTGTGATTGTGCCGAGATTCTCGAATTGATCGAACAAGGTAAGATAGACACCACTCCGCTTATTACTCACAAATTTCCGTTGAATGAGATTGAAGAGGCTTATCGTGTCTTTGAAAATCGTTTGGATGGGGTTGTGAAGGTGGCTATTTCGGTTTAGTGATACAATAAAAAAGTTTTCAAAATAAATCCTTCATTCCTTCATGTTGTTGTATTAACTTGATTGTGTAGTTTTTATAGATGAAGGATATTTGTCAGGATGAAAGAATGAATGATTTATTTTAGAAAATTTTTGTTGAGATATTTTTGAAGATGTGATGCTCCGTTTTATATTTCTATGTTCCGAATGAACTTGGCCGGAACGCCGCCAACTATCGTATTTGCAGCCACGTCTTTTGTTACGACTGCTCCTGCTGCTACAATAGCATTGTCACCGATGGTTACGCCTTGTAAAATAGTGGCATTCGAACCGATCCAGACATTTTTGCCAAGTACAATGGGAGCAGGATAGGTTGTCTTCCGGTCTTCCGGTGTAAGGCCGTGGTTGAGGGTAGCGAACACAACGTTGTGTCCGATTTGACAATCATCACCGATGGTAACACCTCCGTGATCCTGAAAGTGACAGCAGGCGTTGATAAAAACGTTTTTACCTACCTGGATATTTTTCCCGAAATCAGTGTAGAACGGAGGAAATACACGCAGTGTCGGATCGACTTCGTATCCGAACAATCGAGAAAGTAATGCCCGAACCTCGTCGGGGTTATGATAGGAACCGTTCAGTTCGAAGGTGATACGCCGTGCCTCATTGCTCATCTCATCCATGAAACGATGGATTTCCGGTGTATTGAGTGGTCCCCGTGTCCGGACAACCTGTAAAAAATCGTTGAGTATCATAAGCTTAATTTTTAGATGTATATTTTCATAATGCAAAATTACAAGGAATATACATCCTGTTCTATACCCAAATCAGGGGAAAGATTACCCTTTTTACGGTTTTATACTATTCTACTATTCCTTTGTACGTTTACCATAAAATTCCAAATATTTTTCTATATTGGATTTTATATATTCAATACTATGATGGCCCGGGAATACGTGGTTTTGAGAATTAATAGCTCTCTTTTTTAATATATCCTGTAAAATTGAGCAACCTTTATAGAATTCACCTTCATCTTTATCTCCTGCATCTAGGTAAACCTCAAGGTCGAGGATTATTTTGTTGTTACGGGCAATAGATATAGGATCATATTTTTCCCAAGTATCCATATCCTGAAAATAAGGCATATCTTCTTTTTCTAGAGTTAATTCTAATGAGGGCATATGACCTCCCACTTTTGAAAAAAGATCCTGATGCCGGAATGCATTATGAAGAGCTGCATATCCTCCAGCCGATGCACCGCCAACGAATCTACTTTTTCTATCTCGTATTGTGTTGAAGGTATTGTCTATGAAAGGAATTATTTCATGTATAAAGTAATCTTCATACATTCCAAGGTTGATAATTCTTTCATTGTAAATGGAATCAGGAATATCTTGGCTGTTAAAAGAAGAGTTTATACCACGACTATTTTCAATTCTTGGACAAACAATAATTAGTGGCTCAATATTTCTGTTATGTATAAGTAAATCTGCTTTAGGTTGTATATCAACTTCAAACATTATATTCTCGTTGCCACTTCTTCCGTGTAGAAAATATAATACAGGAAGGGGAGGGGAAGTTTCATAGTTTTTGGGTAAGTATACACAAACTTGCATTTCTTTTCTAAGAATATTACTATAAAAGATTATTTTCTCGATTTTAGATCTATCCATTGTTTTTATTGATAAGTTATTATGTAAAAGTACATGATTATATAAGTTTATCTAGTTTAGGTGTTATCTTGTGAACCAATATTAAATTAGTAATAGCAACCAATAATCCTATGGAGAAACAGATTGCAATTTCTTTGAAGGAAAATGAATGAACGATGTAATCGATCCCGATAATAATATAGGGAATAGATAAAATAGAGGTTATTATGACAGGAATATATTTTCTGATAATTATAAATTGAATGATATGTATGCCTATATGAAAAGCAAATGCGGTAAAAAAGGCTAGCCATGCATAAGGCCATTCAAAAAGTAAATAAATTATTGTGGCTATACTAATCAGTATGAATTCTTCTGCGACTGCTAATGCAAAGGAAGGCACGGACATTATTTCTAAATGGTTGATTTGTTCTCTAAATCGGGGATATTTAGCTTGTAACCATGTACCATTTTTTGCAAACCATGCTTTGAAGCCTATTATCTCTTCAAAGTCATGCATCATAAAGACGAGAGGTAACAGATATATAATGATTTCAGAATTGCCCATTTACTTTGATTTTGAATTGCAAAGTTATTGAAATTTCAATAAGAATGTTGATATTCCAAAATTCATTTGTATGAAGGGTGTACCATCTTGTAGTCCTTTATACGGACATTTGGCACACCCTTAAGAGCTCTTTTAATGATTGGTTCCTTCAAACAGATCTCGGTTATCCCGTGAGTTCTGTGAACCTCTTTTGAAATTATTGAATGTATAACTGATAGACAAAGTTATAACCGGATAATCCGGTCGTATGCGTGTAATGGATTGTAGGTCTGCTGTTGTAATATCGCTTCTGTAACGGGCAGAGTTGAATATATCCCGGAAAGAAAGTGTCGATTGCAGGTTGGGACTGAAGAGTTGCTGACGGATTGCCAGATTGACGAACCAGAAAGCGTCCGAGCGTCCCTGCGTCGTAACCGACGGACCTACGAAGTTACCGTCCAACTGGATGCGAGTGTTCTTAAATACACGGAACATATTATTTAATGTAATATCATAATTAGTACTGGTCTCTTTCTTTCCACCCGATTGAATATCGTTCACTACCTTATAGTAGTAAACGTTTCCGTTTACATTCAGGTTCCACCATTTGTTAATCGTTAGTTGTCCGTTTAATTCGATACCCAGTGCATGGTCGTTTCCGACATTTGCCATAGAGTCGAGGGTCACTCCGGCTTGATACGGGACACGCAAGCGTTCGATCTTATCTTTTCGCGACCTGTAAAACAGGCTGGATTGTAATAACTGTTCTCCGAAGTTCTTTTTGTAATTCAGTTCAAAAGAATGTATATATTCAGGCCGGATGTCTGGATTTCCGATCTCGGCTGTGTAGTAATCGCGATACGTGATATATGGCTCCATGTAAAAGAGTTCCGGACGGTTGGTTCGGTACGAATAGGCAAATGTCAGTTTCTGTTCATGGGGAAGTGTATATCCGATATGTACGGAAGGAAAAACTTCGAAACGGTTCACTTTTCGATTTGCTCCTTCGATGGAGCTGCGTAATACCTGGTGCGTATGTTCGCCCCGGACGCCGACCTGTGCATCGAATGCCTTATAACTATCGCTGCCTATCAAATAAACCGAATGGATACCACGTTGAAAATAGAATGTGTTGTAAATATCTTCGCGCCAGTAGAACTCCTTTTTCTCCGGGTTCCAGAACTGCATACTGTAATCGCCGTCTTCCAGGTAAGAATGATACTGATAGCCGCTCTCCAAATGACCGGTCTTACTGTAAGGATATTTATAGTCGACATTACCCCGTACCGTCCAACGTATTTCATCCTCCCAGGCACGATGTCCCTGTTGGCGTTGGTCACTTTTATCAAACAGGTCGCTCTGGAAATACTCCATAGGATTTCCTTCATATCCTAACATGAAACTGCCGGAAAGTGCATGTCCATCGTCATTAAACTTATGGGAAAATCCGGCTTTCCCGATATTGACTGTCGAATGCAGGTCGAATTCATCGCGGCTGTTGAAGTTGTGCGGGACGGATTCGCCGGTAGCGTCTTTGCGGGTTTCCGTGTAGTCCAGGTTGCCGTCACGGGTGAATTTGTCGTAAACGACCTGCAACTCTGCGTTGACGGATGTTTTCGGAGAGAAAGAATAATCGATGCCTCCGCGCAATCCGTAATGGTAGTTCTTCCCTTTTCTGGGACCATGAGAGATGGATGTTGTTGTTACATCATCGACAATAGTTGTTTTTTGCTGATCGAAGTGGCTTTCCCGGATCGGTTGGTTCCAATGCCCGGCAAAATGCCATTGCAATTTATTCAATTGCTGGGAGATAAGGAAATCGACTCCATTGGAAAGGGCTGTACTGCCATACATATTCGCCATACCGTTAATACCCTGGCGTTTATGCTTTTTAGTGACGATGTTGATCATGCCGACTTCACCATCCGTATCATAACGTGCCGATGGGGTAGTGATGATTTCCACATTTTCTATCTGTCCGGCCGGTATCTGTTGCAATGCCTGTGTACCAGAATAGAAGCTCGGCTTTCCATCGATATATACTTTAAAGCCGCTACTCCCTCTGAATGTTACGTCACCATTGACATCAACCCGTATGGAAGGAGTGTTTTCAAGAATATCGACAGCCGTACCGCCGCTTCCCATCAGGTTGTTGGATGCATCGATGATCTTTTTATCCAGTTTATAGATGATCTGCCTTTTCGTACCTTCCACTACGACTTCGGATAATCCGACTTCCAGTGGTTGCAATTCGACAATACCCAGGTCCAATATGGGCTGGGAGGGGTGAAGCGTAATCGTTTCACGGGTATAGACATCATATCCGATCAACCTGACCAATAATGAATATTCCCCGTCGTTAATATCCGTTATCAGGAAAGATCCGTCTGTTCCGGATAGCGTACTGGAAACAGCTGCCGTTTCCCCTTTCTTTAATACTATGACATCCGCAAATTCGATCGGATTGCCTGTGCTTTTGTCCCGGATCATCCCTTTTATCCGGGGAGAAACAGCCATAACGGAATGGAAGCTGAACACTAAAAGAATAAGAATTAAAGTACCTTTCATGATGATATGTTTATGATTGATGTCGCAAAACTAATCAAGTGCTTTCTATACGGAGAAGAGATAATAGGAGATCTGATCGGCGTGTCATGGAGAGAGATACATTTGTCACTGTCAGACATAGCGGAGACAGGAAATAAGACTATATTTGTCTATGTTTTCATTCTTCGATATAGCTATTAGGAAGAGAACTTTCTATTGTTTTCTTTTCTTATCGGCCCTTTTACTGATCGCTCCGTCGGTGAAGGGTTTCAACCTGCGGAAAATAAATAACGCAGAAAACCTTTCCAGCAGTAACATCTTTTCATTCTATCAGGACGAAAAAGGTTTTATGTGGATAGGTACGAGCCGTGGGGTAGATATCTATGATGGAAAACGTATTATAAAGTACAGCCCCGGGGACGGCGAGAAATATTTTGCCGGTAGCCGGATTGAGAAGATAGAGCAGACCGGTGGGAAGGTCTGGCTTCAGACTTATCACGGACTATATAAGATAGACTTGAAAACCTCTGTCACCCAGTCGTTCGATATGTTTAACCGGATAGCTTTCCTCGATAAAGACAGTCGGGGAAATATCTTCCTGGTACAGGGTAACAATAGCATTTATTATACGCTTAAAGATCAGGAACAGTTTGAGCAAAAGTTCATACCCGATCTGGCAGCAAACGATATAGCCGATTTCTTTATCGATGATTCCGATCGATTGTGGATTTTCCGAAAGAACGGCGACAACATTTGTTTTTCCATTCAGATAGACGAGCAGGGTAATGCGAACCTTTTCCCTTTGCCAGGTTATAAGCATTCCGCCGGTATCGTCTATTGTGCGAACGAAGATAACCTTTCGTATTTCGTGGATAACACATATACGTTGTATGAATTCGATACATCCTGTTGTAAAGCATTTCCTATATATCATTTAAAGGATTATCTTGCCGGAAAAGACAACATCACATCCCTTCTGAAATTCCATGACGACTATTTCATTGGTTTTAAGACGAAAGGGCTATCCTTGCTTAGGAAAGGTGAATATGGTTATCATTTCGATACATTGGAGATTACCGGCGGAATCAACTGTCTGCGTAAGGATAATTATCAGGATATGATTTGGGTAGGAACTTCAGGACACGGTGTGTTTACCTGTTCGGAAGACCTGTATTCCATCCGGTCCGTCCTCCTGAATGATCTTCCGTTAAAATTGCGCCAACCTATAAATGCTTTGTTCGTAGACAAAGAGAATACTTTATGGTTGGGTAGCCGGGGAGACGGCATTCTTCGTGTTTTTGATTTTCAACCGGATAAAAAGGTGGAAGATCACCGTATGGAACTGATCTCTACTTCAAATAGTGGGTTACGGGATAATACGATCCTTTCTTTTTCATCCAGTCGACAGGATAACCTCTGGATCGGAAGTGAACACGGACTCAGCTATTTTAATCGGATAGAAAAACGTATCATTCCTATTCCTGTGCTATATGGGAATAGAAATGTAGAATTCATATTCGATATATATGAACGCGACTCTCTGCTGTGGATATCTACGCTTGGCATGGGGATCATACAGGCGACACTCGAATGGCGGAACAGCTATCCTTTAGTAACTGTTGTAAAACAATTCACAGTCAGGGAAGATGACGAGTTTACCAATCGTTTTCAATATATCTATCCGGAAAACGATTCTATTTTATGGTGCATGAATAAGGGAGAAGGCTTCTTCCGGCTGAATATCGCTACATCTACCTGGGAAAATATCCGTTTTAAAGGAAATACGATCAATGAAACCAATGTTATACAGAAAGATTATCACGGAAACTATCTGGTCGGAACCAATTTCGGGTTGGTAAAGTATGGTCCGGACGATTATAAATTATTGAATGAGATCAACAAATACCCAACCAACAGCATTTATAGTATTCTTCCTGATACCATTGCCGGTTATTGGTTAAGTACCAACCGGGGGCTGATCTTGTATAATACAGACCAGGAATTGTTCCGCACTTACGATCATCATGACGGTCTTTCGATACTTGAATTTAATGAAGGTTCCTCTTTCAAAAACGAAAATGACGGGACGCTTTTCTTCGGAGGAACCAATGGCTTTGTTACTATCCGTCGCAATTATTATGATGAAGGGCAACACTATATGCCGCCAGTCTATTTTAGGACGATCACTATACGGGATAGGCAGTACCCTGTTGAGGAATTTATGTCGCAGAAGGGAAAAAAGACGATTCTGAAACTATCGCATGACGAGAATTTCTTTTCGCTCTCTTTCTCTGCGACCGACTATCTGAACGGTAATGGTTATTCCTATTATTATAAGTTGGATAGCGGTGAAAAGGAATGGACTTCCAACGGAAGTTCCGATATAATCACTTTCGCTGACCTTCACCCGGGGAATTATACATTGTATATAAAGTACTACAATAAAGTATTGGGAAAAGAAAGTTATATCTATAAACTAAATATCGAAGTTTTACCTCCGTGGTATGTTTCATTCTGGGCCCGATGCATTTATTTTTTACTATTACTGGTTGTGACAGGGCTTGTCACCCGGATATGGATCGTTTACAATAGAAAGAAAAAAGCGGATCGTCTGCAGAAGATGGAACAGAAGCATAAAGAGGAAATATACGAGTCCAAGCTCCAGTTCTTCACAAATATATCCCATGAGTTCTGTACGCCGCTTACGCTTATCTACGGCCCTTGCAACCGTTTGATGGAGCAGAAGAACTTGAGTGAACCCGCCCGGAAATACACTTCCATCATTAAGCAGAATGCCGAGAGGCTGAATTCGCTGATACAGGATCTGATCGAATTCAATCGGATCGAGTCGGGTTATAAGAAACCCGTAATAATACCTGTCGATATAACCGCTTTAGCCAATAAACTGGCAGATTCATTCACCGATATGGCGGAATCGCATGCTGTAAGATTTGAAAAAGAGATATCCCTTTTTATTCAATGGAACTCCGACAAGGATTTTATTGTCACCATCCTTCTCAATCTTTTATCCAATGCATTCAAATATGCGGAAAACGAGAAGAAAGTAATTGTCAGGATCGGAATCGATTCTAATAATTTGTATATCACTGTCTCCAATACCGGAAAGGGGATAGCAGCAAAAGATATTCCTACTCTGTTTGACAGATACCGCATTTTGCAAAACATTGAACAAAGCGACAATACTTCGTTCTGGTCGCGTAACGGGTTAGGTCTGGCAATCTCTTACAATATGGTGCATTTGCTTGGCGGAACGATTGAAGTAGAGAGTATCCCGGATGAATGGACACATTTCAGGATCAAGCTGCCTTACCTCGAAGCTTCTCTTGCCGGATCGAGCGAGGAGACGGCTGTATCGTTGCCTGATTATAATCCGGAACGTACACCTGTTTGGCAAATCCCTGAAAGTCCTATCGACACATCGAAACCGACATTGCTTGTCGTGGATGATGAAATAGAAATCCGCTGGCTTATCTTCGATATATTCAGGGACGATTATAATGTATTGACAGCTGCAGGTCCTATTGAGGCCTCTGAAATATTAAAAGATATACACCCCGACCTTATCATTTGTGACGTGATTATGCAGGGAACAGATGGCCTGACCTTTTCGCGGCAGGTAAAAGAGGATGAAACAACTGCTCATATCCCTTTTATCCTGTTATCGGCTCGACAGGATATTGAAGGGCAGACTGCAGGGCTGAATGCCGGAGCAGAACTTTATATAACCAAGCCGTTTAATGTGGATTTTCTGAAATCTTCCGTACAACGCCTGCTGGAGAGAAAAGAAAGTCTCCGTGAATATTTCTCGTCTCCATTGAGTTCATACACGTTAGAGAACGGAAAGCTATCCCATAAAGAGCATAAGAAATTTATTAATGATATATTGAAGATCATTAATAAAAATCTAAGAAACAAAGATCTGTCTGCCCAATTGATCGCTGAGAAAATGAACATAGGTCTTCGTACCTTTTACCGTAAGCTGGAAGAGATTGAAGAGATCACTCTTGCCGAACTGATCAATAACTGTCGGTTACTGAAAGCTGCCGATTTGCTTATAAAAACAAAACTGACCATCGATGAAATAGTCTTTCAATCCGGCTTCACCAACCGCTCTACCTTTTATCGGGCATTCTCAAAGAAATATAATTGTACCCCGACGGAGTATAGAAAACAACAGGATGGTTCGATGAGCAAATAAGGGCGGATCAGATTAAAACTTATAAAAATAGTTACATACCTATAACCAATCTATAAAATAATTATCTATATTTGCCCATATTTATTAACGGATATATAAAACCATTAGCTATGAACAAATTTATCAATCCTTTCTCGGATTACGGCTGGAAAAAGATTTTCGGCAGTGAAGTAAGTAAAGATCTTATCATCAGTTTCCTTAATGAAGTCATTCAACAGGAAGTAATCGTAGACATCACCTTTCGTAATGTAGAGATGCTTGGTTTGAAACAGGACCAACGGCGTGCCGTGTTCGATATTTTTTGCGAGAATGAAAGCGGAGAAGTTTTCATTGTCGAAATGCAAAAAAGCCGTCAGAAATACTTCTCCGACAGAGTACTGTATTATGCATCCTTTGCTATCCAGCAACAATCCATGATTGTAAAAGAGAAGTTGGAAAAGGAACCGGATGAAAGGATTCGTAAACGATGGAACTATCATATCAGTAAAGTATATGTCATTTGCGTACTGAACTATATCATGGAACCGTCGCGTCCGGAGAAATACCGTTGGGATATTGTGCGTATGGATCGTGAACTGAAGATTCCTTTCAGCGAAACGCTTAATGAAATCTATCTTGAAATGCCGAAATTTGTATTACCTTTGCATGAGTGTGATACGCTTTATAAGAAGTGGTTATATGTATTAAATAATATCGAGATCATGGAACGATTACCCGAAGAACTGAACAATCAGATATTCCGTAAACTGAAAAGTATCGTGGAAGTAGAGCGTATGACTCCCGATCAACGACTGGAATATGAACTGAGCCTCTCCGTCGAACGTGACCTTTCTGCTGCACTCGATACTAGTTTTGACGACGGTATGGAGAAAGGAATAGAAAAAGGTAAGGCAGAAGGCAAAGTCGAAGGTAAGGCAGAAGAACAACGTCTTATTGCTGCCAATTTTAAAAAGCAGGGAATTAATATTGAAACAATTGCCCAATGTACCGGATTGTCGGTTGAAGAAATAGGCGAATTATAGTTTCTATTGTTTGTTAATTAAATCAGCCAGATTGTTTAATGCATAACAATCTGGCTGATTTTGTGATTATGTGCTAGATTATCAATTCTTTGGCAATCTTCGTTAATTTATTTTTTATCAGTTGTTTTCTTAATGAAGAAAGATTTCCTTGTAGTAATATGTCTGAATCTTTGGCATATAATGACGAAACTCCTATGCTCGCCTTTTTGTCTGATTTGGATAGTGAGGTAGAATTCTATATGCCGATTAAATGCAAAGGAGCTTGGAGGCAGACCGTTCTGGAATTTGCAGGCTGTATTCGATGATAGTGCAGGACTGATAAAAGAGATGAATAAAGAAGCAGATATCAATGGGAAACAAAGAGGTGCAGTTTCTATTGAAAGGCTGAACAGGGAACTGGGAGTAAACTATAAATGGTTAGAACGTAACTTCTCGGAGAAGTTAGGTATAACACCGAAAACATATATATCGTTACAGCGTTTTATCAATGCTTATGTTTCCCTTCTTGAAAAAAAAGAGGATTTGACTGACATTGCAGTCAATAATGGGTATAGCGATACGAACCATTTTATTAAAGATTTTAGGAAATATACAGGACAGACTCCTATACAATATTTACGCATGTATAAGGAGATTTGAGATAATAGCTCATTATCTGCCCTGTATAGGAAAAACAGATAATATTATCTGATAAAGTTCGTTATTTGCCGCTCTTCAGTTTCCGGCAATGGCTGTGCCCCGGCTTTTATGTTTTTCAGTAACCAGGCCATATTCTTACCGAGTGTCCGCATGATTTGTAAACCTTCGGCATCCTGTACAGCCTCGCCGGGCAAGCGGCCGTGTATGATGTTCCAGTATTGCGAAGAGACGACAGGCATGCTGTTGATCGTAAAATATTTGTTCAGCCGGTCGATGGTAGCGCTGGCTCCGCCACGTCGACAGACTGCAATTGCGGCTGCCGGTTTGTATGTAAGCATATCCGAACAGGAATAGAATACTCTGTCAAGGATGGCACAAAGCGAACCGTTAGGCCCGGCATAATATACGGGAGAACCTACTATCAATCCATCTATATCCTGAAGATTTTCACGTATCTCTTCATACAGTTTATCTTTGAAAACGCATCTTCCCAATTCGTTGCACTTGTTACAGGCAATGCAACCTTGTACGGCTTTATTGCCGAGTTGGATGATACGGGTTTCGACGCCATTTTGTTCCAAAGCTGTTGCCACTTCTGACAAAGCCAGAAATGTATTCCCCTCTTTCCGGGGACTTCCATTAATAAGTAACACTTTCATATATATAATCTTTATTGGACAAAAGTAGCAGTTTTAAGACAATACTCTGTTCTTTATTCGTTCAAATTGTTTTTCTTTTTAGCTCATATATCCGGTTGCTATAATAAGTTTTGTTTCAACTGTTCCGTATATTTATCTATACGTAACAACTCTTTCGGAATATCGATGTTTTGCGGACAATGCGGATTGCACTGGTTACAGCCGACACAATGATTAGCCTGGCGTAACCGGGGAACACTACGGTCGTATCCGACAAGGAAAGCACGACGCGCTTTCGCATAATTTTCATCCTGTCGGCTTTCCGGAATATTTCCGGCATTGATACAACGGTTGTAATGCAAGAGGATTTCCGGTATATCCAAACCATACGGACAAGGCATACAATATTTGCAGTCATTGCAGGGGATAGTAGGATAACGGAGCATTTGTACGGCAGTCTCTTCCAGAAAAGCCAGATCGTTATCCGTCAGCGGTTCCAGCGGGGAATAGGTACGGAGGTTATCCTGCAGATGTTCCATATAAGTCATTCCGCTTAACACAGTCAATACACCCGGGAATGTTCCGGCGAAACGGAAAGCCCATGATGCGACACTCGACTCGGGACTGCGCTGTTTCAGTTTCGCTGCAATATGGTCGTGTACGTTCGAGAGACGGCCTCCCAGTAACGGTTCCATGATGATGGCGGGGATGTTCCGTTTCTGTAATTCGCCGTATAGATATTCAGCATCGGTATTCCGGGTGTTGACCTCTTTTGCATGTTTCCAGTCAACATAGTTGAGCTGTATCTGGACAAAGTCCCATTTAATTTCGTCCTGACGGGAGAGGAGGTAGTCGAAGACTTTGATATCTCCATGATAAGAGAAACCCAGGTTGCGGATGCGGCCTGCTTTTCGTTCTTCAAGCAGAAAATCGAGCATACCGTTATTTATATAACGTCCTTCGAAATACTCCATGCCGTTTCCCATACCGATACCGTGCAACAGGTAATAGTCGATATAGTCGACTTGCAGCTCTTTCATTGAGTTACGATACATAGCCATCGAGTTTTCACGGCTCCATGTCTGGGGCGCGAAGTTGGATAATTTGGTGGCAATATAATAGGTATCACGCGGATAACGGCTGAGAGCGATACCTGTGGCATGCTCCGAACGTCCTTTACAGTATGCAGGCGATGTGTCGAAATAGTTGATACCATGTGCAATGGCGTAGTCGACTAGACGATTGACCATTTCCTGGTCGATCTCGTCGCTGCTGTCCCTTGCACTGCTGTTGGAAACTGTCGGCCAACGCATACAGCCATATCCTAACAAGGATACTTTATCACCTGTCGTGGGCGTGGTGCGGTAGGTCATTTCGGCAGGAATATCCCCGGAACCGTTTCCCCGGAAGGAAGCGTTTCTGTCCGGTTTGCAACTATAAAGTGAGGCTGTCGATGCCAGCGTACTGCCGCCTAATACTTTCAGGAATCTTCGTCGGTCTATATTCTTTTTGTTATTTTCTTCCATGATGTTTTGTTTTGATGATTTTCGGGTATATTAAATGGTCCGGTGCATTTCGTGTCCTTCCACATAGATGGCACTCAGCGGACGGGAGGGACAAAGATGTTCGCAGGCCCCGCAACCGATACAACGTTCGGTATTGATAACCGGTATTTTCGGCGAGTCGAGTGCTTCGGGATCTTTGGGAACCATCTGTATAGCTGCTGTCGGACAATGGCGGGCACAGTTCCCGCAATCGACACCGTCGGTATTGACTACGCAAAGGTCTTTGATCCATACGGCATGTCCGATCTGAATAGCTGATTTGTCGGCTACGCTGATCGGCTGTATGGCGCTGGTAGGACATACGTCTGCACATTTGGTACATTCCGGCCGACAATAACCGAGTTCATAGGACATTTCCGGTTGCATCAGGGTCATAAGGTTACCGGATGGACGCAGTACCTGGTTGGTACAAACGGATACACATAATTGGCAGGCAGTACAATGACCGGTGAAGTTTCGTGCGCTTAATGATCCGGGAGGTGTGATAGGAGTGCGGCGTTCCGGCTTTTGTTTGTCTTCGATCGGAGCTAAACCGCCATCTACATTCTTTTCGGGTTTGACTTGCGCCTTCAATGTGGCTGATACGGCAAACAGGGTAGCTGCCGATAAAAAGTGACGGCGTGAAGCAGAGGGTTTCTTGGGCAGCGATTGTCCCGGTACATATTTCAGGGCATTCCGGCGACATTTTCCGATACAATCCATACAAGTTACACAACGGCTGTAATCGATCCGGTGTTCTTGGGTATCGATGCATGCAGCCTTACAATTCCGGGCACATAATCCGCAACCGTTACATTTTTCGGTATCGATAACCGGTTTGAAGTAAGAATACCGGGCAAGGAAGCCGAGAATGGTTCCTACAGGACAAATGGTATTGCAGTAAGTTCGTCCGTTACGCCACGCCAATATAGCCAGTACGATAAATGTTATGATGGCTATAGTGAAAGTGGCTATTCCTTTCATCCAAACATCTACCGTATAAAAAGCATAGCTATCCATCCGTTCGGCGAGATAGGCGAGTCCATTGTTTGCCCATTGATAGAAAGGTGCGAACAGGTTGGAGGCGATCCGCCCATAGGCACTGTATGGAGCCAGCAAAGCCAATAGCGAACCGAAACCTCCAATCATCGCAAGTATAAACATAGCAAGTATCCCATAACGCAACCAGCTAACCGACGGTGAATACGAAAAACGGTTCTTCTTTTGTTTTCCGGCTATCCATGAAACAACATCCTGAAATACCCCCAGCGGACAAATAATCGAACAGTAGATCCGTCCGAACAGTAATGTCAGGACAACAAGCCCTATCACTATTCCTATATTCACCGCCAGCAATGCCGGAAGGAATTGTATCTTCGCCATCCAACCGAACCACTGATGTATTGTCCCCGTGAAGTCGAGGAACAACAAGGTGATCAGGGTAAAGAAAATGACGGCGACAGTTAGTCTGATTTTTCTTAACATATACTTCTCTGAATATTTTGTTGATTATTACTGATGCAAAATTATTCTTGTTTTTCCCGTTAACAATTACACATATTACAGTTATATATACCATTATTACTGATTTGCCGTGACAGATGAAAAAATGAAGCAAAAAACATCTAACTTTGTGAAAACAAAACAGAAAGCATATGATGGAAATTAGAGAAATGGATCACATTTATCAGTATAATGACCGGATGGGACTGGAAACACTACATCCGCTGATCAGTATTGTCGACTTTTCTAAATGCGAACTACAGGTAGAGAGTGCACGTATAAGATATGGCTTTTACTCAGTCTTTTTGAAGGATGTGAAATGCGGTGACCTGCAATACGGACGTAATTATTATGACTATCAAGAGGGTACGATGGTTTTCACAGCTCCAGGGCAAGTGGTAGGTGTTGCCCGGAAAGGTGAATATATCCAGCCGAAAGGATGGGCGCTGCTTTTCCATCCTGATTTGATCCGTGGTACTTCTCTCGGCCGTAACATTAAGAATTACCGTTTCTTTTCTTATGAAGTATATGAGGCACTTCATCTTTCGGAACAGGAACGGCAGATAGTAATCGATTGCCTGAAAAATATAGAACTGGAACTACATCATGGAATAGATAAGCATAGTAAAATGCTGATCGTTTCGAATATCGAACTGCTATTAAACTATTGCGTCCGTTTTTACGACCGTCAGTTTATTACCCGTGAAAATGCGAATAAGGATACACTGGCAAAGTTCGAGAAGATTATGAACGACTATTTCCAGTCGGATAAACCGCAGAATATCGGACTGCCATCCGTTCAGTATTGTGCCGACCAGTTACATCTTTCGGCAAATTATCTGGGTGATCTGATAAAAAAGGAAACGGGTAAATCTGCGCAGGAGCAAATCCAGCTATATCTTATCGATATGGCAAAAGAGAAAGTGCTCGATACCAGCCGTTCCATCAGTGAGATCGCTTATGAATTAGGCTTTAAGTATCCGCAACACTTTACCCGTTTGTTTAAAAAGTGTGTGGGAACTTCTCCGAATGAGTATCGGATGCAGAATTAAGTTTTATTTCTTTTTACGGGTAGCGAAAACTTTAGCTAAAGTGATCCATTCCCCGTCTTCGTTGATGGCAGTACTTCGCCAGGTAAAAGAATTGTCTGTAATATCAGAGAATATCCATTTCATACCTTGCGAAGTTATCTCCGTCAGGACAATTTCGTCCCCTTCTTTCCGGGCTTCCAGCCGGGCACATTCTTCCGGGCATCCGTAGAAGATTTCCCAAATACATTTTTCCGGATTAAATAACCTGAGAGTAGTCCCGTAAGCTGCGTCCGGTTGGATATCGATCAATCTTTCTGTTCGCGACGGAACAATAAAGACATCTTGTACTGCCATTCCGTCGAGTACCCATGAAAAGATCCATTCTCCTTTTACGCGTCTGGGAGTAGGTGTGTTGAGGTGGTCGTTCCAATCAAGATCCCATTCACCGATCACTTTACCAAAGAAATTGTACTCTTCCGGTATTCTTTCACTCTTTCCTTCGCTGACTAGTGCTGCTTCAAATTCTTTCATGATTCCTTATTTAATTTGATTCAAGGTTTAATATTTAACAAAGATAAGCGAAAATCAACAAATAAGAACAGTGATAAAGGTAAAAATATCAGTAATCCATATACCATACTTCTGAAAAAAGGGATGTACTTTTGTTTTATATAAAATGAGTTGATATGAAAATAAAAAAAAGAGGATATATGGTAGCAGGACTTATAATAGGTATAGTGATCGTTTTGGGAGTGGCAGTGGTCGCCTTTATCAATCGACCGGCTTTCGGACGTCTGCCGCAGGGGGAGCGACTGGAAAGGATAAAGCGTTCGCCCCAATATAAAGATGGAGAGTTTCAGAATATACATCCGACGACGTTAATGACTTCCGATAAAGGTCTTTTACACAGCATGTGGGATTATTTGTTCTTAAAGCCTGACGGACTGAATCCGGATGTTCCGGTTCCGGCGATCAAATCCGATTTGAAAAACTTGGCGGACGATTCGAATGTAATGGTCTGGTTCGGCCATTCTTCCTATCTGCTTCAATTATCCGGTAAACGAATTTTAGTCGATCCGGTGTTTTGTATGGCTTCTCCGGTTTCCTTTGTCAATAAGCCTTTTAAAGGAACGGATATATATAAACCGGAAGATATGCCGGATATCGATTATCTGGTTATTAGTCATGACCATTGGGATCATTTGGATTATCAGACGGTAATCCGGCTGAAAGATCGTATCCGTAAAGTAATCTGTCCTTTAGGTGTGGGTGAACATTTTGAATATTGGGGATTCGATAAGAGGAATATTATTGAACTGGACTGGTATGAAAGTGCGTTGCCGGATGAGAACTTTACGGTCCGTTGCCTGCCAGCCCGTCATTTTTCCGGTCGCGGACTGACATCGAATAAGACTTTGTGGGCTTCTTTTCTTCTGGAAACTCCTTCGTATAAAGTCTATATGGGAGGTGACAGCGGTTACGATACTCATTTTGAAGAAATAGGCAACCGGTATCCGGATATCGATCTGGCTATTCTGGAAAACGGACAGTACAATGAGGGATGGCGTAATATCCATATTATGCCTCAGTATTTGGGACAGGCAGCCAAAGATTTGAAAGCCCGTAAGGTTGTGACTGTCCATCATTCCAAATACGCATTAGCCTCACACCGTTGGGACGAACCGTTGAAAAACGAAATAGAGATGGCTAAAGAAAACTCTTTGGAGCTGATCGTTCCGGTGATCGGACAGGTGGTTGATATCTCTGCTACACATTACTGATAAATCAACTTTAATACTCAGGCTCGGAACAAGGACATTTAGTTAAGCGGGTGAAGCAGGCAAACAAAAATCCGCTAACTTTGTGTCGGATCGATTAAAAAAGGAAAGAAATATTTCAAGCGTATATAAATATGTCATCATCTAAAGAAACACTCGGGGAAATGTGGGCCCGTCAGCAGATATCGGATCAGGATGTTGATTATGGTTTGTGGACGAAAAGGAGAGAGGCTTTGCGACAGATGGCAGAGATGAGTCATAGTTGCCTGTTTACTGTAGACGTTTATAAAGAACAATACGATTTTGCATCAGATAGTTTTGCCGATATTTTTGGTTACAATCAATCTCATATAAGAACGATAGAAAGGCAGGGTGATCTTTTGGAAGAAAGAATACATCCGGACGACCGTGACAGAATGCTTGAATTGCAGATCAGGCATAGCCGGTTCATTTATTCTCTTCCTGTGGAAAGAAGAAATGATTTCCGGAATGTTTATCAATTTCGTATGCTTAATGCAAGTGGTAAATATATAAATGTGATCAGCCGTACCCAGGTTACCCAGCAAGACCGAAATGGTAAGGCCTGGATTGTAATGGGAATAATGGATATTGCTCCCGATCAAACACCATTGGAAACGGTTAAATATTCAGTACTGGATTTGAAGAACGGGGAGTTGATCTCTGTTCCGATGACTGATAATGGTGATCTGTTATTGACGAAAAGAGAAATGGAAATATTGCAACTGATCCGTCAGGGGCTGCTGAGTAAAGAAATAGCCGACCGGTTGAATATAAGCATATATACAGTGAATAATCACCGTAAAAATATCCTGACGAAACTCAAAGCGAACAATATTCTAGAAGCAATCAATCTACTTCATTCCTCTATTGCTTCGCGATAACGAGCCGGAGGCATACCCAGATGTGCCTTGACATACTTTCCGAAGAAAGACTGATTGGGAAAGTTGAATTCCTCCGCAATCTCTTTGATAGATTTGTCCGAGTGTTTCAACCGGTATTTGATATGTTCGATAGCACTTTCGTTGATCAGATCCAGCGGGGTTCTGCCACATGTGTTCTTAACGACCTTCGACAAGTATTTGGGGCTGTAAAAAAGCGAATCGGCAAAATAGGACACCGAACGGTGCATACCGTTATCTGCCGATAGTTTTTCAATGAATCTCCTAAGAATATAATCGGCCTGTTTGAGTCCTTCCTTCGGTTGGTCGGAGTCTGCCTGGTGAGCTTCCTTACCGAGAGCTCCCAGCATTTCGCAGAAAAGTGCAGAAAACAGATGCATCATTACTTCCCTATGATAATGATGGGGAGCATCGTTTATTTTCTCGATGATTAGATTCTTGTAACAATTGAAAATCTCATTTTTATCTTCACCTACGTGTTTTACCGGATTGTTATGGATATAGATGGCGGTATTCCAGGTAACTTTCTCCATTTTAACAATACGTTGCAGGAAGCGGGTAGAAAAGCCGGCCATCCTGATCTTATTCTTAGGGCTTATCATCGTATGGCTTATAACAGTATTAGGAAGACCGAGTAGTAAATCGCCATCTCCCAACTGAAAAGTTCTGTTGTTTATATCGAGTTGAATATATCCTTCTATGCAAAAAGCCAGTAGAAAACATCCCAGTCTTACCGTATCGTTACCGGTGGGAGCATCTTCCAGACTGTTTATTATTGCAAAGTCATCATCCACATAATCGATGATATGTTTGTTCGTTTTAAAGTCTTCAATGTCGACTGTTTTGATGTTCTTCTTTTCCATATTCTCTTTTTTGTTTCTGCAAATTTGGCGAATAACAGGATAAGTAATATGTTCTATTTCACGTCTTTAGTGTTCCATATCGCTTTATGGTATGTAAAAAATGAGTTAAGAAATGGGAAAAGGGGAAAATGAAACATTCTTGAGGGAAAATGGGGCACTACGGCTGTGTTCCTTTCGTCTACATTTGCTCCAGTTTTTAATAGCAAACATATGAATAAAGTAAGCAAAAAATGGATACGGCTGATAGGGATTGTCGGTTGTACAGTGTGGATGGCATCCTGTAAACAAGCTCCGGATGCACAGGTAAAATCCTCTTATGCAATCATGAAAGTGGCGCCTACGGATAAAGAACTTTCTACCCCTTATTCGGCGACGATACGTGGGCGACAGGATATCGATATATATCCACAGGTATCGGGGACTATCGAAAAACTTTATGTAACGGAAGGTGAAAAAGTACGTCGTGGGCAATTACTTTTCATCATCGACCAGGTGCCTTATAAAGCGGCACTTAAAACGGCTACCGCCAACGTGGAAGCAGCACGTGCTGCACTGGCTACTGCCGAACTGACCTACAACAGTAACAAAGAGCTGAATACCCAGAAGGTAGTTTCGGATTTCAGCCTGAAGACAGCGGAAAACTCTTTCCTTACAGCCAAAGCACAATTGGCACAGGCGGAAGCCCAGGAACTGAGCGCGCGTAATAATCTCTCTTATACAGAGGTAAAAAGTCCCTGCGACGGTGTTGTAGGAGCATTACCTTATCGTGCCGGTGCTTTGGTGAGTCCCAGCATGATGCAAGCATTGACTACGGTCAGCGACAATTCGGATATGTATGTTTATTTCTCTATGACAGAAAATCAGTTGTTGTCACTGACACGCGAATACGGTAGCATGGATGATGCGTTGAAGAGCATGCCGGAAGCGGAGTTGAAGCTGAACGATAATTCGGTTTATGACAAGAAAGGTATTATAGAATCCATCAGCGGAGTGATCGACCGCCAGACAGGTACGGTAGTAGCACGCGTGGTATTCCCCAATGAATCGCGGTTGCTTCATAGCGGAGCATCGGGCACGGTAGTGATACCGAGCATTTATAAAGACTGCATCGTGATCCCACAGGGAGCTACCGTTCGTTTGCAGGATAAAACCATTGTATATAAAGTTGTAGACGGCAAGGCTGTCTCTACCCTGATAACGGTATCCGGGATTAACGACGGACGCGAATATGTGGTATTGAGCGGACTGAAAGCCGGTGATGAAATTATATCGGAAGGTGCCGGATTGATACGTGAAGGAACTGTCGTAAAATAAAACAAGGAGAAAAAGAGTATGAAAGGTAACATATTTATAAAACGGCCGGTGATGGCTATATCCATCTCCGTGCTGATCCTGGTCATTGGGCTTATTTCGCTCTTTACGCTGCCGGTGGAACAGTATCCCGACATTGCACCTCCTACGGTATATGTCACTGCTTCTTATACCGGAGCCGATGCTGAAGCTGTGATGAACAGTGTCGTCATGCCATTGGAAGAGAGTATCAATGGGGTAGAAGATATGATGTATATCACTTCTACTGCCACTAATGCAGGTTCAGCGATCATACAGGTTTATTTTAAGCAAGGAACTGATCCTGATATGGCGGCTGTCAATGTACAGAACCGTGTATCTAAGGCACAGGGACTTTTACCGGCAGAGGTAACAAGAATCGGTGTGGCTACACAAAAACGCCAGACCAGTTTCCTGCAGATCGGAGCTTTGGTTTGTAACGATGAACGCTACGACCAGACCTTTTTAGCCAATTATCTTGATATCAATGTTATTCCACAGATTAAACGTATAGAAGGCGTTGGAGATGTAATGGAATTGGGTGATACTTATAGTATGCGTATCTGGTTGAAACCGGAACGGATGGCGCAATATGGCCTTGTCCCTTCGGACGTAACGGCAATATTGGGCGAACAGAATATCGAAGCACCCACCGGTTCATTAGGAGAGAATTCGGAAAATGTTTTCCAATTCACCATGAAATACCGTGGACGCCTGAAGAGTGTCGAAGAATTTCAGAACACAGTGATCCGTTCACAAAGCGATGGTTCCGTACTTCGCCTGCAAGATGTGGCCAGTGTGGAACTGGGTACATTAATGTATAGCTTCCGCAGTGAGATGGACGGTAAACCCGCCGTTATGTTTATGATTTTCCAAGTAGCAGGATCAAATGCAACTGCTGTCAACAAAGAGATAACCGCTCAGATAGAGAGAATGGGGGAAAGTCTGCCGGAAGGTACGGAATTTGTAACGATGATGAGTTCGAACGACTTCCTTTTCGCCTCTATTCATAATGTGGTGGAGACACTTGTCGTTGCTATCCTTTTAGTAATCCTGGTCGTATATTTCTTCTTGCAAGACTTTAAGAGTACGCTTATTCCGTCTATTTCTATTATAGTTTCATTAGTCGGAACGTTTGCTTGCCTGGTGGCGGCAGGATTCAGTCTCAATATCCTGACACTATTTGCCCTGGTGCTTGCCATCGGTACGGTAGTGGATGATGCCATTGTGGTGGTGGAAGCCGTGCAGTCTAAGTTTGATGCCGGATATAAATCCTCCTATCTTGCCACAAAAGATGCGATGGGGGATGTGACAATGGCTATTGTCTCCTGTACCTGTGTATTTATGGCCGTATTTATTCCTGTGACATTCATGGGAGGAACATCAGGCGTATTCTATACACAGTTTGGTATTACGATGGCCACCGCCGTAGGTATTTCTATGATTTCAGCTTTGACTCTTTGTCCGGCCTTATGTGCTATAATGATGCGCCCATCGGATGGAACAAAGAGTGAGAAGAGTATCAACGGGCGGGTACGTGCCGCTTATAATGCTTCATTCAATGCAGTATTGGGAAAATATAAAAAAGGTGTCATGTTTTTTATTCATCACCGTTGGATGGTGTGGACATCATTGGCAGCTGCCGTTGTTCTATTGGTTTATCTGATGAGTACAACCAAGACCGGGCTTGTACCGCAGGAAGACCAGGGCGTTATCATGGTCAATGTCAGTACCTCACCGGGAAGCACGTTGGATGAAACAAATAAGGTAATGAATAAACTGGAGAATATCCTGAGCGAAACACCTGAGATAGAACATTATGCCCGTGTGGCAGGTTATGGGCTTATATCCGGTCAGGGAACATCTTACGGTACCATCATTATCCGTTTAAAAGATTGGAGCGAGCGAAAAGGAGAGGAACATAGTTCCGATGCTATCACGGCACGCCTTAACGCACAGTTCTATGAGATCAAAGATGCACAGATATTCAGTTTCCAGCCTGCTATGATCCCGGGATACGGTATGGGTAACTCCCTTGAACTAAATCTTCAGGATAAGACAGGCGGTGATATGACGGTATTCTATAATTCGGTGATGGAGTTCCTCGGAGCATTAAACCAACGGCCGGAAGTTGCTATGGCATATACCTCTTATGCAATGAACTTCCCACAGGTAACAGTAGATATCGATGCCGCCAAATGTAAACGGGCAGGTATCTCTCCCAGTAGCGTACTCGATGCCTTGGGTAGCTATTGCGGAGGAGCTTATATCTCCAACTTCAACCAGTTTGGTAAAGTATATCGTGTAATGATGCAGGCTTCTCCCGAATATCGACTGGACGAACAGTCGCTGGACAATATGTTTGTTCGTAGCGGAACGGAAATGGCTCCGATAAGCCAGTTTGTGACACTGACGAAAGTACTTGGACCGGAATCAGCCAATCGTTTTAACCTGTATAGTTCCATTACGGCAAATGTGAATCCCGCTGAAGGCTATTCATCCGGGGAAGTGCAAAAGGTTATCGAAGAGGTAGCTGCACAGACTTTACCGACAGGTTATGGTTACGAATACGGCGGTATGGCACGTGAAGAAGCCGGCAACAGTGGTGCACAGACCGTTTTCATTTATGCTATATGTATATTCCTTATCTATCTGATCCTGGCTTGTCTTTATGAGAGCTTCCTGGTTCCGTTTGCCGTTATCTTCTCCGTACCGTTCGGGTTGATAGGTAGCTTCCTGTTTGCCAGAATATTCGGACTGGAGAATAACATCTATCTTCAGACAGGTGTGATCATGTTGATCGGTTTATTGGCAAAGACAGCTATTCTGATTACAGAGTATGCGATAGAACGTCGCCGCAAAGGAATGGGTATTGTAGAATCGGCCTACTCGGCAGCCCAGGTTCGTCTGCGTCCTATTCTGATGACAGTGTTGACGATGATTTTCGGTATGCTTCCGTTGATGTTTTCCAGTGGTGCAGGAGCTAACGGTAACAGTTCGTTGGGAACAGGTGTCGTAGGCGGTATGGCTGTAGGAACACTGGCATTATTGTTCGTAGTTCCTGTGTTCTATGTCATTTTCGAATATTTGCAGGAGAAGATCCGCAAACCGATGGAAGAAGAAGCCGACGTACAGGTGCTGCTGGAACAGGAAAAGAGCGCTATTGAACGTGGTGATATTGAATAATCAATAAATAAAAGGAATATGAAAAAGATAATTCTGCTAACAACCGTATCTGCTCTACTGAGTAGTTGCGGCATATACAGTAAATATAAACCTGCTACCACCGTTCCCGACCAATTGTATGGCGAGGAAGTGATGGTAGAGGATACCGTCAGCTTCGGCAATATGGATTGGCGCGAGCTCTTTACGGATCCGAAACTGCAACAACTTATCGAACAAGGATTACAGAATAATACCAATTACCAGTCGGCACAACTCCGCGTAGAAGAGGCCGAAGCTACGCTGATGTCGGCTAAATTGGCATTCCTCCCTTCTTTCGCCTTTACTCCGCAAGGATCGGTGAGCAGCTTCGACGGGCATAAGGCAACGCAAACTTATTCGTTGCCTATCACTGCCAGCTGGGAACTTGATATTTTCGGACGTATGCGTAATGCAAAACAGCAGGCGAAAGCACTTTACGCTCAGAGCCAGGATTATCAGCAGGCCGTACGTACGCAGCTGATAGCCGGGATAGCCAATACCTATTATACATTATTGATGTTGGACGAACAGCTTTACATCACCCGGCAGACGGAAGAAGCATGGCAGGAGACTGTCGCTTCTACCCGTGCCCTGATGAAGGCCGGCCTGACTAACGAATCGGCCGTATCACAGATGGAAGCTACGTATTATCAGGTGCAAACTTCTGTTCTTGACCTGAAGGAGCAAATCAATCAGGTGGAAAACAGCCTTGCCCTTTTACTAGCTGAGACTCCACGGTATTACGAGCGTGGAGTATTGGAAAGTCAGCAGTTCCCGGAAAGTATCTCTACCGGTATTCCTATACAGATGTTGGCTAACCGCCCTGATGTACGTATGGCTGAACGCACATTGGAAGCTGCCTTTTACGGCACCAATCAGGCTCGTTCCGCTTTCTATCCTTCGATAACCCTGAGTGGTAGCGCCGGATGGACAAACAATGCCGGATCGATGATAGTCAACCCCGGCAAATTCCTCGCATCGGCAGTTGGTTCGCTTACACAGCCACTGTTTGCCCGCGGGGAGATTATCGCCCAACATCGTATAGCCAAAGCGCAGCAGGAAGAAGCTGCCCTCTCATTCCAGCAATCGTTATTGAACGCCGGAAGCGAGGTGAACGATGCCCTTACAGCTTGCCAGACCAGTAAAGAGAAGAGTCTCCTCCTGGAAAAGCAGATCGCTTCGTTGGAAGTAGCCCTGAAAAGTACTTCCCTGTTAATGGAGTATAGCAACACAACCTATTTGGAAGTGTTGACTGCCCGGCAAAGTTTATTAAGTGCACAACTAACCCACACCGCCAATCGGTTCACAGAGATACAAAGTATAATTAATCTCTATCGGGCTTTAGGCGGTGGACGAGAATAAGCCCACTGTTTTTATTTTTTTCTTACAATAAGAAGGACTGCCTGGAAAGTGATTTTAGGGCAGTCTGTTTTTTTGTTCCGGTTGTTTTGGATAAATTAATTTGAAATCTGTAATAATGGTATGTTATTCGGTTATTTATATAATACGGGATTATTTGGAAACAGATACTTTTGTATCAGTAAAACAATAAACGGTTAAAGATTATGAAGACAGTAAAATTAAACAATGGCATTGAAATGCCGATTTTAGGTTATGGCGTTTATCAGGTGACACCTGAAGAATGTGAACGTTGTGTATTGGATGCTTTGAGCGTAGGTTATCGCTCTATCGACACGGCACAAGCCTATTTTAATGAAGAAGGGGTAGGGAGTGCAATCAGCAAAAGTGGTGTTCCACGGAACGAATTGTTTATAACAACCAAGGTTTGGATCTCCAATGCCGGATATGAAAAGGCAAAAGCGTCTATCGATGAGTCTTTGCGTAAACTACAGAGTGATTATGTCGATCTACTCCTGATACACCAACCTTTTGGAGATTATTACGGTACTTATCGTGCTATGGAAGAGGCTAATAAAGAGGGTAAGGCACGTGCTATCGGAGTGAGTAACTTTTATCCTGACCGTTTTGTCGACCTGGCAGAGTTCTGCGAGATAAAACCTGCAGTCAACCAAGTGGAAACACATGTCTTCAATCAGCAAATAGAACCCCAGAGGATCATGGAGGAATACGGAACCCGGGTCATGTCATGGGGACCGTTTGCAGAAGGTAAAAATAACTTCTTTACGAATGAACTATTGAAAACAATTGGTGAAAAGTATGGAAAGTCGGTTGCACAGGTTGCTTTACGCTATCTGATCCAACGGGATGTAATCCTTATTCCGAAATCTACTCATAAGGAGCGTATGATTGAGAATATGGAAGTGTTTGATTTCTCCTTATCAGAAGAAGATATGCAGGCTATTACCACGCTTGACCAAAAAAAGAGTCTGTTTCTCTCTCATACTGATCCGGAAATCGTAAAATGGATGATTAATATGGTAAAAAAGTAATCATAGTAAAATCTGCTTACTGTTTGTTATATAATCTATTACAGTTTCCTCGTAGTTCCTTGCTTTGGAAACTACAGTTCCCTCAGCAGGGAACTGTAATTTCCTTAGGAGGAAACTGGAGTTTCCTGCCGAGGGAACTAGCGTTTCCACCGCAGGAAACCGGAGTATCTTTGCGAAGAAACAGAAATGGGATTACTTCACCAATTATACGACTCTACATATCCGTCGAAATACTCTTCCAGAACTACTCCCAACTCCTTGGCAAGAGCGACAATATATTGTTGTTCGGCAGGTGATAAAGGTGATCCTCCTCTACGTTTCAGATAGTAATTTTTCCGGCCGAGATAGGAAATCATCCGTAGTCGGAAGGTATCTGCCACGCGAAGAGTCAGTGCATTCACGGTACGCATGAATCCTATTGCATTCTGTATTTTGGTATTGGGACGGTAGAGTTTACACGTCCCTTTCATCTTCTTTAATGTGTTTGGGTTCATTATTCGCAGGAAAGTTATATTTTCCGGAGCATGTTTTAAAGCGATCTGGCGTAGACAGGTTGTTGCTTTCGGGCAGTTCTCGGCTGCACACAGACCAAAATCATAAGGTACTTTTGAATAATCGAACGATTCTTTCATGATTGTAAAATTCAAGGTTTATTAATTCCGATAAAGGTACGATATATATCGGGTAAATGCCAAACATCAATGCATGAAAAGAATATCCTTTTTACATTAACTTTTTGTTCTGCTCCAATAACCCGACTATTTTCTCTAATCTTTTCAGGCGGGTGTCTTCTCTTTTTGCTTCAAAGTAGAAACCGACAAAATTATTTTGAGTCGACTTTGCTGTCGTAAGATAATTAGCATAAGCCAGATCATAGTCCTTTATCAAGGATTCAAACTCAGACTTTTGAGTATCGGTAACATTTCTGTCCCGTACCTTTTCCCATTCTCCGCTTCTTTTGGCTTCTTCGATGGCCTGCATTCCGAACCCGGTCATTCTTCCTTCTTTGATAAGCTTTTCTACAATCTTTTTATTCTTTTCCGACCATTTACTTCCTTTCCTTCTTTTGGAAAAGTACTTTTTGTATTTATGCTCATCGATAGAATTAATCAGCCCATCGATCCAACCGAAACACAATGCTTCTTCCAACGCCTCTTCTGCAGATAATGTTTTTAATGTTTTTGTTTTCCCGAATAATAACCAGACACCCTCGCTTATCTGGCCGTAATTCTTTAACCACTCCTGAAAATCTTCTCTTGTCGCGAAAATTAATTCTGTTTCCATTTTTATTGGTTTTATTTCGTGAGTATTATTTTAAGTAGATATTCCGGTATTCTGTCGGTGACGATCCGGTATGTCTCCGGAAGAAACGGCACATATATGACGGATCTTCGAAATTCATTTCAGCTGCGATGCTTTTAATAGACAAATTAGTATTGGAAAGATAAGTTTTGATCTCTACGATGATCATTTGTTCGATTATCTCTTTGGGGCTTTGCTCTATTCCTTTATAAGCTAATTTGTAAAGATAATCAGGTGTTATACAGAGTTTGTCTGCATAAAAACTTACTTCCCGGTGTTGATGGCAATGCTCAGCTAACAGACTGGCGAACTTTCCCAGGATAGCCCATGTCTGATCTCTTTTGTAGTGATCGTTGATTCCTATATTTTTTTCTTTCGCTTCACTGTCGATAGCCATAAAAAGGCTGTGAATGTTGTTACGTAACAGCGTCAGTTTATATTCTTGTGCACATTCGTCAATAATCCATTTTGTTTGCTGATACCACGTATGCAGTAGCATAAATTGATTTTCCGATAGATGGAGAATAACGTGGTCATATATAAAATACCAAAACGAAGTAGGAGTAATTTTATAAAAGACTTCTTCCATCACTTCTTCGGAAAGCGAAACATACAGGGCGGAAAATGTATCTGAAACTTCGATCGTAACGAATACTATATCGGTAAAGATAAAGACTGCATCTCCTTTTTTCATTATCCGCTTTTGAAAATTGGTAGAGACAGTAGCCATCCCCGCCGTACATAACAGGATTGTGCAACAGTTTGGATCCAACGGATGTCCTATACTTTCTTTCAGGTCGGTTATTCCGGCTGCATTTTCGTTTCCTGGTCGGTGTAAAGCGTATTTTATATTTGTCATATTTTATTCGGATCTTCTCCGCGAAGATAGTATGTTTTTTTAGAATCCCTCTTTAGTTTGTATTGAAAAGTACCCGATATGGCAGGATTATGATATGTGATCAGGTTACGACAAACTATATCTTTGCGCTCCGGTAAATCAGTTGTTACCGGAGATAGTTCCAGATAATGAAAGATTGTTCAAATTAGTAACCGTATGAAAAATTTATTTCTAATTATTACCATTCTCTGCTTTATGTTTCTGATATCTTGCAAGAATAAACAAGAAGGGGAGTTTCATCAGGCTTATCCAGTATTAACCGTGACGTCTGCTCCGGCGGAAATCAAAGAATCTTATTCAGCCTCTATACGGGGGCGACAGGATATTGAAATTTATCCGCAAGTGTCGGGTACGATATTCCGGCTTTGTGTTCAGGAAGGCGAAAAAGTGAAGAAGGGCGAAACTCTTTTTGTTATCGATCCGGTTCCTTACCAGGCTGCTTTAAGAACAGCGACGGCAAATGTACATGCAGCACAAGCACAAGTGGAAACAGCCCGGCTGACTTACGATAGCAAACAGGAATTGTTCCGTGAAAACGTTATTTCGGAATATGAGCTATCGACCGCTCGGAATGCACTGTCTATTGCGACCGCAGGATTGGAGCAATCTCGGGCGCAAGAGGTGAATGCCCGTAACAGCCTTTCCTACACAGAAGTAAAAAGTCCGTCAGATGGTATTGTCGGGATACTTCCTTACCGGACAGGTGCTTTGGTTAATCCATCGATGGCTCAACCGCTGACCACTGTATCGGACAATTCACAAATGTATGTCTATTTCTCTATGACAGAAAATCGTCTCCGGGCATTGATCCGGCAGTATGGTTCGCCGGACGAAACGATAAAGCAGATGCCGTCGATCGAACTGCAGTTGAATGATGGAAGTATCTATGAGGAAAACGGACATATCGAAAGTATCAGCGGGGTTATCAACCAGCAGACGGGAACAGTATCGGTACGAAGCGTATTTCCGAACGAAAACCGTATGTTATTCAGTGGCGGGATCGGTAATGTCGTTATTCCTTATAAAATGGATGATGTGATTGTCATTCCTCAGTCTGCTACCTATGAATTACAGGATAAAGTATTTGCTTACAAAGTGCAGGAAAACGGAAAACTTTCCGCTGTTCAGCTACAGATAGAAAAGCTGAACGACGGTACTGACTATATTGTTCGCTCAGGTCTTCAGCCGGGCGACCGGATTGTCAGCGAAGGTGTCGGATTGTTGCAAGACGGAATGGAGATACTTGTCAAAGAAACCGAAAAACAATAAAATAAAAAAGTATGAACCTAAAATATTTTATAGACCGTCCCGTCTTGTCGATTGTCATTTCCATAACAATTGTTCTGATGGGGATTATTTCTTTGTTTACGCTACCTGTCGAGCAGTATCCCGATATTGCACCTCCTACGATCCAGGTCTTTACCAATTATCCGGGAGCCAATGCTGAAACTGTTCAGAAAAGTGTCATTGTTCCGTTGGAGGAAGCAATCAATGGGGTGGAGAATATGAACTATATCACTTCCACGGCTTCAAATAGTGGCGATGTGTTCCTCAATATCTTTTTCAAACAAGGAAGCGACGCAGATATGGCGGCAGTGAATGTGCAGAACCGTGTTTCTACGGCGTTGAGTTTACTGCCTGCCGAAGTAACTAAGATCGGTGTCACGACCATGAAGCAGCAGAACGCTGAGTTGAAGACTTTTGCTCTTTACTCACCGGACGATGCTTACGATCGCCAGTTCCTCAATAATTATATGAAGATTAATGTGGAACCGCGCATCAAGCGTATTGCCGGAGTAGGGCAGGTTATGCAATTCGGTTCCAATTATAGTATGCGTATCTGGCTCAAACCGGATAAGATGGCACAGTATAAACTGGTTCCGGGAGATATCTCGGCTGTATTGGATAAACAGAATATCGAAGCAGCTACGGGAGCATTCGGAGAGAATCATGATAATACCCATCAATACACCATGAAGTATCGTGGACGTTTCTCTACGCCGGAAGAGTTCGGTAATCTTGTGATACGTTCTTTGCCGGGGGGCGATGTGTTACGGTTACGTGAGGTTGCTGATATTGAACTGGGAGATGAGGCTTATAATTATGCAACGGAGGTGAATGGTCATCCGGCTGCACTGGCAATGGTGTTTCAGACTGCCGGGTCGAATGCTTCAATTATCATTAATGAAATCGATGCCACACTGGAAGAGATAAGCAGTGATCTTCCTAAAGGAATGGAGTTTATAACACTGAATGACACGAACCGTTTCCTGTATGCTTCGATCCATGAGGTGATAAAAACGTTGTTGGAGGCTATCTTGCTGGTAATCCTGGTAGTATATGTCTTTTTGCAGGATATACGTTCTACGTTGATCCCGACTATTTCAATTTTTGTTTCCATTATCGGTACGTTCGCCTTTATGTCGGTAGCCGGGTTCTCGATCAACCTATTGACATTGTTTGCCCTGGTATTGGCCATTGGGACGGTGGTGGATGATGCGATAGTGGTGGTCGAGGCTGTCCAGGCGCGGTTCGATGTGGGATATCAATCCTCTTATATGGCAACGAATGATGCAATAAAAGGAGTCTTTTCGGCTATTCTTACCTCGACCTTGATCTTTATGGCTGTATTTATACCTGTGTCTATGATGGGAGGGACTTCGGGAGCATTCTATACCCAATTCGGTATAACAATGGCTGTTGCCGTCGGTATTTCGGCAATCAATGCTTTTACATTGTCTCCGGCACTCTGTGCATTGTTATTGACTCCTTATATAGATGAAGCAGGAAATGTAAAGGATAATTTTGCTGCCCGTTTCCGTAAAGCGTTTAATGCAGCTTTTGACGTGATGACCAAACGTTATGTGCAAGGAGTATTATTGTTTGTCAAACGTCGTTGGCTGATGTGGAGTACATTGGTGACTGCACTTGTTTTACTTGTTTTTCTGGTACAACATACCAAGACAGGACTGATTCCAGATGAAGATACGGGAACTGTAATGATCAGCATGAACTCCAAGCCGGGCTCATCTCTGCCTCAGACTCAACGGGTGATGGAGCAGATGAACGAACAGCTTAAAGGGATCCCTGAGGTAGAATACAATGCCAATGTGGTAGGTTATTCATTTTCCGGTTCGGGACCTTCCATGGGGATGTATTTTCTTTCGCTCAAACATTGGGACGAGCGAAAGGAAGAAGGCCAGTCTGCAGTCGATGTAGTGAATAAGATTTATGGTTTGTCGACTGAAGTTCCGGATGCGCAGATATTCGCTATGACGCCACCGATGATCCCTGGTTATGGTATGGGTAGCGGTTTTGAACTTTACATACAGGACAAGACTGCCGGTGATTTGAACGCTTTCAAGAAAGTAACGGATAATTTTGTGGCCGCACTTAGCCAACGTCCCGAGATTGAAGCCGTTTATTCTGCTTTCGAGACAAACTATCCACAGTATTGGGTAGATATCGACGCCGCCCAATGCGAACAATCAGGAATTTCTCCGGGTGAAGTATTGGAAACGCTTTCAGGCTATTATAGCGGTGGATATGTATCCAACTTCAACCGTTTCTCTAAATTGTACCGTGTGATGATCCAGGCAGATCCTGAATATCGTGTCACACCGGAGTCGCTGAACCATCTTTATGTAAGGGTCGGTGAGGAAATGGCACCGCTGAGCCAGTTTGTGAAGTTGACGAAAACGTATGGCCCGCAGGATTTAATGCGTTTCAACCTCTATAATTCGATCTCGATCAACGGTTCACCGGCAAACGGTTACAGTTCGGGAGATGCATTACAGGCCATTAAAGAAACGGCGGATCAGGTGTTGCCGAAGAATTACGGATATGAATTCGGAGGTATCTCACGTGAAGAAAGCAAGACGACTAACAATGTCGTTATTATTTTCGGTATCTGCCTTTTGTTGGTTTATTTGATATTAAGTGCTTTATATGAGAGTTTTCTTATTCCGTTCGCAATTATTCTTTCGGTGCCTTGCGGATTATTAGGCAGCTTTCTGTTTGCCCAGCTGTTTGGATTGGGAAATGATATTTATATGCAGACCGGATTAATCATGCTTATCGGATTGCTGGCTAAGACTGCTATTCTTCTGACGGAATATGCGACTAAACGCCGGGAAGCAGGAATGTCACTGACGCAGGCTGCTCTCGCTGCTGCAAAAGTTCGTTTGCGTCCGATCCTGATGACGGCTTTGACAATGGTATTTGGCCTGTTGCCGTTAATGGTGGCGCATGGGGTAGGTGCAAACGGAAGCCGTTCGTTGGCGTCCGGTGCGGTAGGCGGCATGCTTGTCGGAACGTTGGCTTTATTATTCCTTGTCCCGGGTCTTTTTATTGTATTTCAATATCTACAGGAGAAAGTCAGACCGATACAAACCTCTAAGGGGGATGCCGACTGGTCTATACAAACGGAATTAGAAGAAATAGGAAAGAAAAAGTGAGTATGAAACAGTTATTTATTTTAAGTCTTGCAATCTGTCTGATGACAGGTTGCAGGATATATAAACCTTATTCTCGTCCGGAGGTTAATACGGACGGACTGTATCGGGATATGACAGTGGAAGATACGACGACAGTCGCTTCTCTTTCCTGGAAAGAACTTTTTACGGATAATTTATTACAGAACCTGATCGAAAGGGGGTTGGAGTATAATACCGATCTGAATATCGCTCATCTGCGGGTGAAGGAAGCCGAAGCTGTCCTAATGAATGCCCGTCTTTCCTATCTTCCTTCTTTATCATTGAATCCGGAGGGCGGAGTTAGCAGCTTCGATGGCACTGCTCCTGGTAAGACGTATAATTTAGCTTTGTCGGCAAGTTGGGAAATAGATGTTTTTGGTAAAGTAACGAATGCGAAAAGAGGAGCGAAAGCTGCACTTGAAGGAAGCCGTGCGTATGAACAGGCTGTACAGACACAGTTGGTGTCTACCATCGCGAATAGTTATTATACTTTGTTGATGTTGGACAGACAACTTGTAATCAATAAAGAAACATTGGAAAGTTGGTCACGTACGGTAAAGACTTTGGAAGCATTGAAACGGGCAGGGGAATCGAATGATACTGCTATCCTTCAGGCAAAGGCAAATCATTTGGCACTCGAAGCTTCTATTCTATCCATACAGAAAAGTATCCGTGAAACGGAAAATAGTTTGTCTGTTTTACTGGCTATGGCACCACAAACGATTGAACGGAAGACGCTGGAGGAACAGTCGTTTCCGGAAGAACTAAAGATTGGGGTTCCTTTGCAGCTTTTATCTAATCGTCCCGATATTCGGCAGGCGGAATTTAACCTGATGCAGGCTTTTTATTCAACCAATGCGGCACGCTCTGCTTTTTATCCGAACATAATGCTTTCCGGTACTGCCGGATGGACAAATAACGGTAGCGGTGTGATTCTGAATCCCGGTAGTTTGTTATTGAGTGCTGTAGGATCGTTGACACAACCATTATTTAATAAAGGTACGAATATCGCTAATCTGAAAGTGGCGAAAGCGCGGCAGGAAGAGGCCTCTCTTTCATTTCAACAATCTGTTTTGAATGCAGGAAAAGAAGTTAACGATGCTCTGGTGCAGTGGCAGGTTGCCCAACAAAGGATAGAGATCGGGAAGCAGCAGGTTGGTGCTTTACAGGAAGCTGTACATAAAACGGAGTTATTGATGCAATATTCTTCTACGAATTATCTGGAAGTATTGACTGCACAAAAGTCCTTATTGGATGCGGAATTAGTACAGGCGCAGGATCAATTTGATAAAATACAAGGGGTTATTAACCTGTTCCATGCACTTGGTGGCAGTAGATTCCAGTAAACATAGGAATGGAAAGTTAACATTCTGATATATTTTATAGGACAATAAAAGGTAGATTTAAGTAATTTATTCGTAAACTTGTAACCCTAAATAAAAACGTTAAATTTAAAATTAAATCTCCAGTTTTATGACAGTAAAATCGTATATAGAATCCAATAAAGATCGTTTCCTGGAAGAGCTGTTCAGCTTGATCCGTATTCCGTCAATCAGTGCAAAACACGAACATAAACCGGATATGAAAGCTTGTGCCGAACAGTGGACAGAGTTGTTGTTGTCTTCCGGTGCGGACAAAGCGGTAGTTATGCCCACAGAAGGAAATCCGGTGGTTTATGGTGAAAAGATTATTTCACCGGATGCTCCGACCGTACTTGTTTATGCTCATTACGATGTAATGCCTGCCGAACCGTTGGAGTTGTGGAAAAGCCAGCCGTTTGAACCGGAAATACGCGATGGCCGTATCTGGGCACGTGGGGCCGATGATGATAAAGGCCAGTCGATGATGCAGGTGAAAGGTTTTGAGACAGCGTTGAAACTCGATTTATTGAAATGTAATGTGAAGTTTATCTTTGAAGGAGAAGAAGAGATCGGTTCTCCCAGCTTGGAAACCTTCTGCCGCGAACATAAAGAATTGTTGAAAGCAGATGTGATCCTGGTATCCGATACCAGCATGGTCAGTGCCGAAACACCTTCATTGACAACCGGCCTGCGTGGCCTGGCATATTGGGAAATCGAAGTGACAGGTCCTAATCGTGATTTGCATTCCGGTCATTTCGGTGGGGCAGTAGCTAACCCGATCAATGTATTATGTAAACTGATGGCGGATATAATCGATGCCGACGGACGTATCACGATCCCCGGATTCTATGATGATGTAGAAGAAGTTTCTCCGGCAGAACGGGAGATGATCGCACAGATCCCGTTCAATGAAGAAAAATATAAAGCCGCGATCGGTGTGGATGCCCTGTTCGGTGAAAAAGGATATTCGACGTTGGAAAGGAACAGTTGCCGTCCGTCATTCGATATCTGTGGTATCTGGGGCGGTTATACGGAAGAAGGAAGCAAGACCGTGTTGCCGTCGAAAGCCTATGCAAAAGTTTCCTGCCGGTTGGTTCCGCATCAGGATCATACGAAAATATCTCAGCTATTCGAAGATTATATAAACCAAGTGGCTCCTGCCTGTGTTAAGGTAAAAGTCACACCGAAACACGGTGGACAGGGTTATGTTTGTCCGATCGACCTGCCTGCTTACCAGGCAGCGGAGAGAGCTTGTACGGTTGCTTTCGGAAAGAAGCCGCTGGCTGTACGTCGTGGAGGAAGTATTCCTATTATCTCCACTTTCGAGCAGGTATTAGGTATAAAGACCGTCCTGATGGGCTTCGGGCTCGAACAGAACGCTATTCATTCTCCTAACGAGAGTTGCATGTTGGACTTTTTCTATAAAGGGATTGAATCGGTTGCCGAATTTTATAAAGAATATAAATGACACAAAATGAGATTGTAGCCCGTGCCTTATCGAATACAGGTATCGAGGCGTTGAATGAAATGCAGCAGGCCGTGCTCGATGCCGGTACAACCAAAGATATGGTTTTGCTTAGTCCGACGGGATCAGGTAAAACCCTGGCATTCCTGCTGCCTTTGCTTACTACATTGACTGACGAGGAGAAAAAGATACAAGCGCTTATCATCGCTCCGTCGCGTGAACTGGCTTTACAGATAGAGACGGTATTCCGTTCTCTGGGTGCCGGATATAAGGTGAATTGCTGTTATGGCGGTCATCCGATCCGGACGGAAAAGAAGAGTCTGGAACATGCGCCGACCGTATTGATCGGAACTCCGGGACGAATCCTCGACCATCTGGAACGGGGTAATATCGATTTGGATACTGTCCGGACACTGATTCTGGATGAGTTCGATAAGTCTCTGGAATTAGGCTTTCAGGATGAGATGAAAGACATTCTGGCACACCTTCCGGGCGTGCGTCGCAGGGTGTTGACTTCGGCAACGGAAGCTGTCGAAATACCGCCTTTTACCGGTATTACGGCACCGGTACGTTTGTCATTCCTGACAGGTGTAAAGGAAGCGAAAGGCTTGACTTTGCGTATCGTACAATCTCCAATCAAGGATAAACTGGAAACGCTATACAAACTTTTGGGCGAACTGAAAGGCGAATCGGCTTTGGTGTTCTGTAACCAGCGTGAGTCGGTGGAACGTGTCAGCAATTACTTGACCGAGATGGGGGTGGATAATGAATATTTCCACGGTGGTATGGAACAGCCGGAACGCGAACGGGCTTTGTCGCTTTTCCGTAATGGCAGTGCTTCCGTCTTTATTTCCACCGATCTGGCCTCCCGTGGACTGGATATTCCGGAAGTGAAAAATGTTATTCATTATCATCTCCCGATCAATGAAGAGGCGTTTATCCACCGAAACGGACGAACGGCCCGTATGAATGCGGAAGGAAATGCCTTTATGATCCTGAACGAAGTGGAAACTGTCCCTGAATATATCACCCGTGAACCGGATGAATTTTTCCTGCCGGAGAAGGCTAGGAAACCTCTTCGTTCGGAATGGGTAACACTGACGATCAACCGCGGTAAACGGGACAAGCTGAGTAAAAAGGATGTTGTCGGTTTTCTTTTCCAGAAAGGCGGTTTGGAGAAAGATGATCTCGGCGTAGTCGAAGTAAAGGAAAGTTGTGCTTATGCGGCAGTAAAACGTGATAAGAAAGCAGACTTGCTGGCACGTATCCGCGATGAGAAGATAAAGAATATGAAAGCGAAATTTGTATGAATATATTGATTAAAGAGGTTGAACTGAATGGAATTGCTACCGATATTTATATAGAAAACAAATATATCAAACAGATAGGCGCAAATCTTCCTGTAACAGCCGATACTGTTATAGACGGTCGTCGTAAAGCCGTAATTCCCGGTTTTGTGAATACACATGGTCATGCTGCAATGACCTTGTTTCGTGGTTTTGGTGACGATATGCCGCTGATGCCCTGGCTGGAAGAAAAGATATGGCCTAACGAAGCCAAGCTGACAAAAGAGGATGTTTATTGGGGAGCCAAACTGGCTTGTCTGGAAATGATAAAAAGCGGGACAACCACTTTTTTTGATATGTACCATAAGTTTCATGCAACCGCAGAGGCTGTAGAAGAGATGGGTATCAGAGGCGTTATTTCCAGTGCCTGCTTTGACCACTTTCAACCGGAACTGGCAGAGAAAAGTAAAAAGACCGTCCAGAAGCTTTATGACGAGATGGACAGATACAGCAAGCGTGTTCAGTTTTCTGTCGGTCCGCATGCTATTTATACTGTTTCCGGTGAATTACTACAGTGGGTGCATGCTTTTGCAACAGAACATAATGTTTTGATTCAGTTGCATCTGGCGGAAACGGAAGGAGAAGTGGAAAACTCTGTAAAACAATTCGGACTGACGCCGGTACGTTATCTGTATAAATTGGGTGTATTATCTCCCAAACTACTTATTTCACACGGTATTTATATCGATAATGATGAAATAAGGATGCTGGCAGATCATGGAGTTAAAGTTGCCCATAATCCGGCTTCCAATATGAAGCTGGCATCAGGTATGCACTTCAAGTACAATGAAATGCTGAATGCCGGAATTACAGTCGGACTAGGGACGGACGGTTGTTCTTCCTCTAACAATCTGGATATGGTTGAAGCCATGAAGTTAGCCTCTTTGTTAGGAAAGGCCTGGCGGAAAGATCCGGAAGCTGTTACAGCCGGTGATATCTTTCATTCAGCCACGGAAAGTGGTGCTGTTATTGCAGGTCTTAAAGCAGGTCGGATAATAGAAGGTTATCTTGCCGATTTATCTTTGGTCGATTTGAATATACCTGCATTTACTCCGAACTTCAACTTTATCTCAAACCTGGTGTATGCAGCCAATGGTAATTGTATCGATACGGTTATCTGTAATGGAAAAGTCCTGATGCAAAACAAGAAAGTACCCGGTGAAGATGAGATCATAGAACGTGCGGCTCAAACTGCCTATGATTTAATGAAACGATAAATAATGTGATACGGCAATATGGCAATGTGTCGATAATAGAAATATTATGAACTATACGAACGAACAATATCAGGAAGCGGCAGCGTTTATAGCTGCACGTATTACCGGGAATCCGGAAACAGCTATTATTCTGGGTAGTGGATTAGGGTCTTTAGCCGACCGGATAGAGGAGGCTATTGTTATTCCTTATGCCAAAATCCCTCATTTCATGCATTCGACTGCTGCAGGACATAAAGGAAACTTTATCTGTGGTAAGTTAGGCGGAAAGCAGGTACTTGCCATGCAGGGACGCTTCCATTATTATGAAGGCTATTCCATGCAGCAGGTAACTTTTCCGGTTCGTGTAATGAAGTTGTTGGGTATTAAGAATCTGTTGGTGTCGAATGCTGCCGGTGGAATAAACAATACTTTCAAGGTGGGTGATCTGATGATCATTCGTGACCATATTAATATGATGCCGAACCCGTTGATCGGTCCGAATAATGAGCTGTTTGGAACCCGTTTTCCGGATATGACCCGTGCTTATGATCGCGAATTTGTCCATTTGGTGGAGGAGATTGCCGATTCACACGCCATTCCTTTGAAAAAAGGAGTATATGTCGGATTAACCGGTCCGTCTTTTGAGACTCCTTCCGAATATGCTTTTTATGGTCGCGTAGGAGGGGATGCCATCGGTATGAGTACGGTCCCTGAAGTTATTGTAGCGCGCCACGCCGGGTTAAGAGTATTTGGAATGTCGGTTATCACGAATGAAGGATATCATTTTGCAGACGATTTTGTGAATGACGGAGCTGACGTAATCGTTGCAGCGAACAAGGCTGCAGCTGTTATGACAACTTTGTTCAGTGAATTGGTTTCCTGTATCTGATTTTTTTTCAACTGGAAGTTGCTGTATTAAAATAAGATAGGATTTTGAACGGGTGAAGAAGGAAAAATTAGTATAAAAAAAGTATCTTCCGGTTTTGGAAAATAAAAAAATACCTATATCTTTGCACCCGTTATCGCGAAAGTAGCTCAGTTGGTAGAGCATAACCTTGCCAAGGTTAGGGTCGCGGGTTCGAATCCCGTCTTTCGCTCTCAGATAATAAGAGCGGTAAGAGGCCGCCTTTTTTATATAATGGAAAGGCCCAGGTGGCGGAATTGGTAGACGCGCACGTTTCAGGTGCGTGTGTCGCAAGGCGTGCAGGTTCGAGTCCTGTTCTGGGCACCATTCGCGTAGGTGGTGAAATTGGTATACACGCTACTTTGAGGGGGTAGTGCCGGTTACGGCGTGTGAGTTCGAGTCTCATTCTACGCACCATTCTTATAAAAAGTTGTCCGTAAAATTAATTGTAGAGATTAATTTTACGGACATTTTTGTTTTTATACGGTTACTCTTCTATTTTGATCCTTTAATCTTCTGAATCAACTCTTTGGCGGAAATATCCAGAGATTCAACAGACATCCAGACAACTTTGTTATCCGGATTAATAACATAGATTCGCGGGATTGTATTGTTGGCAAAGAGAGAGAAAACGTCACCATGGGTAGGATCTATATAGAAAGGCATTGTAAATTGATTGTCTTTCCAGTATCTGGATACGGTTTCGGTTGGTTCTTCACGTGAGATCGTTACCAATAAAAATTTAGGGTCGTCTTTTAGTTCTTTCCATACTTCTTCTATCACTGGCAATACCTTTTTGCAGTCAGGGCAATATGTTCCGAAAAACACCAGTAAAGACTCTTTGCCGAGAAACTGTTTAGAGTTGAATGTTTCCTCTTGGGCATCCTCTACGGCAAATGGAGGGACTTGGTCGTTGATATTGACGTAGTTAATGGAGCTTTCGTCTCCATTCTCTTTGATACAGGAAGAAAGTAGGAGAGACAGTGAGAATATGAATAGATATATTTTATTGATATTCATGTGTTGTATAATTTTAGTTTACGAAGATAAACAATGTCTTTTAATCTATGAAAGAAAAAGGGCCGCCGTTTTGTAGATTTCACAACCTGTTATCAAAACGGACAGCCCTTTAAAGCAGCATCCCCTTTTTACCGCTTTATAATTACTGGTTCGCGATAATCTTTGCGATCTTTTTGATAAAAGACGCCTGATAGCAAGTATTTAAGTATATATAAATAGCAAACTGAAAAAAGTAGGAATTTATTTACCGCCTATTTTGATGAATTAGGGAGCCTTCTTGAAAATGTTACGATTTCTGTCATTAAAAATGATAAACTATAATCTTTTAGTTGTTTTGATATAGATAAAATGATGCTGATACTATCCTGAATGTAATACGGGAAAAGATTCCCAATAGGATCATAGTTGCAAATTTGAGGAGCAGCATGTAATTATAAATACTTTATAAACTTTTATGTGAAGAGGGTTATGTATTATTAACGAAGGAACCCCATTTTATAGGGTCGCCCAAATTCAAAGGCTACTTGTTTTATTAGTCTTTTTTTAGATGGCAATTGTCCTATTGTCAGGTTATTAAGAGTCATTTTTATAAGTTCCTTATTTATCTTTGCGTGAGAAAACGGTGAGTCTATTAATATCAAAACTTATAATTCTGTGGCATGAAAAAGGATCTTTTGTATGATAATCTTCTCAATGCGGTCAGAGAGAAAATCCCCCAGAGAACAGTCCTTGTGAATACACTAGTCGATTTGTTGTGTATCGAAAAGGAGGCTGTTTACAGGCGTTTAAGAGGAGAGGTCGCTTTTACATTTGCAGAGATTGTCACAATAGCGAATGAATTCGGAATTTCTTTAGATAATCTGATCGGTACGGTAACAGCAAAAAGCAAACCGTTTCAATTAAAACTGGTAGACTTTGTAAATCCGGTCGATATCGATTACGAAATGCTTGAGCAATATATTGATATACTTGGTTTGGCACGTGAGGATGAGCAATCTGAACTAATCGATTGTACGAATATCCTTCCGCAACAACTCTATATGAAATATAAGTATATCTCCCGTTTTTATCTTTTCAAGTGGATGTATCAGTGTGGAGGTCCCGGAAAGTCAAAACGTTTTCAGGACATTGATGTAACGGAACGTTTTGAAGGAATACAGTTGGCAGGGGTAGGCGAGTCGAGATACATCCGGAATACTTACTACATACTTGATCCTTTGATTTTTCATTATTTGGTGAATGATATCAATTATTTTCAGAGCATCCATCTGATTACAGTTGAAGAAGTAAGATTGCTGAAAGAAGAGTTGTTGAGGCTTCTCAATGAAATGGAAGCACTAGCTACCCATGGCTATTTTGAGGAGACCGGAAATAAAGTTTTTCTTTATATATCGAGCGTTAATTTTGATACTAGTTATTGGTGTGTACAGGTGAAAAATTATCATATAAGTATGATAAAAACCTTTATACTCAGTTCGGTAGCTTCGCTTGATGAAGGTACTTACGATAAGTTACGCAAATGGCTACGTGCGCTGATCCGTTCTTCTATTATGATTTCGGTAAGTGGAGAAAGACAACGAATACTATTTTTTGAAAAGCAACGCGAACTGATCTGTAACTTATAATACTAAGATTATAAGAAACTTAAATGATATGAGGAAGCTTTGTATCAATTGAAAAAGAAAAAAATATAGAAAATAGTTCCTAAATATTTGGAACGTATTATTCTTTTCTCTACTTTTGCACCCGTAAACAAGAGAGGCCAAGGCATTGAAAAGCAAGACTGGAAAAGGTTTTGGCGTTAATTTTGATTTATTGGAGAGATGGCAGAGTGGTCGATTGCGGCGGTCTTGAAAACCGTTGAACCGAGAGGTTCCTGGGGTTCGAATCCCTATCTCTCCGCAAAGCAGCATAAAAGCTGCTTTTTTATTTTATGGAGGGCTGTATGTCCTTCTCCAACCTTCCCAAAAGGAGAGATGCTCGAGTGGTTGAAGAGGCACGCCTGGAAAGCGTGTAAACCCCTAAAGGGTTTCGCGGGTTCGAATCCCGCTCTCTCCGCGTAATTCCTTTTATTCCTATCATTTTATCTATTTTAAATTATCAGATATCCGGGGATTGTTAACCTTTCGGGGCTAATTTTTGTTTTATATTTGTGTGTAACATTCTTTTCAGAGAATAGGAATACAAATCATATATATTCAAGATTTATGAAGAATGTAGTTATAGCTCTAGTATTAATGATAAGTGGTGTATTTATGTGTAATGCACAAAATGAAACAAGTAAAAAATCAAATAAACAAAATGATATGTCAATGAAGAATCTAAGTGAAATATACTTTGCAGGAGGTTGTTTCTGGGGCACAGAGCATTTCATGAAACAGATCAACGGTGTGAAAAGTACAGAAGTGGGTTATGCCAACGGTCATACGACAAATCCGACCTATCAGCAAGTTTGTACAGGTGATACAGGTTTTGCCGAAACCGTAAAAGTAAGTTATGATCCACAGGAAGTAGACCTTGCACTTCTGATAGACCTCTATTTTAAGACGATCGATCCGACCAGCCTGAATCGCCAAGGAGGTGATCGAGGTACACAATACCGTACTGGAATTTACTATACTGACAAAAATAATTTGCCAATAATAGTGCAGGTAATAAAAGATTTGTCCGTAAACTATAAGAAACCGATTGTAGTCGAAGTGGAGCCTTTGTCTAATTTCTATAAAGCAGAGGGATATCATCAGGATTACTTGGATAAAAATCCGGGAGGATATTGTCATATCGATCCGTCATTGTTTGAGTATGCCAAAAAAGCGAATGTCCATGCAGTCAAAGGGGTTACTTACCAGAAACCGGATGATGCCACTTTGCGTAAGACATTATCGGACGAGCAGTATGCCGTAACCCAAAAGAACGCAACCGAACATCCTTTCCGTAACGAATATTGGAATGAATTCCGCGAAGGTATTTATGTCGATATTACCACAGGAGAACCTTTGTTTATATCTGCCGATAAATTCGATTCCGGTTGCGGTTGGCCCAGCTTTTCTAAACCAATCGACAAGAATTTGATAAAGGAAAACCTCGATAAATCCCATGGAATGACACGGGTAGAAGTGCGCAGTCATACAGGTGATGCTCACTTGGGACATGTGTTTACCGATGGTCCGTCCGAACTGGGTGGATTACGTTATTGCATTAATAGTGCTTCCCTGCGGTTTATTCCCAAAGATAAAATGGAAGAGGAGGGATATGGCAAATATCTGCATTTATTAGAGAAATAGCCTGAATAATTGCAAAGAAGTGATGAAAATACTATCTTCGTGACTTGTTAACAATTGACTGATGTGAAGAAATGAAGAAGTGTTTTTATCTCATTGTGACCTTATTGTGTGTGTCTCTGTCTGCAACTGCTGCTCCGATATCCCGTATTAAGGGAAAAATTGTGGATGCCGGGACCAATAAGCCATTAGATTTTGCAGATGTTCTCCTTTTTAAGAAAGGAGATACTAATCCTGTGTTCCATGCTTTACCCGATATGGATGGTAGCTTTGGAATTGCAGAAGTAAAAAACGGTGAATATAGCCTGATGATCCGTCTGGTAGGTTACGACCTGTTTACCCGGCCGGATATTGTCTTATCCTCTTCGTCTTCAGTGGTCGATCTGGGTACGATTGCCATGAATCCGCTGGAAGTAGGCCTGGCAGAGGTTGAAGTGGTAGCCCAAAAGAAGCAGGTAATATACAAACTGGATAAGAAAGTGATCGAAGCTTCGTCGAATATGCTGGCAAGCGGCGGTACGGCTGTCGATATCTTGGAGAATACACCGTCTATCCGTGTAGATGCAGAAGGGGAAGTATCCTTCCGCGGAAGCACAGGATTTACAGTTTATGTGGACGGAAAGCCAAGTGTATTCAGTGGTACGCAGGCTTTGGAACAAATACCTTCCGGACATATTGAAAACATAGAGATCATCACAACGCCCTCTGCGCGGCATGATACGGGAGGCGATGTGGGTATCATCAATATTATTACAAAGAAGCATGCACAACATGGGTTCAGCGGTATGGTCAACCTGACCGGAAGTACTTTTCTCTCTCGGGGGGTAGACTTCTTACTAACCCAGCAGAACAAAGCTTCCCGTTTGTATTTCGGAGGTGGATGGACCGACCGTTTGCGTAAAAGCCATTTCGATCAGGAAAAGACAACGATCGTAGCCGATACAGCAACGACATCACATTCCAACGGTCCACGCGAAAGTAATAACTTCAACTATTCTCTGAAAGCCGGCTGGATGTATACATTACCTAACACAACCTTCAATGTAGATCTGGAAGGTGGCTACGGCGGACGTACCCGCAAAGGAGACCTGGATTATACCGAAGAACGTGTAGTCGATGATAAACCTTTTGCTAACGGCGATTATTACAGTCGCGACGATTACGATCTCCACGAAACATATTTCCAGGGAAACGTAGGCTTCGATCATAAATTCAATGATAAAGGTCACCAACTGACCGGTAGCTTTTACCTCAAATATGGTGGCGATGCCATGGAATATTTCCAGAGCGACCTGTTCAATAAAAAGAATGAACGTGAACAAGGTCACCGTGCCTGGGAAGACGAACATCGTTGGACGGTGCGTGGGAACCTTGATTACATCTATCCGTATAGCAAGACCGGACATATCGAAGCCGGTTACCAATATTTTTCTTATCTGGAGGATGGCGATTACAGCATGCAGTTCTGGAGTCCGGAGAAAAAAGAATTCTACTGGCGCGATGATATTTATAATACCTTCTATTTCCAGCACGGGATCAATTCGATCTATGCTATTGTGGGGGATAGTTATAAATCATTCGATTTTCAGGCAGGGGTAAGAGGGGAACATACACACCGTGTGCTTCGTAGTTCTATCCCCGGCAAGGATCGTGAATATAATAAGTTCGAATTCTTCCCTTCAGTTCATTTAGGATATACTTTCCCGAAAGATCATAAACTGATGGCTTCCTATTCACGCCGTATCACGCGACCGGAGCTTTTCTTTATGGAACCTTATATTACTTATCGCGATTACTACTCTGCGGAGATCGGTAATCCGGATATCCGTTCCGAATACATTAACTCCTTTGAACTCAACTATAAGAAGAATATAGGCGAACATACCGTTTCCGCCACAGTGTTCCATCGTAGCCGTAAAGATAAGATCGAACGTCTGCGTGTCCCTTATGAAGCAGGTGTAACGCTCGACTCTATGGCCAATGTCGGTCACGATTATTCGACCGGGCTGGAACTGAGCGGCCAGGTGCAGTTGACCCATTGGTGGAATGTGAATCTGAACGGTAGCCTGTATCATTATAAAGTAAAGAACCAGTATAAGTTGAACGGCACGAACGAAAAAAGTACCAACTACGATATTATTTGGAACAATGCTTTTGATCTGGGTAAATCCACCCGTGTCCAATTGGATGGAAACTTTGTGGGGCCTTCTGTTACTACTCAGGGACGTACGGATGCTTTCTGGTATGTCAACCTGGCGGTCCGTCAGCAGTTGATGAAACGTAAACTTTCGGCTACACTGGTTTTTCGTGACGTTTTCAACTCGGCCCGTTATGTAAGTAAGATCACCACATCCGACTTGCAATCGATTACTCGCATCCGTCCGAATTATCCGCTTATTACTCTGACGTTAAGTTACACCTTCAATAACTTTAAAGCAAAATCTTCGCAGAAGAAGGAAGATCACGACCTCTTTGAAGGAACGAATCATTAATACAAATCTAATGTGCCCTCTCCCTGAACTCGGAGGGCGTAACGCCCTCTTTCTTTTTGAAGAAGGTGGAGAACTGACCGGCGTTTTCGAACTTCAGGTTATAAGCGATTTCCGATATATTCAGATTGCTCCCCGTAAGAAGTTCTTTTGCTCTCAGCAATTTTTGCTGCAACTGATACTGGGCGGGTGAAACGCCTGTATATTCTTTGAACATCCGGCGGAACCAGGAATAACCTAATCCTAATTGTGAGGCGATCTCTTCTGGTGACATCGGATTCTCTATCTGCTCTTTCATCAGGATACGAGCTTCGTTGATCTTGTCTACTACATATGTATTCGTGAACGAACTATTCTTCTTTTTATAATAAACCGTTCCTAATATATGAAGTACGATGCTCGATATCATCTGCTGATATCCTGATTTTTCTTGTGAGGCAAACTTTAATATATCTTCATATAATCCTACAATAGTTGCACTTAATCCTATTTTGTGAAGCGGTTCTTCTTTCGTGAAGAAACGTTTCTCTACTCGTTTATCTATATGTATTCCCCGGAAACCGACCCAATATTCATCCCATCCGCTGTCTTTGTCCGGATAATAGCTATGCCATTCTCCGGGAAAGAGCAAGATCATGGTTCCTGCATTTATTTTCTGCATCTTGCAGGATTGGGAAGAGAAGTAACCACTTCCCTTCGTTATATAAACAAGCTGATATTCGTTCAGGATACGTCCTGTCTGCGGTTTGAAATTATAACTTTCCGGATGGCAGGATAACGGGTACTGACTTTTAGGTGGGATAAATTGATAACCAATGGTGGTAACAACAATTCCCCAGTCTTCGTCTGATGTTCCGATGGTAAGATAACGCAGTTGGTCGCTGATGTGTTTATTCATGTCAGAATTGAAAGGTTTAAAATCATTTTCGTAAGCAAATATAGTAATTAACCATATACTTTTGCTATCAATAAACAAATAACTTTGTTATATCATGAAGAAACATACCTTTTTAGCGTTTGATATAGGTGCAACCAGCGGACGAGCTGTCTTGGTAGTACTAATTAATGGCAAATTTGAAATGCGGGAGATTCATCGTTTCCCAAATAACCTGCTCGAATTACATGGAAAATACTATTGGAATATATACAATCTGTATGAAGAACTAAAGAAAAGTCTTTCGCTTTGTGCACAGCAACAGATCATACCCGACTCGATCGGTATCGACACCTGGGGAGTCGATTTTGGTTATCTGGCCCCGGACGGTACTTTATTGGGATTACCCCGGGCCTATCGTGACCCGTATACGGAAGGGATACCGGAGAAATACTTTCAGCGGGTTTCGCGTGAAGAAGTGTATCGTCTGACCGGTATTCAAATTATGAACTTCAATAGTCTTTTTCAACTCTATTCTGCCCGACAGGAGGAATTTGCACCTTTGAAAAATGCTAAAGAAATACTTTTTATACCTGATCTATTGTCTTATCTATTAACGGGTAACAAAGTCTGTGAATATACCGATGCTTCCACATCCCAGCTATTGAACCCGGTTACCCGACAATTTGAAGCCTCTTTGCTGGAAGCCGCGGGGGTATCGCCTTCTATCGTGCGGCAGGTGGTATTACCCGGAACACTTGTAGGCGAATTGACAGATGCACTGGCTGAAGAGACCGGTGTCGGTAAAGTACCTGTGATTGCTGTGGCAGGTCACGATACGGCATCGGCAGTAGCTGCTGTTCCTGCTCAGGATATACATTTTGCTTATTTAAGCAGTGGTACCTGGAGCTTGATGGGGATCGAGTCGGAAAAACCTATAATTACAAAAGAATCATACGAAAATAATTTCACGAACGAAGGTGGTATTGAAGGTACGATCCGGTTTCTGAAGAATATTACGGCTATGTGGCTGTTGGAACAATGCCGGAAGGAATGGGAAAAGGCCGGTCGTACTTATACATATCCGGAGATCGTACAGATGGCCGGGCAGGCAGTGCCTTTTGTACGTTTCGTTAATCCGGATGATCCCCGTTTTGCCAATCCATCCTGCATGACTAAAGCCATTGTAGAGTATTGTGAAGAAACAGGGCAACCAATACCGGTAACGGATGCCGAGTTTATCCGTTGTATCTTCGAGAGTCTGGCACTTCGTTATAATGAAGTGATCCGTATGCTGAAAGAGATGGCTCCTTTCCGTATCGACTGTCTGCATGTGATAGGGGGAGGTTCAAAAAATGCTTTATTAAACCAATTTACAGCGAATGCAATCGGTATGCCTGTGATAGCCGGCCCGTCGGAAGCGACGGCTATCGGAAATGCGATGATACAGGCACGCTCGGCAGGTATTGTCTCCACCCGTTGGGAAATGCGCCGGTTGATAGCCGGATCCGTTCATACGGAAACATTCCTGCCACAGGAAGAAATAATCTGGAAAGAAGTCTATGAAAGATATATTGAAATAGTAAAACGATAAAAAGAAGAATATCATGAACACAGAAAAGAATGTAAAACAGGCTTTTGATTTGGCGGCAGAACGTTATGCAGCCTTGAATGTCGATGTAAACAGTGCATTGGAGAAATTGCAAAAAATCAGCCTGTCGCTTCATTGCTGGCAGGCGGATGATGTGACGGGCTTTGAAAACCCAGATGGATCGCTTTCGGGAGGTATACAGGTGACAGGTAATTATCCCGGTAAAGCCCGGAATATAGACGAGTTGCGTGCCGATGTGTTGAAAGCGAACTCGTTTATCCCCGGTACCCATCGATTGAACCTGCATGAGATATACGGTGACTTCGGCGGAAAGAAAGTAGACCGTGATGAAGTGGAGCCGGCTCATTTCCTGAGTTGGATGGAATGGGGGAAAGAAAACAATATGAAACTCGATTTTAATTCTACTTCTTTCTCTCATCCGAAGAGCGGGAACCTGACATTGGCTAATCCGGACAAATCGATCCGGGATTTCTGGATCGAACATACGAAACGTTGCCGTGCTGTCAGTGAAGCGATGGGGGAATTCCAAAATGATCCTTGTATGATGAACCTGTGGATACATGACGGTTCGAAAGAGGTGCCGGCCAGCCGTATCAAATATCGTCAGTTGCTGAAAGATTCATTGGACGAGATATTTACAACCGATTACAAACATATGAAAGACTGTATCGAAGCCAAACTGTTCGGTATCGGTCTGGAAAGTTATACAGTAGGCTCTTATGATTTCTACCTGGGGTATGGCGCGAAGAACAACAAGATCGTAACGTTGGATACCGGCCATTTCCATCTGACGGAAAGTATTGCCGACAAGATTTCGTCGATGTTGTTGTTTACTCCGGAGATCATGCTTCATGTAAGTCGCCCGATCCGTTGGGACAGCGACCATGTAGTTATCCTTAGTGATGATTTGTTGGATCTTTCCCGCGAGATAATCCGTTGCAATGCGTTGGATCGTGTACATATCGGTCTTGATTATTTCGATGCAACGATCAATCGGATCGGAGCTTATGTGATCGGATGCCGTGCCACTCAAAAAGCATTCTTGCAAGCCTTGCTTGAACCGTCTGCCACGTTGCAACAGTATGAAGCCGAAGATAAATTATTTGAACGTCTGGCTCTGCAGGAAGAATTAAAGAGCCTTCCATGGAATGCCGTATGGGATATGTTCTGCCTGAAAAACGATGTACCCGTAGGTGAAGACTATATCGGTGAGATAGAAAAATATGAAGCGCAGGTAACAAGCAAGCGGTAGTAATATGAATATATTAATAGGTTTATTAATTATTGCCGTCGGCAGTTTCGGGCAAAGCAGTTCGTATGTGCCGATCAATAAGGTGAAGAACTGGAGCTGGGAAAGTTTCTGGCTGATACAGGGCATTTTTGCCTGGCTTGTCTTTCCATATCTGGGGGCACAGCTGGCTATTCCGGAAGGACAGAGCCTGGCAGAGTTATGGAGCGCCGGAGGTAGTACCGGTGCTCTGATCTACGGAATGCTGTGGGGAGTCGGAGGTTTGACCTTCGGTCTTAGCATGCGCTATCTGGGAATTGCCTTGGGACAAAGTATTGCCTTGGGAACCTGCGCCGGTTTCGGTACGCTTTTTCCGGCAGTATTCGGAGGAACGGATTTATTTCATGGTGACGGATTGATTCTTTTACTGGGTGTTTGCGTAACGTTGGCTGGCATCGCAGTGATAGGTTATGCCGGTAGCCTGCGTGCCCGCAACATGACGGACGAGGAGAAGAAGGCGGCCGTGAAAGACTTTGCCCTGACAAAAGGATTGCTGGTTGCGCTATTGGCGGGTGTGATGAGCGCCTGTTTTAATCTGGGGCTTGAATCCGGAACTCCGATACTGGAAAAGGCAAAGACCTCTGGAGCCAGCGAATTGTTTGCTTTGAATCCTGTGATCCTGTTGGTTACAATGGGTGGCTTCCTGACAAATGCTGTTTACTGTATATTTCAGAATATTAAAAATAAATCGGGAAAGGATTATTTCTCCGTTACAGGAAAGATATTACTGAATAATGTCTTATTTTGTGTATTGGCCGGTGTCCTGTGGTATTCGCAGTTCTTCGGATTGGGGATGGGGAAAAGCTATTTTGCAGACTCACCTGTCATGCTTGCTTTTTCGTGGAGTATCCTGATGTCGCTGAATGTCATATTCAGTAATGTGTGGGGTATCGTACTGAACGAATGGAAAGGTGTCAGCAGGAAAACGATTATTGTTTTAGTATCCGGGATGTGTATCCTGATATTTTCATTGTTATTACCCAACTTATTAGGATAATAAATAACAAAAACGATCGTTGGCAATACTCCCGAAGGCTTGTGAGTGGCAAAAATGATCGTTGGCAATACTTCTGAGGCCTTGTGAGTGGCAAAAACAATCGTTGGCTATACTTCCGAGGCCTTGTGAGTGATAAAAACAATTGTTGGGGATACTTCCAAGAGCTTGTGAGTGGCAAAAACGATCGTTGGCAATACATCCAATCCCTCCGGAGCTAAAAAACGATCGTTTTCATAACTCCGGAAGCCTTGGACGGCCTGACAACGAAGTATAACCCGGAAAAATCTGCATCGACAGAGAATTGAACAATAATTTTAATACAATTTTTAAATTACATCAAATAAAAAATGACAACAATTAGAAACAACAGCCCTCTGATGGCTGAAATAGGACGTATCGCCGAAGTGGCCGGTTATCTTTGGACAAAAGGATGGGCCGAACGTAACGGCGGGAATATATCTGTAAACTTGACCGGTTTGCTGACTGACGACGAAATGGCATTACCGGCACTGGCCCCGGCTATCGAATTGCAGGAAGCGATGGCCTCCCTCGGTGGAAATGTGTTTTATGTTACCGGAACAGGTAAACGCATGCGTTATGTGGCACAAGATCCCTTTGCCAACGGTGCGCTGATACGTATAGCAGCCGATGGGAAAAGTTATGATATCATTGCCGAACAACCTGTCAGGCCAACATCTGAATTACCTTCTCACCTGATGATGCATAATTATCTTCGTTCGTTGGGACGCGACAACAGAGTCGTTCTGCATACCCATCCGACCGAACTGATCGGTATGACGCATTGCAAACCTTTCCTCGAATCGAAAGTGCTGACCCGTACTTTGTGGAGTATGATCCCCGAATGTCGTATTATCGTGCCGAAAGGAGTAGGGATTGTCCCTTATGAAATCCCCGGAACGATTGAATTGGCGCATGCCACGATCCGGCAACTCGAAAAGCATGATGTCGTATTTTGGGAAAAACACGGGATACTGGCAGTGGGTGAAGACCTGATCGAATGCTTCGATGCTATCGATACGCTGAGTAAATCAGCCCAAATCTATATCAGTGCCCGTATGGCCGGATATGAACCGGTAGGAATGACCGACCAGCAACTGGACGATCTCGTTCCTGCTTTTGGATTATAAATATAAATGATATGAAGACGGTGTGTCGGAAATACGTTTCTGACACATCTTCCGATTATTCAGACTAGTTTGTGAAAAAGACCATGAAAAAGATACTTATACTCTTTACTTTATTTTGTACCCTGTCGGCAACAGCCCGGCAGCGGGACAGCCGTATACGTGAATATCTTTCTCCAACGCGTATCGTATGGCAGCAACACAGCGAACAAATACAAGATGCCGATAATTTGCTTTTACCGGGTAACGGACAGGCTGGATTGGTGGATCGTACAATCTGTAAATTGAAGAGTACGAAAGGGAAACATCCCGCTATTCTGTTTGATTTTGGCAAGGAACTGCAAGGAGGTATCCAACTTGTAACGGGCGGTTTCCCGGATCATAAACCCATTTCGGTGCGTATCCGCCTGGGAGAATCTGTAAGCGAAACCATGTGTGAGATCGATGGAAAGAATGGGGCGAGTAACGACCATGCCATGCGTGACTGTATCGTTTCACTCCCCTGGATGGGAGTAATGGAAATAGGTAATTCCGGCTTCCGCTTTGCCCGTATCGATCTTATTGACGACTCTACCGAATTGCATTTAAAAGAGGTGCGTGCTATTTCCACTTATCGCGATATTTCATATAAAGGATCATTCCGAAGCAGCGACGAGCGGTTGAACAAGATCTGGCAGACCGGGGCTTACACCGTCCATCTGAATATGCAGGAATATCTGTGGGATGGCATCAAGCGCGACCGCCTGGTCTGGCTGGGAGATATGCACCCGGAAGTCATGACGATCAATTCCGTTTTCGGTTATAATGAAGTCGTTCCCAAAAGCCTTGACCTGATCCGTGAAGCTACTCCGCTTCCCGACTGGATGAACGGGATCAGTGCTTATTCAATCTGGTGGTTACTGATCCAGCGCGATTGGTATTATTACCAGGGCGACAAAACCTATCTGAAAGAACAACAACCTTATCTGAGTGGCCTATTACGTCAGTTGCTGTCGAAAGTAGATGCCAGCGGGCATGAGAAGCTGGACGGATGGCGTTTTCTGGACTGGCCTTCCAGTGAGAATCCGGAAGCAATCAATGCCGGTTTACAGGCATTGGTTCTGCAAGCGATGAAAGCCGGTGGCGAATTGTGTACTGTGTTAGGTGATGAAACCCTGGCTACCGAATGCCTGGAAACAGCAAAAAGAATGATAAAGGTTGCCCCTCAGGTAACAAAAACACTACTTAAGTCGAAAATAGCACCGGACGCACCGGGTTCTAAACAAGCTGCTGCTTTACTGGCATTAGCCGGACTGATGAAACCGGAAGAGGCCGACAAAAAATACCTTTCGGTAAACGGAGCACAAGGCTTTTCTACTTTCTATGGTTATTATATGTTGCGTGCCATGGCAACTGCCGGCAACTATCAGGGTGCGATAGATGTGATCCGTCAGTATTGGGGAGCGATGATCGACTTGGGGGCTACTACGTTCTGGGAAGATTTTAATATGGCCTGGTTGCCTGATGCAGCAGCTATTGACGAACTCGTTCCGGAAGGGAAGAAAGACATTCATGGCGATTATGGCGACTATTGTTATAAAGGCTTCCGTCATAGCCTGTGTCATGGCTGGGCTTCCGGTCCGACAGCTTGGCTGAGCGAATATGTACTGGGTGTACAGGTTGTGGAACCCGGTTGTCGTGTAGTTCGTATCACTCCGTATCTGGGAGATTTGGATTGGGTGGAAGGTACTTTTCCTACACCTGAAGGAATCATTACTATCCGCCATGAAAAAGGGACGGACGGCAAGATAAAGAGCGATATAAAAGCTCCGACGGGTGTACGGGTAATTCTGGAAAATAGTAAATAGTATATACCTTAAATCGCAATGAGATGAAAAAATATCTTCTGTTACTCGCATGTATCGGTATTTTCGCTTCAGCAGAGACAAAAAACGACTGGAAAGCACAATGTATCAACACAGAACGATGTCAAAGTGCAAGCAACACCTGGTTAGCTTATCGTAAGACCGTATCTATAGATGAAGTACCGACTACTCTGACAGCCCATATCGCTGCCGACAGTAAATACTGGCTGTGGATCAACGGACGTATGGTTGTCTTTGAAGGCGGTTTGAAACGTGGTCCTTCTCCCTACGATACCTATTATGATTCGGTGGAGATTGCTCCTTATCTTGTTTCAGGAGAGAACACGCTTGCTGTTTTGGTGTGGCATTTCGGAAAGAATGGTTTCAGCCATGTCAACAGTGGAATGGCTGCTTTATTGTTTGAAGCCATTGCACCCGGAGTAGAGATTATTTCGGATAAGAGTTGGGCATGTTCCGTTTATGATGCTTATCAAAATACGGAAGCTCCTTTCCCGAATTATCGCTTGTCGGAAAGTAATATCCGTTTTGATGCCCGGATAGCAATGGATGGTTGGAACCGGCCTGGTTTTAACGGTGGTTTCCCGGGTGCAGAAATTGCGTGTGTAGTAGGAAAGGCTCCATTGGGTAAGCTGGTGGAACGTCCGATACCGATGTTTAAAGATTTTGGTTTGAAAGCATATCCAAATGTTCGGCAGTCGGCAAAGGGTGATACTTTGTTCTGCCGCCTGCCTTACAATTGTCAGTTCACACCCTATCTGAAAGTGGAAGCATCCGAAGGCAAGACGATCCATATGCAGACTGATAACTATCGGGGAGGTGGTCCGGAAAATATTCGTGCCGAATACATCACTCGTAAAGGAGTACAGGAATATGAAAGTTATGGATGGATAAGCGGCCACGAAATGTGGTACATTATCCCTGAAGGTGTAAAGGTATTGGATGTGAAATACCGTGAAACGGGATATGATACCGAATTTGCCGGAGCTTTCCGGTGTAACGATCCTTTCCTGAATGAACTATGGAAGCGTTCAGCCCGTACATTATATATAACGATGCGCGACAACTATATGGACTGTCCCGAACGTGAGCGTGCTCAGTGGTGGGGAGATGAAGTGAACGAACTGGGTGAAGCTTTCTATGCTTTGTCTACCTCTTCTCATCAATTGGCCGTAAAGGGTATCCATGAGTTGATGAACTGGCAGCGTGCCGATGGTTCGCTGTTTGCTCCGGTTCCTGCCGGTAACTGGTCGAAGGAACTACCTTTACAGATACTGGCTTCTGTCGGTTGGTACGGTTTTTATACCCAATATTATTATAGCGGCGACAGTACTTTCATTCCGGCTATCTACGACCGTCTGCACCGTTACCTGCACGAAACCTGGAAGGTCGACAAAAGCGGCCTGCCTGTTGAACGTAGCGGAGAATGGAGCTGGGGCGACTGGGGTGAACAGATAGACATGGGAGTACTGACCAATTGCTGGTACTATCTCGCACTGAAAGCAGAAAAAGTTTTTGCCCTTCAATTAGGGAAGAAGGCCGATGCCGATGAGATCGGCCGTATGATGTATAGCATTGAGAAATGTTTCAATACGAAGTTCTGGACAGGAACAGCCTATCGTTCTCCCGGTTATCATGGTGAGAATGACGACCGGGCACAGGCAATGGCTGTCCTTTCCGGTTTGGCCTCGAAAGATAAATATCCTTTTATATTGAAACTGCTGAAGAAAGAGTATCATGCCAGTCCGTATATGGAAAAATATGTACTGGAGGCTCTTTTCCATATTGGGGCTCCGGATGTTGCGTTGCAGCGTATGCGGGATCGATATGCCGGTATGTTAGGTTATAAGGAATATACGACCTTGTTTGAAGGCTGGGGAGTAGGAGTCGATGGCTTTGGTGGCGGAACGATCAATCATGCATGGAGTGGTGGTCCGTTAACACTACTCAGCCAGAAAGTCTGTGGCATAGAGCCGACTTCGCCCGGATTTAAAACTTTCCAGGTAAAGCCCCAGATGGGTTCTTTGACAGAAGCGTCAGCTACGGTAGCGACTCATTATGGTGAAATCAAAGTAGATTTACGGAAATCGGGGCGTAATATTCTTGTTGAAATTCAGGTACCCGAACAAACAACTGCAATAGTGATTTCGCCCAAAGGAAAAGCTTATAAAGTTGGTCCTGGAGCCCACAATTTAAAGTGTCCCTTTTAATACGGGCACTTTTTATAGTAATATTGACGAATAGATTTAAGATTTATATATTGTTTGGTAGCCTCACATTATCTACTTTTGCCGGGGATAATGTGAGGCTATTGGTCGATGGTGAAAGGAAAAAGTAAAACAAAGTCGAAATCGAGGAAGAAGAAAAAACAGGTATCATCGTTTGTTCTGGCTGTCAAACGGGTATTTGTCGCTATTTCTATACTGCTTGCCTGTCTGATAGGCGTTTTATTTTTATATGATTATCTGTATCCTGTAACCGGAAAACAACCAGTTGTGAAGGAACAGCAAAAAACAGTTGCTAAAGAGCAGAAGAAGCCTGCAACTCCGAAAAAGCCGGTTCCTGAGCAAAAGAAAAAAGATGAGTCATCCTCAATAAAGCCTCCCCGTCCCAAAACAACGACCTTCAAAATCCCAGCAAACGCAGAGATACCCAAGTTGCAGGCTAAACGGTCTGAACAGGTAATTCGCCATGAAGGATATACCGTATCATATAATTCTGATTACAAAATAGCAAACTGGGTTGCCTATGAATTGACTCCCGAAGAAGCAAAAAGTAAAAAGACGGAACGTTCGAACAAGTTCGTTCCTGATCCGTTGGTAAAAGGAGCTACTGCTACCAACGATGATTATACCCGTACGGGCTACGACCGTGGCCATTTGGCTCCGGCGGGTGACATGAAATGGTCGGCTAAAGCAATGCGCGAATCGTTTTATCTGAGTAATATTTGTCCGCAGAAGCCGGCATTGAATCGTGGAATCTGGAAAGATCTGGAAGAATTAAGCCGGATGTGGGCGAACGATTACGGAGCTTTATTGATTGCTACCGGTCCTGTTATGACAGACGACATGAAGCGTATGGGAAAGAACAGGATAGGAGTACCCGGTGCATTTTACAAAGTGATTTGTTATGTTTCCGGCGATGAGTATAAGGCTATCGGATTTATTTTTGAGAACAGGGACTATAAGAATACAGCATTGAGATCTATGGCAATCCCTGTTGATAGTGTAGAGAAAGTAACGGGAATAGATTTCTTCCCGGCCGTTCCTGATGAACAGGAAAAAGTAATGGAAGCAAAAATTGACTGGGACAGTTGGTCCTTTTAATTATGTACAAGCAAATGGTATTCCGCTGATAAAAAGGTAGGTAATATCCGAACAATTATAAAAAAATGAATGTTGTAATGCTATGACTTAACACATAGTATTATATGACTTTGTATTAGCATATAATTAACAAATAACTAAATAAGTAAATGCAAGTTATCATGAATGGTAAATTAATTCCCGTTTTTGTATTGGCAGCATTGATGTCTTGTAGCCAACCGCCGGTGAAAGAGCATGGGCCTCGTCCGGTAAAGTTGACTGAAGTAGCATCATTAAATGTGGTGGAGAAATCGTTCAGTGGTGTAGTATCTCCTGACCAGTTCAGTGACCTGGCGTTTAAAATGTCCGGACCATTGATCTCCCTGAACGTGGAAGAAGGGCAGAAAGTACGTACCGGACAAATAGTAGCAGAAATGGACCCTCAGGATTTCAAGTGGGATTTTGAAGCAAAGAAGGCTTCCTTCCAAACTGCACAAGCCCAGTTGCAACGTGCTGAAAGACTGCTGGCGAAGCAAGCGATCTCCCAGCAGGAATATGAAACGACAAAAGCTTCTTATTCCAATGCCCAGGCTGCATTTGAAAACTCTCAGAATACATTGGAGCAAACCAAGCTTCGTGCTCCCTTTGACGGTTTTATCCAGAAGAAGTATGTAGAGAATTATCAGAAGGTACAGATGGGGCAGGGTATTGTCTGCCTGATTAATCCTAATAAACTGCAAATCCAGTTTACAATGCCGGAAACGAACATTACCTATTTCTCGACTCCTTATACGATTTATGTGGAGTTTGACAACTATAAAGGCATCCGTTTCAAGGCTAAAGTAAAAGAATATGTGGAAGCGTCTCCCGACGGTTCCGGTGTTCCTGTATTCCTGTATATCGACGATCCTGCATTCGATCTCAATAAGTATAAGGTAGCCGTAGGTTTCTCTTGCCGCGTTGTACTGAATATCGAAAGCCAGAGTTTCAACGAAGGAGCTGTATTAATACCCCTGTCTGCTATTGTTGCCGACGAAGCGAACAGTAGCGATAAGTTCGTTTTTGTCTTTAATCCACAAACCCAGCAGGTTGAACGCCGCAAGATCACGGTAAGAGAACTGGTTGGTAAAGACAACGTGATCATTCTGCAAGGATTGAAAGCCGGAGAACGTGTCGTTACTGCCGGAGCAACCCGCCTTGTAGACGGACAACAAGTAAAAGTATTAACAGATTAAGAAGATAAACAATGAATATTCCAAAATATTCCTTAGAGAATAGTAAGATTATATACTTCTTTCTGGCTGTGATGCTGATTGGCGGTATATACTCTTTCTTCAAACTGCCGAAGAAGGAGGACGCCCCCTTTGTAATCAAACAGGCTGTGTTGGTTACGCAATATCCGGGAGCAACTCCTTTTGAAGTGGAAAAACTGATTACCGAACCGATCGAAAGAGAGATACAGTCTATGTCGGATGTGTATCAGATTAAGTCGGAGTCTTATTTCGGGATGTCGAAGATATCGATCGAATTGCAACCGACGCTTGCACCTGACTATATGCCTGTTAAATGGGATGAACTTCGCCGTAAGGTGGCAAATATAGAACCCCGCCTTCCGAGCGGTGCCTCTTCCATATCGGTCAGTGATGACTTTGGTGATGTATTCGGTATCTATTATGCCTTGACTGCCGATGATGGATTTACTTATGACGAACTGCGTGACTGGTCGCAAAAGATCAAGACTGAATTGTCTCCGGTACCTGGCGTACAGAAGGTGTATCTGTTTGGTGAACAGACACAAGTTGTCAATGTAAGGATCTCGGTACCGAAACTGGCTAACCTGGGGATTGACCCTAACTCTATCCAGCAGGTACTGCAAACACAAAACCTGTTGGTCAATACCGGTGATATCAATACCGGCAGCTATCAGTTGCGGTTGAGAACTGAGGGTACTTATAAAGATATACAGGATATACGCGACCAGTTGATTGTTACCAAAAGTGGAGGTGAAGTGCGTCTGGGTGATATTGCTATTATTGAACGTGGCTATATGGATCCTCCTTCCAACCTGATGCGTGTGGACGGCAAACGAGCTATTGGTATAGGGGTGGCAACAGGACCGAATGATGACGTAGTGGCTGTCGGTAATGATGTCGCTGCCCATCTGGAAGAAATGGAACGGCTTTTTCCTATCGGCATGGATTTGAAGACCATCTATCCGGAAAATAAGATTGCCGATGAAGCGAACAACGGCTTTATCCTTAACCTGCTCGAATCGTTGTTGATCGTTATTGTAGTGATTTTCCTTGTAATGGGATCGCGTGCCGGCATGCTCGTGGGTAGTTCGCTGCTCTTCTCCGTAGGGGGTACATTGCTGCTTATGCTTATCTGGGGTGTCGGACTGAACCGAACTTCGCTGGCTGCATTTATCATCGCGATGGGTATGCTGGTGGATAATGCGATTGTGGTAACAGATAATGCGCAGGTAGGTATCAAGCGTGGGTTATCCCGCTACCAGGCTTTGGTAGACGGAGCAACCAAGCCACAATGGGCCTTATTGGGTGCAACCTTTATTGCAGTCTGTTCATTCCTGCCGATGTACCTGGCACCTGCCGCTGTAGCCGAGATCGTTAAACCATTGTTTATTGTATTGGCTGTATCGTTAGGCTTGAGTTGGGTATTGGCATTAACGCAAACTACGACTTTCGGTAACTTTATCCTGAAAGAAGCCAAACCGGGTGAAGCGAAAGATCCTTACGATACGAAACTGTATCATAAGTTTGAAAAGGTTCTGGCCCGTCTTATCAAACGCAGATGGGTAACCGTTTCTTCTGTCGTTGCGACCTTGTTCCTTTCTTTATTTATTATGGGGATCATGCCGCAGAGCTTTTTCCCGATCATGAACAAGCCTTATTTCCGTGCCGACCTGATCTTCCCGGAAGGTTACAGTATCTACGATGTAGAGAAGAGCGTGAAAGAGATTGAAGGTTACCTGAGTAATAATAAGAACATCAAATCGTACTCATTTACCCTGGGAGGTTCCCCGGTTCGTTATTACCTGGCAAGTTCGTCGGTGGGACCGAAGCCTAACTTTGCGAATGTATTGATCGAAACTCAAAAGGCGGAAGATGCACAAGCGGAAGAAGGTAAATTCTACGATTATATGGTAGCAAACTATCCGAACATCCTGACTCGTTCGGCCCTGTTCGCTTTGTCTCCTGTGCCCGATGCCGCTATTGAGATCGGTTTTATCGGAGATAATGTGGATACTCTGGTGGCTTTGACGGAGAAAGTCAAGGAGATAGCCCGCCAGTACGACCAGGTGATGGAAGTGCGCGATAGCTGGGGCAATAAAGTTCCGGTATGGAAGCCGTTGTATTCGCAGGAAAAAGGTTTGCGTCTGGGTATCACCCGTCAGCAGGTGGCTTATTCCCTTCGCTCGGCAACGAACGGTGTTCCGCTCGGTGAGTACCGTGAAGGCGATGTCTTTATGCCTATCCTGATGAAGGATGCCGACCGCGACTCTATGAACCTGAACGATATTAAGACGTTGCCGGTTTATAGTGCCAAAGGACGTTCAGTCAAGGTAGAGCAGGTAATCGACGATTTCTCTCTCGATTACGAATACAATGTGGTAAGGCGTTTCAACCGTCAACCGTATATGATGATGCAGTGCGAGCCGAAACGCGGTGCCAACACGATGGCTGCATTCAGTCATCTTTGGACGGAAGCCCAAAAACAAATACAGGTTCCCGAAGGTTATAAGATGACTTATTTCGGAGAACAAAGTGAACAGGATAAAGGTAATAAGGCTATTGCAGCTAACATTCCTTTGATGTTTGGTCTGATCTATATTACCTTACTGTTCCTCTTCCCGAAATATTACCGGAAACCGGTATTGATCATGGCAATGCTTCCGTTGATCTTTATCGGGGTAGTATTGGGATTGTTGGTCTTCGGAAAGTCTCTCGACTTCTTTGCGATGTTGGGACTATTGGGGCTGATCGGTATGAACATCAAGAATGCCATTGTGCTTGTCGATGAGATAGGTCTCCAGATGGATAGTGGACTGGCTCCTGTCAATGCTATCATAGAAGCGACCAAGACACGTATCGTGCCTGTGACGATGGCTTCGGGTACTACGATCCTGGGTATGCTTCCTTTGTTGGGGGATGCGATGTTTGCCGGTATGGCGGCTACGATTATGGGAGGTTTGTTTGTATCGACTATCCTGACCATCTTCGTGCTTCCGGTTACCTATTGTATATTCTTTAAGATTAAATCGGAATAAGTAATATGAAAAGTAAACTGATAATAGGTTGTATGCTGTTGGGTGCTTTATCTGCGAATGCGCAGGTACAGCCCATCACAGCAGCCGAATATAAAGAAAAAGTGCTTGAATACAGCCGTCAGATCAAGCAGAGTTCCGAAGAACGGATCGCTATGCAGCACGCCATTAAAGCTGCTAAGACTGCATTCTTCCCGGCGGTCGATTTCTCCGGTAGTTACCAGTACCGTATTAATAAGTACGAATTGATGCCGGGTTATGAAATGGATCATAACACTTATAGCCTGGGAGCAACTGTCAGCCAGCCTATCTATGCCGGAGGACAGATTTACAACAACTATAAGGCTGCCGAGATACAGGGACAGATTGCCACTGAGGCGGAAGAACTGACGACCGATAACATCGTTTATGCCGCCGATATGAACTACTGGTCGGTAGCTGCCCGCAAAGGGATGTATGATGTAATGACCCAATATGTCGATATCGTACAGGAGTTGGCCAACGTGTTGACGCTTCGTTTCCAGGACGGACAAATCAGTAAGACCGACCTTTTGCAGGTACAGGCCCGCCTGAAAGAGGCGGAGTTGAACAAAAGTTCTGCCTATAAAGATTATCAGATCGCCTTACAGAATCTCAACGTCCTGATGGGAGTTCCCCCGATGGAAGAGGTGGCTATTGCCGACTCCATCACAATGGATCAACCGTTGCCTCTGCGTGTGGGTGAGTCTGCAGCGTTGGATAATCGTCCGGACTTTCATATAGCCCAGTTGAATATCGAGTATCAGAAACGGCAGATCAACCTTTCCAAGGCAAAGTATAACCCGAACCTGTCCGTCGGATTTCAGGGATCATGGGGAACTCCTATGCTGAACATGAAAGGTTCCGACCAGCTATGGACACCGGCAGTCTTTGCTTCTCTGAAAATACCTTTGTTCCGTTGGGGAGCACGCTTCAAGGAAGTGAACTCGCAAAAAGCGATCCTGCGCAGCAAAGAGTATGCGATGGACAATACCCGCGATCAGATCGGCCAGGAAGTAGCTAATGCCTGGACCAGTCTGACTGAGAATACCAAGCAGATCGATGTTGCCGAAGATGCCTGCAAAATAGCCGAAGAGAACCTTGACCTGAATACATTCAGCTATAATGAAGGTAAGCTTCCTATTGTCGATGTACTCTCTGCCCAGCTATCATGGATACAGTCTTACAGCAGTCTTATCCAGACCTGGTATCAGCAGAAAGCCTCTCTGGCTCAGTATAACAAAGCTATCGGTATCCGTCGTATGCAGTAACAAACGACCGGATATACAGGAAACGCAAAAGGCGGCTATCGGGAAATACAACCCGGTAGCCGCTTTTTTTATTGTTTACGTCCTTCCCTTTTAGAGTAAAGCATACTATCAATTAGTTCAAGAGTCCCGACCTACTATCGTTACCCTGTACATCCTGGACGATTATCCTGTACACCCCGGTTTATCAGCCTGTACAGGGTAGTCGGCCAGGGTGTACATCATAGCAACAATAAGTCCCTTCTTTTCATATAATAAGTAGTGACTTATTGATTAGTTTGTCATAAGCTTTATCTTTGTGCCTGCTTAAATAAAAAAAGAATCGTATGGAGATTGTAAGAATAACAACAACGGATGCATTGCTGTATAAAGCATTCAGGGAGATATATGATGTTAGTTTTCCTGTCTTTGAACAACGGACTGAAGTGCAGCAGAAGGATGCTTTTGCGGATAGCCGCTTTTATCTGGATTGTTATGTCGGTAAGAATACCGGTTTCTTGCAAGGCTTTATCGCTTATTGGAGATTTGATGGTTATATATATGTGGAGCATTTCGCTATTCATCCGAATGAGCGTGGTAAAGGTTTGGGTGGATTGATCCTGAAAAATCTGATAGAGCAGGAGGGTGGACGTGTACTATTGGAGATAGACCCTGTGGTGGATAGTATATCTGCAGCCCGGTTACGTTTTTATCAGTCGTATGGATTTGTGGAAAATCCGTTTCCGCATATTCATCCGGCTTACAGAAGTGAATATCCGGATCATTCGTTAGTTGTTTTATCTACGGAAGGTGAGATGACCGCCTCTGAATATAAGAAATTCGCTTCCGATCTGAATGTGATAGTAATGAAAAAGGGAATGTAACGAATACATTCCCTTTTTCAATTTCTTTTCTATATTGAATGGTATTTATTCTTTATTCAATGCTTTAAGGGAGAATAAGAAAGTTGAACCTTTACCTTCCTCCGACTCGAACCATAATTTACCATCATGCAGTTCCACGAAGTCTTTACAAAGCATCAATCCCAATCCCGAACCTTTTTCGTTGTTTGTTCCGTAAGAGGTAAAATGCGTGTTGGCTTTCAGCAATTTCTCCTGGTCTTCTTTCTTAATTCCTTTACCGGAGTCTTTTACGCTGACAATTACATTATTACCTTCAATACTAGTCGAAACTTCAATTGTGCCTCCTTCGAAACTAAACTTGATCGCGTTTGAAATAAGGTTTCTGACCACTGTCTTTATCATGTCTATATCGACAGAACCTACCAGTTCCTTATCTACATTTATCAACTGCAGGCTAACGCCTTTTTGGGCAGCCATCGGAATGTAAATTTCAGCGGTACTGGAAACCAAGCTGTTGATATCAGCCTCTTGTTTATATATGTTCTGCTTTTTCAGGCGGTTCTTTGCCCATTTCAACAAGTTGTCAAGCAGGAGGAAAATCTCTTCTGATGTTTTATTCATCATCTGAAGCATTTCGAATACTTCAGGGCTGACTTGGCTCTTGTCTACCATCATAAGGATAGCGTTATTCATCATTTTCAAAGAACCGAGTGGAGAACGAAGATCATGTGCTATAACAGAATAGAGTGTATCGCGTGATTCGATTGTATTTTCCAGTTCCTGTTTTATGCGTTTAATACTAAATAGTTCATAACGGTGGGCAACGCGTTTGACCAGTTCTTCTCTTTGGAAGGGTTTTGTGACATATTCGGTAGCTCCTAACTGGTATCCTTTCACTATACTCTGCATATCACTAAGTGCAGACATGATTATTACAGGAATATCATTGGTGTCCGGGGCGCTCTTGAGGTGTTGTAATACCTCGTATCCGTCCATTTCCGGCATCATGATATCTAGTAGTATGAGATTGGGATGTTTGTCATGAGCAATGCGAAGAGCTTTGGCGCCGCTGTCACAGGTCAATAGTGTATATCCTTCTTTTTTTAATATAGCCTGTACTAACATGACGTTGGTTGGAACATCGTCTACGATCAATACAGTATACTCTGATGCTAAATTATCCATATTAATTTACACTTTTCTTGATATTCAATCACTATCAGCACACAAATGTATTAATAATGTTTGAATTTACAGAGGTTTTCATTATCGCATTTTAGAAATATTTTTCTTATTATATTCTCTTTGCTTTTTCCCAGGCCCCATTCCCTTTATTTCCAGCTAAATAGAAAAATCCTCTTATGACATTTATATTCATAAAAGAAAAGTAATAAGGAATGAAAAGCAGTTTATTCCGCAAGTTTCGCCGCTCCAACAAATAGCCTGCATAAGCCATTATATAGAATGCGACTTGTAAAAGTAGTAAAAATATATATGTAAACTCACTCTTACATGTTAATATTATATTTAAAGGGATTAACAGGAATAAGACAATCGGTGTAATGGTCCATCGTAAGACCCGGTGGCTTATGAACTGGAAGCTCAATGTGCCGTAACGGAATATGTTAAACAAGCTCCGTAAACGCCATACTGATTGCAAACCGCCTGCAGCAATGCGTATTTTACGCTTTTCTTCTTCCTTCATATTCAATGATGCAGTCTCAGTTGCGTAAGCTTCTTTGCAATAAGCGATTTTATATCCTTTCTGTGCAATACGGAGAGAGAGGATGAAATCATCCAGGAGTGTGTCGGGCGGCATTTGTTCAAATAGTTCAGTTCGTACGGCAAATAGTTCGCCGGCAGCTCCTACAGCGGAGTATAATCGATAATCCAGTGCTTTCAATGCCGATTCATATTTCCAATAGATTCCTTCTCCGGCAGTTGCACCTTGTGCGGTTGCCGTTTCAACTCTTTTTTCTCCCGCTACGCAACCGACTTTTGGATTGGAGAATTGACGGACGATCTCTGTGATCGCATCAGCATTCAACATTGTATTGGCGTCTGTGAAAACAACATAAGGAGTGGTCACATGCTGTATTCCACGGTTTAGTGCAGCTGTCTTTCCTCTGCGTTCCGGTTGAAAGAGTACGGTTACTTCCGGATATTTTTTCAGGTATTCATTCGTATGATCGTTTGAGCCGTCGGTCACCCAAACTATTTTTAGTTTGTCGACAGGATAGGAGAGAGCATGACAGTTCTTCATCTTGGCCGCAACAATATCCTCTTCATTGTATGCGGCAATGAAGAGGGTTACTTCGGGGAGTGGATCTGTTAAATCGTATCTGACCGGTTTATGAAATACTTCTTTTATCCGTACCAATATATATAATAATATACCATATCCGAGATATGTGTAGAAAACGATAAATATTCCTATCCAGAATAGCCATTCCGAAACTACATAGAATCCTGTTTCCATAATCATATATTTACTTGTTGATAATAAAGGTTACACCATCTTTTCCGCCTTTTAGTAGAGGAGGAATAAGATTGAACTTTCTCTTATATAAATAAGTTAGAAAACGCTTGGGTATAGCAATCAAAGTTTGATAGAAGTAGGAACATATCCTTTCGAAAGGATCGGATAATGTTCTTTGAGCGAAAATCAGGCGATTGCGTGTGTGATAATATACTTGCAGTGGACTTTGTAATCCGACACTGGCACTTTCTTTATGCCCAACGACTGCTTCGGGTTCATACCAAATACGGAATCCTGCTTTCTGCATATAGGCACACCAATCTAGTTCTTCGTAATATAAAAAATAGAACTCTGCCATAAGTCCAAATTTTTGAATATCGGTAGTTCGTATCATCATGGCGGCTCCGTTGGCAAAGGCAGTTTCCAGAGAGACATCAAATCTTCCATCATCCTCCTGCATATATCCGGTAAACTCATTACGTAGAGTTATATAGCTCATTTTGGTGGCACCGGCATATTGCAATTTATTGCTTTGTGGCCAAAAGGTTGTTTTTGGGGAGACACAACCGATTTTTTTATCATTATCCAACCGCTTTACAAGTATTTCCAGGATAGGACTGGTAATGATTGTATCGTTATTCAGAAAGAATAAATAATCCCCTGTTGCATATTGGATACCAATATTATTACCACCTGCAAATCCAATGTTTTTATCGTTTCTTATAACTTTTACATCAGGATATTTATCTTTTAATAAACTATACTCATTCAGATTTGCAGAACCATTATCTACAACGATCAACTCATAAGGATAGTTCTCATGTTGCTTTAATGATTCAATCATTTCACATGTATCAGTAGCACCATTGTAATTAACAGTTATTATGGAGACCTTCTTATCCATGATTATTCTCTTTAGTTATGTGGTGAGGAGTATTATTGAATCTCATGTCTTTCTTTTTCACGCGGCAGATCGATGCAATATAACTGCGTAATAGTGCGATCATCATTGACGGTAATTGGATGATGCTGGTAAAAAAATCATATGTATACATTTTTCGTGGTATTGCCAATAGATAAGTTGCTATTTTTATGATTAGCAGAATATACCATTTTATTGCAACAGGAAATGCAACTACAGACCAGAAAAGTATCATTAGAAATATAAATAAGAATCTGACAGTTCTTGGGAAAGGGATCCATTGTATGATCTTATCAAGATATGAGGGATTGATCTTCTGTAAATTAAAATCTTTGGTTATTAAAAAAAATGCAAGTATTTGGGCATGAAACCATCTTGACCTTTGTCTGATCAAAATATCTTGTCTGGCAGTTTTTTCATCGTATACATATATATCATCACTATAATCAACAAATACGTTATCTTTTGCTAAAATGGCTTCCAGCTCTTTATCTTCTGCAAAAGTTTTACATTCGTGCATGTGTTGTTTCAGCCAGTTGAAGTCGAAAACCATTCCTGAACCTATCAAAGCTGATGATAATCCAAGATTAACACGTCCTTTTCTGAATATAGTATTATTTATTTCTTCAGAGATTCCATCCCAAATAGCAACGGAAGTGTTTTTGTTCTTCTGCGTTCTGTGTGCCTGGAGCACTTTTACGGTTTGTGTTGCTTCATTGATCCGGGTTAGAAAATCTGTATCGGTAATATTATCGGCATCCATAATAACCACTCGATCAAAATCATTAAGATGATCCAAAGCATAAGATATAGATTTATGCTTCATACTATCTTTAAAATCAACCACAAAGAGTGTTATAGACATTTGAGAGAGTGCCGAATTAGTAATATCTTTCATATGGTCGGATACTACAACTACTTGGTATTTATCTTGAGGGTAATCTTGTTTAAGGAATTTTTCAATAGATTCTTTTATTACTTTATCTTCTTTGTAAGCGGCAAAAATCACAGCTATGTTCTGCATTTTTATACGATCAACCTTTTTCTTTTTCCTTTTAAATAAAGATGCAAAAGTGAAAAGAAGATTATATCCTGTAAATATAGCAGTGATAATAAACAGAAGCGTATCTATTTTAAAGATAATATTCATTTTGTTTTTTTACATAAAACATGTCTGCTTTATACACTTATTTTAGATTCCCAATAAATTGTTTCTTGTCTCCCTGTAAATATTTCAATTCAGATAATATTTTATAGTTTGCAAATATAATAAAGTTTTATAACAATTCATCAAATAAAGAATTTTTTAAAAGACTATGAAAAATAACGTGTTTTTGGTTTTTGTGTTCTGGATTTTATTATTTTTGCAGCTCTTGCGTTTTTGTAAATTTATAAAATATGGTGGTGTTGCATTGGTTGGAAATAATTTTATTTGTAGTAGCTGTTCTGAACGTTGTTTATTTACTAATGTTCAGTATTGTTTCTCATCTGCATTTGGAACGGAATAGCTCTTTATCTTCTGTTACAAAGCGGATTGCAATTTTGATTCCTGCCTACAAAGAGGATCGGGTTATTATGGAATGTGTTGCGTCTTGTATGAATCAGAACTATCCAACCGATAAATACGATATTGTGGTTATCTCAGACCGGATGAAAGAGGGTACCGATCAGATATTGTCGTCTCTTCCGGTTAAGTTGGTAAATGTCCATTTTGAAAATAGCACTAAAGCCAAAGCTCTAAACTTTGCAATGGACCAAATCGGTGATCTTTACGATATTGCAGTAGTATTGGATGCCGATAACGTGATCTATGCTGACTTCCTGCAAAATATCAATAACTTTTTTTCGACTCCTGGGGTTAGGATCGTTCAGGCACATCGTAAAGCAAAGAATCTGAATACAAACTTATCTGTTTTGGATGCAGTCAGTGAAGAAATTAATAATAGTATTTTTAGATTGGGACATGCTACCATGGGATTATCTGCAGCTTTGATCGGTTCGGGCATGGCATTCAATTATACTTTATTTAAGGAGATTATGCTTTCAATAAATGCCGTGGGAGGATTTGACAGGGCATTGGAATTGTCTTTAATAAAAGAGGGTGAAAAGATCTATTACTTACAGGATGTTGATGTATTGGATGAGAAAGTTCAAAGTCATGCAAATTTTTCTGATCAACGACGTCGTTGGTTATCGGCGCAGTTACACTATTTGGTGGAATTTATAGCAGACGTTCCGAATGCTATAAAAAAGGGTAACTGGGATTTTTGTGATAAAGTCTTTCAACAAATGAGTATTCCCCGAATAATATTGTTGGGGGTTATTTTTATAATATCCTTAGTCTTCTCTTTTATCAAATGGACCATAGCATTAAAATGGTGGATATTATTCTTGATTCTGGTGTTAGCTCTATTTTTAGCTATTCCTAGAACCTTATTAAATAAAAGGTTATTTGTAGCCTTATTTGAATTACCTTATTCCTTTTTACTGATGTTTTGTAATTTGTTTCGTTTAAAAGGTGCTAATAAAAAATTCATTCATACATCTCACGGAGTAAAATAATAATCTATGTTTATCGGTAAATTTGAAAATAAAGGAGTCTTTCCACAAAAATATTTGTCAAAGACTTATGGTCATATTATATATGACGAATCCTGCTCTGTTTATAAGAATAAAAAAGTTGAGATATACTTTTGGGGTGTTCTGTATAATAAGAAAGTCTTAGGCTATACATCTGATCAGTCAGATGCCGAAGTGATTTCCGAATTATATGAAATATACGGTTTGAAAGGATTAGCAAAGGCAGATGGATCATATACATTGATGATACAAGAAGGCAGAGACATTCTTATAGCCCGTGACCATCATGGGACGAGTAAACCGGTCTATTACACTGATCGTTATTTTGCCTCTTCATTATCTCTGTTGCAGGAAACAGATGGATTTATCACTGAACCGGACTTTCAGGCACTAAGCCGTTTCCTTAATATAGGCTATATTGCAACGCCTTTTTCAGCAGTGAAAGGTGTACATAAACTTGGTGGAGGAGAAATACTGATATATAAAGAAGGTAAACAGAAGGTAGAGAATTTGTATTGTACCGACGATATTATGCCGGTTTTGAGTGATGGAGATCTAAATGAACTGGCAGAAGAATATGGTCGTTTGCATATAAAAGCGATTAAAAAACGTATTGACAATAAACAAGATGTTGGTATCTTATTGAGTGGAGGATATGACTCCGGATGTAATCTGGCAGCATTGCGTAATATATATGCCGGTAATATTCGTTCTTTTTCCATAGGATTCAAGGGAGATAACTGGACAGAATTACCTTTGGCACGTTGTATGTCTGATACTTTTGGTACTATACACACCGAATATGAGATTGATGGTAGTGAACTTTCCGGGTTACCCGATATTGTTGCACATCTGGGTGATCCTTTTGTTGAAGGTGGATTAATGGTAAACTATGCAGCAATGAAGTTAATCGGTGATAATAAACCGGAGATTATTCTGGGAGGAGATGGCAGTGATCAATATTTTGGAACTTCCGGTCGTGAAGTCGCTCTTCATTATCTTATTTCCAAGTATAAGATGGCTCCGCTTATGCAGCTTGTTTATTGTTTATTATGCCAGTCGGGCTTCGATAAGAATAATTATTTTTACCGTGTTCGGTTTCATTTGGATAAAGTACTGAATATTCTTCAGGGAGACTTGTTTGGGTTCCCGGACTTTCGTTTGAAAGAGATGTTACAGGAAAAGTCTTTTTTGAGTACCCCTGATACAATCGAGCCGGATATCCGTAGTTTTGAACATCTCTATGTTCAGCATGCATATAAAACGGATTTGGAAAAGATTATAAATCAGGTGATATTATTTAAAGCTACCAGAATGGCGGAAATGTTTGATAATAGAATTACATTTCCATACATGGATCTTGATTTGTATCAATTTTTACAAAAGTTGCCTGTAAAATATAAATGTAAGGGGGGGAATGTAACTGATATAGCTAAAGGGCATGCTACTGCAAAATATTTATTGAAATATCATTATAAACCCATGCTGCCTGAAGTAATAACATCCAAAAAGAAACAAGGCGGTTTTGCTCCGATGCCATTGTTTTTTAAGAATGATCTTCAACGATCCAAGGTAGCCGATTATATCATGAACTCTTCTATGTTTGATACGTTTCTTGATCGAAATGTAGTTGAAGTATTTATAAGACAATATGATAAGGAAGTACACGAAGATGGTAACTGGTTCTGGTACAAACAGAATAAAGCGATCCAGTATTTCAATTTACTAACTTTAGCTATCTGGTGGGAACGATTTGTTAAGGGGGAGGATAATAAGAATGTTTTGAAATAAATAAGGGTAAAATGTCAGTTAAAAAACAAGTTACTAAGAGTGTGTTCTGGAGTGCTATTGAGCGGTTTTCTGTGCAGGGAATTCAATTCCTGTTGAGTATCGTTATTGCCCGTCAACTTCTACCTTCAGATTATGGGCTGGTTGCCATGCTAAGCATTTTTATGGCTATCGCTCAAACTTTTATAGATGGTGGATTTGCCAACGCTTTGATACAAAAGAAAGATCGCTCGGAAACAGATTATAGTACAGTCTTTTATTTTAATATTCTTATTGCGCTTGTTCTTTATATATTGTTGTATTTGGCTTCTCCTTTCATTGCTGTTTTTTATGAAGAAATGCAGCTAGAAGAGATAACCAAGGTAGCGGGTCTAGTCCTTATTGTAAATTCTTTTGGAATAGTGCAACAAGCGAAGTTGACGGTAGCTCTCGATTTTAAACGGCAAGCTTTTGCTTCGCTGATCGCAGTGTCTGTTAGTGGTGTAGTGGGGGTCTGGATGGCTTACTCCGGTTATGGAGTCTGGACATTGGTATATCAATCACTATTAAATAATGTGATGAGAGTTATTTTGATTTGGGTCTATTCCCGATGGACGCCACGTCTTTCTTTCAGTGCCCAATCTTTTTATGTCTTGTTTTTATTCGGATCTAAATTGTTGTTGTCTTCATTGCTACATACCATCTACACTAATCTATATACGTTGATTATAGGGAAAAAATTTGCTTCAGTAGAATTAGGTTATTATAATCGAGCTTTTACATTAGCTCAGTTTCCATCTACAAATTTGACCAATGTAATAGTGCGGGCTGTTTATCCCATCCAATGCCGGATTCAGGATGACGATGAGCAATTACGCGATATGTTTCTTAAATATATGCGTATGGCTTGTTTTCTTATTTTTCCCATAATGATTGGCTTTTGTGCAGTTGCTGAACCTTTGGTTCGTATTATTTTAACTGATAAATGGTTGCCTGTAGTTCCTTTGCTTCAAATACTTTGTATTGCTTATATGTGGGATCCGGTAATGAAGATCAATCATAATATTTTGAATGTGAAAGGGCGTTCTGATTATTTTTTATATGCAGAGATCTTAAAGAAAGGGATTGCTTTTGTAATACTTTTTGCAACACTACCTTTTGGAGTAATGGTTATGTGCGCAGGATTAATAGTCTATGCTTTTGCAGATATTATAATCATTACCTATTTTACATATAAACTGACTAATATAAGTTTGAATACTCAACTAAAAGAATTATTACCTGTGCTATTTCTTTCTTTTTCAATGGGTGGGCTAGTGTATGGTTCTATCTTTTTATTTGAGAATGCTTGGATTCAACTGTCTGTAGGTATTATCGTAGGTATTTCTTACTATCTGCTTATTTCAACTCTTTTCCATTTTGAAGAAATGAAGATACTCCGTTCTTTTGGTCGCAACTGAACCTCTTTGTCTATCGTACGGAATAAGTAAACATGACAAATCCTAGGTAGTACTTTTATTCGTTTTAAACGAGCTTGATTTCCGTTTAAAACGAATAAAAGTACTACACACGAATCAATAACGGTTAAATTAATGCTTGTATCCGGCATTTCCCATGGAAGAACCAGGGAGTGGTTGATAATAGTTCTGTGGATCTATTTTTGCATTTATTAGTGTGTCAAATAGTTTATTACCGGAGTCTTCTACTTTTCCGTTATTCATTATTCGTATATAGTTTATTGATGACGGATCTTTCTGATAACATTCAACAAATGCATTATTGTTCAACTTAACGAAGGTTTCATAGTATTTCCCGTTTACCTGAATAGCAAAAAGTTGACATCCTACAATCGTATTATTAGTAATATTAACGGTTGCGGCATCAATTAAACCATATATTCCCATTCCATTGGATTGAGAATTTACGAAAAGGTTGTTGTGGATGATGTGGGATGAATTATTCTCTCCGGATCCGTGAAATTCAATGATTTCTCCTGTCCCGTCATGTACATAATTATCGTGGACATTTGTATCGGTTGTGCGTCCACCGACAATTAGACCTACATTTTGCCCCCATGTACCTTTGGTTCCAAAATTGGCTATTTCGTTTTCGTAAATTTCTAATTGATCTATTGCGGATGCCTGTATTCCATCATATCCTGTATTAGAGATATGATTCTGATATATTTTTACATTTTTCCATTTAATAGGCATTACATACGTATGGCTTGGATTATCAGGTTTAGGTCCGGCATTGTATCCTTTTCCTGTTTCGTCCCATCCCCACCATACAGCCGTATGCCCTATGTACATCGCTTCTGTAGAAACATCGGTTATGATGACATTATGAATAGATAAGTTTTCGAGTACGGTATTGGGATACCATGTTTTCGGATCATCTATCTTGGGATCGGTTTTTGCAAGAATACCGGTTCCTCCATTTTTGATTGTTATATTTTTAACCTCCACATTATCTGTGAAAGGTCTAAGATTGATTCCAAAGTATGAAGAGCGTGCCTTCGATGTAGAACCATCAATCAAAAAATCAGCTGCGTCATTTTCACTGCCTAGTATGATATGTTGGCATTCTAATAGTTGGATTGCACTGGAGTAGGCACCTCCTGCCCAATCAGGATTCCCGATCACAAGCTTTTTCCCCGGATAGTTTGTGATGCGAATCGGATGTTCGGCACTCCCTTTTAATCCTGTGAAGTGAACACTTAAGAAGTTTCCATCCAAGTAAATCGTACTACCCGGAAGAATCTTTTGGGTTTGATCGGGATACATGTTTATCCGACCACTTGAATCGGGTGTTATTATGTGCTGTACACTCACATCAGAATCTATCATTGTTGCCTTTGAACATGAAGATATAATGAATGTAATAATAAAAACAGTAATTAATTTTATCATATATATAAATTATGCTTGAGATACCCATTCTCTCCTCTTTTACATCCGGATGTGAACGATGCAGAGACCCGGATGTGAGGGGAAACGAGACCCGGATCTCAAAAAACAGATATAGTTATTTTGTTGAAAATAAGCTATATATTGTGACATTTTTAACAGCTTGTTTTGTGATAGTATGATAGTAGAAAATAGTACTGTCATACGAACTGTCACTTCTTGTATAGATTGAATTATAATCTGTACAAGCTTATTAGTGTTAGTATGATAGTTGTTTTCCAAAATACCTGTTGTTATTTGTTTCATTATTTTTTTCCTAGAAAAAGCATTCTTGTCGGTTGCCATTTGTTAATTACCTTTTCGATCAGAATAGGTATAAATAAAGCAATGACAGTAGCTATTATGAATATCAATAAAGATGAACTTATCCCTATTTTAGTTGCTAAGATCCTTCCGCCCGATGTACCGAAACCATGAAACAAATAAATAGTATAAGCAAAACCTCCTAGCCAGGTGAAAAATTGACAACTCCGATTAATATGGAGTAAAAGCATAAGGGTAGACGCTATCCATAGGGGTAATAACGCTTTGTACCAGAAAGTAATATCATCCCCGTTTACTACGTAGTACCATTTATATTGTAGTAAAGCGAGTCCTATACATGCGAGTATAAGGTAAGTGCAAATAGCTTTCTTTTCGTATAATTGTCCGGAAAACCGTTGTATGCCGACTCCAATAATAAAATAAGGCAACTGTCCGAAAGCACCTTTATAACTGAAAATATTCGGAATCTCTGATGGAATTGTTTTGATTACCAGACTTATTCCCCATGTGGCCACAAATAGAAATAACCAAGCCTTAGCCGATTGGCACAATTTGTACTTATCTATAATATACATGCTTATAAAAATAAGGAAGAGGGACGGCAGATACCAATAAATAGTATAAGGGAAAATATAGATTTTCCAAATATCCGATAAGTGCCCTTTCATATTTGTACCCGGAGTCAAATATTGGATGATGAAATACAATGTTCCGACCGTAGCCATAGGAATGAGTAATCTGATGGCTTTTTTTAAAGAAAAAGTGTTGAATTTGTAATTTATAGCCGGATTAAGAGCATATACCCAACCGGCAATTCCGGTAAACAAAGGCATTTGTATATAGTCGATCCATATATATAAATATCTCCAGAATGAGGGATAGTCAATTTTCATTCCTCCAGCCGGAGTTGAACCGATGACATGTCCTATAACGACCAGCAGGATTGCTATGCCGCGCAGACTTTCTATATGAGCGACTTTTGGCTTATTCATTTATTTTATGAGTGAATCCATGAAAACTTCCTTTTATAAACGAACTCAGCATGTTTTTATCTCCATGAATCGAGTACAGTATTATATTTTTAGGAATAACAATCGATAGTTGATACAATAAGGCTGCTGTTTTTAAATAAAAAATCGAATTTCGTCGTGTAAACAGAAGCCGACTACGGGTGAGGTAATATAGGCGTAAAGGAGTTCCCCGCTTGGCTGTCATGCTTTCTTTGTGTAGTACACATGCTCCCGGTTCATACCATATTTCATATCCGGCGCGCTTTATCTGGATACTCCAATCGATCTCTTCGTAAAAGAGAAAGTATATTTCAGTCATCATCCCTACTTTTTCTATAACCTTCCTTGAGGTAAGCATACAAGCTCCATGTGCATAAGCTGTAGGAGAGGGTTCATCATATTGTCCTTCGTCTTTTTGGTTAACCCCGATCAGGTTATTACTAATCCGGATAGGGTGCATAGGGGTATATCCTGCATATTGAATTATGTCCGGATGATGTTCGTATTTGATTTTGGGTGAGACTAAACCGGTCTTTTTTCGGGATTGGAATCTTTTTACCAGTGTTTTCAGAAAAGGGGCAGTGATTGTCATATCATTGTTCATATAGAGGATATACTCTCCTTTGGCATATCGGTATCCTAAATTGTTGCCACCTGAAAATCCCAGATTTCTGTCACTACAAATAATAGCTAACTCAGGAAACCTTTCTTTCAACCGCTGACCATCTCCATTCGGTGAATTATTATCTACAACAATAATTTCATATGGATAGTCTTCGTATAAACGCAGACTATCCACAAGTTCAGAAGTCTCTTTGAAACCATTGTAGTTTATTGTTATAATTGACACCATATCTATTTCTTTTGAACTTTAACCCATTCTTTTTTATCAAAGTCGTATTGCTTTAATATGCGGGCAGGATTTCCTCCGACAACAGAGTATGGCGGAACAGATTTTGTCACCACACTGCCGGATGCGATGATACAATGCGTTCCAATCGTGATACCTTGGTTTATACATGAGTTCCCACCAATCCACACATCATCTTCTACAACAGTTCTGTCAGGGGTAACACCTTGCTTGGCAATAGGACGGTTAACATCCATATAGTTATGTGTCAGTCCTGTGATTTGTGCTCCGCTACCTATTGTCACATAATTGCCTAAAGTGACAGGACCTACTAGTTTAACGCGCGAAGTAACATGTGTATAATCTCCAATGATAATGTCTCCCATACCATTGTTGATGATTGTGTAGTCTTCTATTACACTTTTGATTCCTACTGTTATTTTTTTAGAGGGAATAATGTCTAATCTGGCTTTTCTTCTGATAATAGCCCCTCTTCCTTTTTTTATTACAAACGGAATGAGGAAAACTCTGGCCCACCATCGTGGACGTGAAGTGTATGGATGTACTAGGCAATAGTGCAGAAACTTCTTTAATTGTGGATGATCGTTTAACATTTCTCTTGTATTATAAGTTTATATGTGAATATAATTTTCGAACCGAATTTTCCCAGGTATGTGTATGAGCAAATTCAATTCTGCGTAAAGACTGTTCAGCAGAATGTGCCTGTAATGCTTTCTCTATTGCAGCTACGTATTCGTCAGCATTCGTACAATTCCAAACGTAATCTTCAAATATGCTCATTGTTTTTGTACGTGTTGCAATAACCGGCTTTCCTAATGCCAGATATTCGTCAATTTTACGAGGGTAATTACCGATAGTAATTTGATTGATTTTTTGAGGGTTCATACACACATCGAAACTCGCTACGTATGCAGGGATGCAACTCTGAGTCTTCTCGCCGGTAAAGAAAACATTGCACAGGGTATGTAGTTTATGTGTTTTGAAGTATTCATCTTCTCCTCCTACCATCGCAAATGATAAGTTGGGACATCTTCGTGCAACTTCGTAAATCAGATCGGCATCAAGTCGGCGATTGGTAATCCATCCGACATATCCTATTATAGGATGCTTTATATCACTTATATCTTGTGGTAACGGATAATTCGTTTTATAATCATATTGACTAAGATCTAATCCTTGTCCTATATCGAATGTGTTGGGATTATATGGTAAAACAGCTTCGGCCAGTTGAATCGAGTTAGCTACTACTAAATTACTTTTTCGGCACAATAGCGGTTCTAATCTCGGTGCATGCTTTTGCCAATAAGCGGATATTAGGTTATCTCGCCTATAATAAATCGAGTAGGCTGGTTCGAGTATCTCCCGGGCATAAAAACTGCGATAAATATCATTGTCCATAAACAAGATGTATTCATTGAAATGTAACTGTTTCAATGTTTTCTTGACAAATGAATACATACGCTTGTTATTCATCTTGTTAATCCAGTCGAATACGGGTCCGTCCGGTAAAAAGCTGACAGGCCAGACTGTAAAAGGGAAATCCAATATCCATAGATTGGAATTGACTTGTCTTAATTCAGGTGATTTTCCCGAAATAACATTCTTTCGCTGAATAAATTCCGGCGATTTACTCTGGTTTTTGTATGTCTTTTTATCTAGTGGCGTATTGATATAAAGCACTTTATTGTGTTTTGATACTTCCAACGCAATATCTTTGGCATTCGAACCGATAGGAATGTCCCAAGGTTGTAAACCTGTAAATATGAAATTCTTTCCTTCTATCATATTTTTAGAGATTTAAATATGTTGGTAGATTGATAGTAAATTCCGAGCTGTGCTCTCCCAGGAAAATAGTTTAGCCCGTTCAAGTCCATAATCGACTTGTTGCCGGTAAGTTATCGGATCATTTTCCAATAAAAGCAATTTACCGGTTATATCTTCTTCGTTGGTAGGGTCGGAGAGCAATGCCCCTGTTCCGCCTATTTCCGGCATGGAAGACGTATTGGATGTGACAACAGGAGTACCGCAAGCCATTGCTTCCAATAGCGGGATACCGAAGCTTTCCCTTAATGATGTATATAAAAAAGCAAATGCTCCGCTATACAAATAAGGCAGATCTGTATTTGGTATGTAACCTGGACTAAAAATGAAAGGCCGTATATCTTCAATACCGAGTCCTTTTAAAAGGGAGTTCAGAACATCATCTTTAATATCAGCAATTAATAGAGGAAGAGGATCTTTCGAATGTTTTCGATATGAAGCATAGGCTTTTAATGTGCGAGGGACATTCTTTTTGGGATCTGTATTTCCCAGAAAAAATATGAATTTGTCAGATTGTATATATTTCTGTGTAATTGTTTTTGTTTCTCTCCGAGGAAAAAAGTAACGACTATAACCATTATAAACAGTTATAATTTGATCTTCAGGAAGTCTTAATGTTGCTTTGATTCGGTTTCGTTCAAAATGAGAAACCGTGATGATTTTTTTACATTTGTTGAGTATGCGGGGTACCACCATTCGCCGATAATACCACCCCATATTTTGATACCATGATTTATTTCCGCTTTGACGAGGTTCCAGAAATATAATATCATGAAGAGTTAGTATTAAAGGGCAAGAACAGTGAATAGGAGCTGTATTGCTGGTACAATGTAATAAATCAGGCTTTACTTTAGCTACAGCATTGGGTAAGGCCAATTGTTCCCACAATGGATAAGTGGGGCAATTCACTTCAATAATATGTACATTATCCGATTCCTGTAAACATCGATCTTCACCTGGACTGACAAAAATAAAATATTCATTTTCTTTGTCTATCTTTTGAAGTTCACGGATAGCTTCAAATACTACAAAATCCATACCATGCTTGTTGGTTCGGAAGATACGCTGGGCTTCAATCGCTATTTTCATAATGCTTATTTTGAAGAATGTTTGGTATGAATAAACTCTTTAGTTGCTCCTTTCATCCTAAAATGGTTGAAAAGCATCAAAATGAATAAAAGAGGAATACTAAGTATCGCTTTTTTAAATTTGTTATCTACCAGATAATTAGGTACAGCGATACTGAATGTTATGCAAAGTAGTAGTAGTAATCCCCACCACTTAACCGACAGAGCCCAATTTATCCACGTCATGCCAATAGCTATAAGTGTGATAAGTCCGAATAACATTATGCGGGGGGGCATCATCCATTGGAATAGTTTATCTACATAATCCCAGTTACCTTTTAGTATGGCTATCAATATATGACCAAGGCCGGAGAACAGATTGTAAAATTGAGTGGCCAGCCAGCGACGGCGTTGATTATAGAAATCTGCTTTTTGTTTTACTTTTTCATCATATGTAAAAACAGTTTCCAAATACTCTATAAAAATGTAATTCTTTAGCAGTGACTTTTCAAGGTTTTTATCTATTCCGATAGAACTAGCCGTTTGCATATATTCTTTAAATAATTGGTAGTCAAAAGCCATTCCTGAACCGATTAATGCAGATGAAAAGCCTAGTTCCGTATGGCCTTTTCTGAAAATAGAGTTATTTATTTCTTCACTAACAGCATCCAGAACAGCAATACTTGTATTTCTGTTTTTTGCTACACGATGGGTTTGTACCACCATACAGCCAGAATAAAAGGCATCGTTTATCTTATCAAGAAAATCAAGATCCACCAGATTATCCGCATCTAAAACAACGGCAATATCATAAGTACGTTTTTCTTCTTCTATGTATCTAATGGCTCTTCTGAGTGCATTGGTTTTGGTACTTTGAGGACTATCTGCTTTTACAACCAGAGCTGAAAGATTTCGAAGTGCCTGGTCTGTCTCTTCTGTCATTCGGTCGGATATGACGATAACATCATATAGTTCGCGGGGATATTCCTGATCGAAAAAAGAGTTTACGGAATTTAGTATCACTTCATCTTCCATATAGCATGGGAAAAGTACAGCAAAGCGATATCTCTTGCGTGCCGGTGGATATGTATTTTTGCGTTTTTTAAGAGAGAATATTGCAAAAATCAGCAAATAAAGTACTGCTATCAAGAAAAGCAAGAATAGAATAGCATCTATTATTCTATAAATAGAGTCTTCATTCTGAACCCAGGTCATTATTAATTGATTAATTTGATCCATAGTATATCATTTGTTTTGTATCACGACTTGTTTTATTGTTTGTTCTGGCTGTGCAACGACCAGTTCTTTATCGAAATATTCACCTTTTAATACGAGCGACAATCCCATAAAAGCAATAATATGAGTTGGATATTGCCCCCAGAATGCATTGCCATAGGCACTTAGGAGTAGTCCGGTAATACCACATAGCAAACCGGTTAGAATACCTTTGAGCTCTTGGTTTCGTATTTTAAACATTAGTATATAAGCACCTCGGGCAATGGCTATATATAACATTCCCAGATAAAGTATTATACCGACAACACCGGTCTCTACCCATATCTTTACATACCACGAATCGTGAGGTATAAGGGTTGTGAGTCGTATGGATGTTTTTTGATTTTCCACGCCAGATAAGCCCAGGCCTTCTCCAAAGGGTTTGTCTTTTAAATGATCAGCTAATACTTTTTGATTTTCTTTTCGAACATTGAAAGATGCATCTTCGGAAGGTCTAAAAGCTGTACGCATTCTGCGTATTTGTGCATTCCCTTGTCCGATCATTGTGAATGCGAAAAATATATAGATAAGCATTAAGGTGATACTTCCTATAACCATGCTTTTGACGTTTTTACTGATTATTGTATATAATGCAAGGCCACCTAAAGGTACGATCATTGCTCCTCGCGTACCTGATAACAGCATGGCATATAGACTGCAGATAGCGACAATACTATAATATATTTTGGTTGTAGACCGTTGGGAAGAAATAGCTACAATACCAAAAATTACTCCTGCTGCTCCCATATTGGAGCCAAAATTACCGGCATCAGTAAAAAAAGAGAAATATCGGGTTCCCGTGCCGATCAGGTGCGTCAATGCTCCTCCATTTCTTAACCATTTACTCTCTGCATAGTCAAATCCAATATATTTTTGCTGAAAACATTTGAGAACGGCCATAAGTGAAAAGATGGACAGTAAAAATAATAATGTCTTTACCGATTTATATCGGGCACAGTAAACAGATGTCAATACAGTTATGATAAATCCATTTATAACGAGGCCTCTTGATAATACCCAGGCATTTACCATACCCGATGGATTAGCTATTTCAGCCAAGCAGTAAAGCATCCAAATAGCAGTTCCTGCGGTGAGTATATTGTTGGCTGGCTTCCAATCCACATTTTTAGATAGAGCAGTATGGGTAATAATTAGAATTAAGGCTATCGCCATAAGTATATCCATGAGAAAACTTACTCCGTTTAATTCTACATAGCGTCCAACACCTAAAATAAAATAGTTTAATGTAAATATGGTATAAAGTATTAATATTGGATATTTAAGAATTTGTATGGACATAACAAATAATAGGGGCAGTGAAATAATTGCGATTGACAGTATTAAATTTCCTGTGAGTATAGATAATGCAATTCCTGCCAGTCCTAAAATAAGGATTAGCTGAAATAAATTTATTTTACTCAACAGGTTTGTCATTATTATTTTAATATTAAATTCTATTTGATTGCTGTGTTCTGTGCCGTAAGTCCCATATATATAAGCCTGTTAGCTAATGTTCGCATAGAAGTATAAGGTGGTAGTTGCCCTGTAAATTCTTCTACTGTTTCGCGAGTGGCATTGTTCAGGTAAATATAAAATGGAGCTGTCGTTGCCATCTCTTTCAGATGATTCAGAAATGTTTGATCGCTCTGTTTCCAACTTCTGCATGCATTTGCAATTAATAGATTTACGTCAGCTTGACGCAATAGAGAAGCTGGTAAACTATTATTTTGTACAGCAGGAAGTTCCAGAAGTAATATATCCGGCCTTTCTTCTTCCTTGGAAAGTAAAGCGTCATATCCGGAAGTCAACAGAAAGGAGCAATCATTAGGAAGATCTTCTCCGATTTTTAAATGACGAACTTTCAACCCCTGATCTTGCCAATTATCTATCAGGTAATCGGCAACAAAACTTTTCCCTTCCCGACTTTCTATACTTAGTAAATTGATATATGTTGTTTTTTCTGGATGTAAATATTGATTCATCCGATTACATGCATAAGCAGCAGAAATTCGGTTACAAGCTTTTATGTAACCACGGTATTTTAATTGTGTATTTCCGGTGAAAGCTCCTAAAACAGAAGTCCCGGTAAGTCGTTGGGTGCGCTCGGCGTCTCTCAGTGTTCGATCCAAAAGTTCTACGACTAAGTTACATCCGATGATAAAAATAATACTCCCAAGACAAGCAACCAGTGTAAATAAACTTCTCTTGCTTTTATCACTGGATAAAGGATATGTAGGAGGAGTCACTGCATTTAATGTGGCTGATGTCAGCTGAATGTTTTTTTGCTTCAACTTGGTCATATTTAAAGCGTGTAGTGTTTCTAAATAAGATTCTTCGGTAATATGAATTTCTCGTTCTTTACGATTAATCTGAGTACCAACAGGGGAAAATCTTTTATACTGTTCTACAAAGTCTTTTCTTCGGTTATCTAATATCTTTAGTTCTGCTTTTGCTTTTGTGTTACGGATCACCTCGGCCAACCAATGATTAACCATATTTTCGATAGCAACTCCTTCTTTAGAATATTTGTGTTCATTAATTTCATCAGATAACTGCTCTATCTTTTTCTCTGTGTTTTTTAAATCAGACTTATATTTTTCAAGCTGTTTGTTTTTTGTCGTTGCTGATTCAGCATTAAAGGTCTCTATTTCGGTTATCTTTTCATTGAAATAGGATATACTATCTAATGCTGCAATAAATTCTGTATTTGTTTGAAATAGTTTGGAGCGAATATTCATCTGTTGTTCTAACTGTTGTATCAAACGATTCGAACTTTCGTATTCTCTTAATGTGGCTTCATACCTATCTTCATAATTAGTATAGGCTAGAGCGATAGCTTTGGTTTGTTCTCCATAATTAATAACTCCGTTATCTGTGTTGAAGGTGGTAAGCGAATTCTCCATATTATCTAATTGAAGACGTAAAGTAGCTAATTGATCTTCATAATATTTTATGACATCATTTGCTGCTTTGTAACGTATTTCATCATAAGCTTTTATAAGTTCATCATTAATTAGCTTAACAGTGTTCATGGCAATGCCAGGATCATTTGACTTAAAAGAAATTTCAATCAGATCACTGTTATTGAGTCGTGCTACAACAACATTTTTACATGCTGCATAACTATAATTAGGATGATACCAGTTAAATAGACCATATAAAAAATTACCAGGAACAGCTTGTTTGTAAGCTTCGAGGTTTTTTATTGTTTTTTCTAAAGAGCTTTTGTCTATTAATTTTTTCACGTCTTCCGGAACGGTCTTTTGCAGTTCCTTGAAGTTCTTGGCTGTAATGTATAGATTATCAGTTGTAGCATCACCATGGATCATATTTAAAGCAAATAGCCGTAAGGAAACTTTTTCTAGTGTTCCTTTAGCTTTTGTGAGGTTAATCAAGTTATCAAATGTATTATTTTGTGCATTTCTGTCCGGTTTATCTTCACTGTCTAAACCTGTATTGGATGCTATTCCTGTAAAAATAGATGTATTTACTGTATATGTTTTAGGTAGGAATTGCGTAAAATAACCTACTAATAACGTAACAGCTAAACTACCGAATATAACTTGATGTCTGATTCGGTATAAAAAACGTGATATGTAAAGGGTTATATCCATATCATCTGTTTATTATTTTTACGTTTGTAAGCATTTCGAGTAACGTAATCGAATTATGTAAAGATGCTCGACCTTCCTGATAGGAAACTACAGCGTCCGATCTTCTGCTTCGCTCTAGTGAAAGTGAAATAATATCGATTTTACCATTAATAAAATCTTGTTCTGATATTTTCATTTGTGCATTGTATAAAGCGGCTGCATCCGATTTGGCCTTTAAGGTTGCCAGTTGTTCTACTACTTGATTGTACGCTTCCAATATTTTAAGTTTTCGTTCTTCGACGGAGGTTTCATAGAGATATTCTATTTGACGGAGCCGTGCTTTTTGAGCTTGTGTTTTATGTCTTTGTCCAAATAAATCGCCAATGGGTATGGATAGAACCATACCTATATTATATTGATTTTGTGCTTTACTATTAAATGTATATAGTAAATCTTCGGTCCCTCCATTATCTTTAGAAAGAGCTGCAATTTTTCCATATTGGTACATGCCACTTACACGAAAATAGTTTAACCATTTAGTCTGAGTCTCTTTTAGTGTTTCTCGTTCTTCATCACGTTTGGCCTCATATATTTGGATTGACGGATGTTCATATACGGACTCTAAAAAGACAGAAAGAGGAGGTAATTCAACTTTTTCGGACTTATTGAGAATATTATCTATAGTTTCAGTATTCACATCTTTTTGTCCGAAACTATACAAAATGTTAATAAGAAGAAATGATACGATTAAAAATGACTTCATAACTTATAAAGTTTATACATTCTCCTTTTGAATGAAAGCTGTAAACGTTTTGAAAATAATCTTCATATCCATCCGAAAAGAAAATTCTTTCGCATACTTGATATCCAGTTGTTTCCGTTCCTCGGCAGACATCTTTCCTGCATCACCGCGTTTCTCAACTTGCCAAAGTCCTGTTAGGCCGGCGGGTGCCATGAAGCGTTTTACATATTCATCGCTGGTAAGTAGTTCTGCTTCATAAAGGGGGAGAGGACGATTCCCCACAACAGACATATCACCTTTTAATATATTGAACAGTTGCGGAAGTTCATCTATACTATATTTTCTAATGATATGACCGATATGGGTTATACGTGGGTCATTTTCTATTTTGAAAAAAGCGTTGGAACGCTCATCTCGCTTCGTTTTCAAGTAATTGTTTTCGGATGTACTTAAGTTATCGGAAAATAGAAGGACATCCCGGTCATTATCAGTCGGAGGTGTCTCCTGGGATATCCCAGGAGTTGAAGAAGACATCAAAGATTCTTCTTCAGTCGTTTCTTTAGTATATTGATTCAGTTTTTTATATTCAGCAAGTCGCTTATCTGCGTCCGAATACATTGAACGGAATTTATAAAAATCAAAAATTTTATAGTTGCTACCGACACGTTTCGATTTGTACACAATTTTACCATTACTCTCTAATCTGATGAGAAAAGCTGTCGTTATTAATATGGGAGATAGCATAAGGATAGCTGTGGAAGAAGCCATAATATCAAATGCTCGTTTCCATATAGGTAGTTTGAACTCTGCTAAAGAAGATATCTGTTCTATCTGTTTATTTTTGGTTTTTTTCTTGAAATCAATAATAACGGATAGTAATTTTTGTAAGTCCTCCTTTGACGATTCCTTAGAGATCATACAATCAACACCTGCTTTCAGATAAGGTATCTTATCTTCTTTTTTTAGGTTGTCACTAATTAGAATAATATATAAGTCAGGATATAACTTATGAAGCTGAGTAATTGTAGGTATATCTGTCATCATTTCCTGTCTTTCAAGAAATACGCAGAAATCAATTTCTCCTATAGAGGATAAACTTGATTTTATTTGCAGGAAAGTGATACATTCGGAAATTTTGCACTGCAGAGTTTCCCGCAAATGAGCAGCTAAAGGAATATTATTCCCCCAAAAAATGTACTCCATACAAGTTTAATTTAACCCTAGTGTGTTTATTATTTATCTCAATAACCTTTTAACCCTTACCCTTAATTCTTCCGGGTTAAAAGGCTTCAGAATAAAATCTTCTGCGCCTTCCTCAAATAGACGTATTCTGTTAGAACTGCTTTCTACGCTCGATAGAATCAGTACAGGGATATGACTGAAAAGTGCATTTGCTTTTAAATAACATAAAAACTCCTCTCCGTTCATCTCCGGCATATTAAGGTCGGAAATAATTCCGTCCGGTATGTTACCTTCATTGAGCCATGCGATTGCTTTAATAGGATTCTCTTCATATCTGACATCATATAATGAGGACAGATAGAGCATTATAATCTTCGCTATCTCAGGCTTATCATCAACCAAAAGAATCGACTTCTTCATGCTTTTTTGTATATATTGCAGTTTTTTGTTTTCTCTACAGCACAAAAATAAGACAATAATTTGAGAAAGCATATAAATTTCAAAGGTTTTTACAGCCAAATACTCTTTATTATAAAGAACTATATATATGAAATTTATTCTTTAAGTTTGCAGGATGAAATTCTATCGTGCTTTTGATTTGATAAATATTGATATGAATATACCCATTAAGATATTAAGTATAAGTGTAATACTTGTTTTTTTGTCTTCCGGATGTCAGCCGGAAATGCCTGTTACTTCTTCAATAACAGTTGATGTAGAAGGTTTTTCCGTACCTGTTAATAAGGATTTGTATGGATTGACTATTGAAGAAATTAATCATGCCGTTGAAGGAGGTATTTATGCGGAAATGATACAAAACCGTAGTTTTGAAGAAAGCGTACCTCCTCTGAACTGCCCATATGATGCGAACCGTAATGTTTTGATCACGCCTAATGGCTGGACTATTCCTTTTATGCGTTTGGATTCCGTTCCGGGATGGCGTCGTATTTCTGCCGGTACTTATATGTGGCCGGATAATAAGGAGCTGATCAATGATAAAAATCGTCGTTCCTTGTTGGTGTCTGCCTCTGTAACTCCTGAGTCTGGCAGAGGAGGGGTTGTTGCTACAGGGTATAACGGGCTTTCCATACGTAAAGGGGAGAAATATGATTTGTCGTTATATATGAAAGGGGCGACAATAACTCCCAAAACAATAAATATAGCCTTGTCTGATTCGATGGTTGAATCGACATTGAGTGATGTTTTTAAAATATCTACAGCTTTCGGATGGAGAAAATACAAACATACCTTTACTGCAACAGAGGATACGGATAATGCAGTTCTTGCAATTACTTCAGATAGTTCTGCCGTTTTCTGGCTGGATGTTGTTTCATTATTTCCACAGAAAACATGGAATGACAGGCCTAATGGCTTGCGTCCTGATCTTATGGAAAAGATTGCTTCACTGAAGCCTCAATTTATCCGTTTTCCGGGAGGAAGTTTTGTGGAAGGGTATACTGCCGGGACGTATCCTGTTTGGCGCGAAACGGTTGGAGATATTTCCGAGCGTAAACATTTCTGGAATGTATGGGCTTATGGTTCGACGAATGGAATGGGTTACCACGAATATCTTCAGATGTGCGAAGATTTGAAAGCCGAGCCTTTATATGTGATTAACAGCGGAGTAACGAGCCAAAGCCGTCGTCCGCGTTATGAAGATATAACAGCCATGAATAAATTAGTGCAGGATGCTTTGGATGCAATAGCATATGCCAATGCACCTGTCGATTCGACTTTGGGTGCTATGCGTGCCAAATCAGGGCATCCGGAACCTTTCAATTTGAAATATGTAGAGATCGGAAGTGAGAACTACGGACAGGAATATTCCAAACGTTTTGAACTTTTCAAAAAAGCGATCAATGAAGCCTATCCGGAGATAACAGTTATCAAAAGTGCTGCGATACCCGGACAGCTCCGGACTGAATGGACTGATTATCATTTTTATTCGGGAGAAGATTTCCTGATAGCCAATCATAACAGGTATGAGACCGGGCAGTATCTGCGGAGATTTCCAGCTATTTTTATCGGTGAGTTCAGTATGGGAGACGCTTCTTTACAAGGGACTCTGCGTGCAGCGATAGGAGAGGCCTGTTTCCTTGCCGGAGTCGAAAATAGTCCGGAAGTTGTGAAGCGTCTGGCATATGCTCCGGTATTGGGCAATGTGAATTACGAATTTCAACGGTATCCTGTTCTTTCATTCAATAACCGCCAGGTGGTGGGATCGCCGTCTTTTTATATGATGCAGATGTTTGCAAATAACCGGGGAGATGAATTGCTGAAAACAGAAGTTGATACCTATAGTCGTCCACAGGTGACATTCGGCCGTGCTTCGATAGAGTTGTTTGATAACAGTTATGATTTTGAGGATGTGCGAATCGATGATAAACCTGTCACTGATGCTACCGTAAAAAGTGGGGGCTGGGATGTAAAAGAGGGAAGACTTATTCCGGTTCCTAACCGTTGGAATTATTTGTTAATGGGAGATTCGACGGCTCACGACTATACATTGTCTATGCGGATCAGGCGAACGAAAGGCAGCGGACAAATTCAACTTCGTGTTCGTGATAATGGTAAAGATGGAGAGGCAAATGATCATATAGCATTGTCGATTGCTCCCGGCTCCTGTGAGTTATATCGTCAGTCGGGTGCGGTGAAAGATACGTTATGTTCTCCCCGCACTCATTCTTTTGAAAGCAATCGCTGGTATGATATAAAAATAGTCTGCAAGGATGAGACTATCAGTTGTTATGTGGATGGAAAACAGATATACGAGGTCGTATTACCTCCGCTACCATCGCTGGTTTCTGTTGCGACCTGGGATAAAGAAATGAATGTGATACTGCTGAAGGTGATAAACACGACCCGCCATGAAGAAAAAACGGAGTTGGATATAAAAGGTGTCAGTGTAAAGAACAATGCGGAGATTATTCAACTGACAGGGGATCCTTTGGGGCGTAATACATTCTTAGAACCGGAAAAGATCGTTCCCGTACAGAAAGAAATATCTTTTTCTTTGGGAGGCCCGATGGTCTATTCATTTCCTCCGAACTCGATCACGATCATAAAGCTGCAGATTGACTAAACAAATCCGGGAACTTCGTTTAAATGGTGGAAGTTGGTTCCTGACTTCGTAGAAACGGTTTTCAAACGTTTAATGTAGGTTTCTTAGGCCTAGGAAATGGCTTTTAAATGGTGAAAGTTCATTTCCTAGGCCTAAGAAATGAACTTTCACCATTTAAAACAGCTTTCTTACATCTAAGAAACCCACTTTAAACGTTTGAAAGGGGTTTCTTAGGCGTAAGAAGCAATTTCTCAATTAATGTACCAGCATTTCCGGAGTAATGCGAGTGAATTTATCCGCATCCGCTTTACGCAGTTTCACGCTACCGTCATTCCAGTTAGAAGGCCAGCCACCGATGATGTGTCCAAGGAATACAACTTTGATTTCGTGTAAACCGGCAGCCAATGCAACAGATGTGTCGTGACGTGAGAAACGTTTCACTTCACCACCGTTATTGATAAGCAGTTTACCATCGATCCAAACTTCTTCGTTATCCGAAGAGAGATAATATACGCCATCTTCCGGGATATTTACATAGCCGGTTGCAATAGCGGCATATTGTTTTACACCTCTCATAGACTCGCTGCTCTTAACAACACTGGTAAGCTCACGAAGATCTTTCATTGTTGACTTCTTCCATTCCTTAATGTCAGCCAGTTTGGATGATTCAAGGAACATACCGTCGGTAACCTGCATTTCCAGTCCCGGAGTTGTCTTAGTCACTTCCTTAGCCGGGGCCAATGCCTGTTTTTCTACTGCGATCGTACGAGTCTTGCTCATTTTACCGGAAGGCAAAACAGAACGGATTTTCAGTATGCCGGATTCGGTGAATTCGATAGGAGCAGAGTAAACGGTTGATTCGGCAGTCGGTTCTGTTCCGTCGATCGTATATACCATCTTGATAGGACGTGTAGTCTTAAATTCAAGAGATGCTTTATCAGTGAACGCAACAAAATTGGTAGAGCCCTTCGGCTGTTCCGGTTGCGGAATATGATAGTTGATATTGTGTGCATCCAGGCGAACCAGTGCATTATCCAGTCTGCGTTCGAAATCCTTGTAGTCTTTGCGGTTAAGTGGGCTCCATCCGATTTCAGATAAAGCGAGCATACGCGGATACATACGATATTCCATCAAATCTGTATTATACATGTATTCAGACCAGTTGTTGCATTGAACGCCTTTAATATGTTGAGCTTTGCCTGTTGCAACCAATGTGTCGGGAACCGGATTGTAGTTATAAACTTTTTCAATCGTAGCGTATCCGCCGATAGTTACCGGTTCGATCTTAGCATCTCCCTGATATTGGTCGAGATACATGCCGCCGCTTCCCGGAGTCATGATCACATCATGTCCCATATTGGCAGCAGCGATACCTCCTGCTTCACCACGCCATGACATTACGGTTGCAGAAGGAGCAAGTCCGCCTTCCAGGATTTCATCCCAACCGATGATTTTTTTACCGTGTTTTTCAGCCAGATATTTCTCCATCCGTTGTACGAAATAACTTTGCAGACGTTCTTCCGCACTATGTTGTTTGTTGCCTTTCAAACCTTCTTCTTTGATCCGTTTCTGACAAAGCGGACATTCTTTCCAGCTGATTTTCGGACATTCGTCGCCTCCGATATGGAAATATTCGCTAGGGAACATCGGAGCAATCTCGTCGATCACATCTTCCAGGAACTTGAATGATTCTTCCTTGCCGGCACACATAACGATATCTTCAACGCCCCAGATGATACGCGGAGTACCTTGTTCGCCTTTACAGGACAGTTCGGGATAAGCAGCGATAGCAGCCATTTCGTGTCCCGGCAGTTCCAGTTCGGGAATAACAGTTATGAAACGGTCGGCTGCATATTTCACAACTTCCTTGATCTCTTCCTGGGTATAGAAACCTCCATATTCAGTTCCTTCGCCTTCGATACGTTTCGAACCGATTTCAGTCAGTTTCGGATATTTCTTGATTTCAACGCGCCAACCCTGGTCGTCTGTTAAATGCCAGTGCATTGTGTTGATCTTGAATAAAGACAATGCGTCGATCTGTTTCTTTACGTTTTCAACCGGAATAAAATGACGACAAGGGTCAAGCATAAAGCCACGGTATCCGAAACGAGGTTCGTCTTTTACGGAAACACACGGGGTGGTCCATGCAATACCGCTTACAACAACCGGGCTTTCGATTTCTGCGGGCAATAATTGCATGAATGTTTGCATACCGTAGAATAATCCCTGCGGAGTTTTAGCTTTTACAGTTGCACCATTAGCAGTCACGTCGAGTGTATAGCCTTCGTTGTTTACGTCCAGTGATTCGTCGATGATTAAAGAAATGCCATTAGATACTTCTTTATCTCCGACTGTTACCTGATAACCTGTGGCCAGGTTCATTTTAGAGGCAAAAAATTCAGCAACAATCTTTGCTTCCGGAGTGGAAGCCTGGAAAGCCATGTTTTTACCGATTTTAAAGACTCCTTCGTTCTGAGTTAGACTTACAGGTATGGGAATTACATTGATACCCTGGTTGTAAGGCATCTGCTTTGTAGGCCCTTCACTGCATGACGCAAGAATACATAGTGCTGCGCCTGCACACATTGAAACGAGCTTCTTCATGTTTTAAATGATAAGTTTATTGATAATTGTGTATTTTGTTTTTCGTAGGGGCGGCCCTAGCGGTCGTCCCGGTATTTATACCGGTTAAACAGGAATTTGTGCCGCTTATACGGTGTATATATAATATAATGTATAGGAGCTGTGTTTTTAAGCAACCCCTATACAATGTGTTTTACCATGCGAAGATAGGATATTCTTTCATGATACTGTTCACTTTTTCGCGAACAGCAGTGATTGTTTTATCACATTCAGGGGCAGAAAGAACTGTATCGATCAATTCCACGATTTCAGCCATCAGCGGTTCTTTGGCACCACGGGTAGTGATAGCCGGAGTACCGACACGGATACCTGAAGTCTGGAAAGCCGAACGACTGTCGAACGGAACCATGTTCTTATTTACTGTGATGTCAGCTGCAACCAATGCTTTTTCTGCAACCTTACCTGTCAGTTCCGGGAACTTCTTGCGCAGGTCGATCAACATGCTATGATTGTCCGTACCATCGGAAATGATCTTATAACCTTTATCGATAAAAGCTTTTGCCATCGCAGCTGCATTTGCTTTAACCTGAGCCTGATATGTTTTATATTCCGGCTCCAGCGCTTCACCGAAAGCTACGGCTTTAGCAGCGATCACGTGTTCCAGCGGACCTCCCTGGATACCCGGGAATACAGCCGAGTCCAGTAATTGAGACATTTTCTTGATCTCGCCTTTCGGAGTCTTCTTTCCCCATGGGTTTTCGAAATCTTTGCCTAAAAGGATGATACCACCACGCGGACCACGTAAAGTCTTATGGGTAGTTGATGTTACGATATGAGCATATTCCAGCGGATTGTTCAGCAAACCAGCTGCGATAAGGCCGGCAGGGTGAGCCATGTCGATCATCAACAGAGCACCTACTTTGTCAGCGATTTCGCGCATACGTTTGTAGTCCCACTCGCGTGAGTAAGCAGAACCGCCACCTACGATCAAACGAGGTTTTTCACGTAGTGCAACTTCTTCCATCTGGTCGTAGTCTACACGTCCGGTGTCTTCTTTAACATTATATTCTGTAGCTCTATATAAAATACCTGAACTGTTTACTGGAGAACCATGAGAGAGGTGACCACCATGTGACAGGTTTAAGCCGAGGAATGTGTCCCCAGGATTAAGTACTGCCAGGAATACGGCTGCATTAGCCTGTGCCCCTGAGTGCGGCTGAACGTTTGCCCATTCAGCATTGAAGATTTGTTTCAACCGTTCGATAGCGATGGTTTCGCTCTGGTCTACAACTTCACAACCTCCATAATAACGCTTACCGGGATAACCTTCGGCGTATTTGTTGGTCAGACAGCTTCCCATGGCTTGCATCACCTGGTCGCTCACAAAGTTTTCAGAAGCAATCAGCTCGATACCTTTCAACTGGCGCTGATGTTCTTTCTCAATGATGTCGAAAATGATCTTGTCTTGTTTCATTACATGTAAAATTGGTTATTGCAATGAGTTCTCTGCTTATTAAAATGAGAGAATCGTCGCAAATTTACGATAAAAATCTATATAAATGGCTAGATTGTTGTCAAAATATAATTGCAGCTAGCAGCTAAAGAGCCTGTTTTTGGATTACCTTTGCCAAAACAGTAAAAAGAGGATTTATGAAAGAGAATAAGTATGATGATGAACAATTTTTCAACCAGTACAGCCAGATGTCGCGTTCGGTGGATGGCTTGAGAGGGGCTGGTGAATGGCATGTATTGAAAACGATGTTACCCGACTTCCGGGGAAAGCGTTTATTGGATCTCGGATGTGGCTTTGGTTGGCATTGCCGGTATGCGGTAGAGAATGGTGCCGTATCAGCTTTAGGAATTGATATTTCGGAAAAGATGCTGGAAGAAGCGCAGAAAAGAAATGCTTCTCCTCTGATAGAATATAAATGTATGGCTGTGGAGGATTTCGATTATCAGCCGGAAGCATATGATGTGGTGATAAGTTCGTTGACTTTTCATTATCTGGAGTCATTCGGTGATGTTTGCCGGAATGTACATAAGTGTCTAACCCAAGGGGGAGCTTTTGTCTTTTCAGTAGAACATCCCATCTTTACAGCTTACGGAACACAAGATTGGTATCGTGATCAGGCAGATAATATTCTTCATTGGCCGGTCGATCGTTATTTCACGGAAGGAAAAAGAAACGCGGTTTTTCTTGGCGAAGAGGTCATTAAATATCATAAGACACTAACAACCTACGTAAACAGTCTTATCCAGGCTGGCTTTGAAATCACCGGCCTGATAGAACCGGAACCTGATGCTGCTTTACTGGATACTATCCCGGGAATGCGTGACGAACTCCGCAGGCCAATGATGTTACTGATTTCAGCAGTAAAGAAATAGAAAGGGTGGGCACGGAATCTTTTTGTCATATATTGTGATAAAATACTCGCATAATATGTGCGAATAAATTATCACAATATATGATAATTTCACTAGAACAGCTTAATCACTTTTCCTGATCTGCTGCTTTCCCAGGCTGCTTCAATCAAACGGATCACATCTACCACTTCGCGTGCATCACTTAGCAAAGGCTCACCATTTCGGATATGCTGGTAAATATTCTCGTACAAAGCACCGTAGTCTCCCGGAAGGCTTGGATATTTCTCTCTTACATCCATGCCGTTATTGTCTGTATGAAGTACTCCCCACAGTTCTTTCTCTTCTTCACCCCAATGAGGCATATCGGGAGTGAGCCCATCTGTCAGATCCGCTTCCTGCCTGTCGAGCCCATATTTTACATACGAACCATTTGTTCCGTGAAGCATAAACCTCGGTTCACGTTCACACATCAGGTAGCTGGCTTTGAGTGTTATCTTTATGTTGGGTGCCAGGGAGGGGCGAAGCAGATGAATGATGAAATAATCGTCTACCATGCCACCCTCACGTAAAATCGCTATGTCAGCAAATACAGCCTCCGGCATACCGAACAATTGCACAGCCTGATCAATCAGATGTGCTCCAAGATTATATGTTATACCTCCTCCGGCTTCTCCTGTTTCTTTCCATGTTCCCGGTTTGATGAAATTGCGGAAACGAGGGAAAGTGGATTCGAATTCAACCAGATGTCCCAATAAGTTTTTATGCAATATTTCTTTGATTGTCAGGAAATCACTATCCCACCTTCTATTCTGGTAGACACTCAGGCTTAATTTCTTTTCTGCGGCAAGGGTAACCAACTCGTTTGCCTGTTCTACGGTTGTTGTGAACGGCTTTTCTACAAGTACGTTCTTTCCGGCTTCCAATGCCCGGCGTGCATATTCATAATGAGAACTGTCTGGCGTGTTTATCACGATCAGTTCCAGGTCATCCACTGTAAGCAGTTCGTCGAAACTACGAACGATATATGCCTGTGGATAACGTTCTTTAGCCAGATCTTTGCTACGCTCGGAGATAGCCGTCAATTCAAAATGCGGGTTGGCATTTATGAATGGAGCATGAAATACCTGTCCCGACATTCCGTAAGCAGCTAATCCTGTTTTGATCTTATTCATATCTTAAAAAGAGATTATTTGAAATAAAAGTTTATCAAGTATTCGGCTGGATCTCATCCCAATTGGCAGCGTTATTCGCTCCGATGATCCAGTTGAAGGCATAATGACGTTCTACAACAATTCCGCTATCAAGGCCGCCCGGAGCTTCTTTCCCATGAATACGTGCATCCACACAAGCCCAATCATAACGCAATGTCAGGTCTGCCGCATCCAGTATTTCTGTTTCCGGGCGCGAATATCCTTTAGATAACAGATCCTGTAATCCTTTGTGTTGCCAAAAGATCGCAGCGAGGACAGGCACGTCGATTATCTCCGATGGGTACGAAAGGTCGTCAACGACTCCGGCTGCCCAAAGCAATACTCCGCAACATTCGTAGCGCCAAACGAATTGAATACAGGTTTGCTGTTCTGGTTTCGGATCATCGATATAGGCTGTTTCCTTCTCTGTCAGATATGACTTAACACCGTACAGCTCATCCATCTTATTAAAGTAGAAGAGTGCTTTTTCCCGGTCTGAGTCTTCGGATAATATTACTTCCGAGTAAACGGCAACCGCAAACAGAGCCGCCGCTCGCTTCACCATCTCTTCCCGGCTTTTCAACCGGACCTCGCTTTCCAATGCTTCACTACGCAAATGTTCCATATAGGGAATATCTTTCTTTTTAAGTTGCGAGATAGAACGAAGGCGTCTTTCCGTATCGGCTTCAGACTCTTCCGGGCGATTGCCGTCGAGTAGGTCGGCATTGCCTATCGGAATGAATTCAGTCAACTGACTTTCTCCCTGAATGGAGAATAACAGCTTACCTTCCTTGGTGTATATCTGCATGCTGGGATAAAGCAGGAAGCCGTTTATGTCGTTGGCTATGGCAAATAAACAGTTGATAATATAGTTCGTCCGGTCCTCGTTGTCATCTATATCGAATGTAATGCCGGTTACACAGTTGAATACGCGAATCTGACGTAGCACATTTTCTTTCAGTTCAACCAGAGGTGTCTCTGCTGAAGAAAAATAATTGGCCATACCGGCTGTGTGGGAGGCAATGAAATCTGGTTTGTCCTGCTGGTGGCTGATATTGAATGTAATGCTCGAGTCATCCAGGAGTGTCAGGATGATATTTCCGTTTTCTGATGTGATCTCTTTTGTCATTTCTTTGTAACGATCCTGAATGGCTGTCACAATACGTCCGGGATCACCGATAACTGTGTATAGCGTGATATTCGCTTTCTCCATGATTCTATAATTTTTTATCCGGCTGTGATACCGGGGTGTTGTTGCGGACAAAAATAAGAAAATAAAGAAGTACTTTATATATTGATGTGGGTGAAAAGTTTACCTTAGGCCTCCGGAAGATGATAAACAAACTCTGAATACGAAAACAAAAACGTGATGAACTCCCCTGAATAGGAATAATTATATTTGCAGTCCATAGGCTCGGACATGCGGAAGCTATCAGGATCGGCAGCTGGAAGTATAATCAGGTTATGCAGGATGCATAAAAACAGGTTGTCGGAAGGAGATAGCTTGAAATAATTCGGCTCAGAACTGATTTGTATGAAAAAAACATTATATTTGTATATTCAGAAACTAAATAGATATGAGTGATGATGAACTATTCGAACTATCTTTACATTGCTATCCGGGCAGCGATAGATGCCGGTAAAGCTATCATGGATATTTATACAGATCCTGCATCTGATTTTGAGATTGAACGCAAAGCTGATAATTCTCCGCTGACAAAAGCAGACAAAGCGGCTCATAAGTTGATCGTGAATGTCCTTTCCGTAAGTCCGTATCCGGTTTTGAGTGAGGAAGGAAAAGATATTCCTTATGCTGAACGTTCTTCCTGGGAAACTTTCTGGCTGGTCGATCCGTTGGACGGGACCAAGGAGTTTATCAAAAAAAATGGTGAGTTTACGGTAAATATCGCTTTGATTCAAAAAGGAGTGCCTATTTTAGGAGTGATCTATGTCCCGGTACGGAAAGAATTGTATTTCTCTACCGATTCTTTGGGGGCTTATAAGTTGAATGTGGATTGTGATAATCAACCCTCTATGGACGAGATCATACAAAAGGGAGTCCGCTTGCCCGTTTCTATGGGGCATCAGGGAATTGTTGTTGTTGCTTCCCGTTCTCACCAGAGTCCGGAAACAACGGATTTTATAGAGAATTTGAGAAAGCAGGGACAGCCAGTTACGTTAATCAGTAGCGGTAGTAGCTTGAAAATCTGCCTGGTTGCGGAAGGAAGTGCGGATATATATCCTCGTTTTGCTCCGACAATGGAGTGGGATACGGCAGCCGGACATGCTATTGCCAAAGGGGCGGGATGTGATGTTTTTCATATCGATGGTCGAACACCGTTGAAATACAATAAGGAAGATTTGCACAACCCCTGGTTTATCGTAAAACCCATTTCTTCCATATCCTGATTATTTTGGTCAATAAGATTAAAATAGCACATTGGCGTACGAATAACGTTAATTTTCTTATTACATTTGCACCTTATCTGAAAAACTAGACAGATTAGGAACGCATGAATTTTGAAATATTATTTGTATTATTAGCCTTGGCCGGTATGGTCGCGGCGTTAATATGGGACAGAATGCGACCGGGAATGATACTACTTTCTGTAGTAGTATTATTCCTTGTCGTTGGTATATTAAGTCCCAAAGAAATGTTGGAAGGGTTTAGTAATAAAGGGATGATAACTGTCGCCATGCTCTTTTTGGTGAGCGAAGGTATCCGTCAGAGTGGTGCTTTAGGGCAGGTAATCAAGAAACTTCTTCCGGAAGGTAAGACCACAGTGCTGAAAGCCCAGGTGCGTATGTTGCCCCCCATCGCTTTTATATCCGCTTTCCTGAATAATACACCGGTAGTTGTGATTTTTGCCCCGATCATCAAACGTTGGGCCGAAACGGTAAAACTTCCTGCTACTAAATTCCTTATTCCCCTTTCTTATGTTACTATATTAGGTGGTATCTGTACGTTGATCGGAACTTCGACCAATCTGGTGGTACATGGTATGGTTACAGATGCCGGGTATGAGGGGTTTACAATGTTCGAGCTTGGAAAGGTCGGTATCTTTATCGCAATAGCAGGTATTCTTTACCTGTTTGCTTTTTCAAATAAACTGCTTCCCGATTCCCGTCAGGATAATTACGTAGATGAAGGAGAAGAAGAAGGTCCGGGAAACTTGCACCGTGTGGAAGCCGTATTGGGCTCCCGTTTCCCCGGTATCAATAAGACATTGGGCGAATTTAACTTTGCACGCCATTATGGTGCTATCGTAAAGGAAGTGAAGAGTGGGGGCGAACGGTTCACACACGATCTGGATAAAGTGACCTTGCATGAAGGGGATACATTGGTGCTTTGGGCAGACGATTCATTCATCCCGACCTGGGGAGAATCAAGTGTCTTCCTTATGCTTGCCAATGGTAGTGAAAACACGGAACCCGTATCGAAAGGAAAACGTTGGCTGGCACTGGGACTATTGATCTTTATGATCGTAGGTGCAACAGTCGGAGAACTGCCGGTGGTGAAGGAGGCTATCCCGGATATGAGACTGGATATGTTTTTCTTTGTCTGCATCACAACTATTATTATGGCCTGGACAAAGATATTCCCGCCTAAAAAGTATACCAAATATATTTCATGGGATATTCTGATCACGATTGCATGCGCTTTTGCGATCAGTAAAGCAATGGAAAACTCCGGTTTTGCAGCATTGGTGGCCAGTTATATTATCAATATGGCCGATAGTTTCGGACCTTACGCATTATTAGCAATCATATTTATTATTACAAATATATTTACGGAATTGATAACGAACAATGCGGCCGCGGCTTTAAGCTTCCCGATTGCATTATCGGTAGCCACACAGTTAGGAGTAAATCCGACTCCGTTCTTTGTTGTGATCTGTATGGCGGCTTCGGCCAGCTTCAGTTCGCCGATCGGTTATCAGACGAACCTGATCGTACAAGGTATCGGTAGCTATAAGTTTACCGACTTCGTAAGGATCGGTCTGCCGCTGAACCTGATCACTTTCCTGATATCTGTATTTGTAATTCCAATGATCTGGAAATTCTAATTAAAGGGGGTAATTTATAATGAGTAATACACAAACGAATAACATATATCCGATCTTCGACAGAATGATGGGCAGGGAGGATAAGGAAACTCTTTTGAAACAGCGTAGTGTGATGGTCTGGTTTACGGGACTCAGTGGCTCCGGTAAAAGTACTGTTGCCATTGCGTTGGAGCGTGAGTTACACCAGCGCGGATTATTGTGCCGTATTCTGGACGGTGATAATATCCGTAGCGGTATCAATAACAATCTGGGATTTTCTGCCGAAGACCGTGTGGAGAATATTCGTCGCATAGCCGAGGTAAGCAAACTATTTATTGATACGGGTGTTATAACAATAGCGGCTTTTATCAGTCCGAACAACGAATTAAGGGAGATGGCTTCATCTATTATCGGAAAAGAAAATTTCCTCGAAATTTATGTGAACACACCGATCGAAGAGTGCGAACGGCGTGATGTGAAGGGGCTGTATGCTAAAGCTCGTAAGGGAGAAATAAAAGACTTTACTGGCGTTTCGGCTCCGTTCGAAGCACCGGAATATCCGGCTTTGTCGTTGGATACATCCGTGTTGAGTCTGGAAGAGTCGGTAAACAAATTGTTGGAATTGATTTTACCCAAAGTGAGGGTTTAAGAAGGAAATATAAATAATAACAAATATAACTATGTCAGACTACAAATTAAGCCATTTACAGGAACTGGAAGCAGAATCCATCCATATCATACGGGAGGTTGCTGCTGAATTTGAAAATCCTGTAATGCTTTATTCTATCGGTAAAGACTCATCGGTGATGGTCCGGTTGGCAGAAAAGGCCTTTGCTCCGGGTAAAGTACCGTTTCCGTTGATGCATATCGACTCCAAATGGAAGTTTAAGGAAATGGTACAGTTCCGTGATGAATATGCAAAGAAATTCGGATGGAACCTGATCGTCGAATCCAATATGGAGGCCTTTCACGCTGGTGTCGGGCCTTTTACACATGGTAGCAAGGTGCATACCGACCTGATGAAGACACAGGCTTTATTGCATGCCCTCGATAAATACAAGTTCGATGCCGCTTTCGGCGGAGCCCGTCGCGACGAGGAAAAGAGCCGTGCCAAAGAACGTATCTACTCTTTCCGTGATAAATTCCACCAGTGGGATCCGAAGAACCAGCGTCCGGAATTATGGGATATCTATAATGCCCGCGTTCACAAAGGCGAAAGTATCCGTGTATTCCCTTTGTCAAATTGGACAGAGTTGGATATCTGGCAATATATCCGTCTGGAAAACATACCTATTGTTCCGTTGTATTATGCAAAAGAACGTCCTATCGTAGAACTGGATGGCAATCTGATCATGGCCGACGACGACCGTCTGCCGGAACAGTATCGCGATCAGATCAAGATGCGCATGGTACGTTTCCGTACGCTTGGCTGTTGGCCTCTGACCGGAGCCGTAGACAGTGAGGCCGATACGATCGAGAAGATCGTGGAAGAAATGATGACAACCACCAAGAGCGAACGCACTACCCGTGTGATCGACTTCGACCAGGATGCCAGCATGGAACAGAAAAAGAGAGAAGGTTATTTCTAATTCTAAAGAATATGTCAACATTAAATATAAAAGAATTCCTGGATAAGGACGAACAAAAAGACTTGCTCCGTTTCCTTACTGCCGGTTCGGTAGATGATGGTAAATCGACATTGATCGGACGTCTTTTGTTTGATAGTAAAAAGTTATATGAAGATCAGCTGGATGCTCTTGAACGCGACAGTAAGCGTATGGGAAATGCCGGCGATCATATTGACTATGCATTACTGCTCGACGGTTTGAAAGCGGAACGCGAGCAGGGGATCACGATCGATGTAGCTTACCGCTACTTCAGCACGAACAACCGTAAATTCATCATAGCCGATACTCCGGGACACGAGCAGTATACGCGAAACATGATTACCGGTGGTTCGACAGCTAACCTGGCGATTATCCTGGTGGATGCCCGTACGGGCGTGATTACACAGACCCGTCGCCATACCTATCTGGTATCTCTGCTGGGTATCAAGCATGTGGTATTGGCAGTAAACAAGATGGACCTGGTCGATTTCGACAAAGAGGTTTTCGATCGGATCGTAGCCGACTATAAGGAGTTTGTTGCTCCGTTGAATATCTCGGATATTACTTACATCCCGCTTTCTGCGCTGGATGGAGATAATGTGGTGGATAAGAGTGACCGTACCCCCTGGTACGATGGCCCTTCTTTGCTCGACTTCCTTGAAACGGTTCCCATCGACCAGGATCGAAACTTCGAAGATTTCCGCTATCCGGTACAGTATGTGTTGCGTCCGAACCTGGACTTCCGTGGTTTCTGCGGTAAGGTATCCAGCGGTATCATCCGTAAGGGAGATACAGTGATGGCGTTGCCTTCACGTAAGACTTCTAAAGTAAAAAGTATTGTTACTTATGACGGTGAACTGGATTATGCTTTCCCTCCCCAGTGTGTTACCATCACTCTGGAAGATGAGATCGATGTTTCCCGTGGCGAAATGCTGGTGCACCCGGATAATCTGCCGATAGAAGACCGTAATTTCGAGTCCATGTTAGTATGGATGGATGAAGAACCTATGGATATGTCCAAGCAGTTCTACATCAAACATACGACGAACCTGACACGTGCCCGTGTAGACAGTATCCGTTATAAGGTGAATGTCAATACTATGGAACAGTTGACAGTTGACAATGGACAGCTGACAGCTGACAGTTTGCCGATGAAACTGAATGAAATTGCTCGTGTCGTCTTTACAACGGGTAAGGAACTGATGTTTGACCCGTATCAGAAGAATAAGCAGACAGGTGCATTTATCCTGATCGACCCGATCACCAATAACACATCGGCTGTCGGAATGATCATCGACCGTGTGGATGCGAAAGATATGGTAACGGAAGATGCCCTTGCCGTATTGAACCTTCCTGAACTTGGAATAGGCAAAGAACATTACGATGCTGTTCGCACAATATGTAAAGAGTTGGAGCGTCAGGGCGTTCCTGTAAAATGTATAACAGATAAAGAGTAAATTATGGGGTTGCTGGAATTTGATAAATTACCAATTAACACGCTGGTAGGAGCGGACTGGAAAACATTTAAGGCTGTGACAGCTAACAAAACGATCGACAAAGGTTTTCGCAACAAGTATTATCTGACAAAGTCGATATGCCGTCTGCTCAGTTTATTGCAACCTTTCGAAGATGCCCGTTACCGTAAGATCGCGGACAAACCGTTGGAGATGGATCCGGTATTCATATTGGGTCACTGGCGTAGTGGGACCACCTTCGTCCACAATGTGTTTTCGTGCGACAAGCATTTCGGATACAACACCACCTATCAGACGGTATTCCCGAACCTGATGCTTTGGGGACAGCCTTTCTTTAAGAAGAATATGTCATTCCTGATGCCTGACAAACGCCCGACCGACAATATGGAGTTGAAGGTCGACCTTCCGCAGGAAGAAGAGTTTGCCCTGGCTAACATGATGCCGTATACTTATTATAATTTCTGGTTCTTTCCTAAACATATGCTGGAATATTGCGACCGGTATCTGTTGTTTGACAATACGACCGAACAGGAACTGGAAGTGTTTAAGGAAACCTTCCTGAAGCTTGTTAAGATATCGCTTTGGAATACGCACGGCTCGCAGTTCCTGAGTAAGAACCCGCCGCATACCGGACGTGTAAAAACGTTGCTGGAAATGTTTCCGAATGCCAAGTTTATTTATTTGAAGCGTAATCCTTATACTGTATTTGAAAGTACGCGCAGTTTCTTTACAAATACAATACAGCCGCTTCGTTTGCAAGACATCACTAATGAACAGATTGAAAGTAATCTTATTGAAGTATATCGCCGCTTGTTCTATAAATTTGAAGAACAGAAAGGGCTGATCCCCGAAGGAAACCTGGTGGAAGTGAAGTTTGAAGATTTCGAACAGGATGCTTATGCAATGACTGAAGACATCTATCGTAAACTGAACCTGCCGGGATTCGAATCGTCTAAAGCCGAGATCGAGAAATATCTGGGTAAGAAAAAGGGATATAAAAAGAACCAGTACAAATACGACGACCGTACCGTACAGATTGTCGAAAAGAACTGGGGCATGGCTCTCAAAGAGTGGGGGTATTCTTTATAATATTCTTTCAACTTTTAAGCAAAGCTTATGAATTATATAAAGAATATATTGTTATTTTTGTTTGCAGGTAGCCAGCTGTCTTCCATGACCGGACAGGAAAAGGTCGTACCTTTTGCTTTCGGTGATATGGATCAGTGGGTTGTTCGTGAAATCCAGGAGTCGGGAATCATTGGTGGAAATAAGAAACACCTGTATGAGTTGGGACCGACCGATACAATTGTCGGCAATGTTGCTTATCGTAACCGGGGTGGTTCTCCGTGGGCTAACTCGAACGTGATGGCAAAGGTTGCCGGAGTAGTAAAGACCAATACATCTGTTTTTCCGGAAAGGAGAGGAGATGGATGGTGTGCACGCCTGGAGACACGTATGGAAAGTGTGAAAGTATTAGGTTTGGTCGATATCGAGGTCGTTGCTGCCGGTTCCGTATTCCTGGGAGCGGTACACGAGCCGATCAAAGGGACAAAGAACCCGCAAAGTATGCTGGGGAGCGGTGTTCCTTTCACCAAGAAACCGGAAGCGATCCGTTTCGATTATAAGATCAAGGCGGCGCCGGAGAAAGAACGTATCCGTAGTACAGGATTCAGCCGTAAGTCGAAAGTGGCCGGACAGGACTCGATCGCAGCTATTCTATTCTTACAGAAACGTTGGGAAGATAAGGAAGGAAATGTATATGCCAAACGGGTAGGAACAATGGTGCAACGTTATGTATCATCGACAGACGGTTGGGTAAACGACGCTACTTATCCGATCCTTTACGGCAATATTACTTCCCATCCCGATTACAAACCTTATATGTGCATACAGGTTGAAGAACGTTATACGCTGAACAGTCAGGGAAAAAGTGTTCCCATTCAGGAGATCGGCTGGGCAGAAGAAGGAGAGGTGCCGACACATATCGTGCTGCAATTCACATCCAGCCATGGCGGTGCCTATATCGGCTCACCGGGTAATACGTTCTGGATTGATAATGTAAAACTGATATATTAATCAGTTGACAGTTGACAAGTGACAATTGACAGTTCTCCGAGCTGTTTTATCTGTCATCCGTCAACTGTCGACTGTCAACTTTTTAAATATGGAGGCAAAGATTAAAGCACTTCGTGATGAACTGGAACAACATAATTATAATTATTATGTGCTTTCCACACCGACTATATCAGACCGTGAGTTTGATGAGAAGATGAAAGAGTTGCAGGCATTGGAAGAGGCCAATCCTGAATTTGCCGATCCGCATTCGCCGACGCAACGGGTAGGAAGCGACCTTTCGAAAGAATTCGAACAGGTGGTACATCAATACCCGATGCTATCTTTAGGAAATACCTATTCAGAAGAAGAAATACGTGATTTCTACGAGCGGACGGAACGTGCTTTGAACGAGCCTTTCGAAATCGTTGCCGAACTGAAATACGACGGCACTTCTATCTCGTTGATCTACGAAAACGGTCGGCTGGTACGTGCCGTTACCCGTGGCGATGGAACCCGTGGCGATGATGTCACGGCAAATGTAAAAACGATCCGTTCCGTTCCTTTGAAGTTGCGTGGCGACAATTATCCGGCTAACTTTGAGATACGTGGGGAGATCCTGCTTCCCTGGGCGGAGTTCGATCGTCTGAATAAGCAAAGGGAGGAACAGGAAGAACCTCTTTTCGCCAATCCGCGTAATGCCGCATCAGGAACTTTGAAACAACAGAATCCGGCCATTGTGGCTTCCCGTAAACTGGATGCTTACTTCTATTATCTGTTAGGAGAGCAGCTTCCGGCAGACGGACATTACGAAAACTTACAGATCGCCCGCACCTGGGGATTTAAAATACCGGATGTTATCCGTAAATGTAACAGCCTGCAGGATATTTTCGACTATATCGCTTATTGGGATGCAGAACGGAAAAACTTACCTGTTGCTACGGATGGCATTGTTTTAAAGGTAAACTCACTCCGTCAGCAGAAAAACTTAGGATTTACAGCCAAGAGTCCGCGTTGGGCTATTGCTTATAAATTTCAGGCCGAACGTGCCGTTACCCGCTTGAACTCCGTTTCCTTCCAGGTTGGACGTACAGGGGCGGTTACTCCGGTGGCTAACCTGGAACCGGTATTGCTGGCCGGAACAACCGTAAAACGTGCCTCCTTGCATAATGCCGATATTATAGAAGGGCTGGATTTGCATCTGGGGGATAATGTCTATGTAGAAAAAGGAGGGGAGATCATCCCTAAAATAGTTGGCGTGGATGTAGATTCGCGCTCTATGTTATTGGGAGCAAAGGTTACTTTTATCAAGACTTGCCCCGAATGCGGTACACCGCTTTATCGTCCGGAAGGGGAAGCAGCCCACTATTGCCCGAACGAATCGGGTTGTCCTCCGCAGATAAAAGGCCGAATCGAACATTTCGTTACCCGGCGTGCCATGAATATAAACATCGGCCCGGAAACGGTGGAAGACTTGTTCAATGCCGGTCTTATAAAGAATGTGGCCGACCTGTACACTTTGGAGGTTCCCGATCTGCTGCGTCTGGAACGCTGGGCGGAGAAAAGTGCCCGTAACCTGATGGTCAGCCTCGAAGAATCTAAACAGGTTCCTTTCGAACGTGTACTCTTCGGACTGGGAATCCGTTATGTTGGTGAAACCGTAGCCAAGCGTCTGGCATCCGCTTTCCATTCCATGAAACAGCTGGAAGAAGCCTCTTTGGAAACGCTTACGGAAGTAGATGAAATAGGGGAACGTATCGCCCGCAGTGTGGTAGATTATTTCGCCGACGAGGAAAACCGTACATTGGTAGCCCGTCTGGAAGAATATGGTTTGCAAATGACGGTAGCCGAAGAAGTGCTGGCAAACCGTTCGGACAAACTGAAAGGATTGTCTATTGTGATCAGCGGAACATTCACTCAGCATTCGCGTGACGAATATAAAGCGATGATCGAACAACATGGCGGAAAGAACAGTGGTTCCGTTTCCGGAAAGACTGATTATATCCTGGCCGGAGAAAACATGGGACCGGCTAAACTGGAAAAAGCTGCCAAACTGGGTGTAAAGATCATCAACGAAAACGAATTCCTAAATATGTTAGCAGAATGAGACTGACGAACCATTTTATCCGAAAGAAAGTAAAAGATCTGGCCGGCGCTCCCAAACGTCAGAGTCATTTCTGTACGCTGAAAGAGGCCCGTCATATCCTTGTCCTGTTCAATGCGGAAGACCGCGATATTGTCGAGCCATGCCTTGAAACATTACGTATGTTGCATAAACAGATCGATGTTTGTGTTTATGTGGCGGGTGATACGGTTCCTGAAATGGATCCGGCATACACAGTCATACACGGAAAGACCGATCTGGATATGTGGTACATCCCCAAGAATGATATACAAAAGAAATTTTGTGCCTGCAATGCCGATATTCTTATCGATCTCACCCGGGGTGATAACTATGTGATGCAATATCTGCTGTTGCAACACCCCGGAACATTTAAAGTCGGAGCACGAAGCAGCGAATTAGACTTGTACGATCTCACTATTTCTGTGACAGAAGATGCTGATATTAAGCATATATTCGGACATATCTTATTTTATTTGCAGACAATCCGTTCTAAATGATATAAATTCGTTATTTTTGCAGTGCTAAATAACAAAAAAGGAATATTTTCCCCATGGCAGACATAAATTTAAAAGGAATGGGTGTGGCACTGATCACTCCCTTTAAGGAAGACGAAAGTGTGGATTATGAAGCGTTAAGCAGACTGGTAGACTATCAGGTGCAGAACGGGACCGATTACCTGGTCGTGTTAGGAACTACTGCGGAAACGCCAACTCTCACTGAAGATGAAAAAAAGAAGATAATCAGCCTCGTTGTAACTAAGGTCAATGGTCGTATCCCTATTGTCCTGGGTGTCGGTGGTAATTGTACCCGTTCCATCGTAGAGAAATTGAAGAATGATAATTTCGATGGTATCGACGCGATCCTGTCTGTCGTGCCTTATTATAATAAACCTTCCCAGGAAGGTATCTATCAGCATTACAAAGCAATAGCAGAAGCTACCAAACTTCCGATCGTATTATATAATGTACCGGGAAGAACAGGTGTGAATATGACTGCTGCGACCACCCTCCGCATTGCCCGCGAATTTAAGAATGTGGTAGCAGTGAAAGAAGCATCCGGCAACATTACTCAGATGGATGACATTATCAAGAATAAACCGGCTAACTTCAATGTTATTTCCGGTGATGACGGCATCACTTTCCCATTGATCACTTTAGGTGCGATTGGGGTTATCTCTGTTATCGGTAACGCTTTCCCACGTGAATTCAGCCGGATGGTTCGTTTGGCATTGGCCGGAGATTACGATCATGCCCGCACCATTCACCATCGCTTCACCGAATTATTCGAACTGCTATTTGTAGACGGTAACCCTGCCGGAGCAAAGAGTATGTTGAATGCAATGGGATTCATTGAAAACAAATTGCGTTTGCCGCTGGTTCCGACGCGTATCACGACGTTCGAAAAGATCCGTGATGTGTTGCGCGAATTGAGTATTAAGTGCTAAATCTCGCAGATACAAACTGTATAATAACTCGAATTTTTACTGGTAAAATGAGTAATATACCCTTCACCTTTCACCTTTTTATACTCACCCTTTGATTTTTAAAGGCGTATGGGTGAATGGATAGGGTGAATGGTGAATGGTTTAATGCTGTTTTATCATGTAGGGGAAAAACGAGGTATCAGCCATCCTTAAATATCTTCTGCCGGCTGGTATAAATACCGTTTAATACTACGTTTCGGAGTCTTTTCGAACTCTTCCTGGTAGAGTTTGAAGCAAGTGACTTTACTGTATGACGGCATTTCTGTATTCAACTGGTCGATGTTCTGTTGCATCAGTTTCTCTATTTCGGAATGCTGGATGCCGGCTTTGTCTACCTGCTCCCAATCAGGATAGATCAGGGCGACTAGTTTACCGCCTTGCGAAATGATCAACGATTCAGCGACATAAAGCATATTGTTCAGACGATCTTCGATCTCTTCCGGATAAATATTCTGTCCGCTCGGACCGAGTATCATTGTTTTACTGCGACCGCGGATATAAAGGAAGCTATCGGAATCGATTGTACCCAAATCGCCGGTGCGCATCCAACCGTCAGGCATCATAACAGCTTTCGTCGCTTCCGGGTTCTTATAATAACCCAACATAACATTCATTCCGCGAACCAGTATTTCACCGACTTCGTTGGCCGGATCAGCTGAATCGATGCGGGCTTCCATACGGTCGACGATACGACCGACCGAGCCTTGTTTGAATGTATCCCATTGTTCATAGGCAACTAACGGGCCGCATTCCGTCATACCGTAGCCGACCGTATAGCGAAACTTGATCGAACGGAGGAATTCTTCCACTTCTCTGTTTAATGCTGCACCACCGATCACAACTTCTCCAAACTTGCCTCCGAACGAATCATTCAGTTTCCTGGCGATCGTATCGAGAACCTTCTGGTCGAGGTAAGGTACCTTCAGCAGTAATTTGATCAGGGGCTTTTCCAGTTCAGGGAATATCTTGTTCTTGACTATCTTTTCAATAATAAGAGGCACAGCCAATATCAAAGCCGGTTTGACGCGGGCAAAAGCTTCTGCAATAATCTTGGGGCTGGGGGTACGAGTCAGGAAATGTACGTGACATCCTTTGTTTACACAATTCAGTATCTCGAAAGCCAGACCGTACATGTGCGCCATTGGAAGCATACAAACAACACTATCGCCCGGATGGATAAACGGCAGGTTGTCATAAGCAAACTGTGTATTGCTCCATAGACTGCGAAAAGGGATCATCACCCCTTTGGAAAAACTGGTCGTTCCGGATGTATAATTCAATACAGCCAGTTCTTCCGGTTGCTCGGTATGATATTTCACATCTGCAGTCGTGAAGGAGCGGGGATATTTCTTCCCGAAATATTCATTGATCCTGTCGCGTACGATACGTACATCTTTGTTCTTACTTTTGATAATGGAGAAATTATCCAGCATCATGAACAACTTGACATCGGGCATCATCTGTTCATTCATGTTCTCCCAGTTGTTAGCTCCGGCCAGAACAGCTTTTGCCCCGGAATGATTGACAATATGATGGATGTTATCCGGCTTAAACTCATGCAGGATCGGTACGGCAACAGCGCCATAAGCCAATATGCCGAAAAAACAAATAGCCCAGTTGGACGAGTTACGTCCCACCAATGCCACTTTATCTCCTTTCTTTATTCCTGCGTGTTCGAGAATTATATGAAATTTTTCTATACGACGGGCCACATCTTTATAATGGTATGTATGTCCATTATAGTCGGAGAAAGCAGGTAAATCCCAATGTCCCTTGATACTGTTCTCTATAAGTCCTAAAAAACGATTTTCCATGTAGATATATTTATATGAATAACCATGAAATCTGAACGAATGTTGCAAATATACTAAAAAATACAGACGCTATTATTTTGTTTATTCATGAAAAGTTTTTATGTTTGCGGTGTTCATGTAACACTTTGCAAATAATATGATTATAAAAGGCTACAGAAAACTCTTCAATTGTTTAATGTTCTATCTTTAAACAATCCTTTCTCTCCCGGGTCTTGCTGCCTGCGGTGCGGCAAATTCTTGCATTAACGTATAGTGTTCACGAATAAATAAACCATTCAAAATGAGTACAACAACAGCTCAACGTGCACCTCTGAGTGCATCAAACTTTGCTCCCACAGTAGAAGCAAATGCTTATGGTATGAACGACCGTATCAAACGGTTACGTCAGCTTTCTTTCGAGGCTGAACCTTCTTTATCGATCGAACGGGCACTGATCGAAACTCGTTTCTACAAAGAAAATTACGGGAAATATCCTATTCCTATTCTGAGAGCATTGAACTTTCTGGAAATATGCAAATATAAGACTATCTATATCGGTAAGGATGAACTGATCGTGGGCGAACGTGGTCCGGCTCCTAAAGCTGTTCCTACTTTCCCGGAATTGACTTGCCACAGTGTGGAAGACCTGCATGTATTAAATACCCGCGAACTGCAGCGTTACACCATCAGCCAGGAAGATATCGATACTTACGAACGTGAGGTGATCCCTTACTGGAAAGGACGTACACAGCGTGAACGTATTTTCAGCCATGTTCCGAAAGAATGGAAGGAAGCATACGAAGTGGGTATGTTTACAGAGTTTATGGAGCAACGTGCTCCGGGCCATACTGCTCTCGACGGAAAGGTTTATCAATATGGTTTACTGGATCTGAAAGAACGTATTGCCAAAGAGCTGGCGGATCTTGATTTTATGAATGATCCCGAAGCAACGGATAAGCAGGAAGAACTGACTGCTATGTCTATCTCCTGCGATGCGGCTATCCTGTTCGCAGAACGTCATGCCGACCTGGCTGACGAAATGTCGATGACGGAGAAAGATCCGAAGCGTGCTGCCGAACTGCGTAAAATCGCTGAAGTTTGCCGTTGGGTTCCGGCTCATGCCCCTCGTTCTTATTGGGAAGCTATCCAGATGTACTGGTTTGTCCATCTGGGAACTATTACAGAATTGAATGGTTGGGATGCAATGAACCCGGGCCATTTTGATCAACATCTGGCTCCTTTCTATGAAAAGGAAATAGCTGCCGGAACGCTAACCCGTGAAGAAGCGAAGGAATTGATGTCATGCTTCTTTATTAAGGTAAATAACCATACGGCTCCTCCCAAGGTTGGTATTACTGCTAAGGAAAGTGGTACATACAATGACTTTACCAACCTGAATATCGGTGGTGTAAAGGCTGACGGTAGCGATGGTGTAAGCGAAGTGTCTTATATCATGCTTGAAACGATTGAAGAACTGCATATCCTGCAGCCGGGTAGTGCCATTCATGTAAGCGCCCGTACGCCGGAACGTTTCTTACGTGCCGGATGTAAGGTGATCCGTCAGGGACATGGTTATCCTTCTGTGTTTAACCCTGATGTCTATATCCAGGAACTGATGCGCCAGGGTAAATCATTGCATGATGCACGTGAAGGCGGTTGCAGCGGTTGTATCGAAGTCGGTGCGTTCGGTAAAGAAGCCTATGTGTTGACGGGTTATCTGAATGTACCGAAGATTTTGGAAGTGACGCTGCATAATGGTGTCGATCCGGTGTCAGGTCGTAAAGTGGGATTAGAAACAGGTGATCCGTGCAGTTTTGCAAGTTATGATGAACTGTATGCGGCTTTCATGAAGCAGATTCATTATTTTGTGGATATGAAGGTGCGTGTGAGCAATTATATCGACCGGATGTTTGCTAAGTATGCTCCGGCAACCTTTCTGTCGCTGTTTATCGACGATTGCATTGCTAAAGGGCGCGATTATTACAACTGTGGTCCGCGTTATAATACGACTTATATCCAATGTACCGGCTTGGGTACGATTACCGACAGCCTTTCTTCATTAAAGAAACATGTGTTTGAAGACAAACGTTTCACTATGGATGAAATGCTGAAAGCGATGGCAAACAACTTTGTCGGAGCGGAAGTTATGCGTCAGACGATCCTGAACCGTACGCCGTTCTTTGGTAATGATGATGAATATGCCGACTCAATTGCTGTTCAGATGTTCAACGACCTGTACGATGCTATTGAAGGCAAACCGAATACGAAAGGAGAATGTTTCCATTTGAATATGTTATCGACAACTTGCCACGTCTATTTTGGAAAAGTAATGGGAGCCACTCCGAACGGTCGCTTGGCTGAGAAAGCGATTTCCGATGGTACTTCACCTTCACATGGTGCCGATACGCACGGACCGTCTGCTGTTATCAAGTCATTGGGTAAACTCGATCAGGTAAAGAGCGGCGGTACGTTATTGAACCAGCGCTTCCTGCCGAGCCTGTTGAAGCGTGAAGAAGATATTTCGAAACTGGCCTCCCTGATCCGTAGTTACTTCGCATTGGGCGGACACCATATCCAGTTCAATATCGTAGATACGGAGACTTTATATGCAGCCCAGAAATGCCCTGAAGATTATCGCGACTTGTTGGTACGTGTAGCCGGTTACAGCGATTACTTTAATGATATGAATGCCGACCTGCAGGCTGATGTGATTGCACGTACGGAACAGGATAACTTTTAATTAGTTGGCAGTTGACAAGTGAGTTTGATATTCGATATTAAGCGCTATGCAATAAACGACGGGCCGGGTATCCGTATTACTATCTTTATGAAAGGATGCCCGTTGTCGTGTGTGTGGTGCCATAACCCGGAAGGATTGTCCAGCCGGAAACAGAAGCTATATACAAAGAAAAAATGTATAGGATGTCGTACCTGTGTGGATAATTGTCCGCAAAAGGCATTGACTTTGACACCTGATGGGGTTGTTACCGACTCCTCTTTGTGTGATCTGTGCGGTAAATGTGCAGAAGTTTGTCCGGCTATGGCAATGGAAATTTCGGGAACGGAATATTCCATCGACTACCTGATGAAGGAGATCGAGAAGGAGACGGTTTTCATGGATCGATCGGAGGGGGGTGTTACTTTCTGTGGAGGAGAACCATTATTACATCCGGACATGTTGCTCGAATTGCTTCATCGTTGCGGTGAGTTGGGTATTCATCGTGTTGTCGATACGACATTGTATGCTAAACCGGATGTTGTACAGAAGGTGATGGAACATACCGAACTTTTTCTAGTGGACTTAAAGCACATGGATTCTATTAAACATAAGCTTTACTGCGGAGTTCCTAATGAGTTAATACTGTCTAACTTACGTATGATAGCAGATGCCGGTCATGAGTTTTATATCCGTATCCCTTTAATAGAAGGAGTGAATGCAGACGAAAAAAATATAACCCGGTCGGCGGAGTTTTTAGCTTCTTTGCCCTGGCAGTATCATACGGTAAACCTGCTTTTGTATCACAATATAGGTAAGAACAAACATGAGAAACTCGGGACGGTTTATAACCCGGATCATTATCCGATGGAAACCCCTTCGGAAGAAACGGTACGACGTTGTAAGGATATATTTAGTCGTTACGGAATAGATGTTATAATAGGAGGATAAGATAAAAATAAGCAAGCCGGTATCTTCCATAAAGATTAGATCGATCTTTATTCGGAAAATACCGGCTTTGTCGTATCTGGCAATATTATTCTTCTACCTGTACTTTTACAATCACTTTACGGATACTTCCTTCACCGATGCCGGGTGCATGGCCGTCTTCAGGAAAATAAACGGCAAACTGTCCGGGATAGATTTTGGTATAGGCTGTGGGACGGTCTACATAAAAAGCAATATCTTTCTCTTCATCATAAGGTATAGAAACTTCCTGCAATTCGCAACCGGGTTTCCATCCGATCTTTTCTACTCCTAATAAAGGAAGCTGTATATCGATATACTTTTTATGTGTTTCGATGGCAGCCTCTTTTTTGTCTTTACCGAACAGGGTTACAACGTTCACGAACAAACGTGCTCCATCCAGTTCATACTTTCCGTCTTCTATCTTCGAGAAATCCGTAGCTTTTATGTAATCGAATGCTTTTTTGAATAAGGGGTGCAAGCGTTCTACCTTTTCTGTGTTGTTTAAGGATTCAAGTATCATACGTATTCGTTTTTTAATTCATTCGTTAATTATGTTTGACAAAGATCGTATATCCGAATGTTAAATAATAGGACAAATATACCAAATAAATCTATTTATTTAGTACATATCTTAAAGGGCTGGTTTGAAAATCCGCAACTTTGTTGCAACTGTTTTATTCGTATCTTTGTTCTTCTTTTAAGAGGTAGAATTAAAACATAAGATATGATGAAAGAGATAGAAAGTAAGGTCTTACCTGTACTTGAGATGAGTTGTGCGGTTTGTGCCAACAATGTGGAGAGTACCGTCGGAGCACTAAGCGGAGTAGAAGAAGCAACTGTCAATTTCGCGGCTAATACCTTGTCTGTTAGGTTTCGTCCATCCGTTATCACTTTACAACAGATACAGGAAGCTGTACGGGCTGCCGGATACGATTTAATTATTGAATCGGAAGATCCGCTGGCCGAGCAGGAGGAAATGTCGCGCAAGCATTATAAGAAACTGAAACGTAATACAATAGGTGCATGGATATTATCTGTTCCTTTGGCTTTATTGGGAATGGTATTTATGCATATGCCGTATGCCAATTGGATTATGATGGTGCTGGCATTGGCCATTATGCTGCTGTTCGGGCGATCGTTTTATGTGAGCGGTGCGCGCCATGCTATCCAGGGAAAAGCCAATATGGATACGTTGGTTGCGCTCAGTACATCTATCGCTTTTATATTTAGTTTCTTCAATACCATATATCCTCAGTTCTGGTATGAACGGGGATTGGAGCCGCATGTTTACTATGAGGCTTCCGGTGTGATCATAGCATTCGTCCTGTTAGGAAAACTAATGGAGGAACGGGCCAAAAACAGTACTTCTTCGGCCATTAAAGGATTGATGGGGTTGCAACCTAAGACAGCTCGCCGGATTATAGACGGAAAAGAGGAAGAAGTTCCTATCTCTTCCTTACAGAGAGGGAATGTATTGAGTGTGCGTCCCGGCGAAAAGATCCCGGTGGACGGGCTCTTGCTGCAAGGTTCATCTTCTGTGGATGAAAGTATGCTGAGCGGCGAACCGATCCCGGTAGAGAAATCCGCCGGCGACCGCGTACTGGCCGGAACGATCAATCAGAAAGGAGCTTTTACGATGGAAGCTACCGGTGTAGGGAATGATACCATACTGGCACAAATCGTGCAGATGGTGCAGGCAGCCCAGGGGAGTAAAGCCCCGGTGCAGCGTATAGTTGACAAAATAAGTGGTATATTTGTTCCGGTCGTCGTACTCCTTTCTGTTATCACGTTCGTGTGTTGGATGGTGATCGGCGGTAGCAGTTATTTCTCTTATGCACTTCTTTCGGCTGTCTCTGTCCTGGTAATTGCCTGTCCGTGTGCTTTAGGCCTGGCAACGCCTACCGCTTTGATGGTGGGAATGGGCAAAGGGGCTGAAAGACATATCCTGATAAAGGATGCGTTCGCTTTGGAGAATCTCTGCAAAGTGGATACAGTCGTGTTGGATAAGACCGGAACATTGACAGAGGGAGTTCCTGTTGTGACGGAATCCTGTTGGCTGACAGAGTCGAATGTTTGTTATCTGGATATTTTGTATACGGCGGAATTAAAGTCGGAACATCCATTGGCTTCTGCTATTATCCGCTGGCTGGAAGATTCAGGGGCTTCCACTTGTGAAACCGACGGTTTTGAAAGTCTTACGGGCCGCGGTATACGTATGGAAGTCGAAGGCATTACATATTGGGTGGGAAGCCAGGGATTACTCGAAATGTTCGGGGCTGAAATCCCTGAAAAGACAATGGAGCAGATTCTTCACTGGCAGGAAGATGGCCAGAGTGTCGTTTATTACGGAAAAGGGAATGAACTGCTGGCTGCATTGGCTATATCCGACCGTATTAAACCGACTTCGGCTGCTGCAGTTAGGGCACTGACCGCAATGGGTATCGAAGTTCATCTGCTGACCGGGGACGGGATAAAAACAGCAGATAGAGTCGCTCATTCTTTAGGCATAAAATATTTCAAGGCAGAAGTGATGCCGAACGACAAGGAAGAGTATATAATATCTCTCCAGAAGTTAGGAAAGAAAGTGGCGATGGTCGGAGACGGCATTAACGACTCGCAGGCGTTGGCTCGTGCCGATGTGAGTATCGCGATGGGAAAAGGAACGGATATTGCTATGGATGTAGCTATGATCACATTGATCACATCCGATTTGTTACTGTTGCCCGAAGCAATTAAGTTATCCAGAAGAACTGTGCGCCTGATCCATCAGAATCTGTTTTGGGCATTCATATATAACCTGATCGGTATTCCGTTGGCTGCCGGTGTCTTGTTCCCGATAAACGGATTGTTGTTAAACCCGATGCTGGCAAGTGCTGCAATGGCTTTCAGCTCCGTGTCTGTCGTTCTTAACAGTTTGAGATTAAAATTTATGAAGTAATATTATAAACATATTGAATTATGGCAACAATGAAATTTAAAACAAATGCAAAATGTGGTGGCTGTGTGGCTGCCATCGGTGCGAAACTGAATAAGTTGGTAAAGGAAGATGAATGGTCTATCGACCTGAAATCACCGGAAAAGGTATTGGTGGTAACAGCTAATGTTCCGGCCGATATTGTTATTTCTGCGGTAACGGAAGCCGGCTTCAAGGCAGAACAACTGTAAGCCAAAGATGGTCAGGACCCAACAAAGACAAACGTATGGTGAAGAAGTAGCCAATGTGCTGACTCATGGGGCGGGGATGATTTTCGGAATAGTGGCTATCATTGTGTTATTGGTGGCTTCTATCCGGAATGGAAATCCCTGGGTCGTGGGTAGTTCGTTGGTTTATGCGCTGAGCATGACATCTTCTTACGTTACATCGACCTTTTACCATGCATCTGCGAATGCACGTAGTAAAAGGTTGCTCCGTCGTTTCGACCATAGTGCTATTTATCTGCATATAGCAGGAACTTATACGCCTTTTACCCTGATCGCCCTCCGTCATGAGGGCTATTGGGGATGGTTGTTATTTTCCATTGTCTGGATTGCGGCAGTCATAGGTATTATCCTCAGTTTCCGGAAGATGAAGAAGACGGATCATCTGAAAACCGTCTGTTATCTGGCCATGGGATGGGTCGTTGTCATTGCCTTCAAGCCTTTGTTGGATGTGTGTCGGCAAACCGGTTCGATGGATGTATTATACTGGCTGATAGGAGGAGGATTGTTCTATACAGTAGGATGCATTTTTTATTTCCTTGATAAATATAAGTATATGCACCCGGTATGGCATTTCTTTGTGTTGGGCGGCAGTGTCTGTCATTTTGTTTCGGTTTATCTATTGGTTAGATAAAGAAAAGAGAAAGTCGACAGGCTTTCTCTTTTGCTGAATGTTCATATACTTTATTTACATTGTTTCCCTTTAGAGTTCTTTTTATCATATTGTCTGTTCTGATATAATATCAGGACTATACCGCATAGAGCGAATATGCTTAATCCAACAAATAAATAAACAGCTTCCATATTTTTATTGTTTCTTTTTATAACATATAAAACCTAATAGTACAAGTAATCCAGTAGATGTTATGCCTGTTATTAATACAGTTATATGCTCTACTTCCATGTCCAATAAAGTGCTGAGTACAACCCCGGCAAATACCAACTTCGCAATATCGACAAAGAAATCGCCAAGCTTCTCATTAATAACCACCTGTGGTGGAATAGTCTTTTGTTTCATAGTTATAAGTTTTATTAAATGTATTGGCAAATATAAAGATTCCGATTAGAAAAAACAAATGTTAGAATAAAATAAAGGCTGGAAATAGTTTCCAGCCTTCGCAGATAAATAATCTGTATGAATAAATCGTTATAGTCCACTGAAATCAACCCCATCAAACAATAACGAAGGAATGCGCCAACTGGAGAGTAGGCGGGGATCGTTTCCTGTTTCTACCAGATTACTCCATAGGGTGATCATATTACCAGTTGCATTCATTTCTGAAATAGGCTGGGTCAGTTTTCCTTTTTCAATCAGGAAACCTTCAATGCCATAGGAGAAATCACCGGTTGTACTGTTGCAGTTACCACCGTTGAAACCGGTTATCAGGATACCTTTATCGACGGAAGCGATCAGGCTCTCCGTATTCTTGTCACCCATCTGCATTGTAAGAATGGAAGGGGAGGCGATAGTAGGCTTCACATCCATTTTATTGGCGGAATAGGTATCGATATAATACGTTTTTAGTACACCGTTCTCAAATACCGGCAGACGCTTGGTTGCTACACCTTCACCGTCGAAATAACGGGCTCCGGAAGCTTTAGTTATATGAGGTTCGTCTATTAACGTCAATTTCTCACCCAACACCTTTTGATCCAGTTTATCCAGTAAGAAAGAGTTCTTTTGCTGAATGGAAGAACCGTATAAAGCATCGAGTATCGGAGATAACAGGCGGGCGGAATTCATGTTGTCGACAACCATCTGGTATTTGCCGGAAGCCACTTTCTTCTGTCCCAGTTTACGGAATACACGTTCGAGAGCTTTCGTTCCCAGTCCTGTTTTCGTCATTGTGTCGTAATACAGTGAAGAATCATACCAATACGATTCGGGACGGGCATCGCCTTCGCCGCGAATGCTTACGCTGGCCACCAGGCTGAAAGAAGAGCCGCAAGCTTCTCCTTCGAAACCGTTGCTGGCTACCATATATTTAAAATCTTTCTCGTCGCTATAAGAAGAATTAGCAGAAATGATACGGTCGTCTTTCCCCATCATTTCATTACAGGTGTTCATTGCCAATGCCACTTTATCGTCGGGAAGGATAGCGTCGAATTTCGGATCGAGCAGTTGCAGGTCGGCGCCTCCTCCTTTATAATAGAGAGAAGCATCGGGTAATGTGCGGGCTTTATCTTCGGCCAGATAACGGGTCGAATCGATGCCGTTGCGGATAAACTTTTCCAGTTCTTGTTTATCCAGGCGATTGGTGGAAAATGAACCGTAACGACCATCCACAAACAGATGGATCACCAGACTGTTTTCGGAAGCCTGTTGAAGGCGGTCTATTTTCATATCCCGTATTTCAAACGAACTACTTGAACCATTGTACAGACTTACACGTGAGGCCTGGCAACCATTCTTCAGAGCGAACTCCATGGCCCATTGAGCCAGTTTTTTATTTTCGTTAGTTATCATATCAATTTTCTCCTCCTACTGTAAGTTTACTAACCAGAGCGGACGGCATACCGCAAGTTACCGGACAGGATTGTCCGTCTTTACCGCAAGTCCACGTGCCGTTATCCATTTTGTAATTGTTTCCGACCATTGTGATGTCGGCCAGTGCTTTCGGCCCGTTACCGATGATATTGATATCTTTGATCGGTTGTGTCAGTTTACCGTTTTCAATCAGGTAACCGTCTTTTACAAAGAAAGTAAAGTCACCGGCACCGATTTGTACCTGTCCGTTGGTAAAACTGGATGCATAGATTCCTTTCTTTACGGTCGAGATCATTTCTTCTTCCGTTACGTTTCCGGCTTCCATATAAGTGGCACGCATACGAGGAATAGGCATCTGGCGGAAAGACTCGCGGCGACCGTTTCCTGTTGAAGGGATGCCATAATGCTTGGCGCTGATACGGTCGTGCAGGTAACTTGTCAGAATACCTTCTTTCACGATATATGTCTTTTGTCCTTCCACACCTTCATCGTCGATGTTGACAGAGCCACGGTTGAATGGGATCGTTCCGTCGTCCACAACATTGATATGCTCGTTGCAAACCTTTTTGTTCAACTGGTCGGAGAAGATAGAGGTGTTCTTACGATTGAAGTCCGCTTCAAAAGCATGTCCGATCGCTTCGTGCAACAGGATACCTGAACCTCCGGCACCCATTACGACAGGCATTTCGCCTCCTTTAGGTTTTACGGCCTGGAATAGAATAGCCGTTTTCTCTACTGCTTCCTTGGCTATTTCGCTGATAATATCGTCTGTCAGGAATTCGGCACCCATGCGGAAAGCACGTGAAGCGTATGAATTCTCAATCTTTCCGTTATCTTCCATAATACATACGGCAGCCAGTGTGACCATCGGCCGGTAATCATAATACATCTGTCCTTCTGTATTACAGAAAAGAATGTGTGAAGTCGTATCACCCAAAGATGCCATTACTTTATGGACGCGCTTGTCGAGTGCAAATATCTGATCGTTCAGCTTTTGCAGATAAGGCGTTTTTTCTTTAACGGCTATTTCGTCCCACGGAGTTTGTACACCGTAGAAGTTGTTGATGATCGGTTCTTCAGTCAGTTTGGCCGGCCCTTTTCCTGCTGTGCTATCGGCGATACGGGCAGCTGTACGGGCAGCTTTTAACATCTCATCCAATGAAATATTTTCCACATAGGCATAACCGGTCTGGTCTCCGGCAAGGACACGTACGCCCATTCCGAAGTCTATATTTGAAGAGGCACGGTTTACCGCACCATCTTGTAATCCTATATTATTTCTGTAAGAATGTTCGAAGAAAAGGTCGGCATAATCTCCTCCTTTTTCCAGCGCGGCAGTCAGCACCTTCTTCATATCATTCTCACTTAAACCAAAGTGGTTTAATGCAAATGAGATACCGGCAGCTTTGTCTTCAGTACTTCCGGCACAACCCTCTAAAAAAGAGGGAACCGCTATCGAACCAAGCATAACCATACCTCCTGTTTTAATAAAATCACGTCTGTTGTATTTCATGTTGTTTTATAAAATATCTCTGTTCTCTTTAGCCCATTGCATCACATTTGCGGGCGGACGTTGGGCCAATAATTCTTTTTTCATAAAATCCATATAAGGAGCTACATGTTTAAAAAACTTCTTGTATCCTTTGCATAGATAGTTTAATCCCGGTTCGCCGCTGGCTGTATGCAGGAAGCGGTTTTTAGGACATTCGCCGTTGCAAGCAAAAAGAAACTCACACTCTTTGCATTGAGTGGGGAGTTTATCATATTTGTCGGCCCCAAACTTCAGTTGGTGCTGGCTGTACATCATTTCCGTTAAAGTTTGCGTATAGATATTTCCTAACTTATATTCGGGGAATACGAAGTGGTCGCAGGCATACAAGTCACCGTTGAATTCCATCACACCGGCGTGGCCACATGTCCGTGCCAGGGTACATATACCCGGTTGTTCGCCTACCCAGTTTGCCAATGTTGCGTCAAACAGCTGGATGTAATAGTTGCCGACATCTTCTTTCAGCCATTCATCGAAAATGGCACAGAGGAAATCTCCCCATTTTCCGGAGTCGACGGAGAAAGGAGCCAGTTCGATATTGGCATCCTGCTGTTCCGGAGAGGTGAGTTTTGTCCCGTCCGCATGTGTCCCCAACCGTTCTACGATAGGGGCGAATTGGATAAAATGGCAATCCAGTTCTTTGAAAAAATTATAGAATTCGAGCGGATAATCGACGTTGTAATCGTTTACCACAGCCATTGCGTTGTATTCAACCTGATGTTTCTTCAATAGTTCGATCCCTTTCATCACTTTGAAGAAGGAGGGAAGCCCCTGGCGGTTACGGCGGTATTCGTCGTGAAACTCCTGCGGGCCATCTATCGAGACGCCTACGAGAAAGTTGTTTTCTTTGAAGAAGCGACACCACTCATCTGTAAGCAAGGTACCGTTTGTCTGGATGCAATTATCGATCTGTCGTCCACGACCATATTTCTTTTGAAGCTCGAGCGCTTTCTTATAGAAACTGATCGGACGCATCAATGTTTCCCCACCGTGCCAGGTAAAAAGTACTTGCGGCATGGTTTGGCATTCCAGATAGTCTTTGATGAATTTCTCCAGCAATTGCTCGCTCATTATATGGTTTTTTACCTCCGGATACAGTTTCCCCTTCTCCAGGTAATAGCAGTATTCACAGGCCAGATTACAGACTGATCCTACCGGCTTCAGCATCACATAAACGGGTTTTGCAAATGGAGATATATAAGAATTATTCATGGTGTTTTAAAACGATTCGATTATAAATACACAAAGGTATAATTTCTCCGTGGATTTATCTGCAATTTTTACTCTATAAATTCAATATCAACGATCTTATTTGAGTTTTTTTCTGTAACGTTTGTAATCCGTAACGAAACCTTCGCATAGCCAGTTTGCCAGTGCCTGGCGGTTATCGCTGAGAATGAAACGTTTCTGGTCGAAACTGTTTTGTATGTTGCCCAGTTCCACAAACACAGAAGGGGGTGTCGTTTTTCTCAAAACATACAATCCGCGCTGGCCTACTGTTCCTGTAAATCCGCGTCCCGGTTGATGTCTGTTATATTTATGCTCGAAAGTCGATTTCATGGTCTTTGCCAGGTGTTTGCTTTCAGAGTTTTTATCCTGATAATAGAAGAAAACATCTGTCTGGTGACTTTTACTGCGACTGTCGATATGCATGAAGATAGCGCGTTTGTAAAGCTCTTTATCCTTTTTGAATAATGAATTGATCTTTTCGCTCCGTTGTTCAAGGCGTCGCACCTGGTTGAACGGGATCGGGTCGCCCATACAGGTTTCGCGTTTGCTGTTAGCCAGGAAACGGTCGTTGCGGATGCCGTCTCTGGCATCCTGGATGATGATATGTACTTTGGCACCCCGCATGAGCAGATTACGTGCCAGGCGCAACATGACATCGTAGGCATATTCATCTTCGTGAAGTTCGACGTTCCCCATTTTACCGATGGCTCCGGGATCGGGGCCGCCATGTCCGCTGACCAGATAAAAACAACAACCTTTCAATTCGGAAGAGGTGACCTGATATTGGGCTAATTCCTTGCCAAATAAGGGCTCGTAATTCGGTTTCTTCGCCGCCGCAGCTGCCGCACCTTTTAAAGGCGGCAATTGGTATTTAACCCCCATTTTCAGCGAATTCCCACTGCCGAGTTTTGTCTTGTTCAACTTGACAAATTCATCGTGATACTCTTTTCCCACACGGTTATGACGTTTCAGGAAAAGGGTAATACCTTCTCCTTTTTTAGGAAATGATTTCTCCTGGGCCGACAAAGAACCGTTGAAAATAATAGTAGCAACTAATGAAAGTAGTATGACTGTTAATCTTTTTGCGAACATGTTTAAGTAGGATATATGCCGTAAAGATAGATAAATTGGTGTAAAGTTAAAAAGAATCGGTTCGACATTTTGTCAAAATGTCAATCGATCTCTTTCTCTTTGCTTTATTTACATACGCTTATTGGTATATAATTATTTATGGAAGTCTCCCGGAGTTGAGAAATGACAGAAAAGAAGGAAGGTGGGAAAAACGGTAACAGTTTGGACGGGGCTTGGAGATAGTTCGGCAGATCATTTTTCGTGATGTTGCCGGAATCTGGAAAACAGGTACATTTTGTCAGTTCGATATGGAACCTTTTTTGATGCATTCCAGAGGATAATGTATGAAAAAACGGACTTCTTCTGGCATAAAATAACAGGTGGTTAAATTTATCTCCCAGCTGATCCCAACTGCCTGCCGGGTGAATAGAAATTACCTGCCGGGTAGTTCGAACTATCTGCCGGCTGACCGGAATTAGCTGCCGGGTAACTGCCGGCAAGACCGTGGTAATAGCAGAAAAGTAAGGGCTCAGGCGGGTCGAAAGGATCGAATTTATGCCGGATGCCCGCTTTTTTGAAAAGAGAGTGTTACAGATTGAATGAAAACAGTATCAATATGGTTCCTTCATTTGATAAATTTGAAACAATATGACAGACCTCGTAGGGGCAGGTTCTAAACCTGTCCACATGTAAAAAGGGTCTTGATCCAGACACGTTTGCCATCGAAAGTGATGGCCATTTTAAGGATGTCGGTAACACCTGCGGCATGGAGGGTGGCTGCATACTGTTTCTCCTCGATCTGTTGAAGAGCCGATGCCAGAACATCATCGACCGACTTGTCGAACATCGGATCGTAAAGTTTCAGTTCCATGATAATACCCCGCTTTTGAATATTACGCGGACGCATCAGGATATCGTAGCGTCCCAGGCCCGACTCCCGGTTACTGCTTACCTCATAAGCTCCGGAGCTTACCAACATACCCAACAAAAAGGCCTGGTATACTTTCTCCGGGTCGCGTCCGGAAGTATCATAGTAGGAAAGCGTGTTGACCACAAAGTCGTTTAATAATCGTTCAAAGATAGGTATGTTGTTTTCATCCAATGCCTGTAGCATCCGTTCGAGACGGTCGTTCTTTACCGGGCCATTATTTATCCAACTACGGATAATAGTGCTAAACACGGTCGAAACTTCCAGGTTAGGAACCTCCAGTTTGTATTCGATCAGATTATTTGGTTGCAAAACAGGATCGGAAGCTTTGAGGTATCCGCTGAAAAGCATGAATGACCAGATATTAACTGCCTCGGTCAACAAATCCGGAAACGCCAGCTTATCGTTTATCACACTACGAATAGAATTACCTTGTATCAATCCCTCTACACCGTCACGTATTTGCGAAGGGCCGTCGGCCAGTAAATGACGTAGTAAGACATCGGAGCCGGTGTTTACCCAGTAAGGGGCAAGAACGCCATCATACATTATATAATTAAGTACTGACCAGGGATTATAAACCGTTTTACCAGCAAAGAGATACCCGTTATACCATTGCTTTACTTCCTCTTTCTGTTTTTCCAACGAATAATCGTCGAGTATCATATCTGTTTCTTCCTGTGTAAATCCAAAAGCCGTGCACATAGGGCGATCCAGCAATGAAAATACGGCAATATTATTCAAACCGCTGAATATGGATTCCTTGCTCACCCGGAGAATACCGGTGATCACGCCACGGAATATATTCGTATTATCTTTGAATACTGCACTCATAAAGTTACGCATGAAACCGATCATCTTGTCGTAATATCCTTTGTCGAAAGCGACATGGATCGGAGTATCATATTCGTCGAGCAAAACGAGTGGGGGCATACCCCAATAAGATGTGAGTAGCTCCGATAAAATCTTCAATGCCGCTTCTAACTGGTTTTGTGTAGCTTGTCCGTGATAAACAGCTTCAAAAATAGCTCTGGGAACCGGTTTTATCTCCGGGACATCGAGCAGATAATCATGGCGCTCGAATTCAGTAGCCAGCTCGCCGGCTATTTTCTCCAGTACTTCTTCAAACGTATCCGCTTTACAATCTTTCAACGTGAGGAGTATCACCGGATATTTCCCCTGATACTTATCGAAGCCTTTCCATCCTTCGATATTTTTCCCTTTAAACAGCGGACGGTACACATTGTCTTCCGTCTTCTCGAAGAAGTAACGTAGGGTGGAAAGGTTGAGCGTCTTACCGAAACGTCGCGGACGCGGAAGCAGGTTGATCAGGCTTCCGTCTTCTACTATCTGCCGGATAAAATCAGTTTTATCCACATAATAATACGCTTCGCTGATCAACAGCTTATAATCGCTGATGCCTATCGGTAATTTTTTTCTGTCCATCACTATCCTGTTTTAAAAGGTTCTACAAAGATAAAATAATTAATCAATAGCCGTCTTTATCCAGACCCGTTTGCCATCGAATGTGATGGCCATTTTGAGTATATCGGTGACTCCTGCGGCATGCAGGGTGGCTGCGTATTGCTTGTCCTCGATCTGCCCAAGAGCGGAAGCGAGCACATCGTCTACCGACTTGTCGAACATCGGATCGTAAAGTTTCAGTTCCATGATAATACCCCGCTTTTGAATATTACGCGGACGCATCAGGATATCGTAACGTCCCAGGCCCGACTCGCGATTGCTACTTACTTCATAAGCTCCCGAACTTACCAGCATACCGAGCAGGAAAGCCTGGTAGACTTTCTCCGGGTCTCGTCCGGAAGTATCATAGTAGGAAAGCGTGTTTACTACAAAATCGTTCAACAGTCGCTGGAAGATAGGCATATTGTTTTCATCCAGTGCTTGCAGCATCCGTTCGAGCCGGTCGTTTTTCACCGGGCCACCGTCTATCCAGCTTTGGATAATAGTCTCAAACACGGTGGAAACTTCGCGGTTGGGTACATCCAGCTTGTATTCGGTCAGATTATTTGGAAGCAAAACCGGATCGGAAGCTTTCAGGTAACCACTAAAGAGCATGAACGACCAGATATTAGCCGGCTTGGCCAGTAAATCCGGGAACGCCAGTTTGTCATTAATCACACTGCGGACCGGATCGCCTTGTATCAAGGCTTCCACGCCATCGCGTATCTGTGCGGGGCCGTCGGCCAGCAGATGGCGCAACAAGACGTCGGAACCGGTGTTTACCCAGTAGGGAGCCAGTATGCCATCTTTATTAATATAGGATAATACCGACCACGGGTTATAAATTGTCTTACCGCCAAACAGATAGCCGTTATACCACTCCTTCACCTCTTCTTTATGACTTCCGAATGAGTAGTCATCGAGCATCCGGTCTGTCTCTTCTTGCGTAAAACCGAAGGAGGTAGACATCGGATTTTCAAGAATAGTATCTACATCTATATTATTCAGTCCGCTGAATATCGATTCCTTGCTCACCCGGAGGATACCGGTGATGACGCCGCGGAAGATATCCGTATTGTCTTTGAATACCAGACTCATAAAGTTTCGCATGAAACCGATCATTCGGTCGTAATACCCTTTGTCGAAGGCCACATGTATGGGCGTGTCGTATTCGTCGAGCAAGACGAGTGGGGGCATGCCCCAATGGGTAGTCAGCAAATCTGATAATAAAAGCAGGGAGTTTTGCAGGATAATGTTGTCTGTCTGTAACCGGAGTATCTTATCAAACCATTCCCGGTTGATTTCCGAAAGCTGGTCGTCTAACAAATACCTGTGACGTTCAAATTCTTGTTGCATTTGTATTCCGATTTGAATCAGTGTTTCTTCAAACGTATCCGCCTTACAATCTTTCAACGTGATGAGTATCACCGGATATTTCCCCTGATACTTATCGAAGTCTCTCCATCCTTCGATATTTTTCCCTTTAAACAGCGGACGGTACACATTGTCTTCCGTCTTCTCGAAGAAGTAACGTAGGGTGGAAAGGTTGAGCGTCTTTCCGAAACGTCGCGGACGGGGAAGCAGGGTAATCAGGCTTCCGTCTTCTACTATCTGACGAATAAAGTCGGTCTTATCCACATAATAATACTCTTCGCTGATCACCCGCTTATAATCGCTGATGCCTATCGGTAATTTTTTTCTGTCCATCACTTCTGTTCATTTTATGTATGCATACAAAGATAAAACAATTAATCGATGTGCCAATCACGGTAACAGTATAATATAATGTTGCCCTTACCTGTCGTTATGATCACCACCTCTGCTGCGCGGCTAACCTTTGCCTACCACTGAATGTTATAACTTTGCCCTTTATCAAAAAAGGGATAAGTTATGAAAAATAAGGATTTTTACAAACAGATGCGCTTGCAGGAGCAGGAGAAACGCGCTGCAGGCGATGAAAGTACGGCCGACCTTTACCGGGCCGTGCGCAACCACTTTGAACTGTTCAATGGCGGTGAGGCGCTGTCGTTGAAGGATGTGACGCCCCGGCGGGTACACGCCTTTTTGAAATGGCTGCGTGAGAAAGGGCTCCGGGTGAATAGCGTGAACAGCTATCTCAGCAACCTGCGTGCCATGTATAACCGTGCCTGCCTGGGCTGGAAAGGGCGTCCTTCCGACTCGCCGTTCGCCGGCATTCATTTGAGGCGCGAGGAGACGAAGAAACGTGCCGTACCGGCTGAGGTGATCAAGGAGCTGGCTTCGCTGGATTTGAAAAAGGAGCCGAAAAAACAGCTGGCTGTCGATATGGCGCTGTTTTCATTTCTGGCCTGTGGTATTCCGTTTATCGATATCGTGCATCTGACGAAAGAGAACCTGGAAGAGGGGGGTAAGGTATTGGCGTATCACCGGCAGAAGACCGGCGTATTGATCCGGATGGAGGTCAATCAGGGGATGCGGCTGTTGATAGACCGCTACGACTGCCCCGATGCGCACTATCTTTTTCCCGTCTTGCCGGAAAATGCGACCCACGAGCAGTATAAATACTGCCTGGCTAAGGAAAACCATTATCTGAAGCAACTTTGTATCGATTTGGATTCATTGGATGTGTTGACTACCTATGTCTTCCGTCATTCGTGGGCTTCGGAGGCATACCATCGTGGGGTACCGATAAGCATTATCAGCCAGGCACTGGGGCATACGTCGGAAAGGACAACCCGTATTTATCTGTTAGCCTTTGATGCGGATAAGATGGCAGAAGCTATTCATGTTGTTACCGAAGAACTGGAAACAGTGATGACTGCCTAAGAAATACCCTTATTTATATAATAAGGTGAAAAGCCATCTTTCTATCTCAAATCCAAATGTTTATACATCCGTTAATCTCTCATTTGAGATAAATGACTGTGCAAACATAGATAGAATTCTACGAATAAACAAGGCTTCGATGTCGTTTTATTAAAAAAAACATATCATTTTAGTATATATTCACACATCTTCCTGTTTTATCGCCCTATTTCTTGAATTTAAGGAAGTATAGACGTAAAGGGGGCAGGGACTGCCATTCCTTTAATATCCATTAGGAAAAAAGTGTAATTATTTCTGCCTGTTTTCTTCCTAAAAGAGTCTCAAAAAAAATTCAATCCTGTATTTCCAGCCCTTTTAAAGGCTAAAATCCTTCTCCGAAAAAAGTTTTTTTACTGCTTTCACCTTATTATATAAATAAGGGTAGCAAAAATCAGTAGTAAAGAAAATCAAAGTGGGTAGAATATGCGTGATGTAAAGCAGCAAATATGTAGAAGGATGGTAAAGGCGGCATTCAGCCTGTTTGTACTTTGTGGACTGTACATGGCAGAGGTACATGCCCAGAGCAGTCCGTCTTACACGAAAGCGGAATCTTTTTTATTTTCTTTCGTTGAGGAGAAAGATCTTTTTCTGGCTGACTATGGAGATAATGCTTACTATCTTCAATCGATGAACGAGACGCTGACGGCTTCCCGTGTCAAACTGTTGGGCGGAAACTATCACCTGTTGATCGTCGCCCATGCCGGTTCCACGAATTATACGGACGAAGCGGTGGTCAATGAAGCCTCCCTGCGTGCGAGCCGTATCCGGGCCTATCTCAAATCGAAACTGAACATCCCTCACGACTGCGTTGCTTTTTATATAGACCGTAGCGGCGACTACCGCGACCAGGTACATGTTTACCAGGTGCATGCCCCGCTGCCGTGGTTTGCCAATCTGGAGATCAGTTGCAGCGAGAGCCGCTATCCGAATGCGATAACCGCCGCCCTGAGCCGCTACGGGGCTGTCCCTTTGGTGAATTTGTATTCGCGGGGCAGTAGCGGGGGATATAACCGGGAAGTATATGTGATAACCGATCCGCTGTTCGACCGTTCGGAACTGGAAGATTACCGGTTGGCCATTGCGGAACCGGCTACGGTCGTCACAACGCTGCCGGCTGCACCTGGCAGGCATCGTGCAGCGGCTTCGGGCGTCAGAGAGGAGCCGGTCGGAGAAGAGCCGGTAGCCGAAAAACCGGCCCCGCCGGTGTCCGGTCGTAAGCCCGCCGCTAAAAAAACGATGCCGTCCCGGCCGTCGAAGCCGGCTGCTCCTCCGATGGAGCAAGGCCTGGCTATCAAGACCAACCTCTTGCCCTGGGCTACCGTGGCGCCGTCTGTGTTGTTCGGCACAGGCGATGCGGAGTTCATCACCGGCTCGTTTATGCCGAACCTGGAGGTCGAATATTATTTCGGCACACGCTGGTCGGTAGGGCTGGCGGCGATGTATGCCGATTTTACCTATAAAGACAAGTCGCGCGACCGTTGGGCGCTCTCGTCCCTCACCCTCACGCCGAAGATATGGCCGTTGGCGGCGGGTGGCTACCGTTGGCTGAATGCCGGAGTGTTTTTCCAGTACGGCGACTTCGATGTCAGGGGCGCACAGATCGACAAGTCTTTGGATAATCTGTACGGCCGGACGGGTCGTTTCATCTCGCTGGGTGCCTCTGTGGGCTGCCTGGTGCCGCTGGGTGCGGGTTTCTGTACGGAGGCGAGCCTCTCGGTGGGCTACCGCTCGATCTACGATGGCAAACGGTACCGGTATGACAAGATGGATGTGAAGAATTATCTCGAAACCCGCTTTTCGTCGACCGGGCTGATGGTCGGGGCGAATGTTAGTTTGCTTTATCGGTTTCGGGTTAAATAATGAATAATTAGTAATTAATAATTAATAATTGGGAGATGAGAGGGGAGTGGATTGGATATGGGGTGCTTTTGGTTCTGTTGGTGGGCTGTACCTATCGTCTGACCGACGAGAACTGGGAGAAGAACGGGCTCGTACGCCTGACATTGAACTGGCAGGGCAACGACCGTCCGGAGGACATGACGTACTATTTTTATAAAGACGGGGCCGACCGTCCCATCATTCGCCAGGGGAAATCGTCGGGTTATGAAGGTACGTTGCCTGCGGGCAGTTACGAAGTGGCGGTATGTGCCGCCGACCCGGAAAGCGTGCTGCTCGATATGGATAAAGGCTATGCGAAGGCGTGCGGGCTGGCGCGGCAGGTGTCGGCCTTGAAATCGGCGGACATCGAGGTGGCCCAACCCGCTTACCTGTACGGGACGGGGGATGACCTGGGCGGGGTAAAAGGATTTCGCGCCGTCGTCAGGGAACTCTACCCCGTCAGCCTCACAAGAATACTGGAACTTAATATCAAACTGACAGGCAGGGAAGGGGAACCGGTGGCGGATCTGACGGGCCTGTTAACCGGAGTAGCCTCCGGAGTAAATATTCCTACCGGCGAACTTCTGTTCGACACGCCTGCTTTCATGGTTTTTGACACGCAGCCTGTCTCACCCGGAGTTTACACTTCTTCCCTGAACCTGTTCGGTGCACCCGGGAGCGGTCAAGCCCGTTATAAGGACACCGACCTCTATCTGACCCTGAAATTCGAGGATGGTTTGGAGGTTACTTCGTCCACGGATATAACGGAAGCGATCGATAAGGCTTTCGAAACGACCCTGTCCGTCCGTATCGTGCTCGACCTCGAGATTGCTTACGACGAGATAAACGGCATGGTCATTACCACGACCGGCTGGCAGGGGGGGACCGGCGAAGTCGTTGCACCCTGAGTTGGAAACAGAATAAAGAAACAATCATGTATAGGAAAATGGATTTGACATACGGAATAGTACACAGCCTGTTGCTGTTCAGCCTCTGGGGGTTGGCGGCAGGATGCTCGGACGACGATGCTTCCGGGGCAGGCGGCTTGTCGGATGGCCGGAAAGAGCTGGTAATGTATGCTTCCGGCGATTATTTACCGGGCGACACGTCGCTCTCGGCGGGTACCGTCTTTTTTGCCAAGGGCAATGAACCGGGAAAATACCGGGAGACCTGGAAAGCGTATATCGGAGTGAACGGCCGTACGGGGCTCGCCTTTCCGAAATATTATCCGGCGGACAACAGCCCCGTTTACCTGCGCGGATTTGCCCCCGACGGGACATTGACCGACCGCATGACCATCGCCTATCCGATGGACGGGCGGCAGGACATCCTGGTGACCGACGAGCAGCAGGGCCGCCTGACGGACATGTTCTGGCAGCAGAAGAAATCCTTTGTCTTTACCCATCTGCTTACCCAGCTCCGTTTCCGGCTGTGTATGGACGAAGAAGGCGTCGCCCACGGCTGGAAATTGCATACGCTGGCGGTCGACAGCCTGCCGCGCACGGCGGTGTTGTCGCTGGCGGATAAAACCCTGTCGTTCGAAGGGGAGAATGTACGTATCGCGGCGGCAGACCGCTCGGAAAACGGGCTGCCGCTCGACACTGCCTGGACGGAGATACCCGAGGCGGTGATGGTGCAGCCGGGCGTCCCCCTGCACCTGTCGGTCGCATTGAAGGACAGCCGCGACAGCCGGCGGTATTACAGGCAATTGCCGGTTGTCTTCCATGAAGAAGACGGCTGTTCGCTGGCGGGAACCTCCTACCTGTTGTCCGTCCGTATCCGTACCGACGGCACGGCTTCGCTCTCGGCTTCGGTGACGGAGTGGAAAAGGGGAGACAGCGGCATCGGCACGATCGATTGAATGAAAGACATAGAATGCAACACTAGTATTAATAGTTTAATTATCAGAGTATGAAAAGAGTATGTATGTACGCCGCTTTTCTGGCGGCCCTGTTATCGTCCTGCTCGTCCGACGAAGGAACACCGGACATTCAGGAGCCGGCAGAGATCCGGGTGGGAGCCACTGTCAACGGAGCCGTTACCAAGGCGCCGGTGGTGACGGGCGACCGGTTTACAGCCGCTATCACGGCTTTCGAAAGTTCCAATTATCCTTCATGGACCGGTACGCCTTCCTGGCAAAACACCCTTACGCTGACAGCCAGCAGGGAGAATACCGGCGACTGGCTGCCGTTGGATATCTCGAAGGTATATCCGAACGGGGGAAATGTGTATATGGCAGCCTGGTATCCCAATATCCCTTCCGCAAACGGGATCGTCGCATTTAAGAAAACGGGTACGGAAGATGTGATGTACGGCGGGATCGTATCCGGCAGCAAGAATGCGCCCGTTTCTTCTCCTTTCACTTTCGGTCATAAGTTGACGCAGCTTACTTTCAGCGTGCAGGCCACAGACGAATTTTTGCGTTATAACCCGGGTAAAAGTATTTCGAAGATTACGATCGTCGACGGGCAGTATCCGGCTTCGATGACGATTGCCGACGGGCATATCACCTACGCCGACAAAACGCTTGTACCCGAAGTACCGGGTGTTTCCCAGCAGGTGCTGACCACCGCTTTGGAAACCCTCGGCGAACCTCTGATGATCGGCTCGATGGATGTGCTGAAGATCAAGGTGTATTATGCCGACGGCAACTACAGCCAGAAGATCCCCATTTATAATGCAGCCGACGGCAAAACGCCCTTGAAAGTGAAGGAAGGCTATGCGCACACGGTCAATCTGGTTTTTCAGGGAAGTGGTGAAGTCGTTATTATGGCTGTCGGAAGCGTCAACGAATGGAAGACCGGCGAAGGCGGCAACGGTATGGTGACGAGTTAAAAGGAGTGTTTTCCGATAGCATCTGTTCATGGTATTAATATTAATTTTTTAAGTATGAAAACAAACAAGTATGTAGTAATGGGCCTGTTGGCCGCCTTGTCGATGGCCGGTTGTAGCAATGACGAGACGGAAGTCACGCCTGTGGCAGCTGCGGATGTCCGCATCAGCGCCGGCCTGGCGGATGCCGAAACCAAGGCGGTGATCAATGCGGGTTACGACGAGAAGCTGGATGTCATGTTCGGCTATCTGGAAGGTAGCGGCAGCTCGTTCAGTAAGTGGTATCCCGGTGTCCGTATGGCGGGTGCAGGTAATCAGTTTGTTTCGTTCGATGAAACGCTGAAGTACAACAGCTACACAAGTACGAAAACGACAATGGCGGGTATCTATCCGCGTCCTGCATCCGGGGGATCCGTCAGTTCTCCGATCGCTTATAAGATCGACGGGGATATGGACCTGATGGCCACGGAGAGCCAGACGGCGGACAAGGACAATCCCTTTGTGCCCTTCATGTTCCGCCATCAGCTGACCCAGTTGCAGGTGAAATGCGTAGGATCGGACGAGGCGATCAAGGCATGGGGAAATATCAAATCCGTGAAAGTAGCGAATCAGGCGGTCAACCTGCAACTGAAGGTTGTTCCCGGTGTAACTCCTTCGTTGTCGAAGTCCAATAGTTCGACAGAAAGCCTGTCCTTCTTTAACTGTCCGTCGAAGATCGTGACGGCGAAAGAGGAGAACCCGCAGATCGGCTATTGCATGATCTATCCGGAGGACAACCTGGGTACGGCAGCCAACGCGCTTACGCTGGAGGTAATGACCGACTACGACGGTACGAACCCCGACAATCCCCGTACGCTGAACTCGGCGAAAAGGATCACGGTCAACAACATTTCCAAAGGCGCCCGTCAGGGATATGCCCATCTGATCACACTGATCTTCACGGTAGACGGCGAGATCGTGATCGAAGCGGACATCGCTCCGTGGACCCCCGGCAGCAGTACGAGCACGGTTATCAAACCTAGCTGATCATAGACACGTTCCGGTAAATAGTAGGAGATGAAGAAGATATATCCGATAGTGTTTTTGATGGCTGTCCTGTCCGGTTTGCAGGCCTGTTCGGACGGCGACGATCCGGACAGCCTTACGGGGCGCCTGCAGCTGGAGGGAGCGATCGGTGCATCCACCCGTGCGGTGCTTAACTCCGGCTATGAAGCGGATCTGGCTGTCTGTTTTGCCCGGTGCGACGCGGGCGAAAGTGCCTGGCAGGAGCTGCCCGCCGTCCGTATAGGCGGGGCGGGCAGCACCCCGGTGGTGTTCGACGTCCCGCAGTTCTACCCCGAGGGTGGAAAATCGGTGCAACTCCACGGGTATTACCCCCGTTCGGGCTGGGCCGGCGGGGCAGGAGGCGCACCGGTCTATACCGTCGCCGACGGAGAAACCGACCTGATGGCTACCGGCGTGTTGAACGGGTCTTATCCCGACGCGCAGATCACGGGCTGTACGTTCCGGCATCTGTTGACGCAGCTGAAATTTGTCTGTTTCAGCGACCAGCCGGACCTGTGGGGCGCCGTCACGCAGATAGAGGTGGAAGGCATCTACCGGCAACAAACCTTCCGTTTGACGGATACGAACCCCACGCTAAGCCCTGTAACGACTTCCGGCGTCGCGACGTTGGGAGCCATCGGCACGGCCGCCGGCAGGACGTTCGACCTGTATGACACATCCGACGGGCTGCTGCCGGCCGCCCGGGCGGTGCAGGACAGCATCCTGATCCCGGCACAGGGAGCGGGCACGGCCGGCCATCCGCTGGTGTTGCACGTCACCACCCAAAAGAGCGGAGTCGGTGTCGAAAAGCCGGGCGGCTACCTGCATACCGCCACCCTGGTGGTGAAGGAGGCAGACGGGGCCGGAGGCGTGCAGCCGGGCTATTCGCACCGGGTGGAAATAGCATTTACCAGCAGCGGTCTGGAGGTGGTCGGCGTCTCGGTCGAACCCTGGAGTTCGGTAGAGATCAAAGACCCCATACCGCTTTAACAAGAGAGAATAAACAAACACAACAGGATTTCCGATGAAATCCATTTAAAACAAATCAAAATGAAAAGAGAATTGACAGGGATGGCTATGACCATCTTATTATTGGGAACAGCCAGCTGTTCGCAGAGTGAAGACGGTATCGATATCGTAACCCCTCCGACAAGTAAAGCCGTAACGCTGGGTGTGGATGTCGGTGTGAACACAGGTGCCAAGACAAGAGCGGCGATGACGGGCACTGCAATTACGTTCAAGGATGCCGATTATGGCACCACCGACCATGCGATCGGTCTTGTTGTATCGAATGCAGACGTATCGGGCTATTATGCAGCGGAAACTCCCGGTTTCGATATAGGCTATACCTATACGGCCCCGACTACCGACATTTGCTTTATGGGCGATAAAGACGGAAAAAACTGGAAGGCGATCGACGTTACGACGTTCCCGGCAAATGCTTCTGCTGAAAAAGCAAAGACTTTTTACCTGGATAAGAATCTGGGCCAGGTATTTGCCTATTTCCCGTACGACAAAGCCAAAAAAACGAAAGCAACGATCGCCGGTAATAAGGTTACTTATCCGATCAATATTGTTGCTACGACTTCTGCTAAATTGGGAGTAGCTGCCGATAATTCGGCCCAGAAATTCAGTGGTGCTGCCTGGGCTGCAAATACGGATAAGAACACCGTAAATATTCTGGCGGAAGAAACAGACTATTTGTATTTTGTACCGGCAGACGGCAAGGGCCGTATGGTGAACAACGGCGTATTGCCCGCAGCAGACGGTACGGTGACACCTCCCGACGGAAGCAACACCGATGCCAATCCGGGAAATAATATCTCGTTGACGATGAAACATGCCTTGAGTATGGTTACTTTCCGCCTGTACGATAAGGACCTGGTTAAAACGGCACCTACAGCGGCCAATTCGGCTACTACATTGGGTTCCGTGAAATCGTTTAAGATCGAGAACGTGGATGCTTCCGACGGACCGCTGAAAATCGGAGCGACAACGATGGACCTGAATGTGACAGGCGAAGCCGATCCGATCGACTATGCTGCCACGACAGCCGGAGCTATCGAACGTACGTTGGATAAATACCTGTTGATCCGTGCCCGCCAGACGGGTACTGCCGGGGAGACAGCCAGTGCCAGTACATTCCTGTATCCCGACGGTGGCGACGGCCGTGATGCTGCCAATTACATCAGTACATTGGTTTACCCGATCGCTTCATTGGAGGCTAATAAAGTAAAAGTAACCTTCGACATCCTGGAACCGGGTGCTGCAGCATCGAAGTCATTCCCGCTGACCACCGTATTGACGGTGCCGGACGATGGCGGCTGGTTGCCGAACAAGAACTATATCTATACTTTCAGCGTATCGAAGAGAGGCTTGAATGTAGTGGATGTGACGGTAGCGGACTGGGAGTCTGTAGAAGTAGGTGGCGTAGTCGAGCTATAAACCGCACGATAGATGATGCGTAGGCAATTCATAACCGGGTGTTCGGCCTCTTCGCTGCTTTCGATAGCCGTTTTCCTATGGCTGTGTGCTGCTTGTACGCAGGCGGATATCGTACTGCCGGTAACCGGTCAGACGGAAGAGGATGTCCCTTTGTCCGTCAAGAGCCTGGACTTATCGGTGGAGGTCGAATCGAGAAGTGTCGTGACCGGAGGCCCGGAAGAGACTGCGAAAAATCCGAACCCGCTCAGGCGGGTCGGACTTTTCGTGACGAGGATGGATGACGGTAGCGTGTACGACAGTACTAATCCCGCACAAGCGTTTAGTTATTACCCGGTCGACAAGACCTGGGGGGAAGAGAGCGGCTATGCACCGGTACTTCTCTCGTCCGACAAAGCGACGGTATATGCTTTTTCGCCGGTAACGGATAACGCGAAGAATGTAACGGCGACGGGCGAGCCGCCGGCTTCCTTGCTGGGCAAAGTGAAGGTACTGGCCGAACAGACCTTCGATTTCGTCTCGGCGGATCCTCCGGCGGATGTGGCGACGGATGCACAGTGGCAGACCGACCAGGACGATTATTTCTATGGCACGGCGAAGGAGAATCCCGACCGCTGGAACCCGGAGGTGCATCTGACGGTCAGCCATGCACTTGCCAAGCTCAGCTTCCGTATCCTAGAGGCCGACGGCGGCAGCTATTTTACCGGCCGGAGCGTAAAGAAAGTCATTCTGGAAAGAGAGGGCGGCTTCCAGACGGCCCCGGAGGCAAACGCTTCGCTGAACCTGCAAACGGGCGAACTGACCGGGACGACGGCAGCCGACTCGCTGACCTTCGAGGCTGGCACTATGCGTGCCGTCGGTACGGGCATTGCCGAGGCCGATGTCGCTACGGTTCCGATACAGGCTTTCGGGCTGGTCGTTCCGGCGAAAGACGCCAGCGTAACGCTGAAACTGCGGCTCGACGACGGGCGTCTGTTTACCATCAAGCCGGGAGCGGACCCTACGACAACGACGACGTGGGAAAAAGGGAAGAATTATATCTACACGATCCGGATGTCTCCGCAAGGGGTCACGATAGCGGATGTGCAAGTAGCCGACTGGGCCGCAGGAGGTGAAGAGGACGTGCCGGTAGTAGAATAATAATAGACCTTAAAAAAGGGCGGGCGGGGAGCGATACCCCTCCCGTTCACAATTGAGAATTGAAAATTGAGAATGATATGAGATGGGATAGGGGATGTAAATATCTGTTGGGGTTGCTGATAGGAGGAGTGTTGGCGGGATGTACCACGGGAACGGTAGACGAGGACGTGCCGGAAGAGAGCCGGCCGGTGACGGTCAGCTTTGCCCGGCCCACCCTGGGTATGCCGGAGGTGGTGACCCGCGCCGAAACGCCGGCGGCGCTTCCCGCAGGGGCTACCGTGCGTATCTGTGCCTACTTCACCGGTATACTGGGAGAGGAGGCGCCGGTGTCCGCTGCCTTCGCCACCACGAAGCCTTCGTTCGAAGCTACCTATGTGGTGGGTGCCGACGGTGCTTTGTCGCCCTGCCGGGTAGACGCAAACGGTCTGATGACCGGTGCGGATAATGCGGGACAGCTGACGGTGAGAGGGGGTATCTATGATTTTTATGCGGTTTCGCCGGCCCGGGCCTTGGTGGAAGACGCCGACGGAAACTATAAGATAACCGGCATCCCCCATAAGGAGGATGTGATGACCTCCACGGTACGGAACGTAAGCATATCGAAGGACTCGTACGAGGTGACACTCGGCACTTTCCAGCGCAAATGTGCATTGGTGGTATTCAATGTCGCCCCGGCGGCGGACAACGTGCTCGAATTTACGACCCTGAAAGGCATGCGGCTGGTGGTGCGCCGGCTCGCCTCGCCGGGTGCGGGGCTGGTTGCCGGGAGCGATACGCAGATCCCGGCGGGAAGTGCGGAGAGTGCGGATGCGGATGCGACGGTGACGTTCGCAAGCGGTGATTTCGTCCCGGTGGAAGCCGGCTCAGACCCTAAGGGTATCGGCCTGAACAAGACGAAAAGTATCCTCCTCCCTAAAAACGGCGACCCTTTCGAGGTGGAGATCGAAGTGGTGCGTAACAAAGAGACAGTGACCCTGAAAGCGACGATCGACAAGAACATCACCTTCGACGAAGGCAAACGCTACGTCTTCACCCTGCGGGTAAAAGATAATGTGAGTACCCTGGATATGTCCGTACAAGCCTGGAAACCCATCGTTTTCACCGACGCAAACGTAGGAGCCCCCGACACCCCGTATCCCACCGATCCGGATATAACGGGAGGTACCCCGGTGGTGTTGGCGGAATGGAAGAACTGAGTAACAACAAAATTACATGAAGCAACTAAGTAAAATAGGAGTATGTATCTGTCTGCTGCTGGCGCTAGCCGGCGGTTGCACGCAGACGGATGTGGAGGAGGAGTCTCTTCCTCTGCCCGCCGGGACAAAGGTGGATGTCGGTTTCCGGCTGAATGTCTTGTCCAGCCATTCGCCGCAGACGCGCAGTATCACATTCGCGCCCGAGGGGACGTTCGAGTTGGATACGCTGGCAATGCCGGATACGCCGACAACGTTGCCAACGCCGCCAACGCCGGCGACAGGTGTCGGCGACTCGGTGCGTACCAAAGCTGCCGCGGGGCTGACGGAAGAGCAGGAAAACAAGATTGTCGACCTGTGGGTCGGGCAGTATGAAGCTACGTCGGGTAAACGTTTGTCCAATGAATATTTCGCAACCGTCAGCGACACGAAAGATATTCTCCTGCCGCTGATCGTGAACACGTCCGGCGTAAAAAGCCATGTCTATTTTATCGCGAATGCAGGCGATCTGGGTGCGGTAGCCGACGAAAGTACCTTGAAAGAAAAGACGTTAACCTGTACCACCGATGCGGGCATGCCCGTCGATAACCGTTGCCGGATGACGGGCCTGTGGGAAGGCGAGGTCGTGTCCGGCGGAGTGGAAGGTATCCCTGTGGAAATGATCCGCCTGATGGCAAAGATAACGTTCACGTATGCGATAGGTGGTGATGGTTTTACTTTCACTCCGACTTCGGTTGCTTTAAAAAATGCACCCGGGATATCCCGGGTAGAGGTAACTGATTCTCAGTTACCTGATATAAGCTATAACACCTATTCCGGCGAGGCGAGCACATCGGGTGCAACGATGTGTTGGTACCTGGCGGAAAACATGGCGGGCCGTAGTTCGGCAACAGTCGACTCAGAGAAGAAGAAGATTGGAACGGGTGTAACGAATGGCACCTGTATCGAGTTGACCGGTAATGCCGAGCAGTTCGGAGTGGCGTATAAAGATGTTACTTTCCGTTTCTATCCCGGTCGGGATATGAACAATTACGATATCGAGCGTAACTCTCATTACGAAATGAATGTCACCCTTGTGGGTATAGATCTTCTGGATGAACGTATCACGGTAGGTGAAATACCTCCGATCGAGGTCGATCCGGATAATATCCCTGCCGAAGGCGGAGAAAAGGCTGTCGCCATCACCACGCGCCCCGGTCAACCGTGGAGTTTCACGATGCCCGACTGGCTGACTGCCCTGATAGGCGACAAGACAGCCGGCGGCGGTTCGACCGTCTCCGACAATAAACCTTATACCATCCCTTTCACTGCGGCAGTCAACCCGACAGCGGAGGCGAGGGAGGCTGACATTGTAATCGATCTCCAAGGTACGACAAAGACAATACATATTGGCCAAAACGCTTCAACCTTGTCTGTTAGTGGTGCCAAGACGGTAGTAGCAACAGCTTCTACGGGTAATACTTCTACTTTTACAGCAACGGCAGGTTTGTCGTGGAATGTATCGAGTCCGGATTGGCTGACTTTGACAAGCACTCCCAGTGGTACTGATAATACCACCGGTGCAGCCCAAGATATAAAATTTAGTGTTGATGTCAATCAGAATGAATCGACCCGCAGTGGCAACATTACGGTAAAAGTGGGTAATGCCGTCAGCAGTACGGATGCAGGGTTGACAAAAACGATTGCAGTAACTCAAAGTGCATCGTCCTTAACAGCTTCTGTTAATCCGACAACAGCACTGGCCGTAACAGCTGGTGCCAGTGGAACATATACAATGAATGGAACACAAGGTTTGTCGTATTCCTTCACTGCCGGTTTCCCTATGTGGCTAAATGTAACTAATGGTAGTGCATCTACCAGTGGAGGAACTACTAGTGGTACTAATCAGACGTTAACCTATAAAACAGCTTCTGTTAATCCCAGCAGTTCTGAAAGAAGTGCAACCGTAACGGTTAAGGCTGGAAACATCTCAAAAGATGTAATAATCAAACAGTCTGCTTCAACCTTGTCTGTAAGTGGAGCCAAGACGGTAACAGCAACAGCTTCAACGGGTAATACGTCTACTTTTACAGCTACGCCGGGTTTGTCGTGGAATGTGGGCATAGTTTCTCCAGACGACTGGTTGGTTCTGACAAGTAGTGCCGGTGGAACAGACAATACGACCGTTGCCGCTCAGACTATCACTTATGATGCTGTTGTCAATCCGAACGAATCCGACCGTCAGGGAACGATCACCGTCAAGGTCGGGAATGCCGTAAGCGGCACGGATACCGGGTTAACAAAAACGATCGCCGTCACTCAGAGTGCATCGTCGCTGACCGCATCTATAGATCCTGCAGGCGTATTAGCAGCCACAAAAGATGCCAGCGGCACTTTTACGATGAACGGAACAAGCGGTTTATCGTATACTATCACACCAACATTTCCTTCTTGGTTAACTGTCACGAACGGAACCGCCTCTACCGACGGTGGAACAACTAGTGGTTCCGCTCAGACGTTGACGTATGTAACGGCATCAGTGAATCCGAATGTATCCGAACGAAAAGCTACCGTAACTGTAAAAGCGGGTAATATGACAAAGGTAGTAGAACTCAGGCAATCAGCATCTTCTTTTAGTATAACGAACCCGGATACTCCAATAAGTGCATGTGCTAATAGTAGTACAACGGGTAGTATAACCGCAACTGCAGGTTTGGCATGGACAATTAGTCCATCGTCGCAAAATGAAATTAGCGTAAGCCCAACCAGCGGATCGGGCGACGAAACGTTAACGTTTACCGGTGCCGTTAACTACGGTGCCGAACGTACTGGCACATTTATCGTATCGGTAACCGACGCTAGCCCGGCACGAACAAAAACGTTCACAGTAACGCAAGAAGCGTATACTCCGGCTTATGTAGGAGAAATACAGGTATGTAAAACCCATAATGGCAGTGGCACCCCAGGCACGGGCATTAATACATGTAAAAATTTAGTAGCGGAGGGGCACGACGATTGGCATTTGCCATCACAAGAAGAGTTACTTGCAGTACAAAAAGACAGAGCCAAGTTAGAGACGGTGCCATGTTTTACCGGGTTCTCCAATTCATTGTACATTTCCAGCACTCCGGCGTCATATGGTTATGCAGCAGTACATATGGAAACGGGTGGAATAGCTAATACTAAAACGTCAAAAAATATCCGCTGTGTCCGGGCCAAATAGGTGTGTCATAGTTAGAAATAGAACAAAACAAAATAGCATGAAACGAATAAGTAAAACAGGATTATGTATGTGTCTGCTGTTGGCGCTAGCCGGCGGTTGCACGCAGACGGATGTGGAGGAGGAGTCTCTTCCTCTGCCCGCCGGGACAAAGGTGGATGTCGGTTTCCGGCTGAATGTCTTGTCCAGCCATTCGCCGCAGACGCGCAGTATCACATTCACGCCCGGAGGGACGTTCGAGTCGGATACGCTGGCAATGCCGGATACACCGACAACATCGGCAACGCCGTCAACGCTGCAAACGCCGGCGACAGGTGTCGGCGACTCGGTGCGTACCAAAGCTGCCGCGGGGCTGACGGAAGAGCAGGAAAATACGATTGCCACCCTGTGGGTCGGGCAGTATAATGCCAAGACAGGTGCGCGTATGTACAATGAATATTTCGCCACTGTCAGCGACACGAAAGATATCCTCCTGCAATTACCATTGAACGCGTCCGGCGTGAAAAGCCATGTCTATTTTATCGCGAATGCGGGCGATCTGGGTGCGGTAGCCGACGAAAAGACCTTGAAAGCAAAAACCTTGACCTGTACCACCGGTGCGGGCGTACCTGTCGATAACCGTTGCAAGATGGCGGGTATGTGGGAAGGCGAGGTCGTGTCCGGCGGAGTAAAAGATATCCCTGTGGAGATGATCCGTCTGATGGCCAAGATCACGTTCACGTATGCGATAGGCGGCGACGGCTTTACTTTCACCCCGACTTCGGTCGCCTTGAAGAATGCACCCGGGGTCTCCCGGGTAGAGGTAACTGACTCTCAGTTACCTGATATAAGCTATAACAACTATTCCGGAACGGTGAGCACATCGGGTGCAACGATGTGTTGGTACCTGGCGGAGAACATGGCGGGCACGGGTACGCCGTCTGTCGACTCGGATAAAAAGAAGGTCGGAGCGGGCATTATGAATGCCACCTGCATCGAGTTGACGGGCAACGCCGAGCAGCTCGGCGTAAAGTATGAGGATGTTACCTTCCGTTTCTACCCGGGTGCAGACATGAACAATTATGATATCGTGCGTAACGGTCATTATGAGATGAATGTGACGCTGGTAGGTATCGACCTGTTGGACGAACGCATCACAGTGGGTACGATACCGCCGATCGAAGTCGATCCTGACAAGATCCCTGCCATCGGCGGAGAAAAGGCTGTTGCCATCACCACGCGCCCCGGCCAATCGTGGAGTTTCACAATGCCCGACTGGCTGACTGCCCTGATAGGTGGCAAGACAGCCGGCGGCGGCTCGACCGTCTCCGACAATAAACCTTATACCATCCCTTTCACTGCGGCAGTCAACCCGACAGCGGAGGCGAGGGAGGCTGAAATCGTAATCAATATCCCAGAAGGTACGGCACAGACAATTAAGATCGGCCAAAGCGGTTCGACGCTGACACAGGGTGGTGCTGTATCGTTAGGGGCAGCTGCCGACTCCGAAGGTTCTTTTACCTTTACGGCTACCAAAGGATTAAAGTGGCAGGCTTCATTAAGCGACTGGTTGGGTTGGACGACAGCTAATCCGGCTGCATCGGGCGATGCAGCTACCGGAAGTGCACAGAATTTGAAAATAAAAGCGACTGCCAGCAATCCAAAGGCAAGCCAGCGTAGCGGAACCATAACAGTGAAAGCCGGTGCATCTGTAGATGACGCGTCTTATACCGGATTGAAACAGGAGATAACAGTCAACCAGGCGGGTTCAACCGCAAGCGGTTCGACAATAAATAATATAGTAGCTGCAGGTGCGACCGGCGACGCTACATTCACGGCCACCAAAGGTTTGTCTTGGGCGTCGAGTGTCACATCTGGCAACTGGATTACTATAAAAAACGGAGGATCGGGAGCGTCTACAACCGGATCGCCTCAGACAATAAACTATACGGCAGCCGCTAATCCGTCTTCTTCTGTCCGGAGTGGAAAGATCACTGTCCGTGCAGGGGATCCCTCTGCCGGGCCAACAGGTGATATCGTTCTGAACCAACTGGGTGCAACCTTGTCTGTAAGTGGTGCCACGACGGTAGCTGCAACAGCTTCAACGGATAACACTTCTACTTTTACAGCGACGCCCGGTTTGTCGTGGAATGTGGGCATCGTTTCTACAGACAACTGGTTGTCTTTGAAAAGTACCGCCAGTGGAACAAACAATACGCCCGTTGCCGCTCAGAATATCACTTATGATGCTGTCGTCAATCCGGACGAATCCACCCGTACGGGATCGATCACCGTCAAAGTCGGCAATGCCGTTAGCGGCACGGACGCCGGTCTTACCAAGACGATCACGGTTACCCAGATCGCTTCATCGCTTACCGCCTCTATAAGTCCGACAGGTCCATTGGGTGCAACACTGGGTAATAGCGGTACTTTTACGATGATGGGAACAAAGGGCTTGGGATATTCTTTCACAGCCGGATTCCCAGCATGGCTTAGTGTTACAGACATGACAGCCTCCACAAATGGCGGAACAACCACAGGAGCTAATCAGCAGATATCATATGAAACGGTCTCAGTAAATCCGAATAGTGCCGCAAGAAAAGCGTCAGTAACCGTGAAGGCGGGTAATATAGTGAACAGTGTTGAGATCCAACAGCAGGGTTCGGCCTTCAGCACCAGCAATGTGGCTGGAAAAATAGCTAAAACAGGTGGTACAACCACTTGCAGGCTAAACGCAACCACAGGTTTGGAGTGGACTATATCTCCTGCAACCCACAATGGCATCACCGTTAGTCCTATCAGTGGAAGTCAAACCACGGTGTTAACCTTTAGTGCAGCTGGACACACCTCAACGGAAAGAACGGGCGTATTTAAAGTGACGGCGACAGACGCCAATCCACCACGCACGCTTGAGTTACAGGTCACGCAGGAATCAGGGGTACCGGTACCCGAGGTTGGATCTATTCTGATTTGTAGTTACAATGGCCCATTAGCAAATTACGCTTCAGCTTATGATTATTGTGCCAAGTTGTCTATCGAAGGATATGACGATTGGCGATTGCCATCGTGGCGAGAGATGGAAGACATCTCCAAAAACGCAGCCTCACTACAAGCAGTGCCAAAATTTGAAGTGTTCTACTACGGTGAATATTATTGGACAAGTGGAGCCCAAGGCGGCGGCATTTACGTTGTCCTGAATCCATTGACTGGTAATATCCTATACCATTATAGTACCGAGGCACATCCTGTGCGCTGCGTCCGCGACAAATAATTGTGCCCAGCTAACTCAATGAATGATGATGGTCTGTGATCCGAGGTTTGGAGGGCGCTAGAATACCCTTATGACAGAGAAAGCAGAGACTGGCCCATCGGTAAGGAGTGATCAAGCACATTTACCAAACCACTTTTTCAATTGAGAATTGAGAATTGAGAATTGAGAATTGAAAATTGAGAATTAGGCTTCGTGCAAAGCCTGCGGCACAAGGCGTTGCCTTGTCTTTCCCCTCTTGAGGGGGCAGGGGGTGTGTCATAGTTAGATATAGAATAAACAAAATAGCATGAAACGAATAAGTAAAACAGGATTATGTATGTGTCTGCTGTTGGCGCTAGCCGGCGGTTGCACGCAGACGGATGTGGAGGAGGAGTCTCTTCCTCTGCCCGCCGGGACAAAGGTGGATGTCGGTTTCCGGCTGAATGTCTTGTCCAGCCATTCGCCGCAGACGCGCAGTATCACGTTCACGCCCGGAGGCACGTTCGAGTCGGATACGCTGGCAATGCCGGATACACCGACAACGTTGCCAACGCCGCCAACAAGCGTCGGCGACTCGGTGCGTACCAAAGCTGCCGCGGGGCTGACGGAAGAGCAGGAAAACACGATTGCCACCCTGTGGGTCGGGCAGTATGAAGCTACGTCGGGTAAACGTTTGTACAATGAATATTTCGGCACCGTCAGCGACACAAAAGATATCCTCCTGCAATTACCATTGAACGCGTCCGGCGTGAAAAGCCATGTCTATTTTATCGCGAACGCGGGCGATCTGGGTGCGGTAACCGATGAAAAGACCTTGAACGCAAAAACCTTGACCTGTACCACCGGTGCGGGCGTGCCCGTCGATAACCGTTGCAAGATGACGGGTATGTGGGAAGGCGAGGTCGTGTCCGGCGGAGTAAAAGATATCCCTGTGGAAATGATCCGCCTGATGGCGAAGATCACGTTCACGTATGCGATAGGTGGTGATGGCTTTACTTTCACCCCGACTTCGGTTGCTTTAAAAAATGCACCCGGGATATCCCGGGTAGAGGTAACTGAGCGTCAGTTACCTGATATAAGCTATAACAACTATTCCGGCGAGGCGAGCACATCGGGTGCAACGATGTGTTGGTACCTGGCGGAAAACATGGCGGGTGATGGTATGCCGTCCGTCGACTCGAATAAAAAGAAGATCGGAAAGGGTGTGACGAACGCCACCTGCATCGAGTTGACCGGCGATGCCGAGCAGCTCGGCGTAGAGTATAAGGATGTAACCTTCCGTTTCTATCCGGGTGCAGACATGAACAATTATAATATCGTGCGCAACGGTCATTATGCGACGAATGTGACGCTGGTAGGTATCGACCTGTTGGACGAACGCATCACAGTGGGTACGATACCGCCGATCGAAGTCGATCCTGACAAGATCCCAGCCGAAGGCGGAGGAAAGACGGTCGCTATCACCACGCGCCCCGGCCAGCTATGGAGTTTCACAATGCCCGACTGGCTGACTGCCCTGATAGGTGGCAAGACAGCCGGCGGCGGTTCGACCGTCTCCGACAACAAACCTTATAGCATCCCTTTCACAGCGGCAGTCAACCCGACAGCGGACGTGAGGGAGGCTGAAATCGCAATCGATCTTCAGGAAGGTACGGCACAGACAATTACGATTAGCCAAAGCGGTTCGACGCTGATACCGGGTGGTGCTGTATCGCTGGCGGCAGCCGCCGACTCCGAAGGCTCTTCTTCTTTTACGGCTACCAAGGGATTAAAGTGGCAGGCAGATTTAATTAGTGACGGATGGTTAAGTTGGTCGGCAGATAATCCGGGCACATCGGGCGATGCTGCTCCCGAAAGTGCACAGGATTTGAAAGTAAAAGCGACTGCCAGTAATCCATCGTCAAGCCCGCGTAGCGGAACCATAACAGTGAAAGCCGGTGCATCTGTGGAATTCGAATCTTATACCGGATTGAAACAGGAGATAGCAGTCAACCAGGCAGCTTCAACGTTGAAAGTAGATGCTGCCACCAAGACGGTAGCAGCAACAGCTTCAACAGATAACACTTCTACTTTTACCGCAACGTCCGGTTTGTCGTGGAATGTGGGCATCGTTTCTACCGACAACTGGTT
>NZ_JAMBQG010000007.1:0-295789 GCF_023369805.1 Parabacteroides leei
ATCAACCCATATGGAACTGGGGACTGATTTTTAATCAGTTTTTGACTATATTTGAAAACCGAATCCGGGTTTAAACCCGGATTCGGTTCCTGTAGTTTTGAATTTACACAAAATTGTGGATAGTCCCAATAAAACTTAAACATAGCCTCTGTTTATCCATTATTTACTGAGACTAAGAATTTATATATTTTTCTTTCCATTCAGATATGATCTTTTATTAGTTTTGCAATATTACAAAATATACTCATTAACAGCTAATGAGTCTCCTGAAGAACTCTCATTTGCATTTCTTATCATACACATATTACTATTTTTTTAATCAGTTTGATTATAGAGATTAGGTAAGCTTACGATTTACTAAGTTATAGATTTGATATTGAGGCTTTGCATCTTTGATGTTGAAAATAAACCACAACATTCTTTTTTCTTAGAACAAGTTAAACATGCATCTATATAAGTTACTTTCCAATCAGAGATAGATTTCTTTGCGAATTTATATAGTGATGGCTTTAACAAACAGAGTGGTATGTTGAAAATAGAAACATCCAGTTTCCACTCTGCTAAATTCATGACTGCTTTTTCGATTTCTACTTGATAATCGACTGGATCAATCCAAATTTTATCATGATTTTTAATAGAGTATCCCGTATCTTCCAATCCCATAAATGATACAAATGCGACAAATGGCAAATTTTTCCAGATAAATTCAGATAGCTGTGGGAGTCTTCGATAATTCATTTTATTGACAACAACTCGTAGCTCTATATCTGCTCCAATACTTGCAAGATTGTACAAACCCTTCATTGTTTCTACATATGAACCTTCTACTTGAGTTATTGCATCATGTTCTGCCGGAAAATCAGAATGCAATGGAATGCCAAATAAAAGATTAGAAGACTCAACAAACTTTTTAGTGTATTGAATATCCGAAAATGCTCTTCCATTAGTCAATATATGTATTAAGCTATCTGGATAACGAAGTTCTATATATCGAATTAAATGTACTAACCGATCTTGCAGTAAAGTAGGCTCCCCACCTGTGATTCCAATATTTGTTAGACCATTAGGGGCATTATCTATAAGCTTGATATTCCTCTCAAAAAAGAAATCTATATCATCTCTATTCAATGGCGGCTGCGCACACATTAGACATCTGTTGTTACATTGAGAGGTAACAAATAGTGAATTGTCGTTGGAGTTTATATCAAAATCCATTTTCATTCTTATTAATCCATTGTTTGAATATCGGCATAACTCTATCATACTCATTCTGTATCAAGTAGAATAGATAGGTAATAATTGCTTTATGCTTTTTACAAAAAGAAGAAGTAGGACGAAAACCATACATATCATTTTGAGTAGAGTGATTTCGTACAGGATCAGCACCACAATAAGATTGAAAAGCGCAGTCAGCACATCCTGCAATAAACTCGGTTCCTCCTATTAAGGCTATTTGTTGAGCTTTCTTTCCATAAAATAGACTTTCATACTTATCTGTAACATGTCCTAGCCTAAATGTATAATCATGACACTCTGCTAACATTCTTGATTCGTCAGAAGCATATACATAACCATCATAATTATAAACAACAACATTATTTATTATCCCCGCAGGAGATTGTAAATCAACAAATCCAGTTGTAAAGGGAGTAAGTATCTTACGTAGTAGTATAGCCGTAAATTCTTCTACAAAAAAAATCTCCTCTGATATTGATATCAATAATATAGTTTAGTGCCGATTTATAGAAGATTATAAAATTGTCAAAATACAAATCCCAATCTGTATTATTAAGTGCTAATCCATAAGGGTTTAAAGGACGAATAAATATATTATTAAAACCATTCGCTAAATAACTATCAATAATTTCTTTAGGATAATTTAATGACAACTCCGAGGTAGTCATTAATGCAGATACTCTATCTATTCCTAAATAATTTCTAGCTTTACTTATACCTTCTATTACACGCTTATAGCTATCAATTTTTCCTCTATTGTAATTATGTATAAAAGCTGGCCCATCCAAAGATGTTGAAATAAGAATATTATACTCTTTACACAGGCATAATATTTCTTCCGTTAAATTTATAGAGTTTGTACATAGAACATAAGTTATCTGCTTTTTGTACTTTTCATTTAGTTCTGTTGCTCTTCCTACAGCCTTTTGTAGTAAAAGGAAGGGCAAAGAGGGTTCTCCTCCTTGAAATTCCATTGTAATAGAGTGTGATGGACTTTGGAACATTAAATCTATGGCTTTAAATAGACACTCTTCATTCATATCATATCTAGCCTCATTACTTTCTTTACTAGAGGCTTGACAATAAATACAATTTTGGTTACATCTTAAGGTTAAGACAAAAATATGTAATGATGTGAATGAATCGAGAAAAGCTTTTTTAGTCCTCAGCCTTGTCGCCATATTATCGATTAATTCAGGAATAGGGTGTTCTGAAATAAAAAAGTTAGCAATCAAGTCTTTATATATATCTTCTTGTTTATTAAGTTGACGATTGATTATTCTTTGGACAATACCTATTGGAGCAAATATAAAATCACCTAACTCATTAACAAGCAGTTCCTGTTTTCCAATTCTTTCAAATTGAAATGGTAATAAATAATAGCGATTCATTATTCTAATACGATATTAAAATCTTCAAAATCATCATTATTCGCGAAAGCTTTTACATATAATATATTACGAATATCTTTAGTTTCATGTATTATCAAATCTCTATTCTTGTAATCAATTAAGTCTTGATTGAATTTACTGGTTATCTGTTCAAATGTGTAAGGACTGTTTACTGATGGTTTGAGCTCTAAAGTTATTTCACATATACTATCACTTATCTTATTCCAATAAATAATAAAGGACTCGGTATACCAATACAATGCTTTTGTTATTATACATTCACCAAAGATATCTGTATCAATTGTAAAACAAAATCTATTTTCAGATTTCACTTCAGATTTAATCATGATCAATAATTACTTTTTCAAAAAATAAACAGTTTGAGTCTCTACAATACCATCTGCATCTATTCCTATTGCTTTTTGGAACCTAATTACAGCATTTTCAGTCTCTTCATCAAAAATAGAATCTCCTTTTATCAGATTTCCTGATAAATAACCTTTATCTATTAGAATATTTTTGAGTTGTGTCACATCGTATCCCCGCATCTGCTTTTTAAGTATCCGATCCCCCAAATTGTATTTATGAGAGTTAACATTTACAGTTTCATTATTTATTTGTTCTATATGTTTATTTATTGCTTCAATCGTTTTTTTACCAACAATACCGTCTACAATCTGATTATGTTCATTCTGAAATCTTTTAATTGCATTTTCCAAATTAGTAGAATATATGACATCTCCTGAATAATTCTTTTCTAGATCTGATTCTGTAATATATTTTATTTTAAGTAATTTATTCGCTAGCTCAGTAACATCTTTACCCGAAACACCACTAACAAGAGTTCTTTCTCCCAGTGAGTAAGTTGTTTTTGAATAAGTAGTTGTATTAGTTTTATATGTTGTAGTGCTAGAGCTTGAAGAAGAAGAACCTCTATAACTTCCATAACTACTTGATCTATGCGAAGAATGAGATCTATGTGAAGAATGCGAACGGTGACTTCTATGACCTGCAATTAGATATGAATTATCATTATGGATTCTAAGTACATATTTTTGAGAAAGATCATTCTTCTTTTCCTGCTCAATATTATCATTATTGTCATTACTTATTTTAGAAAGGTCATAAGGTATAGCATTAGTATCATTAGATGAAACCAAAGATGCGATAGATGTCAAAAAAATACCTTTCAAAAGCTTCTCAAATTTCGTTTTCATAGGAGTTATAGCAATTAAGACTTATCACGACAAATATACTATATAATAATTATAAATTAAAAATCATGAATGATATATTTTTAAATTTGTAAATTTTGTGATTGCATTTAGAGAAATAGCAACATTCGCTTCGATTTGTACCTACTCGTCTTACTCAAAAAAACAACTTTCTTTTCTAGAATATTGAGAAGCGTCAACCATTCTTACATACAAAAAGTAAAACAGTATCTACTAGAATCTAATTTCAACTATATTATTACTCTATTTTCCATTCTTCTATATTGCGCGTCTTTGCACTGAAATTCACTCCTATCTTAAATAATTGACGGGGATCGGCTGCAAAAGGAAGTGCATAGCCTTTTTCATTGATTTGGCGCAGAGCATCGTCAGCTGTTCCGTTCAGTTTAAATTCCATCAAGTAAATGAAACGATCCGTTTGTAATACCAAGTCAATACGGCCTTCCGAAGTATGGTATTCTGCTTTTACATAGAAGCCAATCAACTTGAACACAATAAACAGGACATTTTGGTAATGTAACTCCAAATCACGAACCAACTCGTAAGGAGTATCAGCAAAAAGACTTTGCAAACGACGGAAGAAGGAATCATAATCGCCGGAACGTATCTCACGAACAAACTTCTGAATCTGGAAAGAAGAATCGACTTTATCCGTATTGGCATAGAAAGAAAGCAGATATTTCATAAAGCCCTCCTCTACTTCACGATTAGGAAATCCCAGACGATAAATACCAAATTCACGATCATATCCTTTGATGGTAAGATATCCACTCTGATAAATCACAGGTATTGGATTAACAGATGTGGAGTCAATGCTATTCAAAACATCGGCATCCGTTTCCGTATGCGCCATGTTATACAGGTTATAATGAGAGTGCTTTAACAATTTCACCAAATAGGTTGGCGTACCTGTTTCAAACCAATAGCTACCGAATTTCATTCTGGAAAATGTATTCAACAGGCTAAAAGGATTATAAATTCCTTCCGAATTTTCCGTAAAATGATATCCGTCATAAGATTCTCTCAATGTTACACAAACCTGATCATAATCCATATGTTGTACACGAGCCAGTTCATGTAGTTCATCTTCAAAATAAGTATGTATCTCCGGTTCCGTTATACCACAAATGTTGGCATTACGGTCGTCCATCGATATATCCATCAGATTATTCAGATCACTGAACACACTTACTTTCCCGAACTTGGTTACACCAGTCAAAAAAGCAAACTTGATATCCCCGTCCATACTCTTCATCACACCATAAAAAGCCTTCAATGTATCACGGAATTTTTCTTGTAGTTCATCATTATCCAATGCCTGCAACATCGGCTTGTCGTATTCGTCAATCAGGATTACAACGCGTTGACCAGTCTGCTTGGCTGCTCTGCGAATTACTCCTTTAAAACGCAGTGAAAGTGTCGTTTCATCCGGTCCATGACCATAAAGTTCTTCCCACTGAGTCAACTGATTACTTAACAAAGCATCCAGACGCTCGGGACTGTCGAATTTTTCGGCGTTCAAATCCAAATGAAGTACAGGATATTCCAACCAATCCTTTTCCAACTTTTCGATAGCCAAGTCTTTAAACAACTCCTTTTTTCCCAGAAAATAAGCTTCCAGGGTAGAAATAAGCAAACTTTTACCAAAACGGCGTGGGCGACTCAGAAAATAATAGCGTCCAGTTTTCACTAATTGATAAATCAGCTCTGTTTTGTCAACATAGATATATCCGTCCTCACGAAGACTCTCAAAATTCTGTATACCGATAGGATAAAGCTTTGCCATAATTTATCTGATTGAAATAATACCTTTTAGGCAAAGTACGCAATAAAGATTGGCATTTACAAAAAAAGGACAGGTTAATTGGAGGTTTTTCAAATCAAATATGGTACAGGAATCCGAAGAGACCTGCACCATTTATAAATAGGAATATCAAAATGCAATGCGATAAACAGAGAAACTTAATGGGCGAAGCACTACTTCTGCTACCGGGGCTTCCAGTTCGATTTCTGAAACAACAGGCACTACCAGATCCGGTTTGCAGATCGTATTTTTAGCTTCCAGATCAGAGGCGTGAAGCACGGTTACTGTACCTTTATGTTTCCCACCGGAAAGGCCGTTTAAATCCAGTTTCACTTTTCTATTTTGAATGCCGATATTGGCGATCTTAATAATCAACTCATTTGTCTTCTTATCGACTGCAGCCGTTGCATACAGATCATTTTGTCCGGTAACCGGTTCATTCTGCATAGTCAAAGGCACGACATTCGTACCGACATTATGACCGTAAAGTTGCTGCACATAGTAATTCGATGTCTTCACCAAAGAAAGATTATCGAACCAGATCAAATCCGGACGCCACTGCCAGGCATCCACATGGGCAAACAGAGGCGCATAAGTACAGATATGTACAACATCCGCATTACGCTCAAAACCAGTCATAAAAGCAGCCTCAGCCAATGCTGTCAGAAAACTATTCTCACGATTGTTCGGATGGCAGGCATATTCACCGGCAAAAACTTTAGGACCGTTACGATCGTATGAGTCATAGCGTTTGGCACCATTCAGAAACCATTCGGGAGAACGGTAAAAATGTTCATCTACCAAATCGACTTTCATCCGCTTCATTTCAGGCCACAAGAATTCAAAATCTTCCCCTTCCGCCTGTGGACCGGAACTACCAATAACTTTGATATCCGGATATTTGGTACGAATAGCCTTTACAAAAGGTTCCAGGCGTTCAGTAAACAAAGTACCCCACTGCTCGTTACCAATAGCAATAAACTTCAGGTTGAAAGGGGCCGGATGTCCCATATCGGCACGCAGCTTTCCCCATTTAGAGGTCACAGGACCATTAGCAAACTCGATCAGGTCAAGTGCATCGTCAATATAAGGTTGCAATTTATCGACCGGACAGTTTTCTTTCGGATCATCATTTTCATACTGACAGGAAAGACCGCAGTTCAATACAGGAAGCGGCTCGGCACAGATATCCTCACTCAACTGGAAATATTCGAAGAAACCTAAACCGTAAGACTGATAATAATCGGAGAACTTCTTATGAGGAAATGTGTAATTCCAACGATTGATATTGATCGGACGGTTTTCAACCGGACCTACCGTATTTTTCCACTGATAACGGGTGGCCAGGTTCGTTCCTTCCACGATACAACCTCCGGGGAAGCGGAATACACCCGGTTTAAGATCTTTCAATGCCTGTGCAAGATCGGCACGCATACCGTTCGGACGGTTATTGAATGTTTTCTGAGGGAATAAAGATATATGTTCGAGATCCGCCGTTCCCTGTGTAAGCATCGTGATACGTAAACGGGAATGGGCTTCTGTTGCCGCAGGAGTTAGGACTACGGAATACTTTTTCCAATCTTTACCGTTTATCTCAACTTCCTTTGTTTCATAAATATCATGCCCACTATTTACCAGATTTATACGAAACTTAATCGGACCGTTAGTTACCGTACGGGCATAGAAAGAAAAGTCATACTTCTCCCCTGCCTTAATACCAATACCTTTAAAACCTTCGTTATCCAGTCCGGTACCGGTTAATTCTTTATTATAAGAAAGCCGTACATAATGCGGATTCTTGTCAAAACAGGGGGATTTGGTCTGTACCGTTACATTTCCAAAAGGAACCCAGCCCCCGAAAGGATTTTCAAACTCAAAAGAACGGTTTTTAATCAGTTCTGCATACAACCCACCATCTGCTCCGAAGTTGATGTCTTCAAAAAAGATACCGTACATGGTAGACTGGATAGGTGCACCTGTTTTCTGCACATCTATTTTAAATTCATTGGTCTGTGCCATCAGGCTGTTTACCCCCATACTTAAGAGGAACAGGGAGATAGCGTTTTTCATGCTTCTTCTCATATCAAGTGTTTTTCTGTGAAATAAAAGATTTATTTAGTCGCAAATATACACTAATTACCCATACATAAGGTGGACAAATACACCTATTTGGTGGATAAAAAGCCATTTTATGCTCTATAACATCTTTTCATGCGTCTACATTACGAAGAAGTAGGCTAATTTTACACGCAATTTTGATAACATTACATACATGAAGAACAAGAGTACGCTGTCTGGCTTGACTGTAGCAAACTTCAGCAAGCTTATAGACGGAAAGGAGACGATGCTATGTATCCTGACCAATAAAAAAGGTGCAGAACTTACCATTACCAACTACGGTGCAAAAATTGTATCGCTTATGGTACCGGATCGGTCCGGCAAGTTAACCGATGTAGTCACCGGACACAATTCCCTCGATGAATATCTGGTCTCTGAAGAACCCTATTTCGGAGCTATCTGTGGACGTTACGGAAATCGTATTGCCAAAGGAACATTCACTCTGGATGGCGTTGTGTACGATAAACTGGCGATAAATAATGGCCCGAACAGCCTTCATGGTGGAATTAAAGGATTCAATTCTGTTGTTTGGAACCTGAACCAGACCGATGATCAAACCGTTGAACTGAAATACACTTCGATCGACGGAGAAGAAGGTTTCCCCGGAACACTTCAGACCACTGTTACTTATCACCTGACAGATGACAATGAAGTCGTTATCATGTATCAGGCAGTAACAGACAAACCTACCGTTCTGAATCTGACCAACCACTCCTATTTTAACCTTTCGGGAGCAGGTGATCCTTCAGTGGCAGATCATACCCTGACAATCAACGCCGACTATTATCTCCCGACAGATGATACTGCAATTCCTTTCGGTGCCCCGGAAAAAGTGGAAGGTACACCGATGGATTTCCGTACCCCCTATCTGGTTGGTGCGCGTATCGACGAGCCGGTCGACCAGTTAACTTGGGCAAGAGGTTACGACCATACCTTTATATTAAATAAAGAACAGGGAGAACTAGGATTCTGTGCCCGCTGTTCATCTCCCAAAACCGGTATCATTATGGAAACCTATACTACTGAACCGGGTGTACAATTATATACAGGAAACTGGATGACGGGCAATTTTGAAGGTAAGAACGGACAACGCTATCCGGCAAGAGCTGCTCTCTGCCTGGAAACACAACATTATCCCGACAGTCCTAATCATTCGGAATACCCGTCGACTGTTCTCCGTCCGGGAGATGTATTCGAAAGCAAAACGATCTACAAGTTCTCTGCTGAATAACAAACTCGATTCATTAATAATCTAAATAATCAAAAGAAATGGAATCTACAAAAAAGAAGAATTATGCACTACCCATTGCGATGATGTTCGCATTATTCGCAATGATCTCTTTCGTTACCGGTCTGCCAGCACCTTTCGGTGCAATTGTGCAGAGCGAATTCGGAGCAACTAACTTGCAGGCTACGCTGGGTTTTGCTGCTAACTTTATCGCTTACGCCTTTATGGGTATCCCTTCCGGTCTGTTATTGCAGAAGATCGGTTATAAGAAAACAGCATTGATCGCGATCGTTGTTGGTTTCGTAGGTGTAGGTATTCAGGCTCTCTCCTCTACAATGGGATTTGCCGTTTATGTAACCGGTGCATTCGTTTCAGGTTTCTCTATGTGTATGTTGAATACAGTAGTTAACCCGATGTTGAACACATTAGGTGGTGGTGGTAAGAAAGGTAATCAGTTGATTCAGATGGGTGGTTCACTGAACTCTTTGTCAGCTACTATCGTCCCTGTATTGGTTGGTTACCTGATGGGTACAGTTGTAGAAGAACGTACGATTACAAAGGCATTACCGGCATTGTATATCGCTATGGCTATCTTCGCTATTGCATTCCTGGTATTGTTCATCATGAACATTCCGGAACCGAACTTGTCTGTTGCTAAAAAAGATGTAAAAGATACTCACAGTCCTTTATCGTTCCGTCACTTCAAACTGGGAGCTTTAGCTATTTTCGTATATGTTGGTATTGAAGTTGGTATCCCTCACTTCGCAGGGCTGTTTATGATGACTCCGGAAACTAGCGGTGGTCTGGCTATTGACTCTACTATCGCAGGATCTGTTGTAGGTACTTACTGGTTCCTTATGTTGATCGGCCGTTTAGTAGGTGCATCACTAGGTGCTAAGTTCTCAAGTAAACAAATGCTTACTTTTGCTTCTACCTTAGGACTAATTTTTATCGCTTTAGCATTCGTTTGCCCGATTACAACACACGTAAGTATGCCGGTATTTATGAGCGATATCTCATTCGGTATGGCACAGGTTCCTATCAGCATCATGTTCTTTGCGCTTTGCGGACTTTGTACTTCTATCATGTGGGGTGGTATTTTCAACCTGGCAGTTGAAGGTCTGGGTAAATATACAGAAGCTGCTTCCGGTCTTTTTATGGTATTGGTTTGCGGTGGTGGTTTGTTACCATTACTTCAGGGTGCAGTATCCGACTCTGTTGGATTCATGGCAAGTTTCGTAGTAATTATCATTGCTTTGGCTTACCTGTTGTTCTACGCTTTGATCGGATGTAAGAATGTAAATACAGATATTCCTGTTAAATAAAAAATAAGTGTAAAATTTATGATTGAAGAAATTATCTAACTATATTTGTGGTCGGATAATTTCTTCATCTTTTATATAACCTTTAAAAGTAATAATATCATGCAGAAAAAAATCAGAGATAAATTTCAAGAGTTATTTAATACAGAAGGTAGTGTATATGCTTCTCCTGGTCGTATTAACCTGATCGGTGAACACACAGACTATAATGGCGGTTTCGTATTTCCAGGTGCTATTGATAAAGGTATGATCGCAGAGATCAAACCGAATGGCACAGGTAAAGTTCGCGCATTCTCTATCGACCTGAACGACTATGCCGAATTCGGATTGAATGAAGAAGATGCACCAAAAGCAAGCTGGGCTAGATACATTTTCGGTGTATGCCGTGAGATTATCAAACGTGGCGGTCAGATCCAGGGATTCGATACTGTATTTGCCGGTGATGTACCTCTGGGTGCCGGAATGTCTTCATCTGCCGCTTTAGAAAGCACTTACGCATTCGCATTGAATGATCTTTTCTCTCTAGGCATTGACAAATTCGAATTAGCTAAGATCGGTCAGTCTACAGAACACAACTATTGCGGTGTTAACTGCGGTATCATGGACCAGTTCGCTTCCGTATTCGGTAAAGAAGGAAGCTTGATTCGTTTAGATTGCCGTTCTTTAGAATATAAATATTTTCCATTCAATCCAGTTGGTTATAAACTGGTTTTGCTGGACTCTGTTGTAAAACATGAACTGGCATCTTCTGCTTATAACAAACGTCGCCAGTCTTGTGAAAATGCAGCAGCAGCTATCCGTCGCAATCACCCGGAAGTAGAATTCCTGCGTGACGCAACAATGGACATACTGAACGAAGTAAAAGGCGATATCAGCGCAGAAGATTATATGCGTGCCGAATACGTGATCGAAGAAGTACAACGCGTACTCGACGTTTGCGAAGCTTTGGAAAAAGGTGACTACGAAACTGTAGGTCAGAAAATGTATGAAACTCACCATGGCATGAGCAAGCTATACGAAGTAAGCTGCGAAGAGCTGGACTTCCTGAACGATGTTGCCAAGAAATGTGGCGTAACAGGTTCACGTGTAATGGGTGGTGGCTTCGGAGGTTGTACTATCAACCTTGTAAAAGACGAATTGCATGATGCATTTATCAAAGAAGCTTTCGATTCTTATACAAAGAAATTCGGTCACGAACCTAAAGTATACGAAGTAGTAATCAGCGACGGTGCACGCAAACTCGCTTAATAAATTAATTCAATATCCATAAAATCATGACAGCCGCATTTTATCAGAACGAAGTCAAATTTTTTGTTTCAGTAGATTGTATCATCCTGGGGTTTAATAACAGTGAACTCAACGTTTTACTTTACAAACGGAATTTTGAGCCACTACAAGGACAGTGGTCTCTGATGGGCGGTTTTATCAAATCCGGCGAAAGTATCGGCGAAGCGGCTTCACGCGTACTTACCGAATGCTCTGGTATCGATAATCTTTTTATGGAACAGGTAGGTGCTTACGGAGATGTTACCCGCGACTTAGGAGAACGGGTTATCTCCGTAGCATACTATTCATTGGTCAATATGAATGACTTCAATCCGGAATTATTGAAAGAGCATAATGCCCAATGGACAAAACTCAGCGAAGTACCCAATCTGATCTTTGACCATAACCAAATGATCACCGACACGCTGGTTCGCCTGAAGAGAAAAGCAGCTACCCGTCCGGTCGGTTTTAATCTTCTTCCTGAGAAATTCACCCTACCCCAGCTTCAAAGTCTGTATGAAGCTATTTACCAGACTCCACTGGATAAACGTAATTTCCGCAAGAAACTCAACTCTATGGATATCCTTGAGAAACTTGACGAGAAAGACAAAAAAAGTTCCAAAAGAGGCGCTTTCTATTATATGTTCAACAAAGAAAAATATGACCGTTTACTTGATCAGGGATTCTATTTCTCCTTATAATAAAGGAGAATAGAAATATTTTTTCCTTTACTTGTTTATTATACTCTTAAAAAGTCACAAGCTATGTTTTAAAACATAGCTTTTTTTGTACCATTACGCGAACAAGGTGTTACTTTTACACCATCAATAATAAGTGTACATTTCTATACTTATTATCATATACAAACTATATATTAAGTAGATAATAAACCACAAAACAATAACGGTAATGGTTGAAGAATTAAAAGAAAAGGTTTTCAAAGCCAACTTAGATCTGGTAAAACATGGATTAGTCATTTTTACCTGGGGAAATGTAAGCGAAATTGACCGCGAAAAAGGTTTGGTTGTGATCAAGCCATCCGGGGTTTCTTATGAAACAATGAAAGCCAGTGATATGGTTGTTCTCGATTTACAGGGTAATATCCTGGAGGGAACTCTAAAACCGTCGTCTGACACTCCTACTCATTTAGTATTATATAATGCCTTTCCGGAAATCGGTGGCATCGTGCATACACATTCCACTTACGCAACATCCTGGGCACAGGCAGGACGGGACATTCCTAATATAGGTACAACACATGCAGACTATTTCAGTGATGCAATCCCTTGTACCCGCCAGATGACACAGCAAGAGATTGAAGGTGAATATGAAAAAGAAACCGGAAATGTGATCGTTGAACGCTTTAACGATTTAAATCCGATTCACATACCTGGGGTATTGGTTGAAAATCACGGACCATTTTCCTGGGGAAAGAATGCCGATGATGCCGTACATAATGCGGTTGTAATGGAACAGGTAGCCAAGATGGCTTATATCTCCTATGGCATCAATCCCGGACTTACAATGAACAAACATCTGATAACTAAGCATTTTTACCGTAAACACGGTCCTAATGCTTACTACGGACAAAAATAAACAATCAATCATTATAACTATTAAATCAACAAACCATGAATTTTAAAGATTTAGAAGTATGGTTCGTAACAGGGGCCCAGCTTCTGTACGGAGGTGACGCAGTCGTACAAGTGGATGCACATTCCAATGAAATGGTAAAGGGATTGAATGATTCCGGAAACCTTCCCATCAAAGTAGTCTACAAAGGCACTGTTAACTCAGCCAAAGAAGTTACTGCTGCTTTCAAAGCTGCCAACAATGATGATAAGTGTGTAGGTGTCATCACCTGGATGCACACCTTCTCTCCGGCTAAAATGTGGATACACGGATTGCAGGAGCTGAAAAAACCGTTGCTGCATTTCCACACACAGTTCAACAAAGAAATTCCTTGGGAAACCATGGATATGGATTTCATGAACCTGAACCAATCCGCCCACGGCGATCGTGAATTCGGCCATATGGTAAGCCGCATGCGTAAAAACCGCAAAGTGGTAGTCGGCCACTGGCAAGACGAAAAAGCACAGGCCCGTATCGCTGTATGGATGCGCGTTGCTGCTGCATGGGCAGATGCACAGGATATGCTGATCATCCGTTTTGGAGACCAGATGAACAATGTAGCCGTGACAGATGGTGACAAGGTTGAAGCCGAACTAAAGTTAGGCTATCACGTCGACTATTGCCCGATAAATGACGTTATGGAGTACTACAATGCAGTAGACGACAAAGACACACATGCACTCGTTCAGCAATATTTTGCAGAGTACGATCATGCTCCCGAATTGGAAGATGAAAAAACAGAAGCCTATACAAAAGTATGGAATTCAGCTAAAGCGGAAATCGCTATCCGTCGTATCCTGAAAGATAAAGGAGCCAAAGCATTTACCACCAATTTCGACGACTTGGGTAATTTTGATCAGATTCCCGGACTGGCCTCACAGCGTCTGATGGCAGAAGGATATGGTTTCGGTGCAGAAGGTGACTGGAAAACTGCAGCTTTGTTCCGTACCATGTGGTTCATGAGCCAGGGTATGCCGAAAGGTTGTTCTTTCCTTGAAGACTATACCCTGAATTTCAACGGCGAACAGAGTGCAATCCTGCAAGCTCACATGTTAGAAATCTGTCCGCTTATCGCTGAACAAAAGCCGAAGCTGGAAGTACACCGCCTGAGTATCGGTATCGATAGCGAAACAGCACGCCTTGTATTCACCAGCAAACCAGGTGAAGGAGTCGCGGCAACCATCGTAGACATGGGTAACCGTTTCCGCCTCATCGTAAATAAAGTTGATTGCATCAAGAGCAAGCCGCTTCCCAAACTTCCGGTAGCCAGTGCTTTGTGGATTCCACAGCCCAACCTCGAAATTGGAGCTGCTGCCTGGATTCTGGCCGGTGGAACACACCACACCAGTTTCTCATACGACCTGACTGTAGAATACTTGGAAGATTATGCCGACATAGCCGGTATCGAAATGGTAGTTATCGACAAGGATACAACTATTTCCTCTTTCAAAAAAGAATTGCAGTACAACGACCTGTATTATATGTTGAACCGCGCTTTACAGTCTTAAATCATGGCTAACGAAAGATATGTAATAGGTTTGGATTACGGTAGCGACTCTTGTCGCGCCGTAGTCGTAAACGCAGCCACAGGTGAAGAATTAGCTTTCGCCGTTAAATATTATCCGCGCTGGATGGAAGGCAAATACTGCGATCCACTCAAAAATCGTTACCGCCAGCATCCGTTGGACTATATTGAAGGACTGGAAACTACCATAAAAGAGTCATTGGCTAAATGCCCGGCAGGTACTGCTGAAAAAGTAGTGGGTATTGCCTTCGATACAACGGGTAGTACCCCTGCCCTGACAGACAAAGAAGGTACTCCCCTCGCCCTTCTGCCTGAGTTTGCAGAAAATCCGAATGCCATGTTCGTACTTTGGAAAGACCATACAGCGATTAAAGAAGCTGCAGAAATCAACGAATTGGCAAAGCGCTGGGGCATTGATTATACTGCCTATGAAGGAGGTATTTATTCCTCCGAATGGGTATGGGCCAAAATGGCACATGTACTTCGTGAAGATGAAAGCATCCGCAAAGCGGCTTATGCCTGGATCGAACATTGCGACTGGCTACCGGCCCTGATCACAGGAAAAAACAAACCGGAAGAAGTGTATCGCAGCCGTTGTGCAGCCGGACACAAAGCCATGTGGTTGGAAAAATGGGACGGTCTTCCTTCCGAAGAGTTCCTGACAACACTCGAACCGCTACTGGCCGGTTTCCGCAGTCATCTGTTTGAAAAGACATATACCAGTGACACTTCCATAGGTCACCTGACAGAAGAATGGGCTAAACGCCTGGGGCTTACGACCAATGTAGCCGTAGCCGTAGGAGCATTCGACTGCCATATGGGTGCAGTAGGCGCTGAAATTACTCCACGCACATTTGTCCGCGTGATCGGTACTTCTACCTGCGATATCATGGTATCCTCTTATGAAGAGATGGGCGATAAACTGGTTCCCGGTATCTGCGGACAGGTAGACGGTTCCGTTATCCCCGGTATGATCGGACTGGAAGCCGGACAATCCGGATTCGGCGATATCTATGCTTGGTTCAAAAATGTACTGGCATGGCCACTCGAAAACATTTTGTCTAAAAGCAGCCTGATCGACGAAGAGACAAAAGCCAAACTGATTGAAGAAACAGCCGGTAAGATTATCCCCGTTCTTTCCGAGGAAGCTGCCAAAGTTCCGGTAAGCGAAAGTACCATTCTGGCTGTAGACTGGATGAACGGACGCCGCACACCGGATGCCAGCCAACTGGTAAAAGGAACGATAACAGGCCTGAATCTGGCAAGCTCTGCTCCGCTTATCTTCCGTGCGCTGGTTGAAGCAACCGCATTCGGATCGAAAGCCATTGTAGACCGCTTCCTGGAAAACGGTATCAAGATCGAAAGTGTGATCGGTATCGGTGGTATCTCCCTGAAATCACCGTTCGTCATGCAAACGTTAGCAGACGTACTGAATATGCCGATCAAAGTAGCAAAAGCGGAACAAGCCTGTGCCTTCGGTGCCTCCATGTTCGCTGCTGTAGCTGCCGGTGTATACGCTAAAATAGAGGACGCCCAGCGAGCTATGGGACAAGGATTCGCGAAAGAATACTATCCGAATCACGAGAGTCACCAGGCCTATCTGGCTCTATATGAGAAATATCGCAAATTAGGAAACTTTACAGAAAATGAATTGTTTGTATGATATGGCGGTCTATATGAAGAGATTCCCTATCTTTGTACAAAAATTAAACTAATTCATCAAAATGAACGATATTAAAGTAATGAACAGAGCAGCGGACAATATCCGCGTCCTGGCAGCGTCAATGGTAGAAAAGGCTAATTCCGGTCATCCGGGTGGTGCAATGGGTGGTGCAGATTTTATCAATGTACTATTCTCAGAGTATTTGGTCTATGATCCTAAAAACCCGGAATGGGAAGGCAGGGATCGCTACTTCCAAGACCCGGGACACATGTCGCCCATGCTTTATTCAGTCCTCGCTCTTACCGGTAAATTCACCATGGAAGAACTGTCACAATTCCGCCAATGGGGAAGCCCTACTCCGGGTCATCCTGAAGTAGACATCAAGCGGGGTATCGAAAATACCTCAGGTCCGCTGGGACAAGGCCATACATACGCAGTGGGTGCTGCTATTGCCGCCAAGTTTCTGAAAGCCCGCCTGGGAGATGTAATGAACCAGACTATTTATGCATATATATCCGATGGTGGTATCCAGGAAGAGATTTCGCAAGGTGCCGGACGTGTTGCCGGAACACTCGGACTCGACAACCTGATCATGTTCTACGACTCCAACAACATCCAGCTTTCTACTACCGTAGAAGAAGTAACAGCAGAAAATGTTGCCATGAAGTATGAAGCATGGGGATGGAAAGTAATCAGCATCAACGGAAATGACGTAAATGAAATCCGTAAGGCGTTGGATGAAGCAAAAGCAGAAGCCAGCCGTCCTACTTTGATCATCGGTAATACCATTATGGGTAAAGGTGCCCGCGGAGCCGACGACAGCAGTTACGAAAATAAAGTATCCACTCATGGTCAACCTCTGTCTGCAGCCGGTGCATCTATCGAAGAGACAATCAAAAACCTGGGAGGTGATCCAAAGAATCCGTTCGCCATATTCACGGATGTTGCCGAACTATATGCAAAACGTGCAAAAGAACTGGAAGCTATCGTAGCCGAACGTTATGCCGCTAAAGAAGTATGGGCTAAAGCAAATCCTGAACTGGCAGAAAAGATGGCATTCTGGTTCTCCGGTAAAGCTCCGAAACTGGACTGGGCAGCTATCGAACAGAAAGCAAACCAGGCAACTCGTGCCGCTTCCGCCACTGTATTAGGCGTATTGGCAACAAAGGTTGAAAACATGGTATGTTCTTCTGCCGACCTTTCCAACTCGGACAAGACCGACGGTTTCCTGAAGAAAACACATTCATTCAGAAAAGGTGACTTCAGTGGTGCCTTTTTCCAGGCCGGTGTTTCGGAACTGACCATGGCTTGTGTATGTATCGGTATGTCACTACACGGTGGCGTGATCGTAGCTTGCGGTACCTTCTTCGTATTCTCCGATTATATGAAGCCTGCAATCCGTATGGCAGCATTGATGGAGCAACCGGTTAAGTTCATCTGGTCGCACGACGCTTTCCGCGTTGGTGAAGACGGACCTACTCACGAACCGGTTGAACAGGAAGCACAGATCCGCCTGATGGAAAAACTGAAGAACCATAAGGGACACAACTCTATGCTGGTTCTCCGTCCGGCCGATGTCATCGAAACGACCGTTGCATGGAAGATGGCTATGGAAAACACAGCCACTCCTACCGCTTTAATTCTTTCCCGTCAGAACATTACTGACCTGCCCGCCAAAGAAAATCGTTACGACGAAGCTTTGCAGGCTGAAAAGGGTGCCTATATTGTAGAAAGCGACGCAAACCCGGATGTTATTCTGGTAGCTTCCGGTTCGGAAGTCTCTACGTTGGAAGAGGGAGCAGCATTGCTTCGTGCCGATGGCGTAAAGGTTCGTGTCGTATCCGTTCCTTCCGAAGGGTTGTTCCGCAACCAGAGCAAGGAATACCAGGAATCTGTTATTCCTACAGGAAGTAAAGTATTTGGTCTGACAGCCGGTCTGCCTGTCAATCTGGAAGGATTGGTTGGAGCAAACGGTAAGGTATGGGGGCTCGAGTCATTCGGCTTCTCCGCTCCTTATAAGGTTCTGGACGAAAAACTGGGCTTCACCGGAAAGAATGTATACAATCAGGTAAAAGAATTATTAGCATAAGAAACATAAGACAAAGCAGGCCCTGTTGTGACGATGACCGTCGACGAAGGGTGACGGTCATCGTCACAACAGGGCTGTTTGTCTGCCTCTAACAGATAAAGATGAAAACACTAGGTTTATGTTGTGACCACGCAGGTTACGAATTAAAAGAGTTTCTAAAACAATTACTGGATTCTAAAGGGATAACCTATAAAGATTTCGGAACCTGTTCAACAGAAAGTTGTGATTATCCGGATTTCGCCCATCCATTGGCATATGCATTAGAAGCCGGGGAAGTATATCCCGGAATAGCCATTTGCGGATCAGGAAACGGTATTGCAATGACTTTAAACAAACACCAGGGAATACGGGCCGCACTATGCTGGCAGGAAGAGATCGCGAAACTAGCCCGCGAGCATAACGATGCCAATATACTTGTCATGCCCGGTAGATTTATCAGTCAAGAGGAAGCCACTCGCACTGTCGAAGCCTTTCTGAACACCCCGTTCGAAGGCGGTCGGCACATACGACGAATTGACAAAATCCCGTTGTAAAAACAACGGGTATATCATGTAAGACACTATTATGACAACATTAGATTATATTGTAATAGGGCTATTCGCTTTAGCTCTAATTGGGATTATTGTATGGGTATTTAAACAAAAACAAGACAGTTCCGGCGACTACTTCCTTGCAGGTCGTGATGCCACCTGGTTAGCGATCGGAGCTTCTATTTTCGCATCAAACATCGGTTCAGAACACCTTATCGGCCTTGCCGGAGCAGGAGCTTCCAGCGGTATGGCGATGGCGCACTGGGAAATCCAGGGGTGGATGATCCTTATCCTCGGTTGGGTATTCGTACCTTTCTACGAACGAAGCATGGTACTGACCATGCCCGAATTCCTTGAGAAACGTTATAACAAAGAATCACGCACCATCCTCTCGCTTATTTCACTGGTCAGCTATGTATTGACCAAAGTAGCCGTTACGGTGTATGCCGGAGGTCTGGTATTTAAGGAAGTGTTCGGCATCCAGGAACTCTGGGGCATCGACTTCTTCTGGATCGCTGCCATCGGACTGGTGGTACTGACTGCCCTTTATACGGTTGTAGGCGGTATGAAATCGGTTCTTTACACCTCTGTATTGCAAACACCTATCCTGCTTCTGGGTTCAATCGTTATCCTTGTATTGGGATTGAAAGCCGTTGGCGGATGGGATCAGGTCCTGGCAGCTTGTAGCCTGACCCCGGCTAACGAATATGGAGATACGATGGTGAACCTGATCCGCGACAACCGCGACCCGGATTTCCCCTGGCTGGGAGCTTTGATCGGCTCTTCCGTTATCGGTTTCTGGTACTGGTGTACCGACCAGTTCATCGTTCAGCGCGTATTATCAGGTAAAAATGAGCAACAAGCTCGTCGTGGTACTATCTTCGGTGCTTACCTGAAACTGACTCCGGTATTCCTATTTCTTATCCCGGGTATGATCGCTTTTGCCATGCAGAAAAACGGGGTAACGATCAATGGCATTCCTTTCACAATGAGTACAGCCGACGCTGCTTTCCCATCATTGGTTGCTCAATTGTTACCTGCCGGATTTAAAGGATTAGTAGTGTGTGGTATTCTGGCTGCTTTAATGAGTTCGTTAGCTTCTCTGTTCAACTCATCAGCTATGTTGTTCACGATCGACTTCTATAAGAAATACAAACCGGAAGCCAGTGAAAAAACATTGCTTTATGTAGGACGTATAGCAACAGTTGTTGTCGTTGTCCTGGGGATTCTCTGGATACCGGTGATGAAGAGTGTAGGATCGGTATTGTATAACTATTTGCAGGACGTACAGTCTGTACTGGCACCGGGCATCGCAGCGGCATTCCTATTAGGTATCCTGTCTAAACGGACTACTCCGCTGGGAGGTATGTGGGGATTAATTATCGGCTTTATTATCGGTATTACCCGCCTGGGTGCAAAGGTCTATTATACAACGGCTGGCGTCGATGCCGGCGACAGTTGGTTCAAAGCCTTGTTCTTCGATACGAACTGGTTGTTCTTCTGCGGTGGTATGCTGGTATTCTGTCTGGCTGCAATTGCTATCATCAGTAAGTTCACCCCGGCTGCACCGGAAGCTCAGATACAAGGGCTCACTTTCGGTTCTTCTACTCCGGAACAACGAGCAGCTACCCGTGCCAGCTGGAATAAATGGGATGTGATACATTCTTGCATTATTCTATTGATTACAGTGGCATTCTATATCTATTTTTGGTAATCGAGACCTATCATAGAATACTCTGTATTCTGTTAAGATAGCCGATACTGTTGTAAAAACAGACAGTATCGGCTATTTTATTGTTACTTATCTGTCATCAAGTTAAAGGCATATTATCCCGGAACTTGTCTTTCTTCCGTTTTGTCAGGAAGTTGCGGGCTACCATGGGGAAGAGCTCGAGTAATAAGACTTCTTTCTCATTTTCGGCTACCAATATACCCAGTTCTTCGATGAAGGGGTTTTCTTCCATTTCGTAATCGGAGGCGTCGTAGAAATGCTCTTCTCTGTCACCTGTTATCTGAAGACGAAATTCAGGATCGATAGGAAGCGGAGTTTTTCCATACTCACCGCGTACCAGGGAGACGAAAGGATAAACAAGTTTGCTGTATATTGGTTGTCCGTTCATTTCGCATAATGCGCTCGATACAGCCTGGGAAGCTATTACTCTGTTTACAGGAGTAACCAATGGAGGAAGACCGGCGTCCATCCGTATCCGCGGGATCAGCATCATAGTTTTCTCCAAGAGTTCGGGATGACCTTGCTGTTTTAACTGGGCAACGATCTGATTGAACATGCTGGCCGGTATCTGCGATTTCTGTACAATCTCATCGGGAGAAGGGAAGTTGAAATATTCCTCGATGGCATGGCAGAATATCAACAGGTCTTCTTCTTTATCTTTACGGGCGGCATCGATGGCATCGTTGAAGAAACGGTCGATCTCAGTGGGCAATTTATCTGTCAGCGGATCGAAGGGGTTGGGTAATTCTTTTGAGGTATCGTAGCCTTTTAACTCTTTACGTATCTTTAATAATTCGGAGTTGATGCAAGCGATAGCTTCCATATCGATATCCAGTTCTATCCCCATCTTCTTACAGAACACGTAGATCAATTCGATGGCGGGGGCGGAATAACCTCCGGCAAAATACCAGATATTGGTATCTACAATATCTACGCCGTTAACGATAGCAGAGAGCATTGAAGCCAAGCCGTAACCGGCTGTACAACGGGTATGGAAATCGATCGGGGCTTTCAGTTCCTTCTTAAAGAGGCGGACGAGTTCAGCAGTCTTTCGCGGAGTAATCAGTCCGTTAGCATCTTCAAGAGTAATGATATCGGCTGTGATATGCTCCATCTGTTGTGCTTTTGACAAGAAATAATCGTTGGTAAAGACCGGTTTGTGCAATGGATGACCGTGCAAGGCGGCTTCAATACGCTCTAATGCTGAATGATGGGGATCTATTGAATAGCAAACTGCACAATCCACCATTCCTCCATACCGGTCAGTATATTTAATTGCTGATTTCATATTGTCTATATCGTTCATGGCATCGAAAATGCGCATAATGTCAATACCCGACTCAATCGTATTACGGCAAAGACTTTTTACAACAACATCCGGATAGGGATTGTAGCCAAACAAATCACGTCCCCGGCAAAGGGCGGTAAGTTTGGTGGATTTACCCACGACTGCCTTGATCTTTTCCAACCGTTCCCATGGATTCTCGTTCAGATAACGCATAATGGTGTCCGGTACAGCTCCTCCCCACACTTCCATAGCATAGAAACCTACATTTTTATAGAAAGAGAGTACACGGTCGATTTGCTGTTGTGACATGCGTGTTGCAAAAGAGGATTGCTGACCGTCACGAAGCGTTACGTCACGGATAAATAGTTTATGTGCCATAATTCTTTTTGTTTAAGATGGTTGTCATACTTTATATATAAAACATTGGCGTTTAAGGTTTGGTTCCTGTTTTAAAGAATATGCTAAGGGAGGGAAATGTTAAATGATAGTCCCCGTAGGGAGTGGGGTTGAACACTCTCCCCCCCTACGAGGTAATATCTTTCTATTTTAGATTCCACCACAAAGGTGTTGTCGTCAGATCGGGTCCTCCCAACAACTCTAATGCTTTCTGGTAACCTTCCTGATTGTTGGTCTGGATATTGGCCGGATAACGGTAGCGTTTCGGGTAGAAATCCAGGCGACATTCTTTAGCGGTTGCCATCGTCAAAGGAACCTGATTCAACGGGTTATAATCCTTCTCAACTGCCTGATTCTCAAAGAAAGGCAAACCAAGACGACGATGATCGCTCCATGCTTCTTCGGGTAACCAGGGTACCTGTGCGATATATTTCTGGGTGATGATTTTTGTCAATGCATCGTTATTATAAGAACCGCCACGATAGATCGAATTCTTCGGATAAGTATAAGTCATCGTCTTATTTTCCTTTGTATACGGATCTACATAATTGACGGTGTAAGGCTGTGCTTCGGTTGTATGATCGAAACTGACGGAAGTACCTACACGGTTATAATCGGTAGAAGCCAGATATTTACCAACTTCGCTTATTATGCCATGGTACTGGAAGCTGGCGGTGATACCGTTTTCATAATTCGACTTCGCTGTTCCCGGAACAGTCCACCCCTTGACTGCAGCTTCTGCCATCAGGAAATAACTTTCCCATGGACCGAAGAATACACGTTTCATCGTACTCATACGGTACTGTTTTGCCATAGAAGGATAATTGTAATTCTTTCCCGTCAGTTCACTGACCAGACCGGCCAGGTCATTCCATTCTCCGGCAACCCAGGTTCCCCAGGTATATTTCGGATCGATGGTAAGCATTGGCTTGGAGTTATCACTTGGGTCCATCAGATTCACTGGTACTACGCTATTGGCGGCACCGATATAGTCGGAATAGACTACGCCATCATTCCATCCCACCACACTGAACAGCTTCGGGGCACGTGGATCGACATACTGAGGTATACCGTCAAAGTAAAATCCGGCACACGGATCGTTTGTGTTCAGCGGGAAATGTTTATTCAGGTATAATCCCATGTAGGTATGAGGATCTTTCAGATGACTTTTCAAAGAGTCGGGTACCGGAAACTCTGTATTACCCAGACCGACGACCAGGTTCTTGAATGTTACCGACATCGGTTGTGCATTCCATGTACGCGACATAACTCCGGTCAGATCGCTCCATCCGTCTTTTTCCTGCACAGCAGCCATATCATCGAGTGTAGAGATAAAAGTCTTACTTGCCGCATCTTCAAACTCAGTCTTCGCCAGAGCTGGTGAAATACCGGAGATACGCATAGCGAAACGCATACGCAAGGAGTTCGCATACTTCTTCCATTCATTGATATTCCCGGCATAGAAAGCATCTTCGTTTGCCATGTCCGACATATCGATAGATGGATCGAGAGCAGCCTCTGCCTCTCTCAATTCTTTCAGGATAAATCCATAGATCGTTTCTACGCTATCATACTCAGCCGGAACGCCTGTGAAGGCAGATAAGGCAGGGATCGGCCCGAAGCCGTCGGATACTTCCGAGTTCAGATAGGCACGCCAAATACGGGCCATCTGGATGACATTCTTATAATAAGGATACTGTTCGGCTTCACCTTCAGCCACTTTCTTTTCACCCAACTCAATCGCTTTAGTGGCTTTGTTCAGCCAACTTACAGCATAAGAGTTGCTCAAATAGAGCGTGATGTAGTCGTTATTATCAGTACCGATAGTGAAACCACTTCCGCGATTGAAGCGTGAAGCACGGTTCCATTCGGCAATAAAGATACGTTCGGCAATTTCCGGGTTCATCTGTGCACCGATAATGGAAGCATTGAGAAACCATTCGGGCTTCACCTTACTTTCTCCCACCTGGTTTGGGTCTTCGTTAATCTCCTCGAAATCGGAGCAGGAAGACAGCAAGGCAGCTATTGAGAATAGACCGGCTAATAATATATTTTTTGTATTCATCTTACTTTATTTCTTTATTGTTATTTCTACTTATCAGCTTTAGATTTGTTTACGATGTCACAACAGCAGTGTTTATGATCTCCAAACAGGAGTGTTTGCGATGTCCAAACAGAAGCGTTTAGGGTGTCTAAACAAATTCAAAAGGAAATGTATTAAAACCCTACCGTCACATTTAACGTAAACGACCGGCTGGTTGGAGCAGCTCCGTTTTCAAACCCGGTAGCATTTGTATTCGTTGCCGATACTGATTCAGGGTCGATACCCGGCAGGTTGTAATGGATCATCCATACATTATTACATGTTGCCGACAGACGCAAACGCTGGAATGGTGTACTCTTTAATATTGCCCGATTAAAATCGTATCCGAGCGTAATATTACGCAGACGGATATTTGTTGCATCATAGGTGTACATTTCCGGTAAGCCATAGTTACCGGTCGAACCGATACGTTCCCAGTAATTCTGTGGAGTCACGGCAACATTATTTTCTTTATATCCATCAGGAGTCTGAACGACTGAGTTCGGTACGACAAAGTTTTCACGACCACCGTTCACAACTGTTCCGGCTGCATTACCACGAACATACAGGTTGGAAGCTGTTGCCGAATAAAGATCGCCACCAATGCGGAAATCAATCAGGAAACTCAGGTTAAAACCTTTGTAGGCGAAATTGTTAGTAAGACCGAGCATCCAGTCGGGACTTTGGTTACCCACTTTCGACTTACCGGTCGTGATCAGTGGAAGTCCGTCCTCCCCTACAATCTGCCTGCCATAGTAAGGACTATTCTTATCTTCTACGCGCTGGAAAGTCTGACCGTAAATATCACCGTAGTAACTACCCTGTACGGCTACGATCTGGATCGCATCCAGTGTTTTGATATCATAGAGGGTGACACCCGGATAAAGGTCGATGATTTTATTACGGTTCAGGGAGAATTGTGCTGTTGCATTCCAGCTCAGTCCTTTCGGATTGTCTAGTATCGAACCATTCAGAGAAACTTCAACCCCTTCGTTCTGAATATTACCGGCATTCACTTTACGGGAACTATAACCGGAGAACGGGTCCATCGGCAGGTTCAATAACTGACGGGTGGCATTTGTCTTATACCAGGCTGCATCCAAACCTAAACGATTATTGAAGAAACGTACATCGAAACCGGCTTCCCAAGACTTGATCAACTCACTACGAACACTCGAGTCGAACAACACATTTCCCGGAGCGGCTGTCGTATTACCGTTTTCATCTTTTCCAACCGTAAAGTTATTATATAGCTGGTACGGATCAAGATCGTTACCAACCTCTGCATAAGAAGCTCTTACCTTGGCAAAGGTAAACCATTCGGGCATCGAGCTTCCTATTTTAGGAAGCATATCGGAGATCACTGCCGACAAACTTACCGAAGGATAGAAATAAGAGCGGTTGGCTTTCGACATGGTAGACGACCAGTCGTTACGGGCCGTTACATCCAGAAACAGATAACCGTCCCAGTTCAACTGCAATGACCCGTAAAGAGAATTCATCTTACGGCGGATCAGCTCGGAAGTAACGGTCGGTTTATTTATACCATTGTTCAGAGAGAAAAGGTTCGGAACAAGCAATTCGCCTGCCGAAGCATTCATCTTCGTACGTTTCTGCATCATCAGGTTACCACCGAAAGTAACGAAACCACCCAGACGATCCAGGAGGTTATCCTTACGAGCTGTAGCCAGGAAGCTGTAATTGTTTTCGTAGAACGTTTCAGAACCTTCGTTATACAAACCACGGGGAGAGGTGTTACCTCCAGCATACACTTTTTCGTTCTTGGTAGTAGTATAATAGTCGGTACCACCGCGGAGTTCGATATCGAACCAATTGGTCGGTGCATATTTCAAGGCAATGTTACCCAATAAACGATTACGGGTATCGTTGTTTTGTCTGTATTTAGTCACCCAGTACGGGTTTTCCTGTGGATTCTTGGAGGCATCCCACCAGATCATATTGCCTTCTTCGTCGACGCTGTTCTTAAACTCTTCCACATTCAATGAACGTGGCAGGTTATAGATCGTGTTAAAAGCATTCGAAGGATTGACCCCCTGGATCGGACGGTTGTGGGCATTCATATTAATGTAGTTCACCTTGGCATCGATCTTCCACTTTTCGGCTTCATCCAGGAAAGTGGTTGCACGCATAGTGATATTGGTCTTGTTCAGCTTCGACTCAGGAGTGATACCGGCATCATCCGAACGGTTGATAGAGGTAAAAACGGAAGTTCCCTTTATATTCTGCTGGAAGCTAACGCCTTCGTTGAAAGAAGTACCGGTACGGAAGAAAGCATCGATATTATCATAAGTCTGCAAAGGAACCTGGCGGCCCAACCAGTCCGAAACCATCTGTCCTTCTGCTTTCGGTCCCCAGCTCAAACGCGACTGGTTATCGTATGCTCCGACCGAACCTTGACCGAAGTCGTTCTGCAAATGAGGTTTCAGGAAAATCGACTCGGTAGTGATACCGGCATTTACCGTAATACCCAAGCCTTCATTCTTCTTTCCGGACTTGGTAGTGATCAGGATCACACCGTTACCGGCACGCGATCCATACAGAGCGGCAGCCGAAGCTCCCTTCAATACCGTCATCGACTCAATATCTTCGGGGTTGATATCCGAGAGTCCGTTACCCATATCGGCACCGGAGTTACCCCATACATCATCTACCCCACCGGTAAAGTTATCCATCGGTGTACCGTCTACTACGATAAGTGGTTGGTTACTACCCGTCAGGGAGCTGTTACCACGAAGCACGATCTTGGATGATCCTCCTACCCCGTTACTGGAACGGACAATCTGCAAACCGGAAACTTTACCTGATAATGAATTGGCAAGATTGGGTTCGCGGGAAGATAACAGTTCGTCACCTTTCAACTCCTGCATAGCATAACCTAATGCTTTCTTGTCGCGCTTCATACCTAATGCCGTAACAACGACCTCATCCAGTTTCTGCGCATCTTCCTGCATTTTTACATTCAGAGTGGTCTGCCCGGTGTAAGGAATATCTTGTGTGGCAAAACCAATAAAAGAGATTTGGATAATGTCTCCCTTCTTTACGCCTTCGAGAGTGAAATGACCGTCCATATCGGTCATCGTACCGTTAGTGGTTCCTTTTATTACAACAGAAGCCCCTGCTACGGGTCCGAACTCATCTTCAACTACTCCCGTAACTTTCGTATCCTGTTGGGAAATGTCAATAGCAGGATTCCCGGCCTCCGGATTTGCATAGGCGTTTCCGGTGAAACCCAACGCCCCCGCGAGCAGAATCATGCTGACAGATTTGAATCTTTTCAACATACTGATGTTTTTTTTGTTTAGTTTATTAGTTAAATGCGTTTGGCATAAACCAATGTCATTTGCTAATTGAAACAGAAAAAAACAGGCGTTGTTGCAAGATTAACATTAGATAAATAAGGAATAAATGAATACAAAATAACCATCGAAAATACGGCACTCCAAGTAAATCATTAACAGGAGATAATAATAAATCAAGACTCTCCACTACCAGACAATAACTTTTTTTTCTTTTTAGTTACATAAAATAAAAATGTATAAGTGGTTATTCCAATCTTTATTTAACATGTAGTATTTTTACCGACTTCACACTGAGCTAAGTAATTGCATAAACAACCTTGCCTTGTTCACCGATCCCCTATACCTGGATCTTGTATTCTCCAGCCAAGTCGGAAGTTGTAAAATAAAGACTAACGGATGACTCCTGTCTGTTTTTCACCTCCGGAACCCATGTGACGGAAATCCGGCAGGTAAGGTTCCCCGGGAAACTTTTGTCGCTTCCATTTCGATGTTCGATCGAAGCTGTTGCTCGGTAATGTTCCGCTTGCATACTTATAAGACAAAGAGGTGTAGAAGGATGTTTTTTCGCTGCTACCGCTAACGGAAACGTTGGTATTACTGTTGAAACCTAAATTATACGCATCTTTAAAGATATTCTTTACCGGGCTGTAGGCAATCGTTGAATAATCATAGTTTTCGATGTCACGTCCGTTGAATGCCAGTCCCCAATGACGACCTGTTCCGGTGATAAGGATCGGCTTGCCTGCAGAGTTCAGATAGGTACAATTACCGTTCATGTCGGTAATTGTACCATTAGTGGTTCCTTTCACTATGATAGAGGCGCCGGCAACGGGGCCGAAATCACCCTCTACTACCCCGGTGAGTCCCCCGTTTTGTTGGGAAATACCGGAACTTGGCTTACTGGGCGATAGTTTTTAGATTACCGAAGTGTTATTTTGGCAAATAAGCACTTCTTTGTTTAAAATGATATATAATGCATAAGTCTTGTATTTTAACGTCTGTGTAAAAATATGTTTTGTTGCTCCCATAGTTCTAAAAGAACCATAGTTATTCAAAAGACTACACTTATTGAATATCAAAACCTATAAATTCAACGGTTACAAATATTAACTATTGCAATAAGGAAAGGATGCTTACTTTATTGCAGTTTCTCTGATCCATTTGTGTGTAAATATTAATTAATAACTTTCTAGCTTCCGTAAAGACGGGCAATTTCATGTCTATTATATAAATTTAATTAAATCTGGTATCACCATTCTTGATTGTATTATTAACTGATTGTAAGCTAAAGGTATATCGGGTGATGCTGTGGTATCAAAATGGCGCGTCCCTTGTTTTACAAAAGTTGGATCACATGATAGTAGTTTCCAGTCTTGGCATGTTTCTTTGTTACATTATTCTTAAGCACTAACCGACCGAACAGAGACATGTTGCGGATTCCGGATTTTATTTTACTTCGTTGTTCGATATGCCTCAATATTTCCGCGGCAGGAAGCAATTCACCTTTCTCTCCGGCTTCGAGCAAACGGAAATACTGGAAGAAAAGTTGTTCCTCCACAGGTGTTTGCTGGAACTGGTTTCTCCATTCGCTGTTGTTGCATGGCAATGTATCGGCCAGTTGCCGGATATGATCTTTACCATTCCAGGCTGGCAAGTCGCTCAGAATTTAACAGATCGGTGAGTGTTCCGATACCCGGTCGGAATAGATATAACGTTTAACATCCCTGTCCCACAATAGGATTTCTTCCCCCTGCGCATGTAGACTGATGCTATTAAGAGCCTGCTCGCAAACCGTGAAAAAGTTGAAATAATAAGATTTCCTATCCCTGAATTCCACCTCTTCTTTCAACAGGTTATATCTGAATTCATACCTTCGTTTCATAAACTCGTCTACCTGTAAGGCTAACGATTGTTCCGGTCGTATGCAAGATTTTCACCAAATCCGTACCAGAGCCGGTAAACATTCCGTACCATAGTCCGTATTTCCGTCTCGAAAGGTAGAAATTGCGTATGTACGGGAAGCGATTTCATCACATCTTCTTCCGGTATGCCACTGCGGAAAGTATTTTCCGCCAAAAGTGTTAAAAACGGTTTCTTATCTTCTTCTCGGTAGGTGAACCTACTGTGTCTAAAGTCTTTTGCAAGGCATTTTCGAATAACAGGGAAATGATATGGCTGCGTTCGTGACCCGGGGCCAGCCGTTTTAACGGATCGGTTTCTGTCTTTTTGGCGGTAGAAACCGGTAGCTTTCCCGGGATCGACCAGGGCTGTCCCATAGGAATCGGCAAGGCATCGGGATTATAATATATATCAGGGTCGAACGAAAGCCGGCAGGCGGATTCCGGGTTTTAGTTCTTGTTAATGATGTCTCTTTGCAGTTGCTCCTGATAATAGGCGGTTGCCCGCTATTGTGCATGTGCATGGAAAAAACGGACCAGCGATTCATTTTGTGGAACCGTATTGTCCCGCAGCAGGAAAGGTACGACGATCTTTACGTTTTTTCCTCCTGAACCGATAAAAGCAAACAGGGTTTGGAGTGATTCGGTAGCCTTCCGGCATACCTGTATTGCTTCAGAGCAGTTAGCTAGGTTACCCACATTGAGTAACACCAATCCGTTGTATCGGCCGGCTACAAACTGATCGTCCTGTTTCTTAAAGGTAGATCCGAAACAAACGACCGGTAACTGAACAGCTCGTTTAACAGTAAATGACACGAATATCGATGAGTGACGCTGCTTGCATACTACAGCGTCACCATTTTTTCATCTGTTTATTAGCGGGTTATTACTTATCCGGTACATGGATGACACCGGATAAGCAAACAAATGTTGTTGGAATACTTAAGTCTATATTTTATAATCCAAGACAGAAGTTAACTAATGTGATTACATCTTTGGGAGCACTCATGTCTGTCTTTTGTTTCTTCATGAAATTTTCTATTTGTGTTTCTTTATTGGGGAAAAGTTTCAGAAGAGTTTTCTTATTTTTGAATTTGAAAGGTTGGCCCTTGCGAAATATACAGTATTCGTTCTGGTTTCCTAATTTAAAGACTTCCGTATATTGATCTTCATAAGCACCATATTGCCACTCTGCTGTGTTTATTGTCTCCACTTTAGCTTGCTGTGTTCCGTAAGCTCCTTTATAGCCTTGCGATTTGTTTTTTAACAACCAGTTTATACCAATAACTCCGTTGGGAATTTGAATTATTTCATAAAAACTTTCTTTGCTTCCAACAGGAATAAACTCTGAATCAGCAATGTAAACAGTATCTATCTGTGATATATTAGTCAGAATCATTTCTTCTTTACCGTTTTTAAACATCATCTTTTGGTTTCCAGCGTCGTAATTAAGTTCTGCCGGAGTCTTGGAACTGTTCTTCATCAACACAATACCTTTTGCATAATTTTCAAATAGCATCTGACGCTTTTTTTGTGCATTGACACTTACTAGAGTAACAAAGCAACAAAGAATGGTAATTAACGAATATGTTCTCATTGTAGTAGAATGTAAAAAAGAGTAGTTGCCATAGACAACTACTCTTTAAGGTTATTAATTATCTAAATCATTTCTTCGGTCCTTCACCCCATTGCGGAGCATTCTTATCCTGCCATGTACGTTCCGAGTTCAAAATGGTTTTATTGTTACTTCCTGCAGCACTGACAGTATAGCCTTGTGCTGCATAGGCATCCAATTCGATCTGATACAACTGACTTGTTTCGTTAGGAACACCGGTATGGAAACGGCGTGGTATATCAGTTACTGGTATTGAACTATAATTTTCACGATTGATAAACTTGGAGCCGAATTTAGGAATACCTGAGCGACGGGCTGTTACAAACTGATCGTAAGGATACATCGTAAAATGTAATAATTGCTGTAAATATACCTTTTCCAATTGTTCATCGATAGAACCGGTAAGTTTATAATCCTCAGCAGCAAGCATTGCTTCGATTTCCCCATCTTTCAACTCGATGGAAACTTCATTCGGATCATAATCATACGTAGTTCCATAATAAGCAATTTGGTTTAATCCGGCAGCTTTGTCATATTCCAAAACGGATTGTTTTAATCCTTGTGTATAATAATCTTCTGCAGTATTTGGTAAATTGGCACCTAACAATTTGAATTCAGCGAGGTATAAGTTGACTTCCCCACCACCCAAATACATACCGTACCAGGGACGGTTGTCGTTTTTCGTGATAACCGGACCTCCGGGAATTGTCGGCATGGTAAAGTTATAATAACGTCCGATAACCATCTGCCGTTGATACATAGAGTATGGGCGATACGATTTTGCACTTTGACCGTTTTCGTCAGTAATCTTATAGCGGTTGTCATAATCAAACCATTCCCCATAAACCGCACTATTGTTGTTTGCATTATATTCAACTGGCAATCCATAGTATCTAACCCAGGGTTCGCCCATTCCTTTCCATTTTACGAATGTTTTCTTTCCGTTGGTATTTATCGTATATTCGATATTTTCTTCAATATAAGACGGAATAGCCTTACCCTGATCGTAAAACTCCTGTACTATTTTAGAGTTCCAGTCATTCTTGTCGTAACAGAAACGTACACGCGGGTCTTTGTTCTCAATCATGAAGTTAATTACGCGTTGGTTAGCTGCTGTTCCTTCCATAAATCCGTTACTCCAATGATAGACAAAGTCATTGCTGCTTGAATTTATAGTACATTTATTGAACAGTATGGCATCTTCAATAGAGCTGATGTAACCACAAGGTGCACTTGCAACTTCCGAAGCAATAGCCAAAGCTTTTGCCTTATCTTGTGAAAGCAGACGAACTGCTATTTTCAGTTTAAGGGAATTTGCAGCTTTGGCCCATTTAGTAAGATCACCATGGAAAATAGGATCTTGCTTTGTGGGGAATATCTGTTCTGTGGCAGTCGTGAATGTAGTGATGGCAGCATTCAACTGTTCCAACCATAAATCATATAGATCTTCAATTCTGTCATAGGCAGGTGTCAATGTTCCGCCATGCAAAGCGTTGCCAGCTTCTGTAAACTGAATGTCACCATTAATGTCACTACTTGAAATTGCGAGAAATGTTGTAAGAAAGTCTACACAAGCAGCTGTAGCGGCGTGTTTGGCAGATTCTTCATCACTCATATTAGAGCGTAAAAATGTAATTTCATGTGCCAGTTTCAATACATTTACATAACCTACACCACCAACAGCAGTTGTCAGGAAGGAGCTTTCTTTAAAACTACCGGTAGGCACAGCCATCTGACTCCAGGATGTCAACATTGGAGAATCGTAGAACCAATAAGTGTAACTATAAGGTTCAAAATCCATAACAGCCTGTGCGAATATATAAGACGGTTCAGCTTTTGTTACTTGGGAGGGGCTGGAATTGATATCCGCGAAATCATCACGACATCCAGTTGTGCACACTATCGTCGCACTTAATCCTAGTCCCAATAATATATTACGATAATTGTTCATGATTAATCAATTTAATGTTTCTGATTTTAGTTTTAGAATCCGACATTAACTGTAAATGTATAGTTTGCTGTCAAACCGCTGAAAGAACGAACGCGGAATTCGGAAGCAACCGTACCACGGACAGATTCCGGGTTTACACCGTCGGGCATTGAATTTAGCAAATAACCTAAATTACGTCCGGATACAGATAAATTCAAATGTTGTGCACCAATTTTATTTGCGAACTTCTGAGGCATTCTGTATGATAATGTAATTTCTCGTACGGCAATGTAATTCAACTTTTTCAGCCAAGCATCGTTAACTGTACCTGTTCCCCATGCATTGTTCCAGTAATGCCATGAGGAAGCATGTTGTGGGTCTACAATTCCTTTGCCATGCAGAGACTCATAAGTTTCGCCTCCTTCAGCTACCGTATAAGAAGTGCCGTTTGGAAGAGGTATAGATGTTCCACCTTCGATCAGACCGACTGGAATAATACCGTCATGATAAGTCTCTCCATCCCAGATAGAGGTATAAGTCATACCGCCATTTTCCGAATCACGCCATTTTAAAGAAGTTTCCGTAAACCCGTAAGCTGTTCCGTAACGGTTTGCATAAGAGGCTACATATCCTCCGAAGCGCATATCGAATAATGCGCGCAGGCTCCAGTTCTTATAAGTAAGCGAAGTACTTACAGAACCTAAGAAATCCGGTACCAATGAGCCAATGATTTCAGCTTCACCACTACGCTGGTAGTACATAGCATGCATTCCTCTGTCGCCTCCGTAATAATCAACGGCGTTCAGGACAGGTAGGCCAGTTTTTTCATCAATCTTAGCTTTGGAGTCACTCATCAGGACACCATATGATTCACCGACTTTTGCAACCGAACCGACACGGTAGTTACCATAACTGACTTCTCCGGACAATGTAATATAATTTGCCACATTAGGATGCAATTCTATAATCTTGTTCTCATTTTTCGTATAGGTGAAATCCAAGTCCCATTGCCAGTCTTTTGTTTTAACAGGGGTCGTATTCAGTGCAATTTCAAGACCTTTATTCTGGATATTTCCGGCGTTGATATATTGACTACTGATACCGGAAATACTAGGGACACTGATCGACATGATCTGATCTTTGGTGTTTTCTTTATAATAAGTAAAATCGAGACCGATCCTGTTAGACAAGAAGCGCCAGTCCAAACCTATTTCCCATGCATTTTTACGTTCAGGTTTCAGATCGGTTGAATAGGCTGTAGACGGAATACTTAATGCATAAATATTATCACCGTTTTGCAATTGCCCCGTCATTAGTGAATAAGCGGAGTTGATGGTATATGCTTCTGTGTCATTACCAACCTGTGCCCATGAAGCACGAACTTTCGCAAAAGAGATCCATTCTGGAAGCTGGTCGCGAAGTGTTTCGTGTATCAGCCATGATCCGGATATAGATGGATAGAAGTATGAATAATTTCCATGATTATCGGAATAAACCAAAGAAGAAGACCAGTCGTTACGTCCGGTTACATCCAGAAAAAGTTGATCTTTCCAGCTTACACTGGCCTGGAATGACAAAGACAGCATCCGTTTTTCTCCTTCAATCTTGCCACTATACGATGGTGTGTTAATGGAGTTGGCAATAAAATACTGGTTCGGTACAACTAAACCACCTTCTGTATTTTCTGCCATTGTCTGTTGCATGTTGTTATAATATTCTCCACGGATAAAACCACCTAATGTAAAATCGCCTACACTTTTATTAAATGTAAATGATGCATTGAGGTTAGTTTGTTCCTTTGAATACAATCCCATTCCATAATATCCACTGTTAGTATTTGCATAACCATCACCTGGTTTTTTGCTTTCATAGCGAGTATAATAATAATTATAGTTTCCTTCAGCACGGAATTTCATCCAGTCGGTTAAATCGGCCGTTAAAATTAATGACGGACGGACAGATGTTTCCTTTTGTGAATAATCATTCTCATAGATGTTCCACCAAGTACTTCGGCCTGGGTTATTACCATATTCGTCTCCGTAATCGGCACTCGCTAATCCTCCATGAGAACCTTTATAACGTTTGCGGAAATACTGTGTATCATAAGTACGTCCCCATGTACCGTCTACAAATAACTCTCCTATATTCGGCTGAGCGTTTTTAGGATTTGAATTTGCAAAAGAGATAGACGCTTCAATCTCAACTTTATCAGTTAGTTTGTGTGATGCTTTGGCTAGGAAAGATATGCGGTCGAAACTATTGTTTGGTAATGTTCCGTTTGCATATTTATAAGACAGGGAGGTGTAGAATGAAGTCTTTTCAGAACTACCGCTGACAGAAACGTTTGTATTACTATTGAATCCCAGATTGTAAGCATCTTTAAAGTTATTTTCTACAGGACTATATGCAATTGTGCTATAATCGAAATTCTCAATATTTCTTCCGTCAAAAGCAGGTCCCCAGTGACGGCTTGTCCCTCCAACCAGAGTCGGATTACCTGCGGAGTTCAAATGAAACTGGCCAAGGTTGTCGTATAAATAGTAATTCCCATTTGCATCAGTCTCTCCATAGCCAACATTACCTGTATAGTTACCACGACCATATTTATTTTGCAGTCCCGGTTGCTTGAACATATGGTCAACTCCAAAGGTTTGCGTCACATTTACTCCAATACCTTTTTGGCCTTTACCGGATTTTGTTGTAATAACGACTGCCCCATTCAAGCCTCGTGAACCATATAATGCAGTTGCTGCCGCTCCTTTCAAGACGGAAACCGTTTCAAAGTCATCCGGATTCAAGTTCTTCAACTCGTTACCGTAGTCATAGTTATTAGAGTCCCAGTCTGCATCTCCGTTCCTGATGGAATTGTCTAAGATAATACCGTCCACTACATAAATAGGTTGGTTGTTTTTGCCCAATGTTGAAGCACCACGAATCTGAATTTTTGTGGAACCGAACATACCACCATCTGAACCTGCAATTTCAACACCTGCTACTTTTCCTTGCAAAGCGGAAACCGGATTAATGGAGTTATTAAGTAATTCTTCTCCTTTTAACTCCGTTACTGCATAACCTAATGCTTTGGTTTCTCGTTTCATACCTAGAGCAGTAACAACTACTTCATCCAATTTTTGTGCATCTTCAATCAATTTGACTTGTAAAGTAGGTTGTCCAACATATTTGATTTCCTGAGTGGCATACCCGATAAAAGAAATCTGAATAACGTCACCGCTCTTTACTCCTTCCAATGTAAAATTACCGTCCATATCAGTAATTGATCCATTGGTTGTTCCTTTCACTACTACAGAAGCTCCGGCTACAGGTCCGAAATCATCTTCAATTGTACCTGTGACTTTCCCATTCTGTTGGGGTACACTTGTACTTTGTTTAGCTGGTACTAGTTCTGCATACATGTCTTTTGGAAAACATAATGCACCAACAAGTAAAATTAAGCTAACTGGTTTAAAGTTTTTCAACATAATTGATGGTTTTTAAATTGAAGAAGTGTTATTTTGGCGTGATAAACACTTCTGAAATTATTTTAATACTCAATTCCAGAGTCCTTTAAGAGTAAAGCTTATGTGAGTTGGCGTTTTTAATTGCTTTTAGTCCTAAAAGAACTCACGCCGATTCTCTTAAGCAATAATTATGTATACAAACATTAAATACAAGTTGCTTTTTATTGGTATATCCCTATTTATTAGTAGTTTGTATCTATTTTTATTAGGTAATGATAAACTGTCGACATATATAACAGCCTAATCAGAGATAAAGGCCTTTTTATCCGATTTTTGAGCTAAACAATGCCAGTTTTAGATATGTTAATAAAAAAATATAAGGAAAATAAACCATGCAAAAGATGTAAGGCTATTTAACATATGCGATAGAAATCAAACCTTGATTTAACTTAATAACGATTGAATATTGTTAGACAATGTGTTAAAAACAGAATTACTTGATATTTTTTTGACGTAAAATAACACTGAGTAATAATTATTTCATATATTTGTCGCGGATATAAAATGTACAGAGTTCTTTTAGAACTAAGGCAAAACGCCAACTAAAAAAACGCCAAGTTCTGAATTAATTGCTGTAAAGTATATCCAGAGTGAGTAAAACAGACTCTTGTTTCGCCAAAGCAGTGTCTATTTATGTTCAAATAAAACCATCAATTATGTTGAAAAACTTTAAGCCTGTAGGTTTATTGCTGTTGGCCGGAACACTAAGTGTTCCGGGATTTGTGTCCGCGGATACGGTTACAGCAATGCCCAAAACTAGCATTTCCCAACAAAATGGAAAAGTGACGGGAACAGTAGAAGATGAATTCGGTCCCGTAGCCGGAGCATCTGTCGTAGTGAAAGGAACAACTAATGGATCAATTACCGACATGGACGGTAATTTTACATTGGAAGGAGTAAAGAGCGGTGACGTTATTCAGATTTCTTTTATCGGGTATTCTACTCAGGAAATCAAATATACCGGTCAACCGAATTTAAAAGTAAAAATGGCTGAAGACGCTCAAAAATTGGATGAGGTCGTTGTTACAGCTTTGGGTATTAAACGCGACAAGAAAGCGTTAGGTTACTCTGTAAGTAGTGTAAAAGGAGAAGAGTTAACAGAAGCTGGTACGCCAATGAATGCAATGCAGGCTCTGTATGGTAAAACATCCGGCTTACAGTTGCAATCTACAGCTTCAGGTCCTTCTGGTGGTATGAACATTAAGGTTCGTAATGCCATTTCTTTAACTGAAGATTCTTCTACCCGTCCGCTGATTGTTGTGGATGGTATTCCTATTCATGATGAAAATACCGGACAGTCAGGTAATAGCCGTACCGGTAGTGATCATGGTACAGGTTTGAATGACATCAACCCGGAAGATATTGCTTCCATCGAAATTCTGAAAGGTGCGAAAGCCGCCGTATTATATGGTTCAGAAGGTGCCAATGGTGTTATGTTGATTACAACTAAAACCGGCGGAAAAAAAGGCTTAGGTATTGATTTCGGTATCAACCATTCTTGGAATGTTGCTGCTTACCTTCCTGAATTGCAAAATGAATTCGGTACAGGTTCGAGTGCCGGTACTGCCGCTTTGAAAGAAATTTCTAAAGACGGCTTTTATACAATGACAGATCCGGTGACCGGACAAAATGTAGAATCCTTGTGGAGAGGTTCTAGTTATAACTTCGGTCCGCGTTTGGATGGTCGCCAGTTATTATGGTGGGATGGACAGTATCGTTCTTATTCTGCTCAGAAAAATAATCAAAGAGATTTGTACCGTACAGGTGGTCAAACCAATGTAAACTTCGCATTGAGTAATGGAGGTGATTTAGGTTCATTCCGTTTATCTTATAACTACCGCGATTACAATGCAATCTCTTATGGTGCCGATAACAAAGCTCACTCATTCAGTTTTGCAGCGGATCTGAAAGCAAACGACTGGATCAAGGTAAAGATGAACACTAACTACTCAAACACGAAAGATCATAATGCTCCGTATGCTATGCAAAATTTTGCAACGTATGGTTTCCCGCGTGAACAGGATGTCAACTTGATCAAAGATACGTATCTGACAGATGAAGGTTACAATTATTTCAGCATGAATCAGTCTGTTACGCAGTTTGCACCTTATACAAGCTATATCGCAGGTTATTATTGGTCACAGTTACGCAATTCAAACGACTATGACCGTAACCACTTGATTCAATCGTTGAACATTGACGTCAAATTCAATGATAAGTTCTCTTGGAATACATTAGGTGGTATTGACTGGACTGTAGCTGATCAGGAAATTAAACAACATGTCAGCAAACCGTTGTCTTACGAAAATAAGCAAGGCTGGTATCAGGTTGCAAGCAAACGTAACATGATTATGTATGGCCAATCTTCTTTCAACTATAATCAGACATTCAATGACGTCTGGGATTTATCAGCCATGGTTGGTGGTGCTGTAAAGTATAATAAAGAAGATTATCAGGAACAATACGTAGCGGAAACATTCGCTATTGAAAACTGGTTCTCTTTGAGCAATACCCGTGAGGATTTCGGACCTCGTTCCAGCCGTTCTCGTGGTAATGATTTATTATTGAGCGTGTTTGCTTCTGCTCAAATAGCTTATGCCAATCAGGTTTACTTGGAAATCCAGGCTCGTAACGACTGGTCTTCCATCCTTCCTCCGGAAAATAACCATTATTTCTATCCGGGTGCCAGTTTGTCATGGATTTTTACAGAAGCATTTGAGATTCCAAGTTTGAATTTTGGTAAGGTGCGTGCTTCTTGGGCCGATGTAGGTCGTCCCGGCCCCCGCTATTATGGAAACGTAGACTTTTCATTAGGAGCTTATGGAGGACAGCCTACCATGTCTTTACCGGATTATTTGCCACCGGCTGACTTTGCCTCTGCCAATGGAGGATTCCCGGTTCCTAACTTGAAACCCGAACGTAAACGTGAATATGAAGTCGGTTTGGAGGGTGCATTTTTACAGGGTAATCGTATCGGTGTAGATTTCTCTTTCTTCCATAATAATACCTACGACCAGATCACGAAGTTGACTGTACCTTCTTCTTCCGGTTTGACAGAGGTTCGTATGAACGCAGGTGATATCGCCCAGAATGGTATTGAATTTTCTTTGAATACAAAGCCTATCATGACTAAAGATTGGACTTGGGAAGTGGGATTCAATTTAGCTAATTATTCAACCAAAGTAAAGAAGTTGGGTAAAGGTATTAACCAGTTGGATATGTGGGGTGCTACAGGTGCTTCTATCCGGAGTATTCCTAATGGTGAATACGGTGAAATCTATATTTATCCATATCAGCGTGACGAAAATGGTAACCGCATTGTTAATCAAGGAACTGGTGTTTGGGACTTTGATAAAACACAGATGATCAAAGTTGGTAAGATTACGCCGGATGTTGTCGGTGGTCTTACAACTAGTCTTTCTTATAAAGACTTTTCTTTGAACGCTGTATTCGACTTCCAGTTCGGTGCAACCATGATTTCTCAGACAAATATGTATTTGTTAGGAAATGGCTCCGGTGTAGAATCATTGAAGTATCGTGATGAAGCTCGTGGCGGTCTGCCTTATTATGTTAACACGACCGGAGAGCGTATCTTGCTGGATAGCCATTCGGCTGCCGTTCCTGCTGATTCTTTCTACCCATTCATTTTGCATGATGGTGTGATTACTCCGGGTGTTACGAGTGATGGAAAGCAAAATGAGAAACTGATCACTGCAGAACAATACTATAGTCAGTTATACTGGCAGGGAGGTATGGATTTATGCGAAGACCAGATTTACAAAAGCGACTATATAGCTTTGCGTTCATTGTCGTTTAACTACAATTTACCGAAAAGCTTCCTGTCAAAGTTCAAAATCCAAAGTGCACGCATCAATGCCTTTGCAAATAACTTGTGCTACATCTATAAGGCAATTCCGAATGTAACACCGGAATCTACACAAGGTACTAACTCCTATACAGAGGCTACCAGCATCCCGGGTGTTCGCAGCTTTGGTTTGGGTCTTAATGTTTCATTCTAAATTAGATAACAGAATATGAATACAATTAAAAAATATATAACCAGCTTGGCTTTAGGTGTTGCCGTAACCGGAGCAATGGTGTCGTGCGACACACTGGATGAAAAATTTTATAATCCGGATAAACTAACAGAAGCAGACTTCAGTTTACTATTTGCTTCTGCCCAGACAAAAGGGCATCTGTTCCGGTATGACTATGGCGCTACTTACCACTATATGAGAGGTTTTGGTAAGATGCTGGGATTAGGTGTCAGTCCATTATATTTGGACAGAACCCAAAACAATACGATTGTTCGTCCGTGGGATGGTTGGTCAGGTACTCCGTTTAATGAATTTATATTCACACAAACTTGTACAAATTACAGCAAGGAACTCAGTGGTATGAAATTGTTGTATGCCGACATGACAGAAGAGGAACAAGAGCAAAACAAAGTATATATGCTTTGTAGTGATATCATCCGCTCTTATGCATTCCAACGTGCAACAGACTTGTACGACGATATGCCTTATTCGGAAGCTGGCGGTGCTTTTCAGGAAATGTTTTATCCCAAATATGATACACAGGAAGAAATTTACACGAGTATCATGGAAACTCTGAAAAATGCTGCAAAAGATCTGGAAGCATATCAATTCCAGACAGATGCAGAAAAGTCGAAGTTCGCATCAGTAGATATTTTATGTAACGGTGATTTGGACAAATGGATTCGTATGGCTAATTCTTTGCGCTTACGTATGGCAATGCGTTTATGTCATGTAAATCAGAGTGTAGCCATCTCCAACATTAAAGAACTGGTTGCAGAAAACCGTATGTTGACAGAATATTCACATGATATTGGCTTTGAAGAACAGGATAAGACGCACGCATTCGAATTGACTTTCTTCCGTGGTGTTGATGAACGCGGATACGAATCGGGTGCACCGGCCACGATCATTAAAAACATCATGAATTATGAATATCAACCAGGAGATGAAAATGGTATCACTCGTCACGATTTTGACCCACGTCTGTATGCCATGTTCCAGCCAGATATCCACAATCGTTATATAGGCTTGCCATTAACACAGGAGGAAGCCGAAGCTGAACTTCCTAAATATTATACAGAACAGGAGTTAACTGACATGTATAATTTTAATGATGTAGTTACTAATCCATGGAACCCGGAACGTATTCCTACAATGTATAACCGCCGTACTTATTTCAATTTTGATATGAAGTTCCCGGTTATGGGCTCGACTGAAACCAACTTAACATTGGCAGAAGCTGCTGTACGTTGGCCTGGTGAATTTGGCAATATTGATGTTAAACAATGTATTAAGAAGGCGATTGATGCTTCTACCCGTTTTTATTACAATGTTAATAAAACAATGAGCTATAACGAATCTTCTCTGCCGAGTATTCTATATGTTCAGGCAAAAGCTAAAGCACCAGAGTTGAACGAAGATCATTTGGCTGACTACGAAGAACTGGCTGCTAACAAATTTGTCAGTCTGGCATCAACAAAAGATAAATTAAAATTCATCTTCGATCAGAAGTTCTGTCATATGAACATCATGAATCCGTATGAGATTTATAATGAAGCTCGTCGTTTGGTGAAAGATTTTGATGGTGAACTGCCGTTCGTAGCTACTCCGAATGTGGTATTCCAGGAACGTATGTTCTATCCATCTAGTGAGTTGACAAACAATGCTGAAAACTTTGCAAAAATAGCTTATAAGAATACATATGATACCCCAGTATGGTGGACAACTCGTACCACTGCTGCTGAGAACCATAATGGTAATGCATTGTAATAAACATTAGCTTAATGCAATTATAACCATAAAGGCTGTCGAAAATTTTTTTCGACAGCCTTTATTCACTATATAAATGTAATATACAATTTAACAGAATGAGTAAATATGAAATCAATTAATGTAGTCCTGTATTGGGTAATGGTGATGACAGTCTGTTTACCGGCTTGTAGTGATGACGATGAAAAGACAATACCGGCTCATACGGAAGAAGAGAAAATATGGATTGCCGATAATCAGAAATATTTTCAGGAAAAAAAAGAATACATAGAAGATGATGGTCAATTGCTGTATCAGCAATTGGTTGTGGATGAAGATACGCTTTTGTATCGTGTACTGGAAACGAGCCAAATCGATTCTTTCCCTAAGATAGATTCCGATGTAAAAGTATCTATGCTGGGAGTACTTCCGGTTTCTAAAACGATTATTGTAGGTAATAAAGATGGTAATCCGATAGATCAAACTTTAGATTTGGATAGCCCGGATCTGATTAAAGGGCTGGCTGCTCTCTTACCAGAAATCCGTAAAGGAGAAAGGGTGGAAGCTATAATCCCTTATCAGTTAGGATATGGGGATCGTAATTACTCAAATCCTTATATTCCGTTATGCTCAACGTTACAGTTTACTTTGACTGTGAAAAGTTTTGATTAAACCTTTTACTAGTCCTAAATAACCTATAACAGTTATTTAGGACTAGTCATTTAGTATTAAACACTAATACTTTTTCTCATTCGCCAGATTCCACATATTCAGGAAAGAGGCTTTTGTTATATCCACGATCTTATCCCAATTGATCTTATCTACATGGTCGCTCGGCATGTGATAATCCGGATGACCATTAGTGTGATACCAGATAATAGGAATATCGCGTTTGGCAAACGTTCCGTTATCGCTCCCTCCTACCGGCTTATCCCAGGCATGATAAATTGGCTTCAAATTCAGATCATATTTCTTGATATCATTTTTCAGCCAGTCGCCGAAAACCTTGTTTGCTTCTGTATAAAAATAATCAACTTGTTCGGGAACCGCCTCATTCGAGTTGCGTCCTATCATATCGTAATTCAGATAGCCCTTTACGTCTTTAAGGAAAGAACAGTTCTGTACAAAATACTCAGAACCTAACAATCCTTTCTCCTCCCCATCCCAAAAAGCAAAGATCACAGTACGTTCCGGTTGTTGTCCGGAGGCCAGAAATGCTTTTGCCACCTGGAGTACGGCAGATACACCGGATGCATTATCATCCGCTCCATTATAAATCTGATCGCCTTCCAGCATCGGATCGAAGCCCAGGTGATCATAATGTGCACCGATAATTACAAATTCATTGGGATTCTTTCCTTCTATCTTTCCCAGGATATTACGCATCGATAGTTTCTGATGTACCCCTTGTTTCAACTGAGCGATCGAATCCGGATGAACCTGAAAGCGTCCTCTTTTCTGTCTTTCCTTATTATAGGCTTCAAAAGGTTGATAATAAGATTCATTCAAAGGAGCAATGCCCATTGTCTTCAGATTCGAAACAATATATTCTGCAGCAATACGCCCTCCCTGAAACCCGGCCTCACGCCCTTCCAGTTCATCACTGGCTAAAAAGCCAATATAAGCTTCTGCATTTTCTTTATTGATTACACCTAGTCCTTTTTCAACCGGTGACTGTGCCCAAAGGGTAGTAGATAGCATAAAGGATGCTACAAATAAGCCTGTTCTTCTCATCGTATGATTGTGTTTTACAAATTATCGGAATAATTAGTTTCAGCTTCCGGTTACAAAGATAAAAGATTAATCTAAGAATAGTAAGGGGTAGAAAATAAAAAAAGGCTAATCTTCGCTGTTCAGTCAGCGTCGAATGCCCATCCATTATCTCTCACCAGTCTTTATTAAAGACCCTGGTGAAGAGAATACATCAAAATAATATACTTTCTTTTTACTTAATTTTTTGCGTTAGCCCCCATTTCTTCCAACAGGCGGCGGATTTCAGCATTTACTCGCTGACTCATTGTACCATTTCTCATAGACTGATAACGATCAGCCTGATAACGCAACATCGCTAAAGCACGAAGATTTTCTTCATTTCTACTTGTCATCATAATTTTTACATTTTATGTCTTCCACGCTTGGAAGACTCATTAATAATTTAACCTAAACTCTTGTCTTTTCTTTTTGTTTACAATGCAAAGATAAGCATTTTCTTTAAAACCATGCTATAAAACATATAAAATATTTCTATCTTTACATTTATTTAATCTATGGAAATAGTTTTTCAGAAGCTAAACGCCCTACTCCACCTCCGTTAACTTACCTGTAACTGAATCAATTACAAAGCCACGAACCGTTATATCCGACGGAATTAACGGATGATGAATAACCTGATTCACTGTATTTCTTACAGAGCCTTCAGAAGAATCGAAACCATGTAACCAGTCTTTAAAATCGACTCCGCAATAACGTATCATATCAATACGGTCTGCCGGAATCCCCCGTTTCTTCATTGCTTCGATCATTGTTTCACTGTCCATATGTTGTGCACCACAATCCGAATGACCGATAATCATTATTTCAGTAACTCCCAAATCATAAATGGCAACCAACAGACTGCGTATCACACTACCAAAAGGATGTGATATGACTGCACCCGCATTTTTTATGACTTTCACATCACCGTTCTTGAGCCCCAGTGAAGCCGGAAGTAATTCTGTCAGACGAGTATCCATACAGGATACGATCGCAATTTTCTTATCGGGGTACTTATTCGTTATAAACTTCTCGTATCCTTTGTTCTTTACGAACTCTTTATTAAATACTAGTAATTCGTCAATCATATCGTTAGTTCTTATTATAAGAACAAATCAGAATCAAAGAATGTTCAAGTGTTTCAATGCTTTGAATATTCCATCCTCATCGACGGAGTCCGTTACATAATCGGCATACTGTTTCACTTCATCTTCCGCATTCCCCATAGCTACACCTATACCGGCATGTTTAAGCATAGCAACATCATTACCTCCATCACCGAAAGCCATACATTCGTTTAATGGTATCCTGAAGTATTCCAGCATTTTATCGATCCCTACCCGCTTACTGCTACCTGCTGGTACCACATCTGTAAATAAAGGATTCCAACGGGTAGACTCACAATTTGACAGGATAGACATGATCTTCTTCTCCTGCTCGGCTGTAAAGAAAGAAACCAGTTGATAAGCAGTCTTTCCACGTATCTCATCCAAAGGACGGATAGGTGGTTCCGGGAAATTAAGCATGTTAAATATCTCTTCCACCGTTTCATCTTTATAATTCATAAAGATTTCCTTTTCCTGCACGAAAGCGCATGGGAAAGACTCTTCGGTTTCCATATAATGGATCAAAGCCTCGATATCCCTGTCTGGAATACTATGTTTATAAATGACTTTATCCTCTCCGGCAAAACAGTATCCACCGTTCAAAGTAACATATCCGTCAAACTTCAAATCTCCCAGATTATTAATAGATGTGTAGTGGCGCCCTGTTGCTATAAAGACTTTAATACCTTTCTCCCGTAAGAGATCCAATGCTTCGATGGTAGACTGAGGAACTTCATGTGTTTTAAAACTAACCAGTGTTCCGTCGATATCAAAAAAAACTGCCTTAATCATACTTTTCTACTAACCTAAATTTGTTACAAAGATAAGAATAAATAAACACATCCGATTTTTATATACATTTGTAGATGCTATCTTAATAACAATTTAATAGGTAAGTTATGGAATACAGACAATTAGGAGGTTCGGGCTTATATGTACCCGTACTTTGTTTAGGCACAGCTACTTTTGGAGGAACCAACGGTTTCGAAGGTTGGGGACATACCCAGGTAGAAGAAGCCAGACGCATGATAAACAGGTGCCTGGATGCCGGTGTAAACTTCTTTGATACAGCAGACGTTTATTCCGGTGGCCTATCGGAAGAAATACTGGGCAAAGCAATGGAAGGCTTGCGGAATAAATTACTAATCTCCACAAAGGCGACATTCAATCTAAATCCGGAAAGCCGTAATGCGATGGGATCTTCCCGTTTCCACTTGATCAATGCTTGTGAAGCCAGCCTGAAACGGTTGAATACCGATCATATCGATATATATCACATGCATGGATTTGATGCAAACACGCCTGTAGAAGAGACACTCCGTGCTTTGGACGACTTAATCACAGCGGGTAAAGTACGATATATCGCCTGTTCTAACTTCTCCGGCTGGCATCTGATGAAAGCATTGTCCGTTTCCGAAAGGTATGGCTGGAGTCGTTATGTGGCACACCAAGTTCATTATTCTTTGCTTAACAGGGAATATGAATGGGAATTGATGCCGCTCGGTATCGACCAGAAAGTAGGTTCTATCATCTGGAGTCCGTTATCAGCAGGCCGTTTGGGAGGTAAATACAGACGCAACAATCCTATTCCTGCGGATGGACGTGTAGCACGTGGCGGAAGCCCGATCCCGGATGAAGCAACTTCATACGAACGTCTGTATAATATAATGGATGTATTGGATGAAATAGCGGAAGAAACAGGACATAGTGTTGCACAATGTGCTCTGAACTGGCTACTGCAACGTCCTACCGTCTCCAGCCTTATCATTGGAGCAAGTACGGAAAAGCAACTGGAACAAAATCTGGAAGCTGTCGGATGGAATCTGACACCCGAACAGGTAAAACGACTGGATACAGCCAGCCAGGTTACTCCCGTCTATCCCTATTGGCATCAGGCACAATTCCCATTCCTGAATGCACAGCTTCAGTTTTAAGAAAAGATCCTTTCGACTCCAACAACAAAAAAACGGAACCTTCTTTCGAAGATTCCGTTTTTACTATTTTAGATGATCAAATAATCAATTATTCCTCAACACCCCACTGTTGTTTAGCCAAACGCTTGTAGTTGTTAAGTCTCCACTTAGCGTTGTTTTCTGCAGCCTGGAACAATTCGCCTGCTTCAGCCGGGAACTGTTTTGTCAGAGATGCGAAACGTACTTCACCCTTCAGGAAGTCCTGGAACTTACTCCAATCCGGTTCTTTGCTATCCAAAGTGAACGGATTCTTGCCTTCTTCTTCCAATGCTGGGTTGTAACGCCACAAGTGCCAGTAACCACATGCTACTGCATCTGCTTCTTCCTGCTGGCTCTTACCCATACCCTTCTTCAAACCGTGGTTGATACAAGGAGAGTAAGCGATGATCAATGAAGGACCATCATAAGCTTCAGCTTCGCGAATAGCTTTCAATGTCTGTGCCTGATCAGCACCCATTGCGATCTGAGCAACATATACATAACCGTAAGTTGTAGCCATCAGACCCAGGTCTTTCTTACGTACTCTCTTACCTGCAGCTGCAAACTTAGCGATTGCACCGACCGGAGTAGCTTTAGAAGACTGACCGCCTGTGTTAGAGTAAACTTCAGTATCCAGAACCAGAATGTTAACGTTCTTGCCGGAAGCAATTACATGGTCGAGACCACCGTAACCGATATCGTAAGAAGCACCGTCACCACCGATGATCCACTGTGAACGTTTTACCAGGAAGTGAGAAAGTTCCTTGATCTGTGCGCTAAGCGGACAGCCGTGAGTGATACCTTCTTCTGCAATAGCGATTATCTGAGGAGCCAATTCTTTTGTCTTATCGGCATCATTCTGATTTTCAACCCATGTTTTAAGTACTTCTTTTACTTCGGCAGGAGCATTTTCACCAGCGATAATTGCGTTCATTGCATTCGTCAAACGAGCACGCATCTTTTCATTAGCCAGTTCCATACCCAGACCGAATTCACAGAAGTCTTCGAACAATGAGTTAGCCCAAGCCGGACCCTGTCCTTTTTCGTTTGTTGTATATGGAGTTGAAGGAACAGAACCTGAATAGATAGATGAACAACCCGTTGCGTTAGCTACCATTTCACGGTCACCGAACAATTGAGTTATCAACTTCACATACGGAGTTTCACCACAACCGGAGCAAGCACCTGAGAACTCAAACAACGGAGTTGCAAACTGAGAGTTCTTCACGTTAGCTTTGATGTCAACCAGATGTTGTTTGCTTGTAACCTTTTCTGCACAGAAATCCCAGTTCGGAGCTTCAGCCAACTGAGTTTCCAAAGCAGCCATCTTAAGCGCTTTACCACCCTTCTTCGGATTACCCGGACAAACATCGGCACAGTTACCACAACCCAGACAGTCAAGAACGTCAACCTGGATACGGAACTGCATTCCTTCAAATTGCTTACCTGTAGCTTTCAAAGAGTTAGAGAACGGAGCAGCAGCCTGTTCAGCAGCATCCAACACAAACGGACGGATAGAAGCGTGAGGACAAACATAAGCACACTTGTTACACTGGATACAGTTGTCAGCTTCCCAAACAGGAACAAAAGCAGCTACACCGCGTTTTTCATATTTAGCTGTTCCCTGATGCCATGTACCGTCTTCAATACCTTCGAATGCAGAAACCTTCAACAGGTCACCATCCTGAGCATTGATAGGACGAACTACTTCGTTGATGAAAGCAGGATCGTTGTTTGCTACAACTTCATCGTCCGGCAGGTTAGCCCATGACGGATCCACCGTCAGTTGAGTATATTCACCACCACGATCGACAGCAGCATAGTTCTTATTAACTACATCTTCACCTTTTTTACCGTAAGACTTCACGATGAATTTCTTCATCTGTTCGATAGCCAGGTCAACAGGAATTACACCTGTGATACGGAAGAATGCAGACTGAAGGATTGTATTGGTACGGTTACCCAAACCGATTTCCAATGCGATCTGAGTTGCATTGATATAGTAAACAGTAATGTTTTTCTGAGCGAAATAACGTTTTACCTTATTCGGCAGGTGTTTAGCCAACTCTTCGCCATTCCATACAGTGTTCAGCAGGAATGTACCGTTTTCACGCAAACCACGAGTTACATCGTACATACGCAGGTAAGCCTGAACGTGGCAAGCAACGAAGTTCGGAGTATTTACCAAATAAGTGGAACGGATCGGATGGTCACCGAAACGCAGGTGAGAACAAGTGAAACCACCAGACTTCTTAGAATCATAAGAGAAATATGCCTGGCAATATTTATCTGTATTGTCACCGATGATCTTTACAGAGTTCTTGTTAGCACCAACAGTACCGTCAGCACCCAAACCGTAGAACTTAGCTTCGAACATACCTTCGCCACCCAAAGCGATTTCTTCTTTCTGAGGAAGAGAAGTGAATGTAACGTCGTCTACGATACCCAGTGTAAACTGGTTCTTAGGCATCGGTAATGCCAGGTTTTCGTAAACGGCAAGGATCTGAGCTGGAGTAGTATCTTTAGAACCCAAACCATAACGGCCACCAACGATAACAGGAGCATTTTCTGTTCCGTAGTAACAGTCTTTTACATCCAAATACAAAGGTTCGCCTGTTGCACCCGGTTCTTTTGTTCTGTCAAGAACTGCGATACGTTTTGCAGTCTTAGGAACAGCAGCTAAGAAATGCTTAGCAGAGAACGGACGATACAAGTGAACCGAAACCAAACCAACTTTTTCACCCTGAGCTGTCAGGTGGTCGATAGCTTCACGGGCAGCCTCCGTTACAGAACCCATCGCAATAATCACGCGTTCTGCATCTTCTGCTCCGTAATAATCGAACAAACCGTATTTACGGCCTGTCAGCTTGGAGATTTCGTTCATATATTCTTCTACGATAGCAGGAACTGCTTCATAGTATTTATTTGATGATTCTCTGTGCTGGAAGAAGTGGTCCGGGTTTTCAGCCATACCACGAGCTTCCGGTTTTTCCGGATTCAATGCACGTGCACGGAATTCAGCCAACGCCTTCTGGTCAATCAACGGAGCCAGGTCATCATTCTCCAACGCTTCGATCTTCTGGATTTCGTGTGATGTACGGAAACCGTCGAAGAAGTTCACAAAAGGTACACGGGATTTGATAGTTGCCAGGTGAGCTACACCAGACAAGTCCATAACTTCCTGTACAGAACCTTCTGCCAACATTGCGAAACCAGTCTGACGAGCAGACATAACATCCTGATGGTCACCAAAGATACACAAAGCGTGTGAGGCCAGTGTACGGGCAGACACATGGAATACGCAAGGAAGCAACTCACCAGCGATCTTGTACATATTAGGGATCATCAGCAACAACCCCTGAGAAGCTGTATAAGTTGAAGTCAGGGCACCAGCCTGCAAAGAACCGTGAACTGCACCTGCAGCACCACCTTCTGATTGCATTTCCTGTACCAAAACCGTTTCGCCGAAAATGTTCTTACGTCCGGCGGCAGCCCATTCGTCTACATATTCTGCCATTGTAGACGACGGAGTGATGGGGTAAATAGCGGCTACTTCGCTGAACATATATGAAATATGAGCAGCAGCCTGGTTACCATCACAGGTCAAAAATTTCTTCTGTTTTGTCATAGACTCTTACTATTAGTATTTAAAAGAATTTTATTAGTATAAAAAGCCAAAAAGCCAAAGCGGGATCATATTACCATCTCCTACTTCAACCTTGTCTATTGCATAGTATAAATCGGGATTGTTTTTCACCTTCATACTCTCCTCTATCCTGAAATTATACTTCTCATTTACCAGAAAGTGTGCATTCTTTCCTCCCTCATTCAGCCTGTTGTCTTTCAAAAGCTGGTTATAGAAAAAAGATTCGCGCACAGCCTGTACGTTTACCTCCATCGGCCGGATGGGGTACATCAGATTCGAATTATACATATATACGGTAGATGGCTTTTTCGGAAACGATTCGCCTACCGGATACAACATATTCATCAAACGGGCATCGGTCAGATATTTAATGTAATTCATAACTGTCGCCCTTGACGTTTCAATATCTTTACTTAACTGACTTACATTCGGCGTACATGGCGCACTGATAGCCAGCAAATATAATAATTTTCGGAGCTTCGGCAGATAACTTTGCTCGATTTGTTTAATATAAAGGACATCTACCTCCAGCATCATGTTCATCGTCTTCAGCAGATTCTCCGAGAAATTACGTTTCTCAAGGAAAAAAGGATAAAAACCATGATGCAAATAGTCCTGAAAATAAGCCATTGGTTTTGCCACCGAGCAAATGTTACGGGCAATCTCCTGGTGGCTTCCGATCACTTCTTCAAATGTATAAGCCGGAAAATTGTTCCCCGACATCAGATTCAGAAACTCACGGAAAGAAAAACCACGTAAATTATAAGAAACAACTTTACCTGAGAGATCCGGATTTTCCTCTTTCAGCCGCATAACGGACGAACCGGAAAAGATGATCTTCAGATCTTCAAAATTATCATAACAGTAACGTAACTCTTTCGACCATCCGGAATATTTAAAAACCTGGTCGATCAACAGCACCTTTCCTCCTTTCGCCCTGAACTCAGAAGCAAAATCGACTAAAGTACGTTCCGTAAAATAAAAATGATTCAGATTTATGTACAGGCACTCTTTATTATCAGCACCAAAATGTTCGCGGGCATAATCCAGTAAAAAAGTAGTCTTTCCTACCCCACGAGAGCCTTTGATACCGATCAACCGGTCATTCCAGTTAATCTCATCCATCAGCCCCCGGCGTACCGGTGCATGCAAATGTTCTACAAGGTATTTATGTGTTTTAAAGAATGCTTCCACCTTACTGTCTTACTATATAGGCCACAAAGATAGAAAATATCCGCTACTTTGCAATACCGAGATAGCAATTTTATTTTCAGTTGGCAATCCAAAGTTAACAATGCGTATTGACGTTTGAGAATTCAGAGTTGGCAGTTAATGGTATTTTTTAGAAATAACCACTAACTGTCAAACCTTTATCTTATTTATTCAATTATCGTTACCCATCCGTATGTATCAGGTTCATCACCATACTGGATGCCACGCAGTTTATGATATAATTTTTCACAAACAGGTCCCGGCTTACCATCTTTAGCAATTACATAAGACTTGTCGATATCCAGATCGTCAATTTGTGAGATCGGAGCGATAACGGCTGCTGTTCCGCATTCTGCCGCTTCATCAAATGTTGCGAGCTCTTCCACCGGAACCGGACGACGTTCAACGGTCAGTCCCATATCTGCGGCCAATTGCTGCAAACTCTTGTTGGTGATTGAAGGCAGGATAGAATGAGACTGCGGAGTGATATAGCTATTGCCACGGATACCGAAGAAGTTTGCCGGACCACACTCGTCCAGGTATTTCTTTTCTTTCGGATCCAGATAAAGAACAGCTGCATATCCTTTTTCCTTTGCTTTTTCACCGGCAACAAGGCTGGCGGCATAGTTACCACCGACTTTTATCGTACCTGTTCCCTGAGGAGCTGCACGGTCATATTCACGCATGATACAAACCTTTGAAGGTTGGAAACCACCTTTGAAATACGGACCTACCGGAGTTACAAAAATCATAAACATATATTCAGGAGCCGGTTTTACACCAACCTGTGCACCCAAGCCGATCATCAACGGACGGATATATAATGCTGCTCCACTCTCGTAAGGAGGAACAAAACGTTCGTTCAATTTCACTACTTTGCGAACAGCTTCTTCAAACATTTCTACAGGAAGTTCAGCCATCTTGATACCCCGGCTGGAAGCCTGCATACGTTTGCCGTTTTCATCCATACGGAACACACGGATCTTACCGTCTTTACCTCTGAAAGCTTTCAGACCTTCAAACGATTCTTGTCCGTAATGCAGACAAGTCGCTGCCATATGAATATTGATGATCTCAGAAGAACTAACTTCTAATTCCCCCCATTTACCATCACGATAATAACACCGTACATTGTAGTCTGTCTTCATATAACCAAATGCAAGATCAGACCAATTAATATTTTCCATATAATGTCGTAATTAGATTATGATCGCAAAAGTAAGCTATTTCAGATGATAATTGTTACTTTTGCAGCAAAAATAATTAAAATATGAAAGTCATTGATTTGATCAACGGCAGTAAAACGACTGCTTTCTCATTCGAAATACTTCCTCCTATAAAAGGAAACAGCATACAAAAAGTGTACAATGTGATTGATAAACTAAAAGAATTCGATCCTAAGTACATTAATATAACATCCCATCACAGCGAATACATTTATAAAACACTCCCCGACGGAAGTTTTCAGAAAGTGAATATCCGCAAGCGACCGGGATCGGTGGCTATTGCTTCCGCCATCCAGAATAAATATGGCATTCCGGCCGTCCCGCATATCATCTGTAAAGGTTTTACGAAAGACGAAACCGAATATGCGCTGATCGACCTAAACTTTTTAGGTGTTTACGACCTGCTTCTACTCCGCGGGGATGTAAAAACGTTAGAGGCCGGACAGAACACCGACCAGTATCATGAACATGCAACCGATTTACAGGAACAGGTAAACAACTTCAACAAAGGTATCGCAGTAGACGGTTCTACATTTGAAGCCAATGAAACCCCATTTTCCTACGGTATGGCCTGTTATCCGGAAAAGCATGAAGAGGCTCCCAATATGGATTCCGATATTTTCTACCTGAAAGAGAAAGTAAAAAACGGAGCCGATTACCTGGTAACTCAAATGTTCTTCGACAACGAAAAATATTATTCATTTGTGGATCGTTGCCGTGCGGAAGGGATCACTGTTCCGATCATTCCGGGAATCAAGCCCGTCGTATTCAAGAATCAATTAACGGTATTACCTAAAATATTCCGTTCCGATATACCGGAACCGTTTGCCACCGAACTTCGTAAATGTAATAACGACGACGAAGTAAAAGCCGTTGGTGTAGAATGGTGTATTCAACAATGTAAAGACCTGATCGCTCACGGAGTTCCCAGCCTGCATTTTTATACAATGATGGCAACGGATAGTGTTTATAAGGTGGCTAAAGAAGTATATTAAAAAAGAGATTATCTTCCAAGACGGAGTATTTTTATACGGGAAAGAAACAATTGTTGATAAACACGGAAACGGTCTATCAGTTTTTCTTCATATGTCATTCTTATCAAGGGTATTTGCTCGACTAGATTGTAAAAGTCCTCTTTTAGTAAAAGATCAATCTGCTATATTGTTTGGCAAACAACAGAGAGTTTAGGTGTATACCCACTAAAATATTCGTAATCATTTAGTAAGAAGAGCCCATCTAATAGCAAATAGATGGGCTCTTGAATATTAATAATTAGACCTGAATATGTTGTACATTACTTGATAGCTGGCATGTTGGCTTCTGTTGGCCAATAAGGATTTTGGTAGATTGGTGAATCTTCTATACTACCAGTATTGGATGTAATATCAAAATGCTGGATATTATATGGAGTCAGGTAATGCGCCATTGACCATGTATAGCCATCTTTTGCGATGGAGTTATTCACCTTTTCATATGGACGCAGGTATTTGCTGCGTGATGGTTCGGATACATTGGATGTGGCATTGTCCATACCATAGATCAATTGTGATGTTCCATCAGCATTTTTATACCAGTTTTGCATTTCACCCCAGATTTTGAAACCTTCAATGTGATAAGGAGTCTTTATCATCTGATCCATCGCTCTCCATCGACGCAGGTCCATATAACGCAATGCTTCTGCCATTAATTCGCTACGACGTTCCCGGCGGATATTATAAAGAGTAGGATTTATCAGCTGACCGGCTGAATAAGCACCCCAGTCGTTTAACCCTTCTTTACTCATATCAGTTGCAGCAATGGTTTTGTTATAATCAAGATCGATATGAGAACGTTGGCGGATTTGTCTCCAATAGTCTTGAGCCGTTCCATCCAAAACTCCATCTCTTTCGTAACAAGCTTCCATATAGTTTAGTAAAGCCTCTGTTCCTCGAAATACCATAGCCCCTGTATAGTTTACAGTATTTCCGCATTGCTTCTGATCATAGCTGCCGCCTTTACGAATAGCATAACCGGTTGAGTATCCTTTCTCCGGATTACTGTTCAGGATAACGGGATATGGTTCGACAGGAACTGCCATATCGCCTTCAGCTGCTTCAAACAGGATATTTTTTTGTCCCGGTTCTTTCAAGAAGATTGATAAGCGAGAATCACGGTCTTTGCGGATATCGGCAATTGTTTCATCACCATGATAACCGCTGCCGGCAGTATAAATCGGTAAGCCGTTGGCCATTAAGAAGCTTTCTACCATACCACGTGTGAGGCCGATTCCGTAATTACCGTGTTGTCCGGCAGTTACAACATTGTGTGTCACACCCAGTGCTTTACTATACGGACGCCATAGTAATACTTCGCTGTAGCCCGACATATCTTCTGCCGAAAACATATCCATATAAGGGTTAGGAGCTTCTGAGATCGATTGTTGTACCAGACCTGTATTTTCAACCAAGGTTATTCCGTCTCCCAGTTCTTTAGCGGCTTCCATCGACTCGGTCAGGAAATAATTGATTTCTTTGTCGATATCTTCGGCCGGGAATTGATAATTCGCATTGTATTCTTTGCTCTTACCCGGCCATTCCGGTCCGTTGGGCACGAATGCCGTGTTTTTGAAGTATTTCAGCCAGGTTCCTTCAAACAAAGCTACCCGCGATTTGAGTAACAGGGCTGTTTCTTTATTCAGGCGTGTTTTGTCGGTCCCCATGCCTGACCCCATCAACATAATAGCCGAATCAAGATCGGAAATGATAAAACGAGCTACCTCGTTGCGCGGCGAGCGTTTGCTGGCCTCTACCAGTGACTCCATTTGATCGGGCACTGTGTTACGCACAATCGGAAAATCACCGAACATCTGATAGCGTTTGAAGTATTCGTGTGCACGTAAAAAATAGATTTCGCCGATATATTGACGGATCTTAGTGTCATCACCTGAAAGTGTTTTTTCATTATAGCGTGGCAGTACATTTTCCAGAAAGTAGTTACAACTGTAAATGAACTTGAAGCGATAAGGATCATCATCCATTTTCTGTGACTGTTTCGTTTTCCATTGTCCGGTAATATATCGATCATTAAAACTGAAACTAGCTTGATTGTCGGTGTCTTTATCCTCACCAAAAAGACCGTAGCCGTAAGCATGATTAGGAAGTACATCTTTATACAACCCATTTGCATAAGAAGCCAGTTGTGCTTCTTCTACCAGATATTTTTCCGGTGAAATTGTTGACTTGGGCTCCTGATCCAGATAATCGTTACATGAGCTGAAAATTCCAAGTAATGCGGCTCCTGCTACATATTTGAATATATTGATTTGTGTCATGATTTTTTTCTTTATTAGAGAGTTATACTTATACCGAAAGATATTGTTTTTGACAAGGGATAGGCATTACCGTTTTTGTCGTCATCATCGCCTCCTCCAATGGTTTCAGGATCAAACATATTGGCAAGTGAAGTTCCAGTCCACAGGTTTTCACCGGAAATGAATACGCGCAGTTTTGATACATAGAATTTATGTGTCATAGCCGTCGGTAACGTATAACCCAGTTGAATGTTTTTCAAACGGATATAAGCCGCATTCTGAATGTAAGAAGTTTGCTTCTGCTTATTTTTGTCGGAATCAAATACCGGACGAGGATAGTAGGCATCTAAATTTGCTGCCAGGTCGTTTGATTGTGCCGCACGGAAGTAATCGGTATGTTCTACAAAACCGGTAGAGTGCCAGAGACTGGAAGCGCCCCAGAAATAAGGACTACCTTGCCAGTAATCACGTTTCATTACTCCCTGGAAGAAAGCCCGGAAGTCGAATCCTTTGTAATCGGCACTCAGATCTACTCCGAATAAATAGCGGGGGGTATTGTTTCCTATTTTCTTCATGTCACCCATATCGTTATATTTATTTCCGCCATTATCGATTTTGCCGTCTCCGTTCAAATCTTTATACATGATATCACCTGCATCCCAGTTCGTTCCCAGTGCATTTTGTCCACCGTTCGGAAGAGTTGCAAGATGTTGATCCATTTCTTCTTTTGATTTAGCAATTCCAATCGTTTCATATCCGTAGATATTGCCCATCACTTCTCCTGATTTATACTTATCTAACGTATTGGTAGGGTTTGGATAACGGGTGATTTTTGTACGCGAGTCCGAAAGGATGAACTTGGCACCATAGCCCAAACCGTTTCTCAAGCGGTCATTCCAACTGATGTCCAGGTCGAAGCCGTAAGTTTTCAAGTCTGTATTATTCGTTTTGGGGACTTCCAATCCGAGGATATAGGGTAATTCGGGAGCAGGTCCTACCATATCGAGCGTCATACGGTTATAGTAATCGAAAGATCCTGTCAGGCGGTTGTTGAATGCCCCAAAGTCGAAACCGAGATTCCAGTTACGTACACGTTCCCAGCCTAAGGTTGAACTTATCAGCCCCGGCACTTCTGCCGTGTTAGGCTTCATTCCGTTTTGCAGCCATTCACCGTTGCTGGCTTTTACGATCAGTGTCTGATAGGTAGGGTACCATTCTTTTGTATTCTGGTTTCCTAATTCACCATATGATCCGCGAATTTTAAATGTGCCAACATAATCGACAACCGGTTCCCAGAATTCTTCGCGTGCAATGTTCCATCCCAAAGAGAATGAAGGAAACCAGTTCCAGCGTTGTTCTCTGCGGAAACGGGAAGTTCCATCGTAGCGCAGGTTGACCTCTGCCAGATATCTTCCTTTATAATCGTAATTGATACGTCCGAAGAAGCCAGCGGTAGACCAAGCCTTGCGTGCACCGTTGACGGCTGGGGTTATCACATTACCGTAATAATCCAATCCGGTAGTGATATCGACTTCCGGCAGTCCCGCTATGATAATGCCATCGCGTTGCAAGCCGAACTCCGTATATCTCAGTTGCTCGGTCTGGAAACCAACCATTCCTTTGAAATTATGTCCCGATTCCAAACTATGCGAATACTCCGTATAGGCATTAATATTCATATAATTTTCTTTCTTCTGATCTTCATGAACGTTTGAGTTCGAATCGTATACATACGGGTTACCGTTTATATCATGGTTATAAAGATACTGTTTGTCCCAGTGGCGGTTAGCCGAGAGAATGCGATAATTGACGTCTATATGTGTTATCCAGTTTTTTACCGGCTCCAGGATCAGTGAAGCTTGTTGATAGATATTATCTGTTTGTGTTTTGTCCCGTCCGCCGTCTCTCAATCCTAATGCAGGAGAGGGAGAAGAGAACATAAAACCATTATCATCGTACAAAGGCAGTGTGGGCCATCCCTGGCGAGCCAGGTCGCGGAATAATTCACTTTTTAAAGCTGAAGGACGTCCGAAATCTTCACGGGTCAAACGGGAACTGTAATTGATTTTTGCCCAGTCGGTCAGTATCACGTTGATCTTGGCTGTTGCCGTGTAGCGGTTGTAAGTATCCTGATTGAATTCCATCAGGCCATTTTGATCCAGATAATTCATCGACAAGTAATAGTTTACCTTCTCCGATCCTCCATTCAAACTTAGGTTATGTTCCTGCGAGAAAGTCTGATCGCGGTAGAGAACATCATACCAGTCGGTATTGGCATTTCCCTGTGCATAACCGTCGTACCAATAGTTTCCGTTGGCAAGATTGACTGTTGATATTTTGCCTGTTTGATAGTCTTTAATACGCTGTAAATGATCCGGTTGAAAATAAGGTCCATCTCCTTTATTAATACAGGCGTCGTTATAGAAAGTTGCGAATGTGTAAGAGTCCATTTGTTTCGGCATTTTTACTGGACTTCCCCAGCGGAAATTGTTGTTGTAATTAACTGTGGTTTTACCGCTTTTACCACTTTTAGTTGTTACCAAAATCACTCCGAACGGTGCACGTGAACCGTAGATAGATGAGGCAGCAGCATCTTTCAGTACTGAAATGTTTTCGATATCCTGAGGATTGATAGAATTGATATCGCCTTCCATTCCATCGATTAATACGAGCGGGCCGCTTTCTGATCCTTCGCCGATAGTTCCTGTACCACGAATATTCATATCCATCTTTTTGTCCAGTGTACCACTGGTTGTCGAGATTTGAAGACCCGGCACCATTCCTTGCATGGCCTGTACGGCATTTTGTACCGGTCTTGATTCTAATGCTTCTGCATTAACCGTACCAACCGAACCTGTCAAATTTACTTTCTTTTGAGTACCGAAACCGACCACAACGACTTCATCCAGCTTTTGTGTATCTTCTTGAAGTGTTATAGAGATGGAAACTTGTCCGGTGTACTTAATTTCCTGAGTGGCATAACCAATAAAAGATATCTGAATAATATCTCCATTTTTCACTCCTTCCAATATGAATTGCCCATTCATATCGGTGATATTTCCGCTTGTTGTGCCTTTCACAACAACAGTAGCTCCGGCTACAGGGCCGAAGCTATCTGATACTATACCAGAAATTTTTCCTGTTTGCTGGAAAGCGCCTGTAATCGGTAAGACAGGTGTGACGTCTGAAGCGTAGCCAAACTCTCCGGAGCTTAGTGCGGTTGCCAATAAAATCAGACTGATAGGTTTGAATTTTTTCAACATAAATTATTACTATTTTATATGATAAAAAAGAGAATAGAAAACTTATTTATAAAAATGGATTATATTATGATTATTCTTGCATGCTGATAAGAAGAACAGCTCATACTGATATTGGAAGGATTTTCAAATGTAGCATTTCTTCTGGGGTTCTGAATGAGTAGACACCATTACCCAGTAACTGATACAAATTATTGACTGCTGTAGCATATTTGTAGGCATCCATGCGCTCTGACGGATAAGACAATGTATTGAAAGCGAAATTAGCCTGAAAATTCACACTTAGCTTTCTGGTTTTTCCTTGTTTTGTTGTGACTACAACGACACCGTTACCGGCATTCATATAAACAGTCGTAGAGGTTGCATCCGTAGAACCGTAACCGAAAACAATCACCTCATCCAGCTTTTGAGTATCTTCCCTAAGGGTGATCCGTAAAGAATATTTGCTCCCAGCTGGTCTAGATTGAGTCAAATAACCGATATAAGAGATTTTCAAAACGGCATCCTCAGGAAACTCTGAAGAGAATCTCCCGTTTATATCTGTTATACCTTCATTTATAGTACCTTTTTGTACTACATTGGCTCCAATAGCAGGAAGACCTGTTTCATCAATAATGGTTCTGGATATTTTTTTCTGATTTAGACCATTGTTCAACTCGGTAGTCGCCGAGTTGAACTGATCATGATCAGTTCCGGCATTTACATGACTGGAAAAAGGACCGGTGCTTAACAAAGTCGCTATAAACAAGTATCCTCCTCGTTTCCAAACACACCTTTTTGTATTTTCCATAAAAACTAAGTTTAGTAAAAATTGTTTTACGCAATGTTTTCATTTGTAAAATTTCACAACAACAAAGTAAACTATGATCTCATTATCAGCAGGTATAATGTTTGCGTCAATAGTTTTTAAATTCGGAACGGATTCTCCAAATGCACCTCAAATTCGGAACCAAGAAGAAAACCATCTGCTATTTTGACAATAAATAACAATGCGAATATCAATGCTGAATAATAAAAACCCCGAAAGAGTATCTAAACTTTCGGGGGTCTGTTCTTAATATTTCCACTTAGGCTCATATCAAGACTTTGCTCTGACTACACCTTTCACTTTTGTCAAACCCGAATAAATAACTCCGGATTCTTAAAGCCTGTTTAATAAATTATTTTTTAATGGCATACATCTCATTACCACGGTGAAAAGAAATATAAAAAAGATATATGACTCCAAATGACAGAATTATACTCAGGATAAAAGCCTTTGTCCAGTCAAAGTTTCCTTTATCATAAGGTGCTCCATCCAGATTATGATTTGCATCCAGGACAATGAATTTCAGACAATTAAAGGTAAACGAATAATATGTTTTCTTATCGGCATCACCATGATTGGACGTATGCTGCAAAAAGTCCTCTTTGGAAATACTATCCATGTCATGGATGCTGCTGACGGTCACATGATATTAAAGAAGGAGAAGCAGCCAACAACAACACTCCCCCACATGCCTTTTGCAAAAATAAACGTCTGTTCATCATATTATTAGTTTCATAGACTTACAAAGTTAATAAAAAGTCAATACCCTAAATTATAAAAAAACAACCAACCTGGATTTTATGTTAGTTGCAGATAATACTACACCGTAATGTTTTAACCAGTTTGTCACTTTGACATTTATCCCCTCTGACAATTTCATATTTCGGGCAAAGATACATTACGGTCAAATACACAGCATTCTCACGGACTTTTACACTATCAGGAACATACTAAAAGACGGATCAAACATGACTATTTAAAAGCATTCACTCCCTTTTTACATCTTACCGCACATCACATCATAATAATCCAATCATATAGATAGTTAAAACCTTTGAGTATTAATAACCGATCCACAATCAAATCATGCTCGATAACATACTAATTTCCACCAAAAATCATATTTTCTCTTCGAAAAGAAGCCTTATTTACAAATGTTAAGTCAGTACTTTTGAAGATAAAAGACCGGACTTTCAAAAATTTTCCTCCGGAACTATTAAAAAAAACGTCCGAATGAAAAAATTCAAGGACTCCAAAACGACTAAATAGTTAATTATTACACTGAAACAAATACAGATGCAGCTTTTTTGTATCTTTGCGCGTCATAAAAAAAGACAATACAAACAACTTTTATTACAAACGAGCTAGTTTAATAAACAATCTGTCATTATCTATAAGAGAATTTTCCTGAGTATTCCGAGAGATATCTTATAGCTTTTCACACAAAAACAAAAAATATCTGTTATATGGATAGGGGTTTTTGAAAGATCTCTGTCTTAAAGATAAATTTTAAAAGAAGATTGAAATGAAATACATACTATTCATCGCTATGGATTTGGCAGTATATCCTTTTTTATTGTTATTCTATATCGCAAAATGCATCTTTGAGAAAATACAGCCGATAACATTAACACATTATAAAGATGGAAGAAAACAAGCCCTAAACAACCGCTAGAAGTTATTTAGGACTTGTCATAAGTTGTTCTTAAACTATTTAAATTTTACGGACTTAAGCTTTACCGGTCCGATCAACCCCGTTTTCTGCAAGGGAGAATCAGGCAGGTAATCATTTATTCCAGCCCATGTTTCACGTTGTTCCTTCGGCAAATTTTTATCGCCGATCATACGATTCACCCAGGTATTGACTACATCGATACGAAGCACATTCTTTCCTTGCTTCAATGCGGAAGAGATATCCACATGATACGGCATCGTCCATGCTCCACCTACATATTCTTCATTAACCCACACTTTGGCCAGTTTATTTACTTCACCAAGATCCAGATAAATCTGTTCGCCATCGGATAATGAACGATCGAAATCAAATGTCGTTGTATAAATCATATTCCCTGAGAAATATTTGATACTATCATTTGATGACTGCGACAAATCCTGAAGTTCTTCCAGACGGATTGAAGCGGGGTTGGATAGTTTACCATTAAACTTCACATTCCATGCCTCTTTCAGTTCCGAGACTTTAATCGGCTGCGGGAAATTCTTTGCACCGGCTGTCGGTTCTCCCTTTTTCCTGAATACTATAAACCCACTTTCATAACCATGTAATGTCACTGGAACTGTTGTTCCCTTATCATCTGAGGTAAATTCTGTCAGCTCCCGTGTTCTACCTGTTATAGGATCGAATAATACCTCTTCCAGGCCGACACCGTTAAACAACATACCTTTACCCACTTGACCAGAAGTGACATTTGTACCATCGATCTTTCCCCATAATTCGGAAGCCATACTCTTCACCTGTTCGTCAGCTGCAGGCTGATTCTGCAGACTGGGAGAATGTGTTGGAGGAACAAATAAAAACAATAGACTATCGGATCCAACAAGCTTTAAATATATTACGCAAAGAATTAAAGGATTATCTTCCTCTCCTGTACTTTATTCACCTGGTCTGAAGGTATATCGCACTGATATCTTCTTATTTTTCCCGATTATTCGTACCTTTGTTCTAACAATACAAAAAGAACATTCATGTATTTCAAAGATATAATCGGTCAGGAAGAAATAAAAAAACGACTTATCCACTCAGCACAAACGGGTGTTGTACCTCATGCCCAGTTATTTACAGAACAGGGAGGAGCGGGAGCTTTTCCTTTGGCATTAGCTTATGCCCGTTACCTGAATTGCACACACCGGACAGAGACGGATGCCTGCGGAACATGTCCTTCCTGTTTGAAATACAATGAACTGGCACATCCGGATTTACATTTCGTATTTCCTATCGTTGCCAAGAAAGAAAAGAAAAAGGAAGTCTGCGATGACTATTTGACCGAATGGCGCAGTTTCCTGAAAGAACGTCCTTACTTCAATATAGATGGATGGCTCGATTACATCGACGCCGGTAATTCCCAGGCTATCATCTATTCAAAGGAAAGCGATGAGATTATACGTAAGCTGAATCTGAAAATATACGAAGCGACCTATCGTATCTTATTAGTCTGGCTACCGGAAAAAATGCATCCAACCTGTGCCAACAAACTATTGAAGGTTATTGAAGAACCTCCTTTAAACACCGTTATCCTGATGGTTTCGGAAATACCCGATCAGGTATTAGGAACAATCTTGTCACGTGCACAACGGATCAATGTACGATCTATCCATCCGGAAGCGATTACATCTGCTATGGTCACACAATTTGGACTGGCAGCAGACGACGCCAAGCATGTCGCCCATTTGGCAAACGGTAATTACCTGAAAGCAGTGGAAGCAATCAGCCTGAGTGAAGAGAATAGCTTCTACCTGGAACAATTTAAAACGATGATGCGTAACTCCTGGGCACGCAACGTAAAAGGGATGAAAGCAATGGGAGATATTCTGGCTGGCATCGGACGCGAACGACAAAAAAACTTCCTGCAATACTGCCAGCACCTGATCCGTGAAAACTTTATGTACCGTTTCCAATCTCCGGAATTGAATTATATGAATATGGATGAAGCTGGATTTGCCGTCAAGTTCGCTCCTTTCGTCAACGAAAGGAACGTATTCGATATCATGGAAGAACTGGCCAAAGCAGAACGGCACATTACACAGAACGTAAATGCCAAGATGGTATTCTTCGATCTTTCACTACGACTGACGGTTCTTATAAAACGATGAAAAAAATATTTTCAGATTCTTTTATTCCGCCAATTTCCTTTCCAAAGATAGAAGAACGAGATCAATAACATCCCGTTATAAGCATACTCCGTTGTCCAGCAAACAGCGACATCCGCTATTAACCAGGCACCTACCCAATAGGTATAAGCTATATATACAAATATACTGGCCATATCGATCAGTAACGCAGACTGTGTATTTCCAGTTCCCGACACACTGAAGAAATAAATAAAAGCGGGAACTGCCAGGATATAAGAGGAAAGCATTACCCATAACGAAGGGATAGAACTCTGTATCAAGTCCGGGTTATCCGTATATATCCTCAAAACCAAGTCCGGGAATAAAGCAATTAACGCACCTATCGGCAACACGAAGAAATAGCAGAGACGAATCATACGCCCGCACAATCCCATCACCTGATCCGATTTCCCTGAACCGATCAAATTACTTACCAGCGAACTCGAGGTGGAAGCAAAAGCATTGACGAACATAAACAGGAAAGAGGAGATACTACGTACTACATTGGTGATAGCCAACGGTCGTTCCCCCTGATGCTCCATCACGACAAAAAAGATAAACCAACCTAAAAATGCAATACCATGTTGCACCATGATCCAGATGGAAACACTTAATATCTGCCTGAGCATCCGGAAATCGATCCCGGAGAAGCTGAACATAGCATATTTCTTATAATCGATTTTCTTCCAGGTGTAAAAAATAAAAAACAATACCGACACGGCTTCCGAGATAGAAGACGCAATAGCTGCTCCGGCAATCCCCAATGCCGGAAATCCGAATTTACCGAATATCAGGACATAATTCAGCATTACATTAGTCAACACCATCACAACCGAGTTGGCTGTTAGTATCTTCGTCTTGGTGATACCGACATAAAAAGCCCTGAACATCACCGCTATAAACGAGAAGAAAAAACCGTAAACACGCCAGTCGATATAACTCATGGTCGCCTGATACACATCATCCGAACCGATCAGCTTCCGTAGTATGACAGGAGAATAGAAATGAGAGATAGTAAATAAGGCTCCGGCCAGTAATAACAGGAAAAGCGTACCCTGCATAAATACCGGACCGATCCGGGTATAATCATGCGAGCCATTCCTCCGAGCCATCAATACCTGCGCTCCGACACTAAAGCCGAACCCCAACATATAGATCACCAAATAGTAAACTCCTGCCAATGCCGATGCACCAAGTTCCACCTCTCCTACCCGTCCCAGGTAAGCCGTATCTGTTAAGCCGATCATGTGCTCCATCAGCAAGCTGATCAGTACAGGATAGGTTATCTGCCAAATTTGTTTATTCGTAAATTGCATATTGGATATTCAAAAAGGGTTGCAAAGGTAATAATAAGATGCATTCCATACAATATAACCGATAAATATCCGTTTATCAATTTGTCACTGCCATGCCATGTAAATCGGATTACTATACCGGGTATTTGGAATCACTATACCAGGTAATATTTTTTAACGTATTAAAATGACAGGGAAGAAAGTAAATAGATAACATAAAGATATAAACGATGATCTTCAAAATATTCCTGACATTCCTTATGACCGTCAGTTTTTGCAGTTGTAACGGACAAAACAGTCATGCAAACAGTATTACTACTGCCACCCCGATGCCTATCAACCGTTTCGATAAAGAAGTGTTTCAACTGATCAATTCGGACGACAGTACACTCAACCAACAGTTACTGGCCAAGTATCCCCAAATGACAGAAATTCTAGGTAAAGGTATTTTGAACATGCAATCGCCGGATATGCTGGGCTTCTTTACGAAGCTTGAGAACTTTTATTCGGAACCGACATTGAAAAGCCTTTATAGCGATGCCATTCAGAAATATGACTCCGTAACAGAACTGGAACAGTCGCTCGGGAATGCTTTTGCCTGGATACATGAAAACTTCCCGGCCATGCAGATCCCGGCTTTATATATGCATGTCTCCGGTTTCAATCAGAATGTATTGGTAGGAGACAGTTTATTATCGCTCTCTATCGATAAGTATATGGGAGAAGATTACCCTCTGTATCAGGATTTCTTTTATGACTACCAACGCCGTAAAATGCAGCCGTCACACGTAGTTCCCGATTATGTAGCAGGTTGGCTGATGTCCGAATATCCGTTCACAGGAAAAGAGAATGTACTGCTCGACCGTATGATCTATGAAGGTAAGATTAAATATCTGGTTCTATCGGCTCTACCGGAAATGACACCGGCCAGTCTGTTCGGTTATACGGATGAAGCATGGGAATGGTGTAAAAACAACGAAGCAAAATTATGGAAAGCGATTGTGGAGCGTAAACATTTATATACTCCCGACCAAATGACGACCATGAAATACTTCGAAGATATGCCTGCACAGTTCCTGACAAGCGATGCACCGGGGAATATCGGAAGTTGGGTCGGCCTGCAAATCGTAACCCAATATATGAAGGAAACGAATGCGACCCTTGAAGCATTGATGAAAAACGAAAATGCACAGGAAATACTGACTTTATCCAAATACAAACCATAGGGCACAAAAAAACCGCCCTATTCTCACGAACAAGACGGATAACCTAATCTAACTTAATTCTAATACCATGAAAAACACTATATCTTAATAACAGGCCTTGAAGAAAAAAGTTCAACGAACCTGTTTATTTTAATTTCTTTCACAAAATAAAGATCGTGTGAGACCAACAGCACCGTACCTTGATAGTCCTTTATTGCTGCGGTTATTATATTAACACTCTGTATATCCAAATTGTTCGTCGGTTCATCTAAAATAAAAATATCCGGCGTATTATTGCTGACCATCAAGCAACAGATAGCCAACCTCATTTTCTCTCCACCGCTTAACTTTAAACAGGTTTTATCCCATGTACCGACCGGAAAAAGAAAACGACTCAGGATCATTTTTAACTCATGTTCCGGTTTAGCAAACAAATTGAATTGCTCCAACTGTTCAAAGACTGTCAGGCAGGGTTTCACGATCGAATATTCCTGGTCGATATATACATATTTGAAATCGGCACGGTCAATAGAACCGTCGGTCGGCTCCAGTTCACCCAAAATCAATTTCAGCAATGTAGTTTTCCCTGTGCCATTGTTACCGCTGAACTGGATACGGTCACCACTTTTAATTTGAAGATTCAACGGTTCAGACCATAAACGATCCGGGCCATATCCAAAGTTCATACCTTTAACGGTTACCAGTATTTTGCCGATATGAAGATTAGGGGAGTTAAAATCAGTTTTCATCTGTCGCATATCAGGTAAAGCAGTCTGGATATCCGTAATGGTAGAACTGATCGAACTCATTTTCTCATCATGTACATCCTTTAGTTTAACGGTGCTTTGTTCAGCATGCTGTTTCATAGCTCCCATCATTATCCGGGGGATACCTTTCTTTACAGCTGCTTTCTCTCCTCTTACACTCGATTTATTCTTTCTCTCCAATGCTTCCCTGGCTGTTTTCTTTGCCAGGCGCAACTCTTTTTCTTTTTCATTCAACTGATTTTGTAAGGCTACTAATACCTGTTCCTTTTGTTCTTTATAAAATTCATAATTACCCCCATACAGAGTTACCTTACTTCTGTCCAGTTCACAGGTATAAGGTAACAGATTCAACAAAGTCCGGTCGTGGCTCACGATAAGCATCGTGGCACGACTCGACTCTATAAAACTGTATAACTTATTTCTGCTTCCGGTATCCAGATGATTAGTCGGCTCATCCATCAGAATAATTTCCGGCGAATGGATCTGCAGGCCTGACAGGAATACTTTTGTCTTCTCCCCGCCACTGAGTAGACGCATGGGCTGATCCGGCTGTATATGTTCCAATCCCCAGAAGGAAAGGGCTGCCAGACTGCGCTCCTCAATATTCCAGTCGTCATCCAATATCGTAAAATTCTCATCAGAGGCATCGCCTGCAATAATGGCATGTAACGCTTTGATCTTAGGTTCCACCTGTAAGGCCTGCATAACCGTAAGTTGATCGTATTGCCCGAAATGTTGGGGCACATAATAGGGGTTGGAAGAACAAACGACCTCGCCGGAAACAGGTTTCAATCCGCCTTCAATAATACGAAGCAAAGTGGATTTACCGGAACCGTTATTTCCGACTAATGATAATTGCTCTCCTTTATTTACCGTCAAATTAATATTCTGAAATAGTGGTTCTTTATCCGCATGGATATAGCTAAGCTGCTGTACTGATATGCACATAGACTAATTTCTTTAAAAATGTTAGACACTGAAATGGATTAAAAAGATATGCCGGAGAATGGCATCTGGATAGCCGGGAGGGAACAAATAAGGCTTTCAGTTCAAGGACCGAAAGTATACTACTATTATGCGAAAACCGGCTTTACTTAAGATATTTTCATCGGAGTATTTATAAAATTATGTGACAAAGATAAGAATACTTTTTCCATATTTCCAAATAGTATGCAAAATCTGTATTAAACCATGTCCCCTTTCCCGTTGTTATAAGGAAAAATGAAACGAGAAATGTCAAAACATACAAGCAAAAACACGCTCGAACGGATCGAAACAACCGAAAGAGCCTGGTGGAAAGAGGCTGTTATATATCAAATCTATCCCCGTAGTTTTAAAGACAGTGATGGCGACGGGATCGGCGACCTGACCGGTATCCTTACTAAACTGGACTATATACAAAGCCTGGGGGTAGACGTAATCTGGCTAAATCCTATCTTTCTCTCTCCCAACGATGATAACGGATATGATATCAGCGATTATTACGAAATCATGAAAGAATTCGGTAATATGGAAGACTTCGACAGGCTGCTCCACGAAATCCATAAACGGGGCCTTCGTCTCGTACTCGACCTGGTAGTCAACCACACCAGTGACGAACATCCCTGGTTTGAAGAAGCACGTAAATCGCGCACCAATCCCTATTATACTTATTATCATTGGTGGCCGGCCGAACAAGGAGAACCACCTTTACGTCCCAGTTATTTCGATGAAGACGGTACTGCCTGGGCTTATAATAAGCAGACAGACTCTTATTATCTTCATTATTTCTCTCGAAAACAGCCGGATCTCAACTGGGAGAACCCTGATGTAAGACGTGAGATTTTCGATATGATGAAATTTTGGTTCGACAAAGGTATCGACGGCTTCCGTATGGATTCTATTTCATTGATTGCAAAAGATGTTTCATTCCCCGAAATAGACTTAAAACAATTTCCCGGCTTATTCGAGTTTTATGCAAAAGGCCAACATCTGCATGATTATTTGCATGAAATGAACCGTGCTGTTTTAAGCCATTATGATTGTATGAGTGTGGGCGAAGGTTCTGCCGTACCGGTTGAAGATGTTGCCAAATTCGTCGATCCGGATCGTGAGGAGCTAAATATGCTTTATCATTTTGACGCAGCCCGTATCCGGAACACATCACTTCCTGATTTTCCGGACACAGGTATCGATTACAGCCTGATCAGTCTAAAAAAGATGTTCGCCGAATGGGATAAAGCGGTGGATAGAGGCTGGCCCTCCATCTATCTGGGTAACCATGACCAACCGCGTATGATTTCACGTTTCGGTAGCGACGATCCCCGGTTTCGTTCCATATCCGCCAAAATGCTGACCACTTTCCTGCTGACCATGCGAGGCACACCTTACTGGTTTGCGGGCGATGAGATAGGGATGTGTAATATATGTTTCGAAAACATAGACGATTACAATGACATCGATACAAAAAACAGATATAAGAAAACTGAAAAGGAAGGTGGAGATACACAGGCCTTCCTAGAAGAACAGAAACAAATCGGCCGTGATAACGCCCGTACCCCGTTCCAGTGGGATAAATCAGAAAATGCCGGATTCACCACTGGAAAACCCTGGATAAAAGTAAATCCGGATTACCAGACTTTCAACGTTACTTCTGAAGAGAAAGAAAAAGATTCCATCTTGAATTATTTCAAAAAAGTCATCGCTTTCCGTAAAGAAAACCCCAACCTGGTATATGGTACATTTACCTTGCTGGATACAAATAACCCCAAAGCATTCCTCTACCTGCGGGAAAGTGAAGGCGACCGTTTTCTGGTGGCCCTCAACTTTACTCCTTTGGTTGCGATTGCCTTACCGGGATTTCTGCTGGAAGAGGTCGAGGTTGTTCTCTGCAATTATAAAAAGCCCATCGATATAGATGTGAAAGATGAGATCACATTACGACCTTTTGAAGCGATCGTACTGAAACTTCGTCCGAAAACAGAATCTTATATCGACTCATTGGATCTTCTCGAATAATATCAGGTATACGAAAAAAATCAGGGACGGACAAACGATAAACGTTTGTCCTCTTCTGCAAACAATATGGCTGTTTTCACTATTGCCAGGTGGGAATAAGCCTGTGGAAAATTTCCTAATTGTTCTTTCGTATCGAAATCAATATCTTCACTAAATAAGCCCAAATGATTTGAATATTTCAATATTTCATCAAACAATTGCCTTGCCTCCTCTTTCCGTCCGGTAGCAAATAAGGCTTGTACCAGCCAGAATGTACAGATCGTGAAAGCAGAGGCAGGCATACCAAAATCATCCTCACTGTTATAGCGATACATCAATCCCTTATGAAAAAGGTTCTTTTTTACTGCATCTACAGTCTTTATATAGCGAATATCATCAGCACGGATAAAGCCGTAAGGTTCCATCAGTAACAAAGAAGAGTCGAGTGTAAGGTTATCATAGGTTTGAGAGAAACTCTGTATTTCCTCTTTCCAACCGTTTTCAAACACATCCTTCCGTATCTCGTCCGCCTCTTGTTGCCACCGTTCAATATAAACAGGTTTATCCAACATGGAGGCTATCCGTACCCCACGATCCAGGGCCACCCAGCACATCACTTTTGAGGAAACAAAATGACGGCTCTCACCTCTTATCTCCCAAATACCCTTATCCGGTTTCCTCCAATCGACTATAACCATGGAAAGGATACTTTTCACCATTTCCCACATATCTTCTATTTCATCCAGTGTACCGGGCATTAAACGATAATATTGGTAGATCAGGTCCATCAGATAACCAAAAGAGTCATTCTGCCGTTGATGATAGGCATCATTTCCGATCCGCACCGGCGTTGAATGTTTATAACCGGATAAATGAGATAAAATCGTTTCCGTTAATATTGTTTCCCCTCTTATTCCATACATGATCTGATACGATTCATGACGGGCTACAATACGTTTCAAGGTATTGCGAAGTCATATTATAGATGACCTCTCCCCGGGCATAATCGGGAGCCGGATCGTAGTTGACCTTAAAACGGGGTTTCCCTTTCACAAGATGGATATAACGATAAAGTTCAGCCGGAAGATAATGCTCATTCTCCCTGGAACGATAACAAGGCATGAAGTCTAACACCACAAACTCTTCCGTCTGTGAAAAAAAACGGGTAGAGAGGATATTGGTCTGAGGAACGTATGTTTGTGTAATCTGATAACTTTCATCCACTTCGAAACCAAAATTTCCACCTTTCTCCCTGTCGAGTAAACAGGCGAAGATGGACGGCGAGTCAAAATCAGGAAAACACAGCCATTCGATGTTACCTGTTTCCGAGATGAGTGCCGCCGTACGACAATTACCAATGACTCCATAATTCAGATTATTCATATCATTTGTTTTATTTTATTTCCTAGTAATCCTTTGATAAATCCTAACGCTTCTTTCAGGCGTTCTTTAGCATTCTCTTTTTTATCCGTTACATAAGGAACGGTAATATTACGAAGAAACGGCAAGACATCCGACTGCAGCGGTAAATTGAAGTTTGCGACTTCCGATACATCCCCGACCTTAATTGTTATCGTCTTTTTGGATAAGACACAAAACATATCCTCATCCGTTGTATCGTCTCCGATCGCCAGAATAAAATCATAACGTTTTTTCAGCAGCAGCCGATTCACTTCTGAACCTTTATTATATTCGGGGGATTTGATCTCAACCACTTTATTTCCTTGTATAATCTGCAAGTTCAGACGCATACAAATTGGATACAATGTATTGATCATCTGCTGAACCCTGAGAGAACCCAGCCAGACATCACACTCCCGGTAATGCCAGGCTAATGCCGTTTCTTTCATTTCCAGACGTGAATGAGGTGTTTTTTCCACAAACTTATGCAGAATGAACAATAACCTGGTATCCCACTCTTCTTTCTTCTGATTCTTATGCCAAACCCCATCCTCTTTGTAAAAAGCGCCGTGTTCGGCAGCAAAAGAAATCGGTAAACCACCCAACCATTTTTCCAATGTCAAATGATCACGTCCACTGTTAATGACAACATGATTGGCCGGATCATCCGACAATTGTTTCAGAAAGTCAAGCAATTCGTGAGTAGGTACGGCATCTTCCGGACGCGCTTCAAGAGCAGCCAGGGTACCGTCATAATCCAATAGAATCAAACGTTGGCTGGCATTCCGGTAAGCTTGCCGGATTATTGCCGTCGTTTCTTTGGAGATCCGTTTGCTTCGAAGCATTTCATTTCTACGGAATGTTTCGTCCAGGCTGTTCACAAAATCAGAAGCCCATTTCTCAACCGTCTGTACGGAAATGACAGCCTGCATACGTTGTAAACGTTCTTTCTGCTCTTCCACCGGCATTTCCAGGGCCCGACAGATAGTCTGTTCTATCTGTTCAGTATCATTCGGATTGATCAGTAAAGCATCCGTCATTTCGACGGCGGCTCCTGCCATTTCGCTTAATATCAAAACACCGGTCGTATCCGATTTGGCCGCCACATATTCCTTGGCAACCAGATTCATTCCGTCACGCAATGGGGTTACCAGAGCAACATCGGCAACGTAATACATAGCTGTCAGTTCCTCTAATGAAAAGCCGTGGTAAAAATAGCAAACCGGTGTCCAGTCCATTGTCGAGTAACGACCGTTAATTGATCCGATCTCCTCGTCAATCCTAGTTTTCAGTTCCGCATAACTTCCTACGTGGTCACGGGAAGGGACAATCACCATAGCCAACGTTACCTTTCCATGATATTCGGGATGTTTTTCCAGGAAAGAGGAGAATCCCCATAGACGGTGCAAGATACCTTTACTGTAATCCAGGCGATCGACCGACAGTATCAGTTTGTTACTTCCGAACAATTTACGGGTCCGGTCGATAGCCGAGCGGACTTCGGGTTTTCTAGGTGCTTCGTGATAGAGTTCATAATTAATTCCCATCGGTAAAGCGTCCACCCGGACAATACGATCTCCCAACTGTATCTCATCCATCTTGAAATCGGTATGGAGTACTCGTTCCACAGCACTGATAAAATGCCGCATATAATCATGTGTATGGAAGGCTATAAAATCCGCCCCTAGCAGTCCTTTCAGAATTTCCGCCCGTTCCGGCAAAATACGGAACAGTTCATAAGACGGAAAAGGTATATGATGGAAATAGCCGATACTTAGTTCCGGACATGCTTTCCGTAACATAGCCGGAAGCAGCATCAACTGATAATCCTGTATCCATACTTGATCACCGGGCTTTACCCTACGGCATATTTCGTCACAAAAAAGTTGATTAACCACCTGATAAGATTGCCAGAAGCTATTCTTATAGAGAGTATATACAAAGAAATAGTGGCATAAAGGCCAGATCGTACTGTTGCTATATCCTTCGTAATATTTTTCGATATGCGATCCGGATAAAAAGACCGGATGAAAGTTCATTACTTCTAGCCTGGAACCGATCTCTATTTTCTCTTCCTCTTTGTCTACACATATACCCGGCCATCCTATCCAATGCCTTTCATAAGAAGTCCGTAGAGAATCCAAACCGGTAGTCAGTCCCCCCTCACTCCGGGAAAACACAAAGGCTCCGTTCTGTTTAGCGACTTTGACCGGTAATCTGTTTGATATTATATAGAGTTTCATATTGATTACGGGGCAAAGACTGTGCCAAAACAGCCCATAAAACAACTTTTAGCTGACAATCAATAAGTTATAGAAGATGAATATAAATGGGAAAATCCGACTCCCTTTTAAAATGGAAGTGTCTTTTTCATTTTGGAAGGGTTCTTAAGAACAATACAACCTATGAACCAGTAGATAAAATGAATGAGAACAAGCTGCTTGCCCGTGGCATAATGGTAGTCGGCCAGGATGGCAAAATTGTTTATGTGCAATATGTGAAAGACATCAATCAGTAGCCAGACTACAAAACGACAATTGCAGCTGTAGAGTTGACAGATGACAGTTGAGCTTCGCGCTCGGTAAATAAATCGGTTGAAAGCCGAAATAACTGTCAACTGTCACTTGTCAACTTCAGAAATATTTCATTTCTGATAAGTGGTAAACCTACTACCCTTTCAAAACCACTAACACCTTCATTGGCCCATGAGCTCCCAGTACTAAAGCCTGTTCAATGTCGGCTGTTTTGGATGGGCCGGAGACAAAGAAACCGTATTTATAGTCGGAACCTTCTATCTGCCGGTAGGCTTCATGCATATTATTAACCAAAGCATCTTTATCAATAATAATTACCAGGGCGGTCGTGATAAAATAAAGTGCCTTGAACTTCACCTGCTGTGTAATCCACACGGCACCATTCTCCGCTACCCCGAAACAGCCTTCTACAATAGCTAGATCGGTATTATTCAACTCCCGGGGATCAGAAACGAAATCCGGGTTGAAGGTGGCACAAGTTATCTCCGGTAAGTTAGAGCCGATACGTTTTACCTCCGGAAAATGCCGGCAGATCAATTCATTAATATCACTCCCCGGCTGCCATACGACAGTCTGACCACCGGCTGCTTCCAGCGAATCGGAGAACTGTTTGAGCTTATCTTCGTAAGTGATTGCATCCAATGTGATTTCCGGTCGTTCGTAACGTGTTCCGGTATGCTTGCGGATACGGAATAATATATCATCTTTTGTACTCATCTTATTTTACTTTGTTTTTCTTCCACATATCATTAAAAGACTCTTTGGCAAAAGCCGGCAGTTCACGTCCTTTTCCCCAGGCATTCAAACCATTGTATACCATAAAACGGGGCAGCTTATTAACCAACGGAGCAAACTTTAATGCCGTATTGAACAACCCCGGACGTTCCATCAGGAACTTCATTCCACCGGACATCACCTTCTTCTCCGGACTGGCTTTGCCAAACTTATCCAACTCCTGACGCCAACGATAAATCTGTTCGCCCAGATCGATCTTGACAGGACAGACATTCGAACAAGATAAACATAAGGAACAAGCCGACACATTATCCGAATACTCCACAGGATTCTTCAGCATACCCAAATTAATTCCGATCGGACCGGGAATAAAATAGGTATAGGAATAACCTCCGCTACGTCGATAAACAGGACAGGTATTCATACATTCCCCGCAACGGATACAGTTGAGCGTACGGATATGATCCGGCCTGGCCAGAATATCGCTTCGTCCGTTATCCACTATAATAATATGGAACTCACCTCCATCAGCCGGCTTGCGGTAATGGGAAGTATATGAAGTGATAGGTTGCCCGGTACCGGAACGAGCCAGTAAACGGGTAAAGACTCCCAGAGCCTCCAGATCAGGTACAATCTTTTCCATACCCATCACAGCAATATGTACTTTTGGAAAAGAGGTTCCCATATCAGCATTCCCTTCATTTGTACAAACAACGATCTCACCGGTGGATGCTACTGCAAAGTTCACTCCTGTCATGGCTACATCTGCATGCAAGAATTTTTCGCGCATATTCTTACGGACTTCATGTGTCAAGTAGGTAGGATCAAAGTTTCCTTTCTCCGTTCCCATCTCATGCTCCATCATTTCTCCAACCTGTTCACGTTTGATATGGATGGCTGGAAGTACGATATGGCTGGGGGTCAGGTGCATTAACTGAAGGATACGTTCACCCAAGTCACTTTCTATAATATCAAATCCTTTTTCCTGAAGATACTCATTCATACGGCATTCTTCGGTCAGCATCGATTTGCTCTTTATCAGATTACGAGCACCATGCTGCTGAAGGATATTGCGAACGATCTCATTATGTTCGGCTGCATCTTTCGCCCAATGTACGATCGCTCCGTTTGCCCTGGCGTTTTCTTCAAACTGTTCCAGCAATGTATCGAGGTGACTGTTTGAATACAGCTTAATATCACAAGCCAGTTCACGCAGACGTTCCCATTCTGGAAGCGAACGGCTCATTTTATCTCTCTTGACACGAACCATCCAAAGTGTTTCGTCGTGCCAGGCTTCCTGTTTCCTGTTTTCAATGAAACGGGCAGCGGCTATTGAATGTTTTGTGCTCATAATCCGGCGGCTAATATTTGAGTAATATGGATCGTTTGAATAGGCAGATGTTCACGTTTGATAACACCTTCCATATGCATCAGGCAGGAACTGTCGGCACCGGTGATATATTCGGCACCGGTCTCCAGATGATCTTTTACCTTATCGTGCCCCATGCAGACAGACACTTCGGGTTCTTCCACGGCAAACATTCCACCAAAGCCACAACATTCGTCTATGCGTTTCGGCTCTAGAATTTCGATACCGTTCACCAGTGCCAGCAAATCGCGCAATTTAGAGAAATAAGGGATATTCAACTCACTGGGTGACGACAAATGTAATTCGCGTACGCCGTGGCAACTGTTATGGATACTTACTTTATGAGGGAAAACAGCCGGTAATTTATCCGGCTTTACGACGTCGTGAAGGAACTCACAGATATCATATATCTTACCACTGTTCAGGCAGGCATGCCCTCCGGTTTTCAATATACCCGGATGATTTTCTTTCACGAAAGCGACACAGCTGGCCGAGGGACCCACCACATAATCGTATTGCCGGAATAGTTCTTCCATACGAAGAGCCAACTTCAGCGACTCATTCTCGAAACCGGCATTTGCCATCGGCTGACCACAACAAGTCTGGTCCAAAGGGTAATCGACATCCAGGCCCATGTGTTTTAAGAGTTTGTAGGAGGCTACGCCTACCTCCGGATACACCGCATTGATATAACACGGGATAAATAGTCCTATCTTCATATTGGTTGATAAATTATAACATAAATATAACCACCCTTGTTCCGGTTATGTTCTTCAAAATCGTTATTTATCTGCGAGACCCGGATGGAAATCTAATTGAGATTTCGACTTACAATTACTTATTCCACCAAACCGACGTTGTCAACAAATCGCTTCCCTGACGTGCTACCGCTTGCTGGTATTGTTCCTTATTCAGCTGAATTTCGCTGTTAGGATAAAGCAGACGCGACGGAATGGTATTGATGCCTATTGGGTCAAAATATTTGGTAATATCCTGACCGTCGACTGTTCCAGTCCATACAACATCCCCTTTTTTAATCAAAAAAGAAGGATAGCCGGTACGACGATATTCCGACCAAGCCTCATTTCCCTGCAACAACAGGGCGACCCACTTTTGTGTAAGAACCGTTTCGGCAGTGGCAGATGTAACATTGGACAGGTAAGTTTCGATAGCAGTTTCCTGCACCCCCCATTTCTGCATCGAGGCACGGATACCACTCCTATAGTACTGTTCATCCCAGTTCTTATATTCGGAAAGGATAAATTGCAGTTCCGAATATTCCATCAGAACTTCCCGATAATCACTTTTGTAGATTTCAGTACCGGGTCTGCTCACCTTGTCGGGGTTAACCAAGCTGGCGGTATACATATCCAGTCCATACGACTGCCCTATATATTCACCATCGATATTCGGCTGTGCAAATACGGCCAGGCGAGGATCTTCGATCGTAAAAGGTCCCCGTTTCCCTTTCAGGAAATCTACCAGGACATTACTTACTGCATAATCGTTACGATTCGCCAGAATAGTGGCCGCATAGAACGGGGCCTGGTTTGGGGCAGACGTTTCATAAGCCAGGGAAGCATTATCCTCGTTACTTTCAAAAATCGGATATGTGGAAGGGTTACTGATAATCTCCTTCATCCGTACATCTGCTTCCTGCAATTTGTGACGAACACGATTGGCGATACGCAAGCTCAGGCTGTTAGACAGTTTCTGCCATTTCGAAGCGTCACCGTTATAGATGGCATCGCCCTGTCTAAAGGCGGGTTGGTCGACATCTATTTGCAGAGAGGCTTCTTTCAACTCGTTCAGCATATCTTTATAGATATCCTCCTGGATGGCATATTGGGGATAAATGATGTCCTCTTCCGCTTTACCGGAGTCGAACGCCGGATTCTTTCCTGCATACGAATTATAAGGAATGTCCCCCCAGGCATCTGTCATGATCTGGTAAGTCCAGACTTTTAAGATACGGGAAGCGGCAATCTGGTTTTCATTCGGGCCGTTGGCCGCAGCCTGCAGACGAGTCTCTTCACGGGTATTCAACCGGATGATCTCGTCAAGGTTATTCTGTGCCAGATAAAGATCGCTCCAAACCGTATTACCGGTCGTACTCAGCCAGTAGTAGCGGTCGGCATCCGTATAGGTATTGTTAGCCAGCCACTGTACATACAAGTCTGTTCCGCCTATCGACAAGGTAGTGGAACGGACAGCATTCATGATCTTTTTCTCTACATTCGATATAAGCGACTGGGTCGGGACTTCCTGCGGGCTGTTCGGGTCTTTGTTTATATCTCCGAAATCACTACATGCCGCAAACAGCATGGCAAAGCCTGTAAGGAGTATATGATGATATTTGATTCGTTTCATAATTCTTTGTTGTTTGATTGTTAAAACTTAATACCGACAGTGAAACCATAGGTAACAGGTGAAGGGATATTCCCTCCATCGAGTCCCTGTACATTCCCGGAGCTCTGTGTAAAATCGGGATCGAAATACTTATTGGCCTTCCAGATTGTCCACACATTGTTGGCAAAGGCAGATACACGCAAGTCTCTCACCACCGAACGGTTTGCCAATGGAATGGTATAACCGGCACTGATCTCTCGCAGTTTCACATACGAGGCGCTGAATACATTCTGTGCCTGCACTCCGCTGCTATGCGAACGTCCCCAGTCGAAAGCCGACACCTGCACATCGTTCGGACGAACGTTACTTACCTGGTAGGAACCGTCCGGATTGAAAGTAACATCCCCCTGTACACCTTCCAGCACCAAGCCGTTTTCCCGTATTCCCCCGGCTGCCGTAGAAGCAAGCGTACCGGAATACATACCATACTCATGTGTAACAGAGTAAAAATGTCCCCCACTCCGTACATCGATCAGGAAACCGAAATCAAAGTTCTTATAACGGAAGCTGTTACGCATACCGCCCAGCCAGTCCGGAAGGATACTTCCCAGCGACTCGGTCTGTGCTGTCTTCACATAAACACCCTGGCTATTGACGACACGGTTACCCTGTGCATCGTACACATAGTTGAAACCGGTCAACTCTCCGTAAGGACTTCCTACTGTTGCATGCAGATCGACAAAGGAAGAAGCTATCTGTAAGGTTTGCAGGTCACCATTCAATTTTTCTACACGGTTGATATTTTTCGACCAGTTAAATATCGCTTCCCACTGGAAGTCGGGAGTCCGGACAGGAACAATAGTCGCCACTAACTCCACACCTTTATTACTTATCTCACCGGCATTCATCCACTGACTGGTATAACCGCTTGAAGCAGCCAGGGGAACCCGCATAATCTGATTTTTCGTCCGGTTATTATAGTAGGTCAAATCCAGTCCGGCACGATTATTCCAGAACTTCAGTTCCAGTCCGGCTTCTACCGAATGAGTCAGCTCCGGTTTCAGACGTGCATTGTTCAATGTTACATCCAGTGCATAACCGGGGACGCCAGCGAAAGAGCTGCCCGTATATTCATAAGCACGTGACAGGCTGTAAGGATCGGTATCGTTTCCCACCTGCGCCCAACCCAACCGTAGCTTTCCGAAGGTCAGCCAGGGATATTCCTTTATGGCATTCAACTCGGAAAAGATGAAACTACCGGAAAAAGAAGGATAGAAATAAGAATTATCATCAGCCGGCAGCGTAGACGACCAGTCATTACGGAATGTAGCATCGAGGAAAAGCATATTCTTCCAGCCCACATTGATACTGCCAAACAGGGAGCGTATCTCTTTCCGGTAAGTCTTCTCTATATTCGATACGCTTCCGGCATTGCTCAGGTTATAATATTCGGGGATGATTAGTCCGCCCTGCGTTTCCGCATTATTGAGATTCCTCCGTTGCGACATCAGGTTCACTCCGGCAAAAGCGGTAAATCTAAAATCCTTTACATCTTTATTATAATGCAATATGCCTTCATAATTGAACTCCTGGAAACGCTGGATATTTTCTGAATACTTCGAAGTGGTACGGGAGTAAACGGCAATCCGATCCTCCAGGGCATAAGTATAAATGTCACCGTGTACTTTTGCCGTTGCTTTCAATCCATCTATGATATTCCATTCCATCCCGGCATTACCGTAAACACGATTTCGCTTTTCGTCCGAGTAACTCATATTGGCAGCCCAATAAGGATTATCGATATATTTGGGAGCCAGGTTATTCCAGGCCGTTACATTCCATAATCGTTGTGAACCATCCGGACGACGGTAGTCGGAAAGTTCTTTATAGTCTACCTGGTTCTGTCCCCATGAATATGCTTGCGTCATCACATTCCGGTTGGATGTTCCGGTCCAGGGACGACCTTTCACTCCCGTATTCATATAGTTGACCGAAGCAGTGAAAAGAAAATTACCTTGCTTCACACTACCGCCTGCACTCAGGTTATTACGTTGCAAATGAGAATTAGGAGTGGTACCGGTAGAGGTACGGTTGGAATAAGATACACGGAAAGTCGTGATATCGTTACCGCCGCGCACTGAAATATTATTATCGAACGAGACACCGGTCTTAAAAAAATACATCAGATCGTGATCCGGGTATTTCCACTCTTTCGTCTTCAGATAAAGCGATGGATTTTCAGGATAGAGATTCTCCCAGGAAAGAACCTGCTGACCGTTATATCTCGGTCCCCAACTCTCATCGATCGCATAAGCAGGTACGTTATAGGTCTGCCCGTCGATCGTCACTTGATTGAAGGTCTGTTGGTTACTGGCTCCTCCACCATATAGCTTCTGCATTTCGGGGAAGTTCCGGCGTGCTTGGGTATCAAAACTCACTCCGGTACTGACGGATATTTCCGTCCGGTTCTTATTGGAACCTTTTTTGGTCGTGATCAGGATCACACCGTTGTTAGCTCTGGAACCATACAGCGCCGTAGCCGAGGCACCTTTCAATACGGACATACTTTCTATATCATCCGGATTAATATCGGCAGCAGTATTTCCATAATCTTTATCACCATAACCGACAGCAGTCGTAGAACTACTCAGTTCGGCATTGTCGATAGGTGTACCATCGATCACATACAGAGGTTGGTTGTTTCCAAGCAAGGAGCTGACACCACGTACCAATACGCGGCTCGATCCACCCAGTGCCCCACCGGAGGTAGTCACCTGCAAACCTGCAACTTTACCGGAAAGCAAACCGATCGCATTAGTCTGCCGCGACCGGGTCAGTTCCTCTCCTTTCAGGTCTTGTACCGAATAGGATAATGCTTTCTTCTCTCGCGAAATGCCAAGGGCCGTTACAACTACTTCATCCAGTTGCTGCAAATCAGGAGTAAGAATAATACGCAGAGGAACTCCGCTTCCGGCTTTTACTTCCTGATTTTTATATCCAAGAGAGGATACCACCAACAGGGTGGCAGGTGAAGGAACAGTCAGTTCGAAGTTACCGTCTGCATCAGTCGCCACTCCGTTTGTAGTACCTTTCTCTACTACGGTGGCGAAAGGCATAGTGGTATTATCTTCCCCATTTATCACTTGTCCTTTCACTATGATTTGTGCATTCAAACCCACTGTAAATAACAACAGGAGGATTATTAGCGGAGGCTTTATCAGGTAAACTTTACTTTTCATTTTTATTCATTTAAATTATTAACCTTCTGTCTCTGCAAAAATAGATGAACGGATCACGGTGGGAAATACCATATTCAGGGTATATTCATTCTTATAATCTGACTCGTTCCAGTCATTGTACTATAAATAAAAAGGTGTGTCCGTTGTATTACTCATACCGGACACACCTCGTTATTTAATTAATTCAAATGCTTATTTATACTCCTGCCAACTCTTGATCTGAATATCGTCGATACTTAAAGTACAGAATGCTTCGATAAAGGCACTTGCCAAACGGGCATTAGTGATCAGTGGAACATTCAGGTCGGTAGCGGCACGGCGGATTTTGTAGCCGTTATCCAGCTCACCGGCTGAAAGGTCACGCGGGATGTTGACTACCATGTCGATCTTCTTTTCATGCAACATGGTGAGTGCCTGCGGCTGTTTACCTTCTTCACTCGGCCAGTAAACCTGCGTGCTCGGGATATTATTTTCTTCCAGAAAACGGTGTGTACCGCCGGTTGCAAATAAGCTATAACCTTTATTGGCAAGCTTCCTGGCTGCATCCAGCATCGCGACTTTCTGTTTCGGTGTTCCGGTAGATAATAGGATATTCTTTGCCGGGATACGCTGTCCGACTGCTAACATACTGGTAAGAACTGCTTCCGAAAGATCATCACCGATACAACCGACCTCACCGGTAGATGCCATATCCACACCCAGAACCGGATCGGCTTTCTGCAAGCGGTTGAACGAGAACTGGGATGCCTTGATACCTACATAATCCAGGTCGAACGCATTCTTATGCGGTTTTTCGACAGGCAAGCCCAACATGATACGGGTAGCCAACTCGATAAAGTTTATCTTCAGGACCTTACTTACGAACGGGAAGCTACGCGAGGCACGGAGGTTACATTCGATCACCTTGATATCGTTATCTTTCGCCAGATACTGGATATTGAACGGGCCGGAGATATTCAGTTCCTTCGCAATCTGCTTGCTGATACGTTTGATACGGCGAACCGTCTCCACATACAACTTCTGCGCAGGGAACTGGATCGTAGCATCACCGGAATGGACTCCTGCAAACTCGATATGCTCGCTGATCGCATACATCACGATCTCGCCATGATCGGCTACGGCATCCATCTCTACCTCCTTGGCATGTTCGATGAACTGGCTTACTACCACCGGATGCTTCTTGCTGACGTTAGCCGCCAGTTGCAGGAAGCGTTCCAACTCTTCCTGATTGGAGCAGACATTCATAGCTGCACCACTCAGTACGTAACTCGGACGAACCAAGACAGGGAAACCGACTTCCTCTACAAACTGATTTATATCGTCCATGCTACTCAACTCTTTCCAGCGCGGCTGATCCACACCGATACGGTCGAGCATGGCGGAGAACTTCTCACGGTCTTCCGCATTGTCGATACTCTTCGCCGATGTTCCGAGGATGTTGACGTGCTGTTCGTCCAGGCGCATCGCCAGGTTGTTCGGAATCTGGCCTCCGGTAGAGACGATCACACCGTGCGGATTCTCCAGTTCGAGGATATCCATTACACGTTCGAATGTCAGCTCATCGAAGTAGAGGCGGTCGCACATATCGTAGTCGGTCGAAACCGTTTCAGGGTTGTAATTTATCATGACGGAGCGCCAACCTTCCTTGCGGATCGTGTTGAGTGCCTGCACACCACACCAGTCGAACTCTACCGAACTACCGATACGGTAAGCACCCGACCCCAGTACCACGATGGAACGTCTGTCGCCAACATATTGCACATCATTTTCCGTACCACTGTAAGTCAGGTACAGATAGTTGGTCTGTGCCGGGTATTCAGCAGCCAGCGTATCGATTTGCTTTACTACCGGAAGGATACCACGGTATTTACGATCCTGGCGCACCTGGAGGATTGCTTTTTCACCGTCTTCCATCTGTTCTTTGAAGATGGCACGGGCAATCTGGAAATCAGAGAAACCTTGCTTCTTCGCCAGACGGAACAGGTTGTCGGGAATATCGATTATCCTGCTGAAACTTTCCAAAGCCCCCGCTGTCTGGATAATATTATATAGTTTTTGGAGGAACCATTTGTCGATCTTTGTCAGATCATGGATCTGGTCGATCGTATAGCCGGCACGGAAAGCCTTGCTGATTACGAAGATACGACGGTCTGTCGGTTCGTTCAACGCTTTGTCGATATCGGGGATCACCAGTTCCTTGTTTTCCACGAAGCCGTGCATTCCCTGCCCGATCATACGCAGACCTTTCTGGATAGCTTCTTCAAACGTACGGCCGATAGCCATCACCTCTCCTACCGACTTCATGCTGGAACCCAATTCACGGGCAACGCCGTGAAACTTACCCAAGTCCCAGCGAGGGATCTTACAAACCACATAGTCGAGTGCCGGTTCGAAGAAGGCGCTTGTTGTCTTTGTCACCGAGTTCTTCAGGTCGAACAGGCCGTAGCCCAAACCTAACTTGGCAGCAACGAAAGCCAGCGGATAGCCAGTTGCCTTCGAGGCCAGTGCAGAAGAACGGCTCAGACGGGCGTTCACCTCGATCACACGGTAGTCTTCCGACTCCGGATCGTAGGCGTACTGAACGTTACACTCACCCACGATACCGATATGGCGGATGATGCGGATAGCCAGTTCACGCAGCTTATGATAGTCCGTATTGGTCAGTGTCTGTGAAGGGGCGATTACGATAGACTCGCCGGTATGGATTCCCAGCGGGTCGAAATTTTCCATATTACAAACCGTGATGCAGTTGTCAAAACGGTCGCGCACCACTTCATATTCCACCTCTTTCCAACCTTTCAGGCTCTTCTCAACCAATACCTGAGGAGAGAAAGAGAAAGCTTTTTCAACCAGTACATCCAATTCCTCTTCATTATCGCAGAAGCCCGAACCCAGACCACCCAGCGCATAAGCGGCACGAACGATCACCGGATATCCCAGGCTGGCGGCAGCACGACGGGCATCGGCTACATTCTCCACCGCTTCGCTCTTGATCGTCTTTACATCGATCTCGTCAAGCTTGCGGACAAAAAGTTCACGGTCTTCCGTATCCATGATAGCCTGTACCGGGGTACCCAATACACGAACGTTATATTTTTCAAGTACGCCACTCTGGTAAAGCGCTACCCCGCAGTTCAGCGCAGTCTGGCCGCCGAACGCCAGTAGAATACCTTCAGGACGTTCTTTTTCGATCACTTTTTCCACAAAGAAAGGAGTAACGGGCAGGAAATAAACTGTGTCCGCAACTCCTTCCGAAGTCTGTACCGTTGCAATGTTAGGATTGATAAGCACCGTTTGAATGCCTTCTTCCTTGATGGCTTTCAACGCCTGACTGCCTGAATAATCAAACTCGCCCGCCTCACCGATCTTGAGGGCACCGGAACCTAGTATCAGGACTTTCTTTATATCTTCTTTCATATTGACCTTATTTTTCTTGTTAACACTTTTTAGGCGCACTGACTCACCAACGTTGGCGAGCCTGGCTCGCTGACTCCGGAGAGGGATTGTCGCTGCCCCCACTTAGGAGGTGTCTCTACCGTTAGCGAAGAAGCTTCGCTTGTTCACGCAAAGGAGTGTTGCCTGATCGCGCAAAGATGCATCACCTGCATTCCTCTTTTACAGTAACTCGACAAATTTATCGAACATAAACTCCGTATCCGTCGGCCCGCTACATGCTTCGGGATGGAACTGGGAGGAGAAGAAAGGCTTCGTTTTGTGTTTGATACCTTCGTTCGTACCGTCATTCATATTGATAAAGAGTGGTTCCCAATCAGTACCCAGCGTTGTGTTATCCACCGCGTACCCATGATTCTGTGAGGTGATAAAACACTTTTCCGTTCCTACCATACGCACCGGCTGATTATGGCTGCGGTGTCCGTATTTCAGTTTATAGATAGAGGCTCCACCGGCCTTGGCCAACAGCTGGTTACCCATGCAGATACCGCAGATCGGCTTATCGCCACTCAAAGCTTTACGGATATTTTGAACAGCAGCATCGCAGGTATCCGGGTCACCGGGGCCATTGCTGATAAACAGGCCGTCATATTCCAGTGTATTGAAATCATAGTTCCAGGGAACCCGGATCACAGTCACATTCCGTTTCAGCAGGCTGCGGATGATGTTATGCTTCACCCCGCAATCCACCAGGACGACCCGTTTCTTTCCTTCGCCTTCCCCGTAAGTGATCACCTCCTTACAAGAGACTTTGTCGACGTAATTCACATTTCCGTATTGTCCGAAGTCGGTAAGATCAGTCTTTGCGTCACCGATGACGATCTTTCCCATCATCACCCCATGTTCACGCAATTTCTTGGTCAGGGCACGTGTATCGATTCCGTAAATTCCCGGTATTCCTTCTTCCTTCAACCAGCTTCCCAGACTTTCTTCAGCATTCCAATGACTGTATTCATGGCTGTAATCGCTTACAATAATGGCATCTGCATGAATCTTTTCACTCTCCATGAAAGTAGCTATCCCATCCGCACCGAACGTGCGGGCCGGCACACCATAATTACCCACCAACGGATATGTTAACACCATCAACTGACCGGCATAAGAAGGGTCGGTCAAGCTTTCCGGATAACCCGTCATCGCAGTGTTGAACACTACTTCGCCGGTCACCTCCTTTTCGTAGCCGAAAGAAAAGCCACGAAAAACAGTTCCGTCGTCTAAGATCAAAGTTGCTGTTTTTTCTCTTTGCATAAATAAAAACTTACGTTTGAGTTGATTAAATATTCTTCTTCCATATAATTAATGAAGGCGTTGTTTACCAGCCGTGCCCCTCCGGGAGTCGGATAATCGCCGGAGAAATACCAGTCGCCCGGATGATCGGGACAAGAGGCATGCAGACCTTCAAGCGTCTGATAGACGATCTCGACCTTTGCCCGTGTACCAGCCGGGGTAAGCAACTCTACCATCTTGGCAGAGATTTCCTCATCGGTAAACGGTACATATATCTCCTTCACATAGTTGACGATCGGACCATCCTTCTGCGCCTGTTGCTTTTTCGCCTTCTGATAGGCTTCTGTCAGAACAGACTCCATACCACGGTCTTTCAGCAAAGCCACTGCCGCCCGGAATGCGATAAACTCATTCATACGCGACATATCGATTCCGTAATAGTCCGGATAGCGGACCTGAGGCGATGAAGAGACGATCACGATCTTCTTCGGATGCAAGCGGTCTAAGATGCCGATAATACTCTGTTTTAGTGTTGTTCCCCTTACGATGCTATCATCTATAACAACCAGATTATCGACAAAAGGTTCGATGCTTCCATAGGTTATATCATATACATGGGCTGCCAGATCGTTACGGCTGTTTCCTTCGGCGATAAAGGTACGTAATTTTATATCCTTAATCGCTACTTTTTCAGCACGAACACGCATGGAAAGTATCTGGTCGAGCTCTTCTTCCTGCAAAAGGTGACTGCGGTCAGCAATCCATTCCTTTTTTAGTTTGTTCAGGTGGTTGTTCAATCCTTCCTGCATACCGAAATAGGCCACTTCAGCCGTGTTGGGGATAAAGGAGAAGACAGTGTGCCTGATATCATGATCGACTGCTTTCAATATCGGTTGCACCAGGTTCTCCCCCAACCGCTTACGTTCGCGGTAGATATCCACATCACTACCACGGGAAAAATAAATACGTTCGAACGAACAGGCTTTATTCTCCTTCGGTTGCACGATCTGTGAGGTTCCGAACCGACCTTCCTTGCTGATAAAGACTGCTTCTCCGGGATTCAGTTCTTTTATATCTTCAGCCTGTACATTCAGGGCCGTCTGGATAACCGGACGTTCGGAAGCCAGTACCATGATTTCATCGTCTACATAATAAAAAGCCGGGCGTATCCCCCACGGGTCGCGCACACTGAAGGACTCACCGCTACCTGTCAAGCCACAGATCACGAATCCTCCGTCCCAGGTCGGCACACATCGTTTCAGTACATTCGATAGGTCGACATGTGCTTCAATAGCGTTTGTGATCTCCATTCCTTTCAGTCCCTCACCTTCATATTTCTGATACAGGCGCTCTACCTCACGATCCAGGCGGTGTCCCATCTGTTCGAGCATGATATAGGTATCGGAATACTTACGCGGATGTTGTCCGATAGCCGTAATCTCTTCAAAAATATCGTTTACGTTAGTGAGGTTGAAATTACCGCAAAGAGCGAGGTTCTTGGCTCTCCAGTTGTTGCGGCGTAAAAAAGGATGGACGTAGGAAATACCGGACTTACCGGTGGTGCTGTAACGGAGATGACCCATATAAAGTTCTCCGGCGAAAGGAAGATTTGCTTTAGCAAAAAGCGGATCGTTTAATTTACCGGGCGGTAAATCTTTGTAATGTTCGTGAACGGCTGCGAATATCTCGGTTATAGCTCCTGTTCCTAATGCTCGTTCCCGAAACATATATTCTTCACCGGGGTTTGCTTCTAACTTTACACAGGCTAAACCGGCCCCTTCCTGCCCCCGGTTATGCTGCTTCTCCATCAGTAAATAGAGTTTATTCAACCCATACATCCAGGTACCATACTTTTGATGATAATATTCTAAAGGCTTCAGTAACCGGACCATGGCGACTCCACACTCATGTTTAAGTTGTTCCATCTGGTTCTATCTTGTTTATTTCGACCACAAAGATACGTACTTTATCAAACACAATGTTCATATTAATGCAAAATAATTGACACATTAATAGAAATAATCATTTTATCCAGCATTTAGTTAAAATATTATATATTTCCGTATTGTTTCGACAAAGTAACAAACAAAAAGGAGAAGGAAGCCACGGGATGTAAATTGTAAGAATGGGCAAAGATATACTAATAGTATATTAGCAACTTTAACAAAAAAGACTCACAATAACTCTTCCCACTCACGGTCTGTCAACAACTTTAACGGATCATTTTCGGAGATAAAGGTTTCTGCCAATTCACTTTTGGATTCCTGCAGGTTACGTATCTTTTCTTCAATCGTATCAGCTGTGATGAAACGATATACGAATACCTGCTTTTCTTGTCCGATACGATGTGCACGACCTTCGGCTTGTAGTTCAGCCGCCGGATTCCACCAGGGATCGATGATAAACACATAATCGGCATCCGTCAGGTTCAAACCAACTCCCCCCGCTTTCAAGGATATGAAAAAAGCGGAGACATCGCTTTGGGTAGAGAAGCGAGTAATCTCTTTTTCCCTGTCGACTGTACTGCCTGTAAGCATTGCATATTTCCATTTTCGTTCAATAAAAGCTCTAGCCAACAGATTAAGATGGGTGACGAAAGAAGAAAAGATCAATACTTTATGCCCTTCGCTGACCAATGTCTCGAAAGCATCCAATATCTGCTCCATCTTTCCCGAACCGCCCGTATACACAGGCATAACCATTTGTGGGTGGTTTGCTAACTGACGCAAACGGGTAATACCGTTTAGAGCTACAAAAGAGTTTTTGTTTCGTTCCTGCAAGATCGTATTACGCAGAACGTTTTTCTCTTTCAGGTAAATCTCACGTTGCTCCGGTGTCATCTCACAATAAACCACTTCTTCCGTCAACGGGGGAAGTTCCGGTGCTACTTGCAACTTCGTACGTCGCAGGAAAAAAGGACGTATAATTTGTTGCAATCTTTTTCCGACCTTCTCATTTCCTTCTTTGGTGATCGGAAGAATAAAATATTTCCGAAAACCGTCAGAAGAACCGAGCAGACCGGGATTGATAAAGTTAAATTGCGCCCAAAGATCCTTTAGAGAATTCTCGATCGGCGTCCCGGTCAATACCAGACGATGATCGCTTTTCAAACGGACTACTGCATGATAAGTTACCGATGCCGGATTCTTTACATTCTGGCTTTCGTCCAGTATCACATAAGTAAAACGATAGTTTTCTAACAAGTCGATATCCCTTCTAAGTAATCCGTAGGTGATCAGAACGATATTATAACGGCTGAAACTCTTACAAGGGTCTTTCTGCCTCTGCCCGGTAGTAGCAGTATAAGAATAGACGCTTAACGAACTAAACTTCCGTATTTCCCTTTTCCAGTTCGGAAGTAAAGAAGTGGGAACAACGATCAAAGTCGCCGGTAGGTTTTGTTGAGTCTCTACCCTGAAATTAATCGCATCGTACTCTGTCTCATCAGGTAGTTCTTCGCTAAAAAAAGAGAATTGTCCGTCCTGATCTGCCGTCACTTTTCCCGATGATACCGGAGTATATTCTATACTGACCGGCTCGTTCGGGTCATATACATGTTGCAATAAAGAAATAGTCTGCAAAGTTTTACCCAGCCCCATATCATCCGCCAGGCAACCGCCGAAACCGTTTGCCGCCAAATGAACCAACCAGGAGAAACCCTCCTGCTGGTAAGGACGCAAAGTCGCTTTTATCTTCGGAGGTACTGTCACCGATTCCTTCCGTACATATTCTTTTTGTATAGAATCCTCCCCTCCCTCCAATGCGGCAACAAGTCCCAGGTGCATTTTACGAACCCGAATCTCATCCTGCTTTCCATCGCCTAAAGCAAAGAGGTCACTGTATTTCTCAAACCAGTCTTCCGGTAACAAAGCGATCTGACCGTCAGGTAGGACAAATTCGCGTTTTCCTTCCAGAATATTTTTCTTAAAACGGATAAAAGGAAACTGATAATCACCAATCCTGACAGTTATTCGGATATCGAACCAATCAGGGGAAGAGGCAATCTCCTGTGTCAACGACACTTCGCCAAAATAGAAAGAAAGAGAGGTTTCCTTTTTTACAAAAGAAAAACAGGATTGTAGTTCCTGCCGATGCTGCTGTAACCAATCAATGAAAGTATGATCTCCTCCCAGGTCATTCCTGGCAAACTGGGTATCGGATACCTGCCGGAACCCCCATTGCTTTAACAGGTCGACATAGGTTTGCTCCAGTCTGATATCACGTACATAGTAATATACAACCGGCTTCCCCTCCTCTTCCTTCAAAGACGGATAAGCGTAACGGGGCTCCTGGCCCGGAGAAAAGGAATGGTCGCCATAACGAAAGTGGAGTTGTAAGACCGGGTCATCATGGATCGATCTCTCGACCGACAATTCCGGAACACAAGCACGTGACTCACGAATGATATCAAACCCCACAGAAATGGCAGGATAATCGCTTATCAGTGGAAGCACCACCTTCTCCATATATTTATTTAATTCAGCAACCGGAACTTCCACATACCGCTTAAACCGGAAAGGAACTAGCCGCGCCGCTTCTATCCGCTTAAAAACAAGCAGATGGCTGTCAAGAAACAATACCGCCGGTTTAGAAGAAAAGACCATAAAACGCCGTTTTTGCTGTAAGGAGATCTCTTCACCATTCATTTTACAAATTGCAGTATAACGAAAGGTCTGCTCCGTAATCTCAAAACGAAAAGAAACTTCTGCAACATGTTCAGAAAACAACACCCGGTCATGCTCATAAAGCAACTTCACGCCTGCCTCCTTATTATACACCGGTATTTTATGAATTTGCATCAGCCGGATCATTTGCCTGATCTTCTTATCAATAAAAGGACGCAGTAGCTTTTGCCGCATATCTGTCGTCACCGACTTCAGAAAACCGGCAAGCGTTCGCTCCTTCGAATAGATCTTCATAAGATTCTTCTCCGAGTAACTTTCGGCAATAGCAATAATCTGCCTTTCTAATTCGGACAGATCATTTTCTTTTCCGGCATGGGAAACCTGTTCCTCCACACTGATCATTCCCGGCGATACCTCCCTAGCAAAATAAGGAATAAGCAAAGGTCCCAGATTGGAATGGTTACTTAATGCGATTATCAAAAGATGATTTTCCGGCATTCAGTTGTTCTTTTTTAATTAAAAGAACAAAGTTACAAGAAAAACGCTTCTTAACAGCATTCTTTGTTTACAATTCCCTGTATTCACTTGCCGACATCCCCGTATGCCTTTTAAAATAGCGTCCCAAATAAGACTGATCCGGAAAATGGAGCAACTGGGATATCTCCTGTATCGTGTAGTCGGTAGATTGGAGTAACACTAATTTATGGCATCAATAGACACCATATAGTTACCTCTTCCGGGCTTGTCAGGAAATATCTTCCAGACGCAAGTTTTCATACCCATATTCCTCCAGAGCTTATTATAAAATTATGAATGTGCTTACTTGTTTCACTTTCAACGTGCAACTAAAGCATGCTTGTTCATGAAATACATAAAAAATCATTTTAAATACAATGCATAGAGGTTTATACAATATCAGAATTTCTTTATTCCATCCTAGCTTTTACCTTTCCCCAGGCATGCGTATCAAACAAACAGCTACTTCGCATCGTATCGTACATTTCCCTGAAACGTGACATCGGTATCATAAAACTTAAAATATCCGGTTCAAAATAAGGACGCACGGAAGGGTCGAAGAATCCGATAAAAGTACGCTTTCCCCCTCTCGCATTCTCAATAACAGCTTGTGTGACTACAGAGCAACAACCGGAGCCAAATAAAGAAGTAACGGCATCCTGTGAATTATTATCGAAAAATGCCCAGGTAGCTAAGCCAGAAAGCATATCGGGTGTTGCGAGAAACAGAATTCCTTCCAGATTATCGAAGTTCTCAACTTTATCCATTCGGGCAAAATTCAGATAATCCATCTTTGCTCTCGGAACTTGCAGTTCTTCCAAAAACTCAGAAACACCTTCAGGGGTTTGTTTATATTTTTCTTTTAAAGACACAAATCCTGGAATCCGTTCGGGCATCTCTGTAAAACCGGTATAGAATTTTCCACCGCCACAACCGATATTTTCCACACTCAAAGTAACCGTTTGCCCGTCCCTGACATCCTTCATACATTTGAATAAACATCCTCCGATTTTATCAACAGAGTTTACCGGTTGCTCTGAATACCAAAAGACAATTGGAAGATCCACTTTTTCACCAAATGCTTCACGATAATTATTGAGAAATACCTTTATGTCCATGATCTGATTATTTATTGGTTTTGTCAAATATACGAATAAATCAATTCTATATATAGAGTATATTGGTATTTCCTTAAGAATAAAATTTAAAATTTCCGCAGATAATCACATTATATAGAATATATAGTATATTTGAGCAATCATTACAATATAAATCAAAAGCCATGTATGAACTTTGAACATTAAATACAACATCATGAAAATTATATCTGTAAAAGAAAATCCGGCCTACAAAGACATAGCGATCAACTATCTGCAAAGTAAATGGCCTTCTGTATATCCAGTCATGTATGGAGAAAGCCAAAGAAGATACGGTTAAAGCTGGTTTCAACAAACTATACCTTAGCACTGAACATATAGGCTTTTATGAAAAGTTGGGATTCAGATATATAGGACAAGGATACCATCCCTGGGAGGACGAATCACGGATATACGAAATAGAAATAAAAGCATAATTCCAACAAATAAAAGATACATTGATTAAATTTTTCAGTAGAACTTCATGTATTGATTTTGAATAAATACATATATTTGCTTAAAATTAAATTTGAAGTTATGAGAATCATGTATTTTATCATCACTCTTGTTCTCTGTTTCTGCACAACCCTCAAGGCAGAAAACAGAGCCAATGATCTAATGAAGCAGGCGCAAAGTAGCCTGGAACAGAAAGACTACACTAAAGCCCGTTACCTTTTCCTTCAAGCCTACAAAGCCTTTTCCAGTGAAGGGGATTACACACAAGCCATTGATTGTGGGACTAAAGCAACATATCTTTATTATCGTGAGAACTATTATCAGGAAGCATTCGACCTTTGCCGCCAAATGACTCAATATCTGTTAACCGAAGAAGATAAAGCACAGAAAACATTCTACGACCAGCGTTTCCAACTGACAAAAGAGCGGCTACAAATGTACATCAAGCTCAAAAATGCAGCGCAGGCCCAACTTCAGTTGAATACTCTGGATAACCTGGTCAGTCAGGCAGGTAGCGACAAGCTTGCCGAAGATTTATTATATACCCAGGCAAACTATTATTATACCTTCGGACAAAACGACCAGGGAGACGCCAGTTTTAACAAACTGATCAACCAGTTCAAAGACAAAAAAGAGTACGACAAAGTGAGTGAATGTTACAGACATCTGATCACTATTGCCCGTACGGCAAATAATGCTCCGTTAATGGAACGTACCTATGAAAAGTATATCGTCTGGACCGATTCAGTAAAGGCACTCAATGCACAGGATGAACTGGGAGCATTGCAACTGAAATATGATGAAAGCCAGAAAACCATACAGGAAAAAGATGACAAACTATCAGGCAAACAATACATGATAGTAGGTCTCTGCACATTGGTGGTTATTCTTATCGCGGCTTTGGCTTTACTTGCCTTCCTGTTGTTACGTTTCATCGTACTCAACAAAAAGCTGAAAAACATTATCCAGACAACCAACGAGCATAGTGAACAGCAAACCAAATTTATTCAAAGTATTTCCGAACAAATGGAGCCTACGCTCAATATGCTTAATATGTCGGCTGGAGAATTACGTAATACAGCTCCCCTACAAGCGGCTTCTATCCAGAAACGTGTAGATGCTTTGAAACAATTCAGCTTGAACATCCAGGAACTTTCTTCTCTTGAAAGCTCTTTAATGGAGACTTACGAGACACAATCCTTCAACATGGGAAGTTTCTGCAAAAAAGCGATGGATAAAGTAAAGGATAAGATACATCCTGATGTAGAAGTGATCGTAGATGCTCCTCAATTGGAAGTAAAATCAAATCCGGAACAGCTGGAACGTGTCTTACTGCATTTGCTGAATAATGCTGCTTCATACACGACATCCGGTAAAATATGGCTGGAATTCAAAAGAAAAGGAGCTCATCTTTGCCATCTTATCGTAACAGATAACGGTACAGGAATTCCTGATGAACAAAAAGAGAACCTGTTCAAGCCATTCAACGAAGTCAAAGACCTGGCAGATGGCGACGGACTCGGATTGCCAATCTGTGCCCTGATCGCCAATAAACTGAATGGAAACTTGTCGATCGATAAAGATTACAAAAAAGGATGCAGGTTTATTCTGGTATTACAGATCTAAGAGAAAACATTAATCACTTTATTTTCTAATAAAAGCCTTTCAGGAAAACTGGAAGGCTTTTTTGTTGTTTATTCGACTATTTCAAGAAAGAACGTCTTTCAGATTAAAAGTAAAAAGCACCATATATACTTCATATTGATATCAAAACAACAATTATCATATCAAATAGAAACCATCCATTCTGATAAAGAAAAAAAACGTCACTCTTTAACACCATAACATATATCACAATGAAAGAAACATCCTATATTTGCAAAGCAATTTGACAACAAAATAGGTATTACGCAAACATAAGGTCAACAAACAATGAAAGAACAGATCTATTTGAACAGAAAGCAGGGGTTATATGATCCTGCGAATGAACATGACGCGTGCGGTGTAGGAATGTTGGTAAACATTCACGGAGGAAAATCGCACGACATTGTAGAGTCAGCCCTTAAAGTATTGGAAAATATGCGTCACCGTGGTGCAGAAGGTGCAGATAACAAGACGGGGGACGGTGCTGGTATTCTATTGCAGATTCCTCACGAATTTATTCTGTTGCAGGGGATTCCCGTACCGGAAAAAGGGAAATACGGTACAGGTCTGGTCTTTCTTCCTAAAGACGAAACACAGCGATCCGCCATCCTCAGTATTATGATCGAAGAGATTGAAAAGGAAGGGCTTACCCTGATGCATCTGCGGAAAGTTCCGGTCAACAGTGATATATTGGGGAAGGATGCCCTAGCTACCGAACCGGATATCAAACAACTCTTCGTGACCGGATGCGATAACCAACAGGAGCTGGAATTGAAGTTGTATGTTATCCGTAAACGTATTGAGAATAAAGTGGCAGCCTCTGACCTGGCTGGCAAAAAGGACTTCTATGTGACCTCGTTATCCACTAAGAATATTGTATATAAAGGAATGTTGGAGTCGATGCAACTTCGTCATTATTTTCCCGACCTGACAAATAATTACTTCACAAGCGGATTAGCATTGGTTCACTCCCGTTTCAGCACGAATACGTTTCCGACATGGAGCCTGGCACAACCGTTCCGCCTGCTGGCACATAATGGGGAGATCAATACGATCCGTGGAAACAGAGGATGGATGGAAGCACGTGAAAGCGTACTCACCTCACCTACTATCGGGAATATAGGAAGTATCCGCCCGATCATTCAACCGGGGATGAGCGATAGCGCCTCACTGGACAATGTGCTGGAGTTTCTGGTTGCTTCCGGATTGAGTCTGCCTCATGCCATGGCGATGCTGGTACCGGAAAGTACGAATGAGAAGAATCCGATATCGGAGGATTTGAAAGCCTTTTATGAATATCATTCCATTCTGATGGAACCGTGGGACGGACCGGCTGCCCTGTTATTCAGCGACGGACGGTTTGCGGGAGGAATGCTGGATCGTAATGGTTTGCGTCCGGCACGCTACTTAATCACGAAAAACGACATGATGCTGGTAGCTTCCGAAGTAGGCGTAATGGATTTTGAAGCAAACGAGATCAAAGAGAAAGGCCGTCTGCAACCGGGAAAAATATTGATGGTCGATACGGAGAAAGGCGAAATATATTATGACGGCGAACTGAAAAAACAACTCGCCGAAGCCAAACCTTATAAGACATGGCTGTCAAACAACCGCGTGGAACTGGACGAACTGAAATCGGGACGTAAAATACCCCATACAGTCGAAAACTACAGTAAAATGTTACGCACCTTCGGGTACAGCCGCGAAGATGTGGAAAAGATCATCATGCCGATGTGTACCGGAGGTGCCGAACCGGTCGGTTCTATGGGGAATGATACGCCATTGGCCGTTCTATCCGATCGTCCGCAGTTATTGTTCAATTATTTCCGTCAGCAATTTGCCCAGGTGACCAATCCGCCGATCGACCCGATCCGCGAAGAACTGGTCATGAGCCTGGAAGAATATATAGGAGCAGTAGGTAATAATATCCTTGTGCCGAGTGAAAGCCATTGTAAAATGGTACGGCTGAATCATCCGATCTTGACCAACACACAATTGGATTTGCTCTGCAACATCCGCTATAAAGGATTCAACGCAGTCAAACTGCCTATGTTGTTTGAAGTGGGAAAAGGACGGGAAGGCTTGAAAGCAGCCCTCGACGAGTTGTGCAAACAAGCGGAACAATCCGTTACCGACGGCGTGAACTACATCATACTGAGCGATAAGAACGTAGATGAAAAGAGGGCACCCATCCCGTCTCTGCTTGCCGTCAGTGCCGTACATCATCACCTGATCTCCGTACAAAAACGCGTGCAGACAGCCCTGGTCGTTGAAACCGGCGAGATGCGCGAGGTTATGCATGCCGCCCTCCTGTTGGGGTACGGGGCAAGTGCCATCAATCCGTATATGGTTTTTGCCATCCTGAAAGAACTGGAAGGGAAACATGAAATACAGCTGAACTACGAGACGGCACGCAAAAATTATATAAAATCCATTTGCAAAGGGCTTTTCAAAGTGATGAGCAAAATGGGAATCAGTACCATCCGCAGTTATCGCGGAGCCAAACTGTTCGAAGCCGTCGGTTTGGATGCCGGACTGGCGCGCACCTATTTCGGCGGTACGACCAGCAACGTCGGCGGTATACGCCTGGATGAGATCGCCCGCGATGCGATCGTTCTGCATCAACAGGCTTTCGACCTTCCGGTAGATGAGATGCTGGAACATAAAGGGATATACAGCTTCCGGAAAGACGGGGAGAAACATGCCTGGAACCCGGAAACCATTTCCACGCTGCAACTGGCTACACGCCTGGGCAGTTACAAGAAGTTCAAAGAATATACCCATATGGTGGACGATAAAGAATCGCCCATCTTCCTGCGTGACTTCCTTACTTTCAAGAAACAAAAATCCATTCCGGTCGAACAGGTGGAACCTGCGTCCGAAATTATGAAACGTTTCGTCACAGGCGCCATGAGCTTCGGCTCCATCAGCAAAGAAGCGCATGAGACGATGGCCATGGCGATGAACAAGATACACGGCCGGAGCAATACCGGTGAGGGAGGTGAAGACCCGGCACGTTTCACGCCACGTAAAGATGGCTCGTCACTCCGCTCCGCGATCAAACAGGTGGCATCGGGACGTTTCGGCGTCACTACGGAATATCTGGTCAACGCGGATGAGATACAGATCAAGGTCGCCCAGGGAGCCAAACCGGGAGAAGGCGGCCAGTTACCGGGATATAAGGTCAATGATATCATTGCCAGGACCCGTCATTCCATACCGGGTATTTCGTTGATCTCCCCTCCTCCCCACCATGATATTTATTCGATCGAAGATCTGGCACAACTGATCTTCGACCTGAAGAATGTCAATCCGAAAGCAGAGATCAGTGTCAAACTGGTATCGGAAAGTGGTGTCGGAACGATCGCCGCCGGTGTTGCCAAGGCGAAGGCCGACCGTATTGTCATCTCCGGGGCAGAGGGAGGAACAGGTGCGTCACCGATCAGTTCGATCCGTTATGCGGGATTACCCCCCGAACTGGGTTTGTCGGAGACGCAGCAGACATTGGTTATGAACAATCTGCGCGGACAAGTCCGCCTGCAAACCGACGGGCAACTGAAGACCGGACGCGATATCGTCCTGATGGCAATGCTGGGAGCCGAAGAATTTGGTTTTGCAACCTCTGCCCTGATCGTCCTGGGTTGTGTCATGATGCGCAAATGTCATATGAATACCTGCCCTGTCGGCGTTGCGACACAAGATGAAGAGCTGCGAAAACGTTTCCACGGAAGGCACGAGTATCTGGTGAACTTCTTTACTTTCCTGGCGGAAGAAGTTCGCGAATACTTGGCTGAGATAGGTTACAGCAAGCTGGATGATATCATCGGACGGACGGATCTCATTGTGGATAAACGAACTCATGGCACACAGATGACGCAGATCGAACAGATGACCACAGATCAAAATCTAAAAAATCTGCGTAAATTCCCCAAACCTGTGTCATCTGCGTACCGTAAATCTGATTTACTGGACTTCTCCCACCTGTTGCATCTTCCGGAACAAGCAGCTCACACAGCTATCCATCATGTGACCAATCAGGTACATCAAATAGAGAATGTGAAAGATACGGACATCATCCGCCATGCACAGGCAGCCATCGAACAGCAGCAGGAAGTATCGCTAGATTATGCTATCGCCAACACAGACCGCAGCGTCGGCGCCATGCTTTCCGGCGAAATAGCCAAACGTTACGGAAACGCCGGACTGCCGGAACATACGCTCAATATAAAATTCAAAGGTTCAGCCGGACAGAGCTTCGGAGCCTTCCTTGCCCACGGCGTCCATTTCCGTCTGGAAGGAGAAGCGAACGATTATCTCGGAAAAGGTCTTAGCGGCGGACGGATCAGCCTGATGCCTCCGATACGTTCCACCTTCGTTGCCGAGGACAATACGATTGCCGGTAATACCTTATTATATGGGGCAACCGGCGGAGAAGTCTACATCAACGGCCGTGTCGGCGAACGTTTCTGCGTGCGCAACAGCGGAGCCATAGCCGTGGTGGAAGGTGTCGGCGACCATTGCTGCGAATATATGACCGGAGGCCGTGTTGTCGTCCTCGGACGCACAGGCCGCAACTTTGCTGCCGGAATGAGCGGCGGCGTGGCCTACGTATGGAACAAGGAGGGCGATTTCGATTATTACTGCAATATGGAAATGGTCGAACTCTCCCTGGTCGAAGACAGTGCCACCCGCAAGGAACTACATGAACTGATCCGTAAGCACTACCACTACACAGGCAGCCATCTGGCCGGAAAGATATTGGAGAACTGGGATAAACAGGTAGATGAATTCATCCGAATCGTCCCGATCGAATACAAGAAAGTCCTGCAGGAAGAACAGATGAAAAAGTTGCAGCAGAAGATTGCGGAGATGCAACGAGATTATTAAACTGATTTTTTGATATTAGACATTTTAACATCATGGGAAATCCAAGAGCATTCCTCACCATACATAGACAAGAAGCAGGCTATCGTCCTGTAGAAGATCGTATCGACGATTTCAGCGAAGTAGAACAAACACTCAACAGCAGCGATCGCCGCCGTCAGGCTTCCCGTTGCATGGACTGTGGCGTTCCTTTCTGCCATTGGGCTTGCCCGCTCGGAAACAAACAACCGGAATGGCAAGACTTCCTTTACAAAGGACAATGGCGTGAAGCCTATCACGTACTGGAACAGACCTGCGACTTTCCGGAGTTTACCGGCCGCATCTGCCCTGCCCTCTGCGAAAAAAGCTGCGTGCTGAAACTGAGTTGCGACGAACCCGTTACCATCCGTGAAAATGAAGTCGCCATCATCGAGGCCGCCTTCCGCGAAGGTTTTGTACAGCCGGTCACCCCCATACGTAACGGTAAACGCGTTGCCGTCATAGGTAGCGGACCGGCAGGACTGACTGTTGCCAACCGGCTCAACCGCAAAGGATACGAAATCACAGTCTTTGAAAAAGATGAACTACCGGGTGGCCTGCTCCGTTTCGGCATCCCGAACTTCAAACTGAGCAAAAACATCATCGACCGGCGTATCCGCCTGATGGAAAAGGAAGGTATCCGGTTCCGGGTCAACACCATGGTAGGAAAAGAAATCCTTGCCAAGGATATAGTAAAGGAATACGATGCCGTCTGTGTCGCCATCGGAGCAGAAACTCCCCGTGACTTGCCGATCGAAGGCCGTAACCTGAAAGGCGTTCATTTCGCCCTCGAACTGCTGGGACAACAAAACCGTCTTTTGGAAGGTATCGTCATCCCTCCCAAAAACATCATCAACTGTAAAGGCAAGAAAGTTCTCGTCATCGGCGGCGGCGATACCGGAAGCGACTGTGTAGGAACAGCCAACCGCCACGGTGCAGCAAGCGTGACACAGATCGAAATCATGCCGCAACCTCCCGTCGGTCATAACCCTGAAACTCCCTGGCCCATGTACCCACAGGTACTAAAGACCAGCAGTAGCCATGAAGAAGGTTGTCTTCGCCGGTGGAATCTCGCTTCCAGCCGTTTCGTCGGAGATAAAAATACGTTGAAAGGCGTAGAAGTGGAAGAGGTAGAATGGCACTCATCTGCAAACGGAGGCCGTCCCGAAATGAAACTGACGGGAAAGAAAGAGATCATCGAAGCCGACCTCGTATTCCTGGCCATGGGCTTTGTCCATCCCGAACAGGAAGGTCTTGTCAAAGAGCTTTCACTGGCAGTAGATACCCGGAAAAACATTGTCGTCGACCATCAGCACCAAATAGCCGACAGCAAACTATTCGCCTGCGGCGATGCCGTCAGCGGTGCCAGCCTGGTCGTCCGCGCCATGGCTTCGGGCAGGGAAACGGCAAAAGCAATAGACAACTATCTAACAAAATAAAACAATAACGATTATGTGTGGCATTACAGCAATATTCAACATTCGTGAAGGTGCATCCGCCCTTCGTGTCCAAGCTTTGGAAATGAGTAAACGAATCCGTCACCGCGGACCGGACTGGAGCGGCATCTATCAGGGACGCACTGCCATCCTTGCCCACGAACGCCTCTCCATCGTCGACCCTGCCTCCGGTGGTCAGCCTCTGAAAAGCAAAGACGGTAAACTGATCCTGACCGTGAACGGTGAAATCTACAACCACCGCGAAATCCGTCAGGAATTAAAAGACGAATACGAATTCATGACCGGTTCCGACTGCGAAGTCATCCTCGCCCTCTACCGCAAGTATGGTACCGGCTGCGTCGAACGGTTAAGTGGTATCTTTGCCTTCGCACTCTACGACGAAGAAAACGACACTTACCTGATCGCCCGCGATCCTATCGGCGTTATCCCTCTGTATATGGGTTACGACGATCACGGACACTTACTCGTCTCTTCTGAACTAAAAGGTCTGGAAGGTTTCGCTACCATCTACAATCAATTCAAGCCGGGCCATTACTTTTACAGTAAAGATACCGACCTGACGAAATGGTACCTGCGCGATTGGATGGATTATGAGAACGTAAAAGACAATCAGGCCAGCGCAACAGCGTTGCACGATGCCCTTGAAGCCGCCGTCCAGCGCCAACTGATGAGTGACGTTCCCTACGGCGTCCTGCTTTCCGGTGGTCTGGACTCATCCATTATCTCTGCCATCGCAAAGAAATACGCCGCCAAACGTATCGAGACAGGCAGTAAAGCAGATGCCTGGTGGCCCCGGCTCCACTCCTTCGCCATCGGCCTGAAAGGAGCTCCCGACCTGATCGCCGCCCAAAAGGTAGCCGACTATATCGGCACCGTCCACCACGAAATCAACTATACCGTGCAGGAAGGCCTCGATGCCATCCGCGACGTGATCTACTATATCGAAACCTACGATGTGACGACCGTCCGTGCATCCACCCCGATGTACCTCCTGTCCCGCGTAATCAAAAGTATGGGTATCAAGATGGTGTTAAGCGGCGAAGGAGCCGACGAAATCTTCGGTGGTTATCTCTATTTCCACAAGGCTCCCGATGCCAAAGCATTCCACGAAGAGACCTTGCGTAAGATAAGTAAATTGTACCTGTATGATTGCCTGCGTGCCAACAAGAGCCTTTGTGCGTGGGGAGTGGAAGGCCGTGTCCCCTTCCTCGACAAGGAGTTCCTGGATGTGGCGATGCGTCTGAACCCCACGGCTAAAATGTGTCCGGGCAAGACCATCGAAAAGAAAATCCTCCGCGAAGCCTTTGCCGATATGCTTCCTGACGAAATCGCCTGGCGTCAGAAAGAACAGTTCTCCGACGGCGTGGGCTATAGCTGGATCGATACGTTGAAGAAGCTTACTTCCGAACTGGTTTCCGACCAACAAATGGCAAACGCCGCCAACCGTTTCCCGATCAATCCTCCACAAAACAAAGAGGAATACTACTATCGCACGATCTTTGAAGAACATTTCCCCAGTGAAAGTGCCGCGAGAAGTGTTCCCTCCGTCCCGAGCGTCGCCTGCTCTACTGCTGAAGCATTGGCGTGGGATGCTACTTTCAGTAATATGAACGAACCGAGCGGACGCGCCATCAAAGGAGTACATGAAGCGGCTTACTGACCGTGACAATAAAAGTGTTTCACTATGATGAAACAGTTGTTTCTCCTAAGTGAAACACTTGTTTCTTCCTAATGAAACACTTTCAAGGTTATAGTCTTCCGGGTAACTTCCGGCAGTTATAAAAAATCTTCCCTAACCGGACTAAACGTATCGATCAACACACCGGCTTCCACACATTCGCATCCATGCAAAACACCCGGTTTCATATAAACACCATCTCCTGTCCTAACGATCTTTGCTTCCCCGTCCGTCGTAAACTTAAACACGCCACTGGCCACATAAGTAGTCTGTGTATGCGGATGTGTATGAGGTGCCCCGACTGCTCCGGTCTCAAACTTCACCTTTACCATCATCAAATCATCATTATATCCCATGATCTGACGCTGCACGCCTCCTCCGAGGTCTTGCCATTCTATCTTTTCTTCAAATTGAAAATTAGCACTTTCCTGATTCATAATTTCCTTTTCATTAATTCGTTGTTCAATGCGTAAAGATAACTGATAATGTAGTTTTTTCAAATATCCATAGGGTATTCACTATCTTTACACGTCAATTATCTGATATATTAGAAATACTGCTAATTCTTTTATACATGAAAAACATTACATATTGAATACTAAATAAGTTTTTATCAAATGAAATTGCGACTGATTTTATGTTGCCTTTTACTATCCATCGGAAGTATATGGGCAAAAGATGATGTAAGAAAAGCCTCGGAGGCTCTGATCAAACGGGTAATCCCAGAAAAGGCTACTTCGTTTAAAGTAGAAACGATTCAAGCAGAAGACGGTAAAGACCGTTTTGAAATCGAATCCAAAGGCAATAAAATTATATTACGGGGAAACAACGGAGTATCTGTAGCCTCCGCACTTTATCATTACTTGAAATATTATTGTAATGCGCATATGTCATGGAACGGGGATAATCTGAATCTCCCGTCACGTCTCCCTAAAGTTCCGGAAAAGGTCGTGTGTCCGACAGCTTTCGATCATCGTGTCTATCTGAATTATTGTACCGTCAGCTACACAATGGCCTGGTGGGACTGGGAACGTTGGCAACGCGAAATTGACTGGATGGCTATGCACGGTATCAATATGCCCCTGGCTGTAATCGGCCAGGAAGCTGTTTGGCAAAATACTTTACGCCGGTTTAAAATGAATGACGATGAGATCCGTACATTCCTGGTCGGTCCGGCTTTCCAGGCATGGCAATGGATGACGAATATCGAAACATACGGAGGTCCGCTGCCACAATCGTGGATTGATTCCCACAAAGAACTCGGACAGCAAATCCTGGAACGCCAGCGCGAACTGGGAATGACTCCTATCCTACAAAGTTTCACAGGTTTCGTGCCGGTCAAACTGAAAGAGAAATATCCCGAAGCCCGCATCAAAGATAAGAATCGTTGGTGTAATGCGTTTACCGCCACCGTACAGCTGGACCCGCTGGATCCTTTATTCAAAGAAATGGGGCAAGCTTTTTTGGAAGAACAACAAAAGCTATACGGAACAAACCATATTTATGCCGCCGATCCTTTTCACGAAGGGGCTGCTCCCAGCAATGAGAAGTCATATCTTGAAGCAGTAGGAAAAGTGATATGGGAAGTTGCCTCCGGTTTCGACCCCGAAGCCATCATAGCGATGCAAACCTGGTCGTTACGTGAGGCCATTGCCCGCACATTCCCACAAGATCGTCTGCTCTTATTGGATTTAGGAGGCTGGAACGTAGAGAAGTTCAACAGCTTCTGGAACTATCCGTATGTAGCGGGTGTATTGCATAATTACGGCGGACGTGTTTATATGGGAGGAAATCTGCCATTATATGCCAGAAATGCACATGAATTGAAGAAAAGCCCTAAAGGAGGGAATATACAGGGAATCGGTCTTTTTCCGGAAGCAATCGAACATAATCCGGTCGTTTACGAACTGTCTACAGAAATAACCTGGATGCAGAATGCTCCGGTATTGGAACAGTGGGTCATGGATTATGCACGTGCCCGTTACGGAAAACTACCCCAAGGAGCCGAACAAGGCTGGAGAGTATTACTGGAAACGGTATATAGCGATAAAGCTGGCAGATTACCTAGTACAGAAAGTGTTATGTGTGCCCGCCCGGCTTTAAATATCCAGAAAGTGGCAGCCAATGGTGACTTGAGCCGCCCCTATTCTACTTCCCGTTTATGGGATGCCGTCAATTATTTCCTCCAGGCATCCGATGACCTGAAAGCAAGCGACACCTACCGATATGACCTGGTCGATGTCATGCGCCAATGTCTTTCCGATCTTTCTCTGCCTTTACAAAAACAAATAACAGAGGCTTATCAGTCTGGAGATAATGAGAAATTACAACAGGCAGGAGATCAATTCCTCACATTAATCGATGACTTCGACCGGTTACTGGGAACCCGTTCCACCTTCTTACTTGGCAAATGGATAAAAGAAGCGCGTCAATGGGGAACAACCGACGAAGAAAAAGATTTATACGAATGGAATGCGCGTACCTTAGTAACGGTATGGGGGCCGAAACATCCATCTGCCCACCTGTTTGAATACTCGAACCGCCAATGGGCAGGTTTAATGAAAAGTTATTATAAGCCTCGTTGGGAAAAATTCATCAGTTATCTGAAAGTCCAACCTAAAGGTGAATGGCGTTATGATGAACAGTATATCCGTAAATCATTGGCTGAACGCCCGGCTTTGGATGCAAGCGATTTCTATACCCGGCTGACCAATTGGGAATATGAATGGGCCTTCAATAAAGAAACCTATTCGGATACACCGCAAGGGGACGAAATCGAAATAGTAAAGGAGTTATATGCCAAATGGCTTCCGGTAATGAAACAAGTAAGTAAATAAGAAACTGCTTTGCTAGTACAAAAGATGCAATAGGGTCATTCAATTATATAATAAAAATTGCATCTTTTGTTTCAGTTCTTGAAGAACTATTGCATCCACGTGGTGCAAATATAGGACATTTTCACAATAAATCGTTAAAAATCCGTGGCTAATCAAATGTGTCTTTGTTTTAAGCATTTTTTATCCGTGATATCTTTTTACATCTAATTTTTCCTTTACAAATTGACAACCAGCTGATTATCATTTGTGATTTTTACCAGAGTTCTTCAAGAACTACATACTATTTAAAAATCATAGCTACCCCGCCATAAACAAAATGAAGGAAAAGGAAACAAATTTTATTGACAGTTTATTTTGGAAAATTGCGATAAAAGATGATGAAATAGCATTTCGTACTCTTTTTTTTCAATTCTTCTCTCCTTTATGTGTCTTTGCTCATAGATATATCGACTGTTGGGAAACATGTGAGGACATCGTACAGGAGACCTTTTTCAAAATATGGAAAAACAGAAAAAACATAGAAATCAATACATCCAGTCGTAACTTTCTTATTACCAGCGTCAAAAACACATGTATAGATTTTCTTCGTAAACAGGAAACAGAACAAAACTGGCAGCAAAAAGAAATCGAGAATAACACGTTGCAATATACGTCTGGAGACATTTACTCGACCATAGAGTTAGAACAGATGCTCTCCACAGCACTTACCAAACTTCCAGACAATATCCGGATCGTCTTTGAGAAAAACAGGTTCGAAGGTATGACCTATACTGAAATTGCAGCAGAACACAATATCTCGGTCAAGACAGTTGAAGCTTATATGACAAAAGCTTTAAAACATCTCCGGATCGAGTTAAAGGATTATTTGCCGCTAATGATTTTGTTGCTTTGGTAATAAAAACACTCTTTAACATAGGGTTTCCCATATGTTATACGTCTAATTTATAAAAAGTAAAAGTGGACATTCATACAGAACATATAATAGCATATCTTGAAGGACGTCTTTCCAAAGAAGAAAAGGCTGCTTTCGACCTACAACTGCAATCATCTCCCGACTTCAAAAAAGAAGTAGATGACATTCGTTTCATCTGGGAAACCACGGCCGAACTCAAATTACATAAACAGATAAACACTCAGCAAAACTGGAAAAAAATCTCAAAACAGATTGCTGCAGATAAATATAAAAAGAAAATTCTGAGTTTTATTCGGACAGCAACTGCGGTATTATTAATTCCAGTTTTATTTGCAACGTATACCTTATTCAACACTGTAAGGGAATGGAACAATATACCAGTCGAACAAGTAGAACAGAATACGGCTTATGGCTTAATATCCAAAATCACACTTCCCGATGGTTCTGAAGTATGGTTGAACTCCGGCTCTTCTATCTCCTATCCTAAACGCTTTACCAAGAATAAAAGAAGTGTGCAACTGACTGGCGAAGCTTATTTCAAAGTAACATCCGATAAATCAAATCGCTTTGATGTAACAACAGCCAACGGACTGCAAGTCAGCGCCTATGGCACTGAATTCAATGTAAAAGCCTACGAAGATGAAGATAAAATAGAAGCCACTTTAGCAAAGGGACATGTAGAAGTATCAGAAATTGGACAACCGGTTTCTAGGACACTACGCCCGGGAGAACAAGTGATATATTATAAGAATATCAGCAGAATGGAAGTCGACAAAGTCAATCTGGCTGTAGAAACTTCATGGAAAGACGGAAAGATGATATTCAGACGTGCCAACATGAATGAAGTTGTACAACGTCTTGCCCGCCATTTTAATGTTGACATCAAACTGGAAGGAGAAGAATTATATGATTATAAGTATTCTGCCACATTTACGACGGAGACACTAAATGAGATTTTACTTTTGTTAGAAAAAACAGCTCCTATAAAATGTACAGTTATAGAACCGAAACAAACGTCTGATTTTACGTATTCACGACGCGTAGTTATCATAAAAACAGTAAAGTAAAAATCACCCAAAAAGAAAAAAGTTCATTTTCTCATAGGGTGTTTGCCCACACGTTACGTCTAATATCAAAATAAAGATAAATGTTATAATTGTTAACTTAAAAAAGTATTGTATGAGAATGGAAACCTAAAAGAAAAGCAGAAAAATGCCGGTCACATTTTCCTGCTTCAATCAAACAAATTACCAATCCGAAAATCTCACCTGACGAATGGTAATCCCCAACCAAGTTATTTTTCAAACCTAATTAAATTTGATAATGTGAATTTATGAAGAATTTATCAAACCCAGAAGGTTTTAAGTCAAATTTTGACTTATTACCAAAAATTCCAATGCGTATGAAACTTGCAGCATTATGTTTGACTTGCTTTTTAAGCACGGCAAGTGCAAGCTCATTGTACTCACAGTCTACTAGAATTTCTTTGGACATGAGGAATGCATCTGTAGAGCAAGTCTTACAGGAAATCGAAGAAAGTTCCGACTTTTATTTTATGTATAACAGTCAACTTATTAATGTTGACCGTAAAGTAAACATTAAAGTAAAGGAGAAATCGATCGAAACTATTTTGAATGAAATTTGTAAAGCCGCAAACATTGAATATAGCGTCAATGACAAACAAATCATTCTACGTCCGAAAAATATGGTAGCAGAAGCTACACAACAAAAGACAAAAACAATCAAAGGAGTAGTCAACGATCAATTCGGTCCTATCACCGGCGCCAACGTGTCTGTCGACGGTACTACCATTGGCACAATCACCGACATGGATGGTCGCTTCACTTTGGAGGTTCCGGAAAATGCAACATTACAAGTTTCTTTTATCGGTTACCTGACTCAGGCCATAAAAGTGGCAGGACAAACCGATTTCACAATTTCCTTGAAAGAGGATACACAAAAATTGGATGAAGTGGTTGTTATCGGTTATGGTACACAAAAGAAAATGAACTTGACAGGATCTGTAGCTACAATCTCTGCTGAAAACATTGCAACTATTCCGGTTTCCAATATTTCAAATGCGATGGCCGGACGTATGCCTGGTATCTTCTCTTACAATAAATCCGGTATGCCCGGTGCTTCTTCCCCGATCACCATCCGTGGAACCAATACACCCAACAATACAAACCCAACTTACGTAATCGACGGTGTTGTTCGTGAAAAAGCCGACTTCGATGCATTGGATCCGAATACAATCGAAAACATCTCTGTACTGAAAGATGCAGCCTCGGCAGCCGTTTATGGTTCGCGTGCAGCAAACGGTGTGATTGTTGTTTCAACTAAACGCGGTAAGAATCAAAAACCACAATTCAGCTATTCAGGATTATTCGGTACCGAACGATCGACACGCAAGCCAGAAGTGTTGAGCGCATACGATAGAACGGTGTATCTAAATAACAAATTCATGTACAACGGTATTCCTGAAACCGATACCCGTTACTACACCGCCGACGAACAAGAATATTTCAAGACGCATAGTACGGACTGGGTGGATTTAGCTTGGAGAAACCCATTCACAATGCAGCATAACCTAAGTGTCAATGGCGGTAGCGACCGTATTAATTATTACATGTCAATCGGCTATTTCGATCAAAGCGGGACATTCGATAATTTGGATTTCCAACGCTATAGTTTCCGTTCAAATGTGGATGCCAAAGTTGCTGACAATTTTACGATCGGTTTGGACGTTGACGGAAACATAGGCGATCAGAGGACTCCTTATTGGCCTTACGATTCCGACCAGGAATTGATGAATGATATGTATCGTGCTTTATTAAACTTTCCATCTACAGAACCTGCTTATATCAATGGACAACCCAATGCAACCATTTACAACTGGAACGTATTGGAAGCCATTAAGAACGGACATCGATCTAAAAAGAAGAACACCCTGAATACCAAATTAAGTGCTAATTGGGATATTCCTTGGGTAGAAGGATTGACCGCCAATGCGATGTTCAACTACCGTCGATATTATGAAAACTACAAAACCGTCGGTAAAGCCTATACGTTGTATATGCACGAAACATCCGGTGAACACAACCACATCATCCGCGATGATGCACCCGTTACCGGAACACGTACAAGAACTGAAAACGGAAACTTTGTTCGGAAAGATTTCAACGAAACCAGTTCGTACACATTAAACCTGCAATTGAACTATAACCATACATTTGGAAAACATGACATTGGAGCCATGTTCTTATATGAACAATTCGAACAATGGGAAGATAATTTTTGGGCTCAACGCAAAGAATTGCTTTCACCATCTTTGGAACAACTGTTTGCAGGTAGTGCCGATAGCCAATGGAAAGATGCTAGCGGTAACGAATCTGAAATCGGGCGTATCGGTTATGTAGGACGTGTCAATTACGGCTTTGACAACAGATATTTGTTAGAAGCCAACTTTCGTTACGACTCTTCCGTAAAATGGATCCCGGGAAAACGTTGGGGATTCTTCCCGTCAGTATCTGCCGGATGGCGTGTAACAGAAGAAAATTTCTTCAAATCAAATGAAAAACTAAGCTTCATCAACAATTTGAAACTTCGTGCATCTTATGGAACCTTAGGTAATGATGGAGGAAGCGATGTTGCTTATTACCAATATTTGAGCAAATTCAACACTGGTAGTAACGTTGTATTTGGAAGTGGAGCAACTGGCATTCTACCCGGGGTTTATCCTAGTAGAGGTATTACTTGGGAAACAACTACAACGACCGATGTCGGTTTCGACCTCGGATTATGGAACGGATTATTGAGCTTGGAATTTGATTATTTCTATAAAAAGACAAAAGATATCCTGATGGCTCGTACACGTACAATACCAGAAACGTTTGGTGCCAGCCTTCCGAAAGAAAACTATGCCGAAATGGTCAACCAAGGATGTGAGTTCTTAGTACGTCACGACAATAAAATTGGTAATGTGACCTACTACGTGTCAACCAACTTTTCCTTCGCCCGCAACCATTACACGAAAATTGATGAATCAGCTAATGCTTACGAATGGGAATTGAAAACAGGTCGTCCCATTAACTTTATCACTGGCTATATTGCCAATGGCATAGCCCGTACAGACGAAGACCTTGTCGGTTTGCCTAAATATAATGGAGGTTTCAATTGGTCAAAAGGAGACGTCATCTTGCAAGATATACATGGTGCTGGTGGTGTTGGTGGTCCCGATGGAATAGTCGATGGCAATGACAAAGCAGTCCTTTCATTATATAGTAAAGATCCTGAAATAATCTATGGTATCAGTTTAGGTGGTGAATGGAAAGGGCTTGACTTCACAGCATTCTTCCAAGGAGTCGGCCATCGTTCAATCATGTTCCCTAACCGCGGTGATACGTGGACCGAGCAAACGGTTTTGAATATCTGGTCGGATGCTTATTCTCCCGATAATATCAATGGCGAATATCCGCGTGTAGGAGGTACTGGGTCTGTAGGAGCCAATAGCCAAGCTTCTACATTCTGGCTGATGAATGGTAACTATTTCCGTTGTAAAAATATCGAAATCGGTTATACATTGCCTAAGCAATGGATGAGTTCAATCGGTGTAGACCGTTGCCGTTTTTATGTATCAGGGACTAACTTGTTCGTGTTAGACCACATCGGCATTTACGATCCAGAAAATAGTGGCGATCGCGGTGCTTACCAATATCCGTTGACAAAGAGTTTTAACCTCGGTGTTAATGTTAGTTTCTAATCATTTGAATAATTCGATATGAAAAAAATATTTATTACATGTGTAGCCATTTTGGCTTTATCATCTTCATGTTCCAGCATATTGGATAAAGAAGACCTAAGTTCTATCTCTGAAGAGCAAGTTTGGGTTGATAAAACATTAACAACCTCTTTTCTAAATGCATTATATGCCTCTATTCCGGCATGGGATACCTCCGTAGCTGATGCCTCAGACGAGGCTACTGGTGGTGGATCTTGGACAAACGGAACCATAACCCCGGATAGTCCTATCTGGTACTGGCCGTATGCAAACATCCGCAATTGTAACATTTTTATACAAAATGCTTCAAACCCGGAGGTATGTACCATTGACCGTGAACTGGCTGACCGTTTGATCCATGAAGCTCGTTTCATCCGGGCTTACCTCTATTTTGATATGGTAAAACGTTATGGCGGCGTGCCTTTGATAACAGTACCTCAAGAAATAACAGACGATCTCTTTGTCAAACGTAATTCAACCAATGAGTGCTTCGAATTCATTATTAATGAATTAAATGCTTGTGCTGAAAAATTACCCGATACATACGATGCCAGTGAATTGGGACGTATTACCAAAGGAGGAGCTAAAGCTTTCTTAGGACGAGTATTGCTGTTTCGTGCCAGTCCGCAATTCAATCCTAACAACAAGATCGAGCATTGGCAAACAGCATATGATTACAACAAAGCAACACTTGAATATCTGATCAGCCAAGGGCATGCTTTATACGAAGACTATGGTGAATTATTCTTGGAAGAAATGAACAAAGAAGTGATCTTTGCTATCCGCTATGAAAACCCGACCCGTACGCATAACCGTGACGCGGCAGTTCGTCCGATCAAATTCTCACAAAATGCTTCTGGCGGATGCCATCCGACACAAGAGGTTATCGACCGCTTCCCGACCATCGATGGTGGAATCTACACCTATGCCGATTGGGAAAAAGAAGGTAGTGGAGATATCTTTAAATTGTGGGAAAATCGTGACAATCGTTTCTATGCAACAATAGTTTACCAAGGTAGTACTTATTTCAACGAAAAAATGGAATTGAATGAAGATGCTCAAAATGACTATGCATATGGGAAAAATATGGGTACTCGAACTGGATATTATTCCAAAAAAGGTATCAACCAAAGTTTGTCGATTGAAGAATGTCAGAAATCAGGAACCGACTACATTGACATCCGCTTAGGCGAAGTCATGTTGAACTATGCAGAAGCAGCAGTAGAGGTAGGTAAACAAGATGAAGCATTCGGTATATTAAAACAAATCCGTAAACGTGCCGGTATCAAAGAAACCAGTCCTAATCCGGACATGAAAGGATTGCTTTACGGTTTGAATCCAAACATGAGTCAAGAAGAAATACGTGAAGCCGTGCGTGAAGAACGTTTCATCGAGTTGTTGTTTGAACAAAAACGCATATGGGATATGCGTCGTTGGATGATTTACGACAAATTAATGACAGGTCAAGAAAAACGTCATGCATTAGTGATGACCCAAAAAGCAGATGGTAGTTATTCCACCCATCTGTTCGACCGTGACAATACCCCTATGATCACAAACGAACAAATGTATTTCCTACCAATGAAACGAGGTGAAATGAGCAATAACCCCAACCTGGAACAAACAAAAGGCTGGGAAAACGGAACATTCGACCCACAAGCCGGCTTATAAAAACAGCCTTTTCAACTAGCTAAAGAAGACGGGAGCTAAGAGTAATCTTTTAGTTCCCGTTCTTTTTACAAATAGACGTCATTTTGAACGATTCACTTACTTTTCGTTCAGAATGGCGCCTATTTTATCTCCTTTCATTGACAAATAGTCATACTTACTTGGTATAACAAGTGTTCTTTTAACGATCTTTCAGCAAGTTTTCACTTACACCAACTTACAATATACTCCTATTTGCCACTATATAGTTATAATTCATAACAAACAAAGGGGATTATTGAAACAATTTATCACCACACTTGGTTTTACAGAACATTTAGACGTATTTATTATACATAAAATACCAAAACGTCGTATATTTGCATCATAACAAAACAAAAAGAAATTTTTAAAGGAGTAAAACAATCGAAATGACAAATCCAATTAGATTCACAAAGATGCACGGGGCCGGTAACGACTACATATACGTAAACTCGATGGCTTATCCGCTGGATAAGCCGGAAGAGCTGGCCGTTAAGTTGAGTGCGCCACATACAGGTATCGGATCGGATGGATTGGTTTTAATCGGTTCATCGGATAAAGCCGATTTCAGCATGCGGATATTCAATGCCGACGGCTCCGAAGCCATGATGTGCGGGAACGCTTCCCGTTGTATAGGTAAATATGTTTACGAAGCAGGACTGACCGATAAAGAAACAGTCACACTGGAAACATTATCAGGCATCAAGATTCTACGGCTAACAATTTCCAATGGCGCAGTAACTGAAGTAACGGTCGATATGGGAATCCCGGAAATAATTGAACCATCCATTGAACTGGAAGCCGACGGACAAACGTATACCGGCACTATCCTGTCAATGGGGAACCCTCACCTGGTTATTTTTGTTACTAACATAAACGATATCGACTTGCCGGCTATCGGACCTAAGCTGGAATGTCATCCCCTCTTCCCCGACCGGACGAATGTTGAGTTTGTACAGGTTTTGAAAGACGATGAAGTCCGGATGAGGGTATGGGAACGCGGATCAGGGATTACCCAGGCTTGCGGGACAGGTGCTTGTGCTACCGCCGTCGCAGGAGTCGTATGTGGTAAGACCCAACGTAAAACCAAAGTAATCATGGACGGTGGACCGCTCACCATCCACTGGAATAAAGACAATGGAAAAGTCTATATGACCGGAGGAGCTGTTACCGTATTTGAAGGGACAATAGAAGTATAACAAAAGGATAAAAAGACAGGAATCCCCTGTCTCTACAAGACAACAACATAAAACAACAGAACGAATATGGCACTGATTAACGAACACTTCCTGAAACTACAGAACAGTTACTTATTTTCCGACATTGCGAAAAAAGTAAACAGTTTCAAGATAACGCACCCTAAAGACAAAATAATCCGCATGGGAATCGGTGATGTGACGCAACCGCTGGCACCAGCCGTTATCGAAGCAATGCACAAAGCCGTCGACGACCTGGCAACTCAAGAGAATTTCCACGGCTACGGTCCCGAACAGGGTTATCCTTTCCTGATCGACGCTATCATCAAGAATGATTATGCCAGCCGCGGGATATTTCTGGAGCCGGGCGAAGTCTTCGTCAGTGACGGTGCCAAAAGCGATTGCGGAAATATAGGCGATATTCTCCGTCACGATAACAGTATCGGGGTACTCGATCCGGTTTACCCCGTCTATATAGATTCCAACGTCATGAGCGGACGTACCGGAGTGTTGGAAAACGGAAAATGGAGCGATGTCGTTTATATTCCCTGCACGGAAGAAAACAATTTCATTCCCGAACTTCCGAGCCGCCGGGTAGATATCCTCTATCTCTGTTACCCCAACAATCCGACAGGCACAAGCCTGACAAAAGACGAATTGAAAAAATGGGTAAACTACGCGCTGGCAAACGATGTCCTGATCATGTACGATTCGGCTTACGAGGCTTACATACAGGACCCGAACATCCCCCACTCGATCTATGAAATCAAAGGGGCGAAAAAGGTCGCCATCGAATTCCGTAGCTTCTCGAAGACCGCCGGTTTCACCGGAGTACGTTGCGGATATACGGTTGTACCGAAAGAACTGAACGGCTTCACGCTGGGAGGTGAAAAGGTACAATTAAACAAGCTTTGGAATCGCCGTCAGACAACCAAATTCAACGGAACCAGCTACATAACCCAGCGGGGTGCCGAAGCTGTTTACTCTCCGGAAGGGAAAGAACAAGTAAAGGCAACGATCAATTATTATATGACTAACGCACGTATTATGAAAGAAGGTCTCCAGGGTTGTGGTCTGAAAGTATGGGGGGGTGAAAATGCTCCTTATCTCTGGGTAAAAGCTCCGAAAGGGTTCTCTTCCTGGAAATTCTTTGATAAGTTGCTTTACGAAGTCAATATCGTTGGGACACCGGGCGTAGGATTCGGCCCGAGTGGCGAAGGTTATCTGAGACTCACCGCCTTTGGCGACCGGGACGACACTTTGGAAGCAATGGCCAGGCTGAAGAAGTGGTTGTAATTAATTGAAAATTAAGGAGCAGCGGGGTTTCTCTGAATAAAGGGTATAGGGCGGAAAAGCGCATTCTGCTTATATAGCTTGCCGAAGGTACTTCATTTAAGGTTACAACAAAAATATCTGCGCCTGTCCGAGTCTTCTGCGTTCCATGAAGGCACCAGACAAAGACAGATACGCAAGGAAATTATATTTAGGTTATCTAATGAAAAAGGAGTGTATAGAAAAGCCGGCCGCAATACTCGATTTTATAGAATGTTATACCATTTGACCTGACTATGGCAGGCAGTTCTATACCCCTTTTTATTCAAGTATTAATCGGGTGAGACAATCGCCCTAATTCTTTAAGGTTATGAAAAAGATTGAAGCTATTATAGGAACACCCCATCTGTTCAATATCAGCTTTTACCAAACGGAATTACCGGTAGAAGGCTTCCTGATCTTCCAGACCGTATTCTGCGCCACCGCAGCGACAATCGTATCCGGAGGAATGGCCGAAAGGAGCAAATTCGCCATGTACCTGGCTTATACGGTACTTATCAGCGTATTGATCTATCCCGTCAGCGGTCACCGGACCTGGGGAGACGGCCTACAACAATTAGTGGAGTGTCCATTCCCTCCCTCGTGTCAACATAGACTGTCAACATTTTAAACTATATACACTATGTCACTTATCATTCCTACAGATTACAAACAGACGCTCACGCCGGAAACGACAGAGCAGGCGATCCAGATGTTAAAGTTCAGCTTTCAGGAAAAACTTTCAAAAGCGTTAAACCTCCGCCGGATAACCGCCCCTCTTTTCGTTCTTGCAGGGACAGGGATAAACGACGATCTGAACGGTGTGGAACGCGCCGTCTCCTTCCCTATCCATTGCATGGGCGACCGTCGGGCAGAAGTCGTACATTCGCTCGCCAAATGGAAACGAATGAAACTGGCAGCTTACCGTATTCCTGCCGGTTACGGCCTTTACACGGATATGAATGCCATCCGCGGTGACGAAGATCTCGACAACCTTCATTCCCTTTACGTCGACCAGTGGGACTGGGAAAAAACAATCCGCGCGGAAGATCGTAATCTGGACTGTCTGAAACGTACCGTACGTCACATCTATATCTTGTTAAAAGAAATCGAGGAAATGGTTTATCACCAATACCCTCATATCACTCCTTCTTTGCCGGATAATATCACCTTCATCCATTCCGAAGAATTACAGAAGATGTATCCGGGAACTCCTCCCCGCGAACGCGAAAACAAAGCCGCCCGGAAATTCGGAGCCATCTTCGTGATCGGTATCGGAGGCGAACTGACCAACGGCGAGAAGCATGATGGCCGCGCTCCGGATTACGATGACTGGAGTACGGTCAATTCCGACGGCTTCAATGGTCTGAACGGTGATATCATTCTTTGGAATGATGTTCTGGAATGTGCTTTCGAGTTATCATCCATGGGCATCCGTGTAGACCGTGAAGCTCTTCAACGCCAGTTGAATATAAGTAACTGCCCTGAGCGTGCCGAACTGGAATTTCATAAGTTATTGCTGGATGGGAAACTACCGCAATCGATCGGTGGGGGCATCGGACAGAGCCGCCTCTGCATGTTCTTCCTCCGCAAAGCGCATATCGGCGAAGTGCAGGCTTCCATCTGGCCGGAAGAACAGATAGAGATCTGTAAACAGAATAACATCATATTATTGTAGTAGCAAAGAATAACAAATACTATAAAATTCAGGTATTATGTCAAAGTTAAGATTCAGAGTTGTAGAATCGGCCTTCAAGAAAAGAGCCGCCGAAGTAGCCACCCCGGCAGAACGTCCGTCGGAATATTTCGGAAAAAACGTATTCAACCGCGAGAAGATGTTCAAATATCTTCCGGAAAAAGCTTATGCCAAACTAGTCGATTCTATCGACAACGGCACTCCGCTCGACCGGGAAACGGCCGATGCCGTGGCCGCCGGTATGAAAAAATGGGCGATCGAAATGGGAGCGACCCATTATACCCACTGGTTCCATCCCCTGACCGAAGGCACTGCCGAAAAACATGACGCTTTCGTAGAGCACGACGGCAAAGGCGGAATGGTTGAAGAGTTTTCAGGGAAACTCCTGATCCAGCAGGAACCGGATGCCTCCAGTTTCCCGAACGGCGGTATCCGAAATACGTTCGAAGCACGCGGTTATTCGGCCTGGGATCCCTCATCCCCTGCTTTCATTGTTGGCGATACCTTATGTATACCGACCATCTTCATCGCTTATACCGGCGAATCGCTGGACTATAAGGCTCCCTTGCTGAAAGCATTGGAAGCCGTCAATAAAGCCGCCGTCGACGTATGCCACTATTTCAATCCGGATGTAAAGAAAGTATACGCTTATCTGGGATGGGAACAGGAATATTTCCTGGTAGACGAAGGTCTGTATGCCGCCCGTCCTGACCTGTTGCTTAGCGGTCGTACGCTGATGGGTCACGAAAGCAGCAAGAACCAGCAGCTGGAAGATCACTATTTCGGCGCCATTCCTACCCGTGTCATGGAGTTTATGAAAGAGTTGGAAATCGAATCCCTCAAATTAGGCATTCCATTGAAGACCCGCCATAACGAAGTGGCTCCCAACCAGTTCGAACTGGCTCCTATCTTTGAAGAATGCAACCTGGCAAACGATCACAACCTGCTCGTCATGGCATTGATGCGTAAGATCAGCCGCAAGCATGGTTTCCGTGTCCTGTTGCATGAAAAACCATTCAAAGGAGTGAACGGATCGGGTAAGCACAACAACTGGTCGCTGGGTACCGATACAGGCATCGGCCTGATGGGTCCGGGTAAAACTCCGGAGGACAACCTGCGCTTCATCACTTTCGTAGTAAATGTTTTGATGGCTGTTTACCGTCACAACGGATTACTGAAAGCAAGTATCTCCAGCGCAACCAACGCCCACCGCCTGGGGGCCAACGAAGCACCTCCCGCAATTATCTCCAGCTTTCTGGGAACCCAGTTATCACAGGTTTTAGACCATTTGGAAAAGAGTGAACCGGAGGATCTCATGCTGGCCGGTAAACAAGGGATGAAACTGGATATCGCCCGTATCCCCGAATTACTGATCGATAACACCGACCGTAACCGTACCTCTCCTTTCGCTTTCACCGGAAACCGTTTCGAATTCCGTGCCGTAGGTTCCGAAGCCAATTGTGCCTCGGCTATGCTGGCTCTGAATGCCGCCGTTGCCGAGCAATTGAAGCTGTTCAAAGCAGAGGTAGACGGAAAGATCGCAACCGGCAAAGATAAGTTTGCAGCTATTCTGGAAGTACTCCGCAAAGACATCAAAGAATGTAAGGCCATCCATTTCGACGGCAACGGTTATAGCGATGAATGGAAAGAAGAGGCTAAACGCCGCGGCCTGGATTGTGAAACCAGTGTTCCGCTCATCTTCGACAATTACCTGAAAGAAAGCAGCATCAAGATGTTCGAGTCGACAGGCGTCATGACCCGCAAAGAGCTGGAAGCCCGCAACGAAGTGAAATGGGAAACATATACAAAGAAGATACAGATCGAAGCCCGCGTATTGGGTGATTTGACAATGAACCATATCATTCCTATCGCCACCCGCTACCAGACTTCGCTGGTCGATAACGTTTATAAAATGAAAGATCTTTTCCCGGCAGACAAGGCATCCGTCCTTTCCGCCCGCAACCTGGAGATCATCGAAGACATTGCTTGCCGCACCAACTTCATAAAGGAAAAGGTCGACGAGATGGTCGAAGCCCGTAAGGTTGCCAACAAGATCGAGAGCGAACGCGAAAAGGCCATTGCCTACCACGACACCATCGTCCCGATGTTGGAAGAGATCCGTTACCACATCGACAAACTGGAACTGGTTGTAGACGACCAGATGTGGACATTGCCGAAATATCGCGAATTATTATTCATCAGATAGTTTTTTGTTGATTGTTTTGTGTTTGCAAGGGAAGCATGCTGCGAAGTATAGCTTCCCTTCTTTTATATTCCCGGAGAAATATATACCTTTGGAGCATCATTATATAAGAAAGGAGTTTACGTTATGACGGCAATGGAATTACAACAATGGAGAGAAAACTTCATCAAGGAATATCTCAACAAGATGGATAGCCTCGAAACAATGGCTAAACTGGAAAAGTATGCGAAGCGGATAATGACGAAAAAGACTATTACTTTGTCTCCTATCGCATATAGCCTTGAAGAAGCCAACCAAGAAATCGACCAAGCAGAAAAAGAGCTTCACGAAGGAAAAGGAATTAATGAAACAGGAATGCATCAATTCTTTGAGGAATGGAGAAAGAAGTTACAATAATCTGGGCACCCAACGCCCAAAGACAAGCAGATTTAGCCATGACCTATTGTCTGAAACAATTTGGTAAGAAAACAGCTCTTCGATTTGCAAATCAATTGGAGAAAGATTGTATACGTATTAAGAATAATCCATTCATTGGAGCCCCGGAATATCTGCTAGCTAACAGACCTAAACAATATCGTTCTTTAATTGAGGGATATTATAAACTCATTTATACCATAGAAAACGAATATATAATACATATCGTTTTACTATGGGATTGTCGACAAGACCCCGATAAACTCAAACAAACAATACGATAAACAAATAGAATATGAACTACGGATTTATAAAAGTAGCAGCAGCCGTTCCTCACGTACAGGTGGCAGACTGTTCTTATAATATAGGGCAGATAGAAAGCCTGATGCGTCAGGCATCGGAAAAGGGAGTCCAACTGATCGCTTTTCCCGAATTGTCGGTGACGGCCTATACCTGCCTGGACTTGTTTGCCCAGCAAACTTTACTGAAGAATGCAGAACAGGCCCTATTAAAACTCGTCAACGACACCACCGACCTGAACCTGCTCACCATCGTCGGTGCCCCGCTCGTAACGGACAACCGATTGATCAATGCCGCCATCGCTTTCCAAAGCGGAAAGATAATAGGCGTAGTTCCCAAAACATATTTGCCGAATTACAAGGAATTCCAGGAACAGCGCTGGTTTACTTCCGCTACCGAGTTATGGGATAAAACCATCTCGATCGGAAACAACACATACCCGATGAATAGTCACCTGTTATTCACCTCCGGACAGGTAAAAGTCGGTATCGAGATATGTGAAGACTTATGGGTTCCCGTTCCCCCCAGTTCCCTACTGGCGATGGAAGGAGCCAATATCCTGGTGAATATATCTGCCAGTAACGAACTGATCGGCAAACACCATTACCTCCGTTCGCTGATCTGTCAGCAATCTGCCCGTTGTATGGCAGGATATGTCTATACCTCCGCCGGTTTCGGAGAATCCAGTACAGACCTTGTTTTTGCAGGCAACGGCATCATTGCCGAAAACGGAAACCTCCTGGAAGAATCGCCGCGCTTCACCATGCAGGAACAACTGATCATCAGTGAGATCGACGTTGAAAACCTGCAAAACGACCGCCGCGTGAACACCAGCTTCATGCACGGAGCCTCCACTTTATTACCGGAGGAAACGATCGTAGTCCCGTTCGCCCTGTCCGAAACTTCCGGAGATCCGGTACTGACGCGCCCGATCGACCCGCATCCTTTTACTCCTTCCGGTGATGCTCTGAAAGAGCGTTGCGAAGAAATCTTCCAGATTCAGGTGGCCGGACTAGCCAAACGCATGGTCCATACCCACTCTAAAACGGCGGTTGTCGGTATTTCGGGTGGACTGGATTCCACATTAGCCCTGTTGGTAACCGTGATGACCTTCGATGCGCTCGGCATCCCCCGCAACCAGATACTCGGTATCACCATGCCCGGCTTCGGAACCACCGACCGCACCTATACCAATGCTTGTGACCTGATCCGTTCATTAGGTGTCACCCTGAAAGAAATTTCGATCAAGGATGCCTGTCTCCAACACTTCAAAGACATCGACCACGATCCGTCTGTCCATGATGTTACTTACGAGAACAGCCAGGCACGCGAACGTACCCAAATCCTGATGGACGTTGCCAACCAGGAATACGGTATGGTGATCGGAACCGGTGACCTGTCGGAACTGGCCTTGGGCTGGGCGACCTACAACGGCGATCATATGTCGATGTACGGTGTCAACGGAAGTATCCCCAAAACATTAGTCAAATATCTGGTAGAATGGGTTGCCCTCAACCGGGTGGATGAAGCCTCCCGCGCTACCTTGCTGGATATCGTCGATACCCCTATCAGCCCCGAACTGATCCCGGCAGATGAAAACGGAAATATCAAACAGAAAACGGAAGACCTGGTAGGCCCCTACGAACTACACGATTTCTTCCTGTATCATTTCCTCCGCTACGGCTCCTCCCCTGCCAAGATTTATTTCCTGGCACAGCAGGCTTTCAAGGATAATTACGACAAAGAGACAATCAAAAAATGGCTCTATACGTTCTTCCGCCGTTTCTTCCAGCAACAATTCAAACGAAGTTGTCTGCCCGACGGCCCGAAAGTCGGTTCCGTCAGCCTTTCCCCACGCGGCGACTGGCGCATGCCGAGCGATGCGATGGCAACGTTATGGCTGAAAGAGATAGAAGGGTTGAAGTAAACAAATAATCCCTTAAAGGGAAACCGTGGGATTACGAACCCGGCATTATTAGCACAGTAGTGCTAATAAATAAAAAAGGCTACCGGAATCCCGATAGCCTTTTCATTTATATTACGCTTGCGATTATTATAAACCGAATTCCGGTTTACGATGAATCCATTGTCCGCGAGTGAAGTCGGGGAAGTCAACCAATGCACCGCCACGCGCGATAGACATTTCTGACAAAGCGGAGATAGCACTCCATGCGGCAGCATCATAACAATCCATTGGAGCCGGACGTTTGTTCTTGATGCGATCGATCAGGTCATACATCATGATAAAGTCCATACCACCGTGACCGGCTTCTTTTGCCAGAGCATCCAACTGAGCCCATAGTTTGTGGTCGTATTTCTTGAACCATTCGTCAGAATTGTCCCAACGGTGAGGTTTAGACTGACCTTCCACATATACATGATCGCCATCGTTCATCCACAAACCATCTGTACCCTGAATGCGGAATCCCAAAGAATAAGGACGAGGAGAGTTTGTATCGTGAGTAACGATAATAGTCTGACCGTTTGCACATTTGATCATAGATGTCACGATGTCACCCAGGTTAAAACGAACCTTAGCCAACGGATGGTTTTCGCCTCCATTATCTACGATAAACTTATGCAATCCGCGAGACTGAGTTGCCATAGCAGACATAGCGACGAAACGGTTACCACGGTTGATATCCATACAATTGGCAACCGGTCCGATACCGTGAGTCGGATACACATCCCCATTACGATGTACAGAATGATTCGTACGCCACTGAGCTTCGGCAAACGCCTCCGGTCCCATACGCAACTCACCACCCTTCTGGTAAGTATAGTTCTTACCGTCATTGAATTTTACATCACGCAAGTCATGTTCATAACCGCAACCACCGTGCAGCAATTCGCCGAACAAACCTTCGCGAACCATATTCAATGCAGCCATACAATCACGACGATAGCAAACATTTTCCATGATGTTCAGATGGCTTCCCGTAGCTTCCGATACATTGACCAGATCCCAGCATTCTTCCAACGTATTGGCGGCAGAAACCTCCACGCCTACGTAAGGAACACCGGCTTTCATAGCAGCTACCGACATCGGTACGTGCCATTCCCATGGGCTGGCGATAATCACGCAATCGAATTCTTCGTTATTCAACATCTTTTCGAATTCGCGTTCGCCACCTTTGTACACTTTCGGAGCGTCAACGTTAAATTTAGCAATGTGTTTCAGCGTACGATCAATAGGTCCCTGCTGGATATCGCAGATGGCAACAATCTTATTGCCGGGAATAGCCAACACGTTATTGATGTGTTCATGACAACGAGAACCGGTTCCGATAAATCCAAAACGAAGTTTACCGTCATCTTTTCCGGCTGTTTTTTTCTTCTGAGGTTCGGGAGAACCTGTTACTGTTGTGGCAGAGGCATTACCAGCCATAGCCAAACCGGCTGCGCCAACTCCGGCAGCAGTCATTTTCTTAAGAAAGGAACGACGAGTGTTTTCCATGTTCTTTATTAGTATTTCTTTGTTAAGTGGGCAAATTTATAACAATTAATCAACTTCTCAAATATGTTTAGACAAAAAGAATCAATCAAATTTATCAATCAATAATTTGTAATCTTTCCAGTCTCTCTTTTCAGCTTCTCGAAGGTCATCATCATCTGACGCAAACGCTTCGGTTCCTTCTCTGCCAGATTATAATTCTGTCCGATATCTTCTTTTATATTGTATAACTGATAACAGTTACCCAGTCCGGAGAAACCGACTCCGTCAGGATCATCATAGTAGGCAGGATAAGGCGGAATCATCACCCAATCTCCCTGATGGAATGCATAATTGAAATAACCTTCCGTCACCAGCTCCTTACGTCCCTCTTTACTTTTTCCTAAAAAGACAGGCAAAGTATTCTGACTATCCGTCTTATCCGAATACGTCTGCCCAGTCAAAGCTGCCAAAGAAGCCAATAGATCCATCTGGCAAATCAATGCATCGGATACACCGGGCTTAACGACGGCCGGCCAACGCAACAGGAACGGGATACAAGTACCTCCGGCATACAAACTAGTCTTTCCTCCACGGTAGGGGCCTGCCATCTTATGATCGCCTACCATTTCAACCGCCTGATCCTGATAACCGTCGTCCAGGACAGGGCCGTTATCACTGGTAAGAATAATCAGCGTATTCTCCGTCAATCCCTGCTTATCCAGTTCTTTCAGAAACTCGGTTACACACCAGTCAGCTTCCAGAATAACATCGCCACGAGGGCCCATACCCGACTTACCGACAAACTTCTGGTTCGGCACGCGAGGTACATGCGGCTGATGCAATCCGTAATAAAGGAAAAAAGGGTTGTCCTTATTATCTTTCACGAACCCTTTTGCTTTTTCAAGAAACAGTTCGGCCATATCTTCATCCTTCCATTGGGCAGCCTTCCCCCCTTTCTGGAAACCGATACGAGGCACACCGTTCACGATCGATCCGGCATGTCCCACACTCGGATGCATACGAAGCAATTCCGGGTTATCTTTTCCTGTGGGTTCTCCCGGGAAATTATGTTTATAACTTACATACAACGGATCGTCGGGTTCCAGTCCGACCCCTTTCCCGTTTTCAATAAAAATACAGGGAACACGATCGTTGGTTGCCGCCTGGATAAACGAATAATCATATCCTACTTCTTTCGCTCCGGGATAGACCGTCTCATTCCAGTCTACAGCCCCATCCCCCAATCCTAAATGCCACTTACCTACCGAACCGGTTACATAACCCGCCTGCTTCATCACCTTTGGCAAAGTAACTTGTTGTGTATCGATAATCAGTGCTGCATTACCGGGAAGGATTTTAGCATCCTTGTTAGTCCAGGGATATAAACCTGTCAGAAGAGAATAACGGCTGGGGGTAGAAGTTGCCGCCGTACAATATCCTTGCGTGAAACGCAATCCCTCATTAGCAATCCGGTCCATTCCCGGAGTCTGAATACGGGTAGCACCATAACAACTCAGATCGCCATATCCCAAATCGTCGGCTACAATAATGACAACATTAGGCTGCTGCCCAGTCTGAGCAAAAGCATTTAATCCGGACAAGGCTCCTATTCCGGTTGCCACACATAGTAGATTTTTCATATTCATGTTTTTCATATATAAAAATACAGGCGTTGATTATAACAATCAACGCCTGCAAATATAATAAATCATACGGATCTCATACTATCCGGTTTATGGATTTTGTGTCAGTGTACCCGGATAAGCGTTGATTTCCGACTGAGGTATATACTGAATTGCGAACGGACTTGTGGCCGGATATTCAGGAATACCATCGTGGAAACCGGGATAACGGCGTACCATTGTCTCTCCCACCCGGTACACGTCAAAACCACGGTCAGCTTCATAAGCCAGCTCCAGTTGTCTTTCCTTCATGATACGTTCGTGTGCATTGGTTGCATCCAGGGAAGTGTAGGCTGCATCCGGTAGTGAACGTTCGCGAACCGCATTCAAATCAGATAATGCTTTCGGATAATTGCCTAATTTGGCACTAGCTTCCGCACGTATCAGATATATTTCACCCAAGCGAGAAATGATCGGTGAATACAAATGAGGATACCCTTCCTGTTTAGAACATTTATAGCTGAAAAATTTCGGATTACCCTGGCTTTCCAGCATATAGTAATCATAATCGCCTACATACGTCTTGCCCTCATAAACAATCGAATAACGTTTATTTGCCGCATCTACCGGAGTCAGTTCATATTCCTTTGATTCGATCGTAGCGACCAACTTACCGCCCACTTCTTTCGTTTCTCCCTGGCGATATACATAGCTGGAAAGTTTTCCATCCACATATAACTCAGCGACAAAACGGAATGCAGGGATTTGCCGGTCATTATCATCCGTCTTATACTGCGGATGAATAAAGGCTTCACGAGCATCGGTTTCTTTACCGGTTTCATGCAACAAATCCATATACTTGGCACTTGCATATACTTCACCCCAGCCCTGGCCGTCGATTTCCGCATACATACTTCCTATCGGATCACCCCAGTCGGCCACATCAGATGCGATATACTTCACGGCAAAAATCGTTTCCGTCTGAGAAGGATCGTCAGGAGCCAGTTCATTATATCTCATAAATGAACTGCGATTTAACAAAGAGAACTGTCCGCTCTCAATAACGGTGTTTGCATAATTATATGACAATTGAGCAAACTCCTTATCAGGGTTCTCGAACGTACCGCTCATATACATATATACTTTCGCCAACAAAGCCTGAGCCGCATACTTGGACACATAAGTACCCGACTTAAAACCGGTCATCAGTTGCTCCGCTTTCTTCAGGTCGGCCAGTACTTGTTCATAAGTATCCTTCACGGTTGAACGATCCGGAAGATTCAGGTTCGACAGGTCCTCCGGCATACCGTTCACGATGGGCACCCCCAGGTTCTTGTCCGGTTCCTGGTAGTAAGGACGGCCAAACACACGGCAAAGGTAGAAGTACATCATCCCCCGCATATAATAAGCCTGCCCCAATTTGTTATCGAGCTCTACCGACTCACCCTCCTGGATCATGTTCATCAACGAACTTGTTTGGGAAATAATATTGTATGCACTATTCCAAACGGTGGAAAGGCCGGAGTTATTTACAGTATGCTGATACGTAAAATAAGTACCGAACGGATTGGTAGTCGGTTTATCCTTACAAACGTTATCGCTCGGGAACTCACCGCAATAATGAAGATGCTCGGAAGCGGTCTTCATTTTAGAATAACATCCGTTCAATAAAACATCTACGGCTGCTTCCTTATCGGCCATGATCTTATCATCCGTATAATAACCATACGGGGCACGGTCGATATCACAACTTGTAATCATTGTGGCAGCAGCAGCCAACGCTGCTATAGCTATTTTTTTCATTTCGTTTTCCTTTAATTAAAATGTAACATTCAGACCAAACATAAATTTACGCACCTGCGGATATGGAGCGATAGCGACACCGTTCTGTCCCGTCTTGCTCACTTCGTTCACCGGAAGTTCGGGGTCGATACCCGAGAAGCCGGATATAACGAACAGATTCTCACCAGAGAAGAACAAGCGCAGATGATCTATATAAGGAATCTTGGCAGCCGGCACGTTATAGCCTAATGTCAGGCTACGCAGGCGCAGATAGCTTGCATCTTCCAGGTAACGGGAAGACCCACGGCTCGACTGGCTCTTGTTTCCATATTCAGCTTTCGGGTGGGTTGCGATATCACCTGGTTTTTCCCAGCGATTCCAACCTTTCTTCAGGTTCATCTGATTGTAGTTCACATACGCACCGTCACTATCGTACATCGAACGGTCGTAGTTGAAGATCTTGCCACCTACCGAGTAACCGAATACGGCCGACAGGTCAAAGTTTTTCCAGGACACGTCTGTGGAGAAACCTCCATAAAAATCCGGAGTCTGCTTTCCTAATACAACCTGGTTTTTAGAAGCTTCCCCGTAGTTGGACGTTGTTACACGCTCGCCCTGTTCGTTTGTAGTGAACCACAACGGAGAACCCGTTTCCGGATCGACACCGGCCCATTCCGTACCATACCATGTATCTACATCATGTCCGGGCATTACGACCTTATCCATATAAATATAGGTATTCGTACCTGCATTACCTGTAATGATCTGACTCTTACCGCCATACAGCTCGGTTACCTTATTACGGTTCAGACCGATATTTGCCGATACATTCCAGTTCCAGTCTTTTCCTTTCAGGATATCCATGCTCAAAGAGGCCTCGAAGCCGTTATTCTTTACAGAACCGACGTTACGGTATACACCTGTTACACCCGTTACGCCCGGTAGCGGTACGTAATACAGCAAATCGGTTGTTTTCTTGTTATAATAATCCAGATTGATTGTCAAACGGTCAAACAGGATCGCGTCGATACCCACACCGGCGGTATATGTTTTTTCCCAGGTAAGATCATCATTTTTCACCTGATAGATGTAAGCACCCGGATCACCGTTATATCCAGATCCCAGGCTATACAATGTATATTGGGGATACAATTGTGTCGGACGGTTACCTACCGAACCGTAGCTGGCACGCAACTTCAGTTGCTGTACCCAGTCGGAAGCCTTAAAGAACTCTTCCTGATGGATATTCCAACCACCACTGACAGAGAAGAAATTACCATACTTAGCGTTCTGTCCGAAGTTAGAAGCTCCGTCGCGACGGAAAGAGAATGACAATAAGTAACGGCTATCGTAAGCATAGTTGGCATTGAACAAATAAGATTGTACAGCCCATTCGCTCTGGCTACCCTTCGTCTTTTTGGGAGTTACCGCTACATCCGCCACGGAGAAGCCGGGAGCGAAACTGGCCGCGGTCTGATCCTTAATTTCCTGTGTATAGGTATTCCATTCGTAAGCCAGGATAGCATTCACCGAATGTTTGTCGAATACTTTATTGAAACGAAGCAACTGGTTACTATAAACACGATAATAAGAAGTTGTCTTATCCTGCAACAAACCCTTATCGGCCTTACCACCTTGTGAACGCGGGTCTTTATAATTCTTTAATGCCGTACTTCCATATTTATAGTTGTTGACGGAAGCAAAAGTCAACCAATCCGTAAACTTGATATCGAAGTCGAAGTTACCCATGAATTCATAGGAAGTTTTCTTTTCGTAATTCCACTGGTTATCATACAAATAGTTTGTTGCATCACTATTTACCCAGTTCGTCGGTTTATACTGTTGTATCAGTTCACCGTTCTCATCATAGGGTGAGTCCCAGGGGAAATCGACATACATGATAGAACTGATATCGTGTTGCTGGTCCATGATGTCGCTACGGGTAGCCCATACCTTCGGTTTGATAGTCAACCAGTCTGTAGCCTTGTAATCGACATTGAAACGCAGATTATAACGAGTATAGTCATATCCCTTTACGGCACCATCCTCATCATAAACACCGATCGAAGCATAGGTCTTGATATTTTCAGAACCACCGGATACCGACAGGTTATAATCCTGTGCCAGTCCCAGATGCGTACCTTCTTTCCACCAGTCGAAATTACGGTCGCGCAAATCCGGAGTAAAGTAAGAAGGAATAGCTCCCTTATTGGCAAATGAATTATAATAATCATATAATTCAGCACCATCCATCATATCCAGATTACCGCGGTGCAACTGGTTGACACCCAGTTTTACGGAAGCGTTGATCGTAGCCTTACCTGTCTTACCTTTCTTGGTAGTTACAACGATTACACCATTCGCACCTTGCGAACCGTAAATAGCAGTCGAAGCCGCATCTTTCAAAATAGACATCGACTCTATATCGGCAGGGTTCAAACTTCCGGCACTACTACCAACGATTACTCCATCTACAATCCACAACGGGTCTGTACTACCGTTTACCGTAGATTTACCACGGATCACAACTTTACCCGCAGCCCCCGGTTGTCCTCCACCGGTAGTTACATATACACCAGGAGCCTTGCCCGACAACAGGTTTTCTACCGTAGGGGAAGTCGAGTCCATCAGTTTTTCATTGCTGATTACCTGCATGGCACCTGTCAGACTCTCTTTCTTCTGGACCGTATAACCCACCACTACCACTTCATCAAGGTTCTGGGTATCTTCCTTGATCTTGATCTTCATCTCGCTTGCCGCCTTTACCTCTATCGGCAAATAACCGATATAAGAGACTACCAATGTGGCGCCTGCCGGAGCTTCCATTGTGAAATTACCGTCGAAATCCGTACTAGTACCGTTCGTAGTACCTTTTACGATAACATTAGCACCGATAACCGGGTCGCCTGTAACCGCATCATAAACAGTACCAGTTATTTTTATCTCTTGCTGAGTAACCTGTTTTTCAAAAGATTTAATCGATTCAGGTTTAGAATTAACCTTGTAAACGACAATTCGGTTGTCGTTTACAATAAAATCAGCATGCTGATTTTTCAATGCAATCCTAAGGATTTCTTCGACCGACCGATTCCTCATATCAAGAGAAACCCGCTCGTTAAGGTCGATATCGTTGTTACGGATGAGGAAAGTGTAATCGAACTTCTGCTCTATCAGTTCGAACAGTTCTTTTAAACTTGCACTTTCCATCTGGACAGACATGATATGAGTCTGTAATTCTGACGCAGAAGCGGCTCCGGATACTAAAGGTAAACCAGCGATCATACATGCTGTAGCCATTAGCTTCCCGGTCTTTTTTAGATAGTTCATTTCTAAAATGTTAGATTTAAATTATGATTAGTTGTTCTCTGTAAGTAATTATATTCTAAGTTAGATTAAGATATCATTTGTCTTCTATTATAAATTCGTTACCGACCTGTTTCCTGGTATATTTCTTCTCCACATCGACTTCCCGGAGTATATAATCCAGCGTCTGGTCGGCGGAGAAACTACCCGAAAATATTTCCTTATGCAAAGACTTACTATTGATACGGATCTGTACGTTGAATTTTCTTTCCAGATCCCTCGCTATCCGGTCGAAAGGCTGTTCGTCGAACTCGATCCGGCCATTGGTCCAGGCATAAATAGAAGCGCCATCCACTTTCGACATTTTAACCTGGCTCGTCTCTTTATTATAGCTGATCATCCGGTTCGGAACCAGAACGATATCTTTATCTTTCTCTTCCTTATCATCATCGGCCAGATGAACATTTACCTTTCCGCAAACCAGCGCTACATCTATCGTTTCCTCATTATCATAGGCCTTGACGTTAAAGCTAGTTCCCAGCACCCTGATATCCAGCTTCCCTAACTTCACAACAAAAGGACGCAAAGAATCTTTTGCCACCTCAAAATAAGCCTCACCGGTTAGCAATACTTCCCTGTTCTGCTTCGTAAAGTCCATATTATATTTTAAGGAAGATCCGGCATTCACCCACACAACCGAATGATCCGGTAAGACGACTTTCGATTGAGAGCCCGCAGGAGTAACCGTTTCAAACCAGGCTATCTGTTCCTTTTCCGGTTTCCGGTCACTTTTTCCTGCATAATAAGATGTCGTGCTTATTGCCACAACCAACAATACAGAAGCAGCCACCTTTCCCCAGATACGCCAGTTAAAGAATCTGTTTTCTTTTATCGGAAGAGTTTTTCCGGTCAGATTCCCGAAGTGATCCCTGAAATCGGCTTTCATGTTCGACTTGAACAGAGGTACACGTGCAATAGCCCACCAGTCGGCCATCTCAGAAAACTTTCCCTTATTTGCTTCATCGGCTTCGAGCCAAAGCAACAATTCCTTTTCTTCGGTTTCAGACAGTTCACCGGCGAAATAGTCCAGTAGTAGATTTTCAATATGTTTTTCTTCTGTATTCATATATAATTACAACCGTGTTAATCCACCCGGTTTCCATTATATACACACATTTTGGAGATTGTGTTTAAAAGAAAAGCATTTATTTTTGAGAAAAATTAAAAATAAGCAAGAATAAAGGGTAATAGTCACCCAGAAGTGTCTTTAACTTTGATAATCCGATCTTAATCTGTACCCTGACCGTGCTAGGACTGATATGATTGCATTCGGCAATTTCATCATACGATTTATTATGATAGAGATATTGCACAAAAATATCACGGCATTTATCCGGTAGCAGATTTACCGCTGAATAAATCCGTTCTTCAAACTCCTTGTTCTCCAGATAAGCTAAAGGATGGGACTCTTCACCGATCTGTTGTTCCTGAATAGTCAACAAATGCTCCTGCACGTCCGACATGGAAACCACTTGAAGACGTTGCTGGCGAAGATGGTTAAGGCATCGGTTCTGTACGGCACGTATCAAGTAAGCCCGTACCGGATATGTTAGTGTGGAACGATTGTTCCACACATTTATAAATACATCATTCACAACTTCGCGGGATGCTTCGGCATTAAATATATATTTGGTAGCCACTGCACAAAGATAGACATAGCAAGTCGAATACAGCTCTTCAAAGGCTTTGATATCTCCTTCGTTTATACGCGCAACTATATCTTCTTTTATTTCTGGCATTTACATCAGTTCTAATTCATAACACCGCACAAAAATAATTAAAATCCGCGAAGAATCAGGCTCTTTACGGTTACTTTTTAGCCGGCTTCTGATTTCCGGCTTCTACCCGCTTCTTATTCCGCCAGTAACTGCCGTCGCGTTTGCTACCGAACATATTCCGGCGCTTGGATTCCTGCTTGATGGCTTCTTTTTTATCGGCTACGGCCGCTTTTACTTCCGCCGTTTCAAATTCGTTTCCCCCGGCAACAGGTATTTGCTTACCGATCAGTTTCTGTATATCCTTCAGGTATGGAACTTCTTCGGCATCACAGAAAGAATAAGCGACTCCGCTACGTCCGGCACGACCTGTACGGCCAATACGGTGTACATACGTTTCCGGCACATTGGGCAGTTCGTAATTGATCACATGCGAAAGATGATCCACGTCGATACCGCGGGCAGCAATATCCGTTGCGATCAGTACACGGGTCGTATGATCCTTAAAGTTGGTCAACGCACGCTGGCGGGCCGTCTGGCTCTTGTTTCCATGAATGGCTTCCGCTCCGATATTCGCTTTCGCCAGGACACGGGCTACTTTATCCGCCCCATGCTTCGTCCGGGTAAATACCAGTACCGATTCCAACGAAGAATCTTTCAACAAATGAGTAAGCAGACTTACTTTCTCCCCCTTTTCTACAAAATAAACGGATTGGTCGATCTTATCCACCGTCGATGAAGCCGGTGTGACCTCTACCTTCCGGGGCTCTACCAGGATTGTTCCGGCAAGACGTTCTATTTCGGGAGGCATAGTAGCCGAGAAAAACAACGACTGGCGTTTCTTCGGCAATAAGGGCAGGATACGCTTGATATCATGAATAAATCCCATATCGAGCATACGGTCGGCTTCATCCAACACGAAATAATCGAGAGACTTCAGGCTGATAAAGCCCTGGTTGATCAGATCGAGCAAACGTCCGGGTGTTGCAATCAGCACATCCACTCCTTGTTTAAGAGCATCTGTCTGCGGCTTCTGTCCTACTCCTCCGAATATGACCGTGTGTTTCACTCCTGCATATTTTCCGTATGCGGTGAAGCTTTCACCGATCTGGATAGCCAGTTCGCGGGTTGGTGTAAGTATCAATGCTTTAACGCCACGAACCTTACCGTTCATACGTTCATTATACAAATTCTGGATAATAGGTATAGAGAATGCGGCAGTTTTACCTGTTCCGGTCTGCGCACAACCTAATAAGTCATATCCGTCTAAAACGTAGGGAATTGCTTCTGCTTGTATAGGGGTTGGAGTTGTATAACCTTCTTTCATAAGAGCTTTTTGTATCGGCTCTATCAATTCTAATTGTTCAAATGTCATTTAATAATAATGTTGAGCCGTCACGGCTCGTTAAATAAATAATGGGACAAAGATAGTCAAATATTGCCACAAAGCCTCATTCGTGGGAAATTTATTACGGATGTGTGGCAATTGAACGGAGGCTAAAGCCGTGCAAAGACAGATACGACACCATTACAATTATTATAAGTAATGGCAGGAGGCCGGAAATATGCAAAACATAGTTTTGTCATGAAGAAAACTATGTTTTCCAAGGGAGAAAACCCTATTTTACAGTTTTTCACATCTTACTTCCCCTCCTTTTTGTGCGGCTGGTGCGAGGAGACGTATCTTTGCGGTTGTCTTAAGTGGTTATTTAGAAATTATACTATCTTTGTGAATTGATTTTTGGATGATGAAAGAGTTACAGTTGCTGTTAAAGAAGTTTTTTGGGTATACTTCTTTCCGCCCGTTACAGGCGGAGATCATACAACGTATTTTGAGGAAAGAGGATTCGCTGGTGCTGATGCCTACCGGTGGAGGAAAATCAATTTGTTTTCAGTTACCAGCCATTTATATGCCGGGAACAGCTGTCGTTATCTCCCCTTTGATCGCCTTGATGAAAGATCAGGTGGGCGGATTGGTAGCCAACGGGATTCCGGCGGCGGCCCTCAACAGCATGATGCCCGAAGAAGAACGCCATCAGATCAAACAACTCTGCATCCAGGGGAAAATCAAACTACTTTACCTGTCGCCCGAAGCATTGGTAAGCGAACTGCATTGGTTGCTTCCACGCATGGATATCTCCTTGATTGCGATCGACGAAGCGCATTGTATCTCACATTGGGGACACGATTTCCGGCCGGAGTATACACAACTGGCCGTGTTGAAAGAGCACTTTCCCAAAATACCGATCGTAGCCCTGACCGCAACAGCCGACAAGGTCACGCGAACGGATATTGTCAACCAGTTGAACCTCCGCAACCCGGAAGTATTCGTCTCTTCTTTCGACCGCCCCAACCTCTCCCTGACCATCCGCCGGGGATTGAATAAAAAAGAAAAAACAGCCGCCATCGTCCATTTTATCCATGCACACCGGAACCAAAGCGGGATCGTTTATTGCATGAGCCGCAACAGCACCGAAAACATGGCAGAAGAGTTATCTTCTTATGGAATCAAAGCCGTAGCCTATCATGCCGGACTTCAACCTGCCCAACGTGAAAAGGCACAGGATGATTTCATCAACGACCGCGTAAATGTGGTCTGTGCCACCGTAGCTTTCGGTATGGGGATTGACAAAAGTAACGTGCGCTGGGTCGTACATTATAACATGCCCGGAAGCATAGAGAACTATTACCAGGAGATAGGACGCGCCGGACGGGACGGAATGAAAAGCGACACGTTGTTGTTTTATTCGGTTGGCGATCTGCTCGTACTCCGTCGTTTTGCCGAGGAAAGCGGCCAAAAGGATGTCAACCTACAAAAACTGAACCGGATGAGACGGTATTGCGAAGCCGATATTTGCCGCCGACGCATCCTGTTGAGTTATTTCGGTGAAGAGACAGATCATGATTGCGGAAATTGCGATGTTTGTAAGAACCCTCCTCAACGCTTCGACGGTAGTGTATTGGTTCAGAAAGCACTTAGCGCCATCTTCAGGACAGGTCAGTTTGTCGGCATGAATACCTTGATCAATATTCTCCGCGGATCGGAAAAGGCGGATATCACCGAAAAAGGATATGATAAGCTAAAAACCTATGGTGCCGGAAAAGACCTGACATATAAGGAATGGAAAGAATATCTCTATCAGATGCTCCAATTAGGGTACATCGAAATCGATTATGTGAACGCCGGGATTCTGAAAGTAACTCCGTTAGGACGAAAAGTGTTGTTCGGCGAACAGAAGGCGATGATGTCTATTTACAAGGAACCGGAAGAAAAGACCTATTTCAGAAGAAGAGACTCCAAATTCAAATATCGCCCGATCAAACCGCTCAAATCGGCATCGGTCGAAGAGACGTTGCTCGATTCACTCCAGCAACTCCGTAAGCAGATTGCCGAAAGAGAACAAACACCGGCTTATATCATATTCTCCGATGATTCACTGGAAGACATGGTACAAAAGAAACCGGTTACCCTGGACGAGTTCAGTGATATCCGGGGCGTCGGGGAAATCAAACTGGAGAAATACGGAAAGGTATTCGTGGCATTGATCCGGTTTGTATTGCGACTACCGAAAGAAGGATAAATTTCCCTCATTTTATTTCAGTTTCCGAATATTACGTTTGAGGTGCCCAAATTACCGTTACGGTAAAAAATGGGCAGGCTCTTACAAAACTTTCCTGTACTTTAGCTTCCGAAACAAAGAAACGGGGACAGTACACCCTGCTACCCGATCAACATAGTATTAACTTATAAATAAACAGCTTATGAATACACTAAGTTTAAAGTTGTCTCAAAGCATATCCCAATTGTATGAGACTTTGTGCCAGGTTGGAAGAAGTACATTTGCTGAATTACAAAGAGCGACAAATTTTCAGGACACCGAACTTTGTCTGGCTCTATGCTCTCTTATGCATGATAATAAAATATATCAGGCTCGTATCAGTAATACCATTTATTACATCCTCAAATAACCGAACTCACAGGGAACTCAATCTCACCGAAGCCGATCATCGCATTAAACAAACGGATCAGTGAATAACGGGATAAGTCCTGTGGACGGATAGTGGCCGGAACAATAATTTCCTTCCCCAATAGAGATGCCCGCATCGTTCCTTCCAACAGAGGAGCCTCGGGTGTCTCCCATTGCTCTCCATTCCATAATGCAATATTAGCGATCGAGGTATCAGTCAGGAAACCGTCACGCACGATCAGAATATCATCAGCATCACCTTTCTGTTTAAATAATTCATCCAGTTTTTGACGGTTACTGCTTTTATAGGTGTAATCCAATCCATCGGATGTTACAAGTTTCAGACTTGTCACGGGGCGAATCGTGTAAGGCATGTATTCGACTTTTTCCACCTCTTCCCGATATTCAATCCGGCATTTGGTGCGTTCGGTATACTCTCCCGGCTGAATATAATCAGCCAGATTGATGGGTAAATTACATTCAAATATATCTCTCCGCGTCCGGTTGAAGCGGTAATTATGGAAGCCCAGATTAACAGCCTTTCCATTCTCTATACGGATTGTTTCAATAAATTGGCACATATACTTTTTGTTTCATTTCATTATACTCACTTTGTAAATCACTTTGGGAAGTAATACCTCCACCGCTTTTGAAAAGCAGTCGGTTCCCTTCCTGTTCCAGAAAACGGATCATCACGGCACTATCCAGACGGTTTCCGTCGAAATACCCCATTACACCAGTATAAAATCCCCGTTCATACGTTTCAGCTTCCTCAATAATCTCCATCGTCTTTTTCTTGGGTGCACCGGTAATAGATCCGGCTGGTAGCAGGCAGAACAGAATATCTCCTAAAGTTCCTTTCCAGTCATCCGGCAACTTTCCTCTGATCTCCGAGCTGACCTGTAATAATCGGCCTTTATTCGTCTGTAGCTCGTCGATATACCGGTATCGCGACACCGTAACTTCTGAAGCAAGCTGGCTCAGGTCATTACGGATCAGATCGACAATCGTTGCATGTTCGGCTTCTTCCTTTTTATCTGCGAGGATTCGTTCACGTGCATTCGGCAGAGACGCATCGATCGTACCTTTCATCGGATACGAATAAATAAAGCCATCCTCTATACGCACGAATATCTCAGGGGAGAAAACGACAAAACGATCTTTCACCCATAGTTTATAAGTGGATCGGGAAAAATAAAATATTTCCTCCAATGTCAGGTTCGTCCGTACCCGAGTTGCACAAGTCAGATTGACAAGATAAGAATTGCCCGCATGAATATGACCGGATACGGTTTGAAAAGACCGGGAATAGGTCTCGTAAGAAACCGGTAGGGTTTCCCATTCGAACGGCTTCTCCGGGAACTTTATTCCACCGGTAATTACGTTGGAAAAACCATTCAGGTCATACAATAACTCATCCGGATCGATCGATTCCGGTTCCGCAACCCAAACATGTTCCTGCTTATAATCGACGATAAACATAAAAGACCGTCCGGATACTCCCAATTGATTCATATACCGGACGGCTTCTTCTTTATTGTAAAATATCATATCAAAAATCGCTCAGTCAATCCGCCGAAAGCATCGATACGACGGTCACGGAAGAACGGCCACCAACGACGCACATTCTCACTCCGTGCTTTGTCGATCTCCACAACACGTACTTCCTCATGGTCGTTCGGGAACTCAGCCAGGAGCTCTCCCTGCGGACCGGCCACAAAACTGTTTCCCCAGAACTGGATACCGTTTGTCTGTCCCGAAGGGTCTGTCTCATGCCCCGTACGGTTCACGGTGATCACCGGAAGACCATTTGCCACCGCATGCCCGCGTTGTATCGTAACCCAGGCATCCAGCTGACGTTTCTTTTCTTCCGCCGTATCACTGCTTTCCCAACCGATAGCGGTCGGATAAATCAACAATTCGGCTCCTTTCATCGCCATCAGGCGGGCTGCTTCCGGATACCACTGGTCCCAGCAAACCAGCACTCCGAGCTTTCCGACGGAAGTCTCTATCGGTTCGAATCCCAGGTCACCGGGAGTGAAATAAAATTTCTCGTAATATGCCGGATCATCCGGTATATGCATTTTCCGGTATTTTCCGGCAATCGTTCCGTCTTTCTCTAATACGACAGCTGTATTATGATACAATCCCGGAGCACGTTTTTCAAAGAGGGAAAGCACCAACACGATCCCCAGTTCTTTAGCCAACGCACCGAACTCTTCCGTGGATGGTCCCGGAATTGTTTCAGCCTGGTCGAATACCTGTGTGTCCTCCGTCTGGCAGAAATACAGGCCGTTATGCAATTCCTGCAACACAACCAACTCCGCTCCTTCTTCGGCACAAAGACGGATATTACTTTTCAGTTTCTTTATATTATCTAACCGGTCACAGGTGTTCGCCTGTTGGATTAATCCTATCTTCATCTAATTCTCTATTTTCAATTAACAAACTCTTTCGGATACTGCATCGTCACGCAATGCAATGAACCATGTTGCTTAATTAACGGTAAACAATTAATACCTACAATCTCTCTGTCCGGAAACGCCGTCTGCAAAGCAGCTTTCGCAACCTCATCTTTCGGTGAATTATAAAAAGGAACAAGTACCGCCCCGTTTATAATAAGGAAATTTGCATAGGTAGCCGGCAAACGTTCGCCCTCCCATTCCACTTTATCGGCCATAGGCAAAGCGATCAGCCGGTAGGGTTCGCCATTCTCCTGCGTAAACTCTTTCAGCTCTTCCTCCATCTCCTGCAATTCGGCATAATGCTCATCTTCTTCATCCGTACACTGTACATAAGCGATCGTATCTTCACTACAGAAACGAGCCAATGTATCGACATGGCTATCGGTATCGTCACCGGCCAGATAACCGCTCTCTATCCACAAAATACGGTTCAGGCCGAATACCTGTTTCAGATAATTTTCCAGCTCTTCCTGCTGAAGATATTCATTCCTGTTCACGGAAGAAAGACATTCGACCGTAGTCAGCAAAGTTCCCTTGCCATCCGATTCGATACTACCGCCTTCCAACACGAACGGTTGCATATTGACAGGGATCACCTCCTCTGCAAAAGTTTTGCCATGGAACAACTTCCGCGTGATCAGATTATCAAAGTTGGCGGCAAACTTCATACCCCAACCGTTGAATACAAAATCGTATACAACCGGAGTTCCTTCCTCGAAGACGGAAATACCTCCGTGGTCGCGTGCCCAGGTATCGTTTGTCTCCATTTCGCGGAAAAGAATACGGCTGTAATCCACTTCTCCCAACTGAGAGCGTACCACCGATTCATCCGGACAAACAATCAATAGCTTCTCCCGCTTGACCACCTCTTTGGCAATCTCCACAAAACAAGGTACCACCTCGTCGAGTATCGGCGCCCAATCCGTCCCTTCATGCGGCCAGGTTAGCTGAACCGCACTCTGCGGATACCATTCAGCCGGTAATATCGTTTTATTTTCCATGTTTGCTTGTTTTATTTTCAAACCATTAACAAAAATATCATTCCCCTTCTATAATAACTTTAAGCCTTTCCGGATCTGATTGATATTTATTTTCTTTCAAATATTTCAATGCATTCTTTATTGTATGACTTTTATTATACTGTAGATGCAAAGGTAATAATATTTAGAAAATCTTCTCCATTTATTTGGAATCTTCAGAATCCTCATTAACTTTGCCCCACAAAGTACTTTTTACCGTAGCATATGAACAAACAAGTAGAAGACATAAAAGCTATTCGCGAGATGATGGAAAGATCATCCAAGTTCCTTTCGTTAAGCGGTTTGTCCGGTATATCGGCCGGAGTTATAGCGATTATCGGGGCAGCACTCGCCTACTTCCATATTCTGAGAGAACCGGCAAATGCCGACTTCAATACGACACACGAAGCGATGTTCCGCGAGATCACTTTGTTGATCACGGATGCTGCGGCCGTCTTGCTCTTTTCTATTTGTTTCGGAATCTACTTCTCCTGGAGAAAATCTGTAAAGAATAACCTGATGCCCTCCAAAAGCCTGATAAAAAGAACACTTTACAGCCTTGGTATCCCCCTTGTTACCGGAGGGATCTTTGCTCTTATTTTCTTGTTGCGTGGCGACCTGGCAATGGCTATCACCATGACACTGACTTTTTATGGTTTGGCATTAATCAATGTTTCCAAATATACCCTTGATGAAGTCCACTATCTGGGTCTGACAGAAATCGTATTGGGTATCATCGCCGCTTTGTTTCCCGACTGGAGCCTCCTGCTCTGGACTATTGGATTCGGAGCCTGCCATATCATTTACGGAACAGCTATGTACGTCAAATATGACTTGAAGAAAGCATGAAAAACATACTGTCCAAATTAAACAAAGCTTTCGAAAGCCGGATTCGACTGGGTATCATGTCTATCCTGTCGGTAAACGAATCAGCCGACTTCAACACCATGAAGCAACTGATGGAGTTGACCGACGGAAACCTGGCCAGCCACTTGAAAGCCTTGGAGAACATCGGATACATCCAGTCCTCCAAGCAATTCATCGGCAGGAAACCTAACACACAATATATGATTACCGAAGAAGGCAGAAAATGCTTCCGGGAACACCTGGACGCATTGGAAGAACTCATCAAATAATTTTTTTTACCCATTTACTTTGAAATACAAAGTACTTTTAAACTACAATAAACAGGTTAAGATTATGGAAACAACAATCAAAAAAGCAGCAAAAATCAATCAGTCCATTACATTTAAAGCACTGATTATCGGCTTTCTGACCCTTATCCTACTAATCCCGGGAATAATGATCCAGGATCTGATACGGGAACGGCAAGACAGAAGTGTCGAAACGATCGAAAAGATCAATGCCAAATGGAGTAATGCCCAAACCATCTGCGGTCCTATACTCTCTATCCCCTACACGACCACGCATGAAGGTTCTAACAATAAAACAATGCTTCAGGAGCACATCCTCAATATAACTCCTGAAAATTTGAATATCAATACCCAATTATACCCGGAAGAAAGATATTACGGAATCTATAAAACGATCCTTTACAAAAGTGAATTAGACATATCCGGAAATTTTGAAAAGATCAATTTCCAAAAGATCGATAATAATACCATACATTGGGATCAGGCCTTCCTTACAATCGGCGTTTCCGACTTAAGAGGTATCACGGATAATATCGACTTTACTTTCGACAACAAACAATATCCGGTCGAAGCAGCCGGTAACAATGACAGATTAATGGGAAAAGTATTGGTCATCAACTTAAATAATCCCGACTCTCTGTTGACTGGTCATGCATTAAATTTCAATTGCAAACTGAAGCTAAACGGAAGTAGCAATATCAATTTCATCCCCATAGGTAAAACGTCCAAAGTTCATGTAGCAGGTACCTGGAAATCACCAGGCTTTATCGGAAACTTCAGTCCCGAACATACTATTACCGAAAATGGTTTCGACGCAAACTGGAGCATCCTTCGCTTCAACCGCAGCATACCTGAAACATGGATCGATAATCAGGCCGAAACATTCGAAGACAGCTCTTTCGGCGTCAACCTGATCGACCCGGTAAACCATTACCAGCAAAACATGCGTTCGGCAAAATACGCATTCATGTTCATCGCACTGACATTCGTCGTCTTTTTCTTTGTCGAAATACTGACAAAAAAACGCATCCATCCCATCCAGTATTTGCTGGTCGGCATCGCCTTGATCCTGTTCTACAGTCTGCTTTTATCGATCTCCGAACAAATCAATTTCGGCATTGCCTACCTGATTGCCAGTATGACCACCATTGGACTGATAACGGTTTACGCCCATAGCATCTTTAAAAACAAGATGCAAACCGGAGCACTGACCGCTATGTTATGTACACTCTACATTTTCCTTTATGTCGTTCTGCAACTGGAAGATGTAGCACTATTGATAGGTAGTATCGGATTATTTATTATCCTAGCCATAATTATGTTCTTCTCCCGCAAGATCAACTGGTATAAGCAGGAAGAAACGGAAGAAAACCTTATAAACGATATCCATATGATAACCCCAGATAAATAACTTAACAAATTATAAACAGTAAAAATCCCAGGTTCCGATTTCAACATCAATCAACCCGGGATTTTTTATTCAATCAATCTTTGATTATTTTTTATTTAAGCTTGCTACTTCCCGCTCCCTCCCGAATGCTGGTAGCAGGAATTATTCGTATAATTCTCCTTCATTCCGGTATACTTCACCACCTCTACCGCCAGGTTCTTCGGCTGATCCAGATAAAACACATCCAATACATAAGTCATGCGTGTCATCTTGGCCAGGTTCTCATAATGAAGAACAGAGTTACCACTCACACTGATTTGCGACAAATTAACCTGTATATCATAAACACCCGGTGCACTGCCCTGCATCGATGTAAGCTGTTCTGTCAATACAACCGCCAAGGCTGCTTTATCGTTTTCAGAAACTCCCGGAAGCGACGAGCTTATTAACTGATCCAAATCCGTAGTAATCTCCCAACCACAACGTTGGCTGATAGTCAGATCCACCCCTTTTATCGCCTCCGGATTACCACAGTTGTCGAGTGTCAACTCACCGTTTACATGATCAGACACCTCTTCTACACCATTTTTAATTTTATAAGGAATACGCATCGAATAGGTCGAAAATGTAGAAATATCTGTTACATACGCATTACGGGATTCATCATAAACAATCTCATTCTCCAGCTTTTCCCAATTATTTCCTAAGCTTTTCTTATACAATACCATATCTTTCAAGCGGATCGAATTGGAAGTTAGCTTATTTACACGCAGTTTACCGGTATGAAGCAATGGAGTCTCTGCAGGACTAAGCATAACAGAGGCATAGGCACTCCCGTCAATTACTTCTTCTGCCGAAGAAGTAGAACGGAATATAGAAGGTACATCCTTTATCACCGTCAGGGAAACATTCGTTTTCTCTGCCAGAGAACGCATAATATGCAGGACTGCACGCCCGGTAGGATCGGAAATCTCGATCTCCTCATCCGGATTAACCGTAACCGGTTCACTCATCCGCGTCATGTCGACCGAAACGGTCAGACTGCTACGGTTAGGCGAATCCTGAGGAAAAGAGACAACTGTTACCACATCCACAAACCCATCCCTCTTGAAACGAAGCGGATAATTACCTTTCTTATTTAGCTTTAACTGATAACAGCCATCCGAACCTGTACGTACTTTCATACCATTATCCCCCAAAGAGACTTCTACGCCATCCAGCGAAACCAACTGGTGGGTAACCTTACCTACGACGAAATAAGCCTCTTCACCAAACGGATCATCTACTATTTCCACTTCCGGTTCATTCGATACACACGACACCCATATCATACTACTCAAACCAGTAAGCAGTATAATCACTAATAAGATTAATTTTTTCATACCAATTCTATTTTATCATTTCCTTAATAAATTGTTTTCGATATTTCACAAATGAGTCTTAATCAGATCTTATCTAATTTATATTTCCTCACGATTGATATCAGATTCAATCTGTCAAACACCTTCAATGCTGCACATGTAAAATCCGGCAGATGAATATATGCTGCCAACAAAAAATAATACAATTTTCCATAGTGGAATATAACAGACCTCGCTTCCCTTTTACTCCAGATATGATTCATGATAATCGGCCTTATCTCTTGTCTCCTGTTTTTTATGAAATAAAGCAAGTTACTGCGAAAAATATAATATACCGTGAATTTCATTTTCCTGTCATAATCCAGTTCATTAACCAATCCTAATACAGAATCCATCATCTGTAAATTAAGAAATTCACTCCTGTTCTTGTCTGTTGAACAGGTGACAGATTTAGCATGTCTGACATAATAATATACGCAATATTGAATCCCCTTCGCTCTCTTTACATTGGGTACAATCTGCATATTCTGATACAAATCTTCTCCCATAGCAATCGGTTTTACAATAAAATCATTACACAACGACCTTCTTATCAATCTCCCGCATACATTCCACCCACATTGAAGTAAAGAATAGAAAAATTCATCATCAGACAACAAAGATTCCGTATTTTCTAATTTCTGATACTTCATTCGACCTCCTTCTACAACACAGAGTCCGCCGATAACATAATCAAGCCTGTCATTTTGGGCAATATTATAAAGTTTCTCCAATGCATCTTCCGGCAGATAATCATCCCCGTCCAAATAAAAAATATATTCACCTTGTGCTGTATTCCATCCTTTCAGGCGGGATAAAAATACCCCTTCATTCTCTTTCGATATAATGACTATCCGCTCATCCGATCCGGCATATTTTTCAATAATTAAACCGGAACTATCCGTAGAGCCATCATTTACGATAATAATTTCAATATCCCGAAACGTTTGGTTGATACAAGACTCAATACATTTCTCTAAAAACTCACTTACATTATACACAGGTATAATAACTGATATCTTAGATTTCATCATTCTATTTTGTTATTAATCAAATTACATTTTATATAAAGCGGATTATACCAATCCCTGTTTCCTTCCGGATGAACCTGATACGTACGTCCCAATTTACGATTCTTATAAACCGGTCCCGACTGCGCTTCATACTCCCAGTTAAAATATTCCGGTAACATCACACGTATCGGAAAACACTTACTACGTCTTCTTTTACATCCCGGCAAGGGGACAGAGAAATTAAAACCACCATTCACTTCCTTACCAGAATACATGGCATAAAAACCAACTGCAACTTCTCCAAAATAACGCATACAATCCAAACGTCCTCCTCGATCTCCGTACACATACTGCCCTGCACTTACATCAAACCTGACATTCCATACCGGTACATAGGCATATCCTTTCAATGCAAAATTCACACGCTTCCAATCCGATACATCCCATCTGCCGTTATAAAAGGTAGACGACCCTGTCAATCCGGCGTCTACCCCTATCCCCCAATATCCTTCATTTGAACGATATCCCAATTCGACAGCTGTACCCATACGGTTATCTGAAAAATTTCCTACATGCAAGCGCCCAAACACATTATCACGTATACGAAACGACTGCGATAAAGCCAGAATACCCGGACGGATATAATCCACCTCCCCTTTCAAATTATTATAAACAGGAAATATCACCTGTCCTGTAAATCCAGCTCCCGTCCAGAGTTGCATTTCCAATGCAGGAGCCACACTGATATCTACTACATATAATTTATCCGACCGGTAATTGGCCAAACCGATCTGGGGATAAAACACGAGATCTATTTTTCCCGCAGACGAATTAACCGTCTTTTTCAATGGTACTTTATTGAGATAATCATCCGTGTCATAGTCAATATCCAATTTCTTCATTACATCGGCTCCGGATATTTCTTTTAACCTATATTGCATCAATAATTTATGCGACAAATGAGTTTTCAATAGCGGTATCTTGTCCTTCAAAAGGATCAGATCAACATCTTTGCTAGCTTCCGAAGTATCGAGTAAGACCTCTACCGCTTCATCAATCCCTTTATAAGCACTCCGGTGAACCCGGTCTTCAATAGCGATCCAATAACCAGTCTCCGTATTTCCTGCACGTATATTTTCATATCCGAGCTGCCGGAGTTTATCTACTGCTAAATCCTGAGCACTAAGCTCCACAAACACAAAGCATAAAAAAAGAACTATAACCCTATACATTAATAAAAAATTTACAACACTATTTTCTTCCGGGAAGTAGCGAATGAATAAAATAGACACAATACAAAAAAGAATCGACCCAACAATCTTTTTTCAGATTCAGCCCGAAATCCAGCATACGGCTTCCGGTATAGCCATATCCGAAACGATTGGTAAGTATCTTCAAATAACGTAAACGAGTCTTTCTATTCAATGATTTTCCCAATAAATACATAGCCAGAATACCTTCCTGCTGAGACTTTACCGCATACTGTTTCCTAAGTGGATCAAACAGACTCATATCAGACATATTACCCAACAACTTAACTTTCCGGCATTTATCCAGAGCCATCCGGTAACAGAAATCAAAATCTACCCTTTTATGGGAGAGAGAAGATTCATTCATCCGATAATAATATGTCTGATTAGGAGATAATTTAACAGATTGTATATAACAACAATAATCCAACGTAAACAACCGGTCTTCCCCCAATGAATAATTCGGATCAAAAGCCATATTATATCGCTTAATTAAATCTTTCTTAAACGATTTATTACATGTAAAACCAAATCCGTTATAGTCCAACAGTAAATATGTCAGAACACCCGGTAATTCGTTTTCCTTTTCAACGGCAACCTTTTTCAAACAGAGAATAGTCGACTCCCCATTCTCCTGTACTGTCGCCATCTCTACATAAACCAGATCATAATCAAAATGAACTCTTGCTTCTGCATATACACTCAAATAATCGGGTGTTACCCAATCGTCCGAATCCACAAAGCTTATATATTTACCTCCGGCCACAGATAAACCTTTATTTCTGGCAGAAGATACTCCCCCGTTCTTTTCATGAAAAACACGGATACGGGCATCTTTTCGGGCATATTCATCACATATCGTTCCACTTTTATCCGTAGCTCCGTCATCTATCAATATGAGTTCAAAATCCTGATAATTCTGATCAAGAATACTATCCAGACATTTCTCTAAATACGGTTCACAATTATATACCGGTACAATAATTGAGAAAGTCACATTATCCATCAACTCTTCTTTCATAAAGCAGTATGACTATATATCAAGTCCGTACACTTCGCTTAAATACTTTTTGATCTTTGATTTATCGGTTCCACAAACCTGCTTGATCTCAAATACTTTAGCATCAGCCAATGTTTTGAACCACCATCCCTGAAGAAAATTCCACAAGAACCCCTCTTTCCCATCCAGAAATCCACCTTTGAGGAAATATCTATACACAAAATAGAAGAAAGAACGCCAGAAAAGCGGCAAACAGGCATAACGTGATTTGATCTTACGTTTACGCATAGCTTGTTTTCCTATTTTTTTCCCTTCCACATCATTTTCCAACAAGTTTAGTTCCATATTCAGTAAATCTACCGCATCGCGAACAGCATAATCTACATGTTTATGGCAAAACCACGATAAGTTATTTAAATTATGATCCACAAAATCATACTCAAAATCCTGGCTTTCTCCTTCCAACAATTGAATATGTTCATCCATCAACCGCAATTCACAGATTGCTTTTCCATAACGAAACAACCGCAATAAACGAACTGGATAAACACCACGCTTCATCCATTTATTCAAAAAATAATGCCTCCGTTTGAAAACAATACCTGATACATTCTCCGGCAAAACCGGAATCTTCTGTACCAACTCTCCGATCAGTTCCGGTAATAAGTATTCATCCGCATCCAACCGGAGAACCCACTTTGTCCGTATCGGAGCATGTTCCAATCCCCAGTTAAACTGTTTGGCATGTTGATTTTCCCACTTATTCTGCAAAACAGTTACTTTTTCGTATTCGCCGGCAATCCGTAGTGTTTCGTCCGTCGAAAAACTATCGACAATGAAAATATCTTTCACAAAAGGATATACATTTTCTATGCAACGCCGGATATGTATCTCCTCATTATAAGTAAGGATGATAACAGAGATATCTAATTCTTTCATTGTATTATTTGTCGATTAAAATAATTCTATCTTTTATGTACCGGGCCGGATTTCCTCCGACAATAGTCCATGCTTGAACGTCTTTTGTAACCACACTTCCGGCTCCTACTACAGCTCCTTCACCAATATTCACACCAGGCAGTATCAAAGCTTTAGCTCCGATAAAAACATGATCTCCGATATTTATTTCCCCTATCATCAGGGGAAGTCTTAATGTTGACAAATCGTGTGTGCCATTGCAGACATACGAGTATTGAGACAAAACCGAACGCTTTCCAAAACAGACGGGCCCCAGATTATACACTTCCGAGTAAGGACTTAAACAGGCACCTTCTTTCATTTCTAACAGCCAGGGGGCATAAATTCGTGCTGTTGAAAAAACAAAGACCTTTTCAAGCCTGGCACCGAACAGACGTAGTAGAAAAAGCCTCCAGACATTCAGTTTCTTCGGCGTCCAATAGAAAAACAAAAAATAAACAATATGCCATAGGCGAATACCCAAAGCTTCCTTAAATGACCAGGAAGATGTATCGGCATCTTTTTGATAAGCCACTTTAAGCCAAACTTTCCCCATTTTCCAATAATGACTGAAATAAATCGATATACTGCCCGGCTATGCCAGAGGAAGAAAAACGACTTGCCGTTTTTGATGCGTTGACTCCTATCTGTCGTCGCAGAACCTCATCAAATACGAGGAGTTCAATCGCCCGTTCCAAATGCCGGACCGGATTATGAGAAACAGTAAACCGGATAGCATTTTCTTTATCTACGATATAATCATCAAAACAAGGCAAATCCGATACGATAACCGGCAGCCCCAAAGCCATTGCTTCCAACGGTGCACAAGGCATAGCATCACCTGTCGTAGGCAAAGGAGGATAGCAATAAATATGAGCAGTCCGCATATAGTCAGCCATTAATTCCGGATTTGAAAACTCTCCGGCAAAAACCAGATCAATTCCTTTTGCATGACTTCTCAGTTCATCACAATAAACCTGCCCCCCTCCGCCTTTTTCCATATCGGCAGTTCCTACTAAAGACAACTTCACCGGTATTTTATTCGAGAATAGCGATAAGGCTTTTACCAGATTTAATAATCCTTTTTCAAAATGGATACGACCGGTATATACTACATGAACATATTTTTCTATCGGCAAAAACACAGTATTGAAAAACAGACTAAGGTTTACCGGATTATTTATCGTACAGACATTAGATAATTCGGGATTCTGTTTCATAACTTCTTTTTGAATCATTGAGCCACATGCTACCAATTTATCAATATGCGATAAATAACCATACTGCCCTTTTGGTAAACGTGCAATATTATATATCGAAACATTATATTTACGTTTAAACAGGTAGGATAGAAAAGGACTCCAGAATGTATTTAGCACCAAAACATCCGTTTTAGAGATTCGTCTCAATGATTTTACCGAATATAAAAAGTCAAATATCAAATCAGTGTATATAGAAGATGTTCGTTTGTAACCTTTTACATAGGTTCTGAATACTCCATTGTTATCCCAAAAGTTCGTTTCCGAAATTCTTTTTTCCGGCAGTTTCGATACTATAGTTACCTGATGTCCTTTTTTTAAAAATTCAATCGATAAATCATACCAGATTTTTTCAACAGCCCCTATCCCATCAGGAGGAATATAACCGAACGGACTGGTTATTATTGTTATTTTCATACGTTCTTTTTAATTAAAAGTCTACATGTCAATAATTTTATTTTAGTCTTTCTCACTTTATTGATTGATTTCCGTTTACTGTTTTTGTCAAACATTCACATAAATGCAAGGCTAATACAGCTTGTCCTTTCTCATTTAAATGAATTGCATCCCGGTAATCATCGACCGACATGTAATTCATTCCCTCTATCAGTGGTACCGAATCTTTTTTACAAAAAGTGATGATCTCCTTACCCTCATTATTATATTCACCTGTTTTAAGTTCTGTTTGTTCCGGATGCAACCAGATAAAGAAAGGAATTCCAGCCTGACGAAACCGATTAGTCAAAGCTTTAAAACCGGGATTGAACACTTTACCGTCTTTCGATATTTCGGAAAAACCATGATTGCCTGTACCAGCCTTTAATGCGGCAAAACAAGGATTCACATAGCGGGGTATCAGATAACGGTCAAACAACTCGATCCAGGCAGACATATATTGCCGGCCGGGAAAACCGGGATCGATATCTAACACCGGTTGATGGTTGATATTGTCATGTGCATCATGCGAACTGCAGATCAGGAATGCCGCCTGTCCATTGAACAAACCAAACCGCTTCAGATACGCTTCGCAATTATCAGGTCCCCAACTTCCGGCAGAGATATTCAGCACCTGCACCTTGTAACCTTTCAGCGCAGAAAGGCTTTCACATAAGCGGGAAGTCGCCGTGCTATCCTGATCGGTTTGTACGCCACCGTTCAATACCGAATCACCCAACCCCAGAATGACGAAAGCCGATGAGTCTACAGGATTGCTCCGCTGCGAATATTCGTTATATATAACATGCTTCTTAAAGCGGTAACGGTTTTGATCCGGTTGTGCGATATATTCAAAATCAGGATCAGACTGCATCAATACCGAATCGCAGAATCCCCATGCCAGACGGAGATACATTTCGCTTCCCACCGACAGAACCAATAACATTCCAACCAGTATACTTAAGTGTTTTTTTGTTCTTTTTTTCATTCCATTATTTTTATCGACAGGTTATTATTTTCCATTTCTATAAGTCCCCGGGCATATTGCCGTGCTGCCTCCCTTTTCTGCCGGATCATATCCGAAGTCAGCCCATTCAGGAAACAGACTATCGTGTCCGCTATCATATCAGAATCAGGAACCAGCCAAACCGCATCCGGAAACATACAAGCCCCTTCCGACTCTTCATCGGCGTTATACAATACCGGAGTACCTGCACAGATGGCACTGACCACTTTGGATGGTACACAGACATGGTTCCAGGCAGGCAATAACGAAGCCACATTAATATCCACATACTGCAACTCACCCCGCGAAACAAAATCCACCCGTTCCACGACTGTCTCATTATCTATTCTGTCCCATACCCACGAAGCCTTTGCGCCATACAAGCAGAGAACGATCACATGTTTATCCGGATCGAGATGGTTTATCAAATCCACCAAAAAACCGGCATTATGCGCTTCCCCTAGATTCCCGGCATAACAGAACACGATCTTTCCGGCATGTTTCCTGCGCCATGCCGGAACTTTGGCCGGACAGTTCTCATAAATACCACAAGGCAGGATAGCGTGAGGAATATGTTCTTTTTTATATTGCCGGCACAAATACCGGTATTGCTGTTCGCCTAATGCAATCAGAAAATCCGGTACATTACCATATACAAAAGCAGACAAGGCCCGATAGATCAGATTATTTTTTGAAACCAACCCGGCAGCGGCAAAAGCGTCCGGATACAGATCCATTGTCCAGAAGGCCAGTTTACTCCGGAAAAACGGACGGAACAGAACCGCCCATGCATTGATCAGTGAAGGATCGGTCATCACGATCTTCACATCGTGGCGGGGAAGGAACATCGATCGCACGATCAATCTCAGTCCGTCCGTCAGGTTTCCCGCCAGGCGAAATAGTCTGTTGTTCCCATTATACAGGGAAGGCAACTCTATCGTGTGGTACGGCAATTCCTCCTCCCGGTTCCCGACCTGCCCTTTATAAGATGCATAGATCGAAACAACGACTACATCCATCCCTTTCCCTGATATATAATCAGCCATATCACGGGAAGATCTACCGGTTATCGAAGGGTGGCGCGCGCCGAACTTGTTCAGGATCACCACCCTTTTCTTTTTCTCAGCTTTTAAGCCTCCCTGTCCTGCCATCCTTCGTACACTTCATGGAATATCTGTTCCAATGAACGGGTGATATTCCAGGCCGGATAATGAGCTCTCATCTTGCTCAGGTCGCTGTAGTAACAGATATGGTCGCCTATGCGGTTTTCATCCGTATAATCGTATATCATTTTCTTGCCGGACAGTTTTTCTATCATATCAAAAGCCTCCCGGATCGAACAGGTATTATTTTTACCCCCACCGATATTATACACTTCCCCCACACGCGGAGCCTTAATGAACTCTTCCATAAAGCGGGCTACGTCATACGAATGGATATTGTCGCGTACCTGCTTTCCTTTATAACCGAATACATGATACTGTTTTCCCTCCAGATTGCACTTGATCAGATAACTCAGGAATCCATGAAGCTCTACTCCCGTATGATTAGGTCCTGTCAGGCAACCACCGCGCAGTACGCAGCCAGGCATATCGAAGTATCGGCCATACTCCTGTACCATCACGTCACCCGCCACTTTGGAAGCCCCGAAAATAGAGTGTTTACTTTGGTCGATACGAAATGTTTCAGGGATACCGTTCAGATAGGTTTCATCCGCATACTCCCAACGGGTTGCCAACTCTTTCATCGGGATCTCATTAGGCGCATCACCATACACTTTGTTGGTCGACATGTGGACAAACGGAATATCCAACCGGTAACGCCGAGTTGCCTCCAGCATATTCAACGTACCTACCGCATTCGTGTCGAAATCGTCAAACGGGATAGCTGCAGCCCGGTCGTGGCTGGGCTGGGCGGCCGTGTGTACGATCGCATCCGGACAGATATCCGATACCAGACGAATGATCCCTTCCCGGTTGCGAATATCCATTTCATGATGGACAAAGCCGGGGATCAAACGTTGTAAACGTTTTTGATTCCAACGTGTATCACCCTGGGGACCAAAGAAAACGGCACGTTGGTCGTTATCCACTCCGTGTATTTCCCACCCCAGTTTGGAGAAATGCATACACACTTCCGAACCGATAAGCCCGGAAGAACCTGTAACTAAAAGTCTCATGATAAATTAAGTTTTTGTTATGATTGTCGCTTTTTGCGAATCAGGATAAATTCATAACGGATACCGGCCGAGACATCCGTAAAGCCATACGTCATGACATACATGTGTAGATGGCGGAAAAGAAACAAGGAAGCCCCGGCGCTCATCTTCTTTCCATTGTAGTCGGCCATCACACACATCAAAGGGAAAAAAACCGGCGTATAACGGATGCCTCCGAAAAAGCCTTCATTCGGACTTTCGTCATAAACCGGAAGATAATAACCGCCTGTAATTTCCAGGACATGGTTTCCCACCGGTATGTTTTTTGTGATAACTCCATAAATAGAACCGAACATACGGTTTGCTTTCCTATTACTGAAAGGGTTCAGAGCATTGGTTGTAAATGCGTCATTGGATCCCAATACAACAGATGGTACATACTTCTTTTCTTTCAGCACACGCAACCGTAAAGAGACGGCACGGTCTTGCTGCCAGGTATTTTTCAAATCCAATCCTCTATCTTTCGCCAACGTACAACGGTAGCCCACTTCTATAAATGGTAAAAAAGTTATATTCAGAAAATAATTACCGGAATTATTCCGGAAACCATCCGCCAACATACTTTTCGGCAGGTAGTTTCCCCCCATCATAAAAGTGCCGTCAGCCTGCATGTCGGCAGAAGGAACAGTCAATAAACCGGAAACACCTAAAGACGACTGTCCCTTTACATATAAACAGGTTAAAAACAAGAAGATAAAACAGGATAATTTTTTCATGAATTCCCTGTATCAATGATCTTCATATAATCTTTTCGCAGTTTCAGAAAACTTAGACGAAACAGGAAGCCCCTGATTTTTCCTAAAAGATGATCCCGCATCCTATAAAAAAGCGGGGGCTTCATATCGGGATCCATATCCTTTTCATCCTGCACCGAGCTGAGTATCTCCCCCATCTCCGACTTTCCGATAGCCAGCATAGGATAAATACCATGCACCCGGATCCCTAATCTTGCCATTTCGCGATAATCATCCGCTACATAATATGCTTTACCGATCCCCTGCATCACCTCCGCCCCTTTTCTGTTTATCAGATAAGCACAAGTTCCCCAGGCATGATATACCCGGCAAAACGAATATTGTCCTACCTGATATTCGCTTTTCGGATAATAGATCATATGTCTGCTCAATGTCATTATATAAGGTCTGTTCGGAATTTTTCCGATGGCCTCTTTCAAAAGACTCTCCACAGTTTCTTCCTTTGCCAGAAAACGAACGTCATCTTCCAGAATCAAAGCGAACTCTTCCTTCGAATTCAATAATCTCCTGTAACATTCCCGATGGCTTAGCGTACAACCGATTTCACCGGGTAAAGGGTAACGCTTCTCTATATACCAAAAACGTTTTATATCGAAACACTTTTGTTTCTCACTTTCCGACATTTCCCGTCCGTCCACGGCATCTACAATCTCTATATCCGGGAATTTAAACTTTCCGACTTCTGCCAGAACATATTCTCTCCGCTCTGTCGATTCTTTCAGATTAATGATATATGTCTTTATTTTCATTCTTTCTTTTCTCTTTTTTATGTTCAGGGAAAACGATAAGTCAGTCCGGCTGTTACTCCGGCATATCCTTCAAATTTACGTCCTCCCGTATATCCGTTAAAATTATCTTTCACAATGGTGCCTTCTATCCCCAGCGAAAAGCTCCAGTAATCCGTCATACGGATATTCAGATCGACACCTCCGATAGCAGCCGGAGAAAATTCCTGTTTTTTTTGGTCACGTGCCGGAGTCCATGCTCCTCCACCTCCCAGAAACAGATAAACACCAACCGGACGGTTAGAACGTTTACAGGTTCCCCAATTCATCAGATTCGTAATAAGCGTCAGATAGCTATCGACAAAATAAAATTTCCCGTTCGTATCCGGTTCTTTCATCATTACATGGCTGTTCTTTTGTGTTCCGCCACCTGCTTCCCAGCGTATTCCCCAGACAGAGGAGAACCAGCGAGCAACAGTCAGCTTACCATAAGGGCTAAGCTGATCTATTTTACTGGTTCCCCCATCACTTTCTCCCTGATACAGCGAAACCCCTCCGGACAGGGAAACCGCCCAATAGCCTTTGTTATCGCCTGTCTGGCGGTTTTTTTCCCGCAACGACAAATAGTGGTCGAATTGAGCATCCGACTGCCCCCAGGCGGATAAACCTGCCAGGAATAAAAGAACGAGAGACAACTTATTTCTTCTTTTTAGTTTCATAACCATAATAAGATTTTCCATAACCATATCCATAATACCCGTAGCCATAGCCGTAGCCTGCATGTTTATTGTGTACCCCATTCAATAATACGGCCATATTCGCCAACTTACGTTCCGTATGCAAATGTTCTACATCCGGTAATTGCCGGCGATCCATCCGTCCTTCACGGATCACATAGATATTCAAATCCGATACCCGGCTGATCTCCCGTGCATCCACCACCATCCCATAGGGAACCGTATCGATCAGGATATATTCGTAGGTTTCCTTCAAGGAAAAGACCAGTTCTTCCAGGCGCGGACTAAGCAATAGTTCTGCCGGATTGGGTGGAATAGGACCTGAACTGATCACATCCAGTTCTTCATTATATCTGCAAGGACGGATCAGGCCGGATACATCGGAAATCTTACCGGACAAATAATGCGTTATACCGGGTAGTACTTTCCCTTCCTCATCTTTCTCCGACCCTTTCCGGATATCCATTTCCAGCAAAATTACCCGTTTACCCACCCAGGCCAAAGAAGCAGCCAGATTCATGGAAACAAACGATTTGCCGGCTCCCGGATTGGCCGAAGTAAACATGATCACTTTCGACTGTGTCTTCACATTCAATACAAAATCCAGGTTCGACCGGATAATACGAAAAGCCTCCGACACCCCATCGCGTCCATTTTTAGTTATCCCCTCTTTGCCTTTCCCGTGAAAAGGTATCTCACCCAGGAAGGGTATGGTCAGATTCTCTTCTATATCCCTGCGTCCTCTGACAGTGACATCCAGCATCGGTTGAAGATAGAATATCAGCCCGGGAATAGCCAGTCCGGCCAACAAGGCACCCAGCCAGATCACGATCCGGTTGGCTCCTGTCGTTCCGCTCCCGTAAGCCGGGTCGATCACCCGCAGGTTGCTCTCGGCCGTGGCCATGCTCAGCGCATTCTCTTCCCGTTTATTAAGCAGGTACAGATATAATTCTTCTTTGATTTTCTGCTGCCTCTCGATAGTCAGCATATACTTTTCCTGTGTGGGCACTTTGCTTATACGGAAACCGGTAATTTCCTGTTGTCTTCGGGCATCGGCCAATTTCAGGTTCAAGGCCTTCTGCAAATTGCCCAGTACCTGAATGATCGTATTCCGTAAAGCCTGCAGGTTAACACCGATATCTCCTACTACCGGACTATGGTCACTGGATCCCCTTTTCAACTTATTGTATATAAGCAAATTCCGGTTGTATTCATCGATCATTCCCTCCACTCCGGTATCCATGATCCCGCTGTTGGTAGGCAACAATTGTCCTCCCTTTATCGGGTCACGCATATAATCCTGTATCATCCTGACCAGTTCGATTTGGTTGGCCAGTTCGATCTCTTCCTGCTCATACCGGCTATTATTGCTTAAATAGAGTCCGGCTTCAGAGGTTATATTGGTCAGCCGGTTTTTTTTCTTGAAGGATTCGATATCGCTGTCTACCTCTCCCAGTTCGGCATTGATCAATGCCAATCGGTCGTCAATAAAAAGTGCGGTATGCTGTATCACCTGATTTTTGTCGCGCATTGCCTCGTCGTTATAAACCGAAATCAGGGTATTCAGAATCGCATCGGCCCTGTCAGGATTCAGGTCCTGATATTTCAATGCCAGCAAACTAGCCTCCTTTTCCGCTCTCTCCACTTCCAGATTTCCCAGACAGGAGGTTATAGCCCCCTGACGGGAAACACAATCAACCAATATAGGAACATGTAACCAACGAGCGGAAAAAACCGCTGTTTTGTTAACAATGACCGATCCTACCGGTGTTGCTACTGCCTTCCCGAATTGTACCATAGTCTCCTCTTCCGGATCAGCCGACAGGCCGGTCAGCCGGCAGATATCCTCTCCTACCGGAGTAATGGAAAAGCTCAGTGATTTATCTTTCAACGAATCGGCCAGTTCCACCCAGACAGGCGAATTTGTATATAAGGCATTTCTTTTCAACCCCTGCTCCACACTATACCGGATATTCAGCGACAGCCGCCTGACAACCTCCTCCATCAACGTGCGCGATTTAAAGATCAAGATCTCGTTATTCACATTACTACCCCGGTTGAACAATTGTTTTTCAACAAAAGCGTCCTCTGTCTTTGCCTCCTCTTTCAGCAACACGATCGCTTCCCGTTTATACATGGTCTGTACGGTCTGTAGATAAACATAAGCCAATCCCAGGCAAACCAGTACCGACAAGATAAACCAATACCACCTGGCTAGCAGTACATCCAATATAGTTCGTATATTAAACTCACTGTTGCCAAGTAGTTTTTCCGTATAAGGCGTTTCTTCGATCATCCTGTTTTTATTTAAAGATCAATACACTCATAGAAGAAAGGAAAGAAATAATGGACATCCAGGTTCCTACATTCGTAAACTGGTTCTGTGCACTGGCTTCCGCTCTCACCCGGTTGGGCTCCACATAAATCATATCATTCTGCTTCAGATAATAAGCGGGCGACTGAAGGACATCCATCGAACGCAGATCATGATACAGGATGGTGCGAACACCTTCTATCTCGCGCATCACTGCCACCCGGTCGCGCCGGCCATGAATGGTCAGATCGCCTGCCATGCTTAAAGCTTCGAACAGGGTGATACGTTCGGACGAGATATTGTAAGTTCCCGGACGGTTCACCTCCCCAAGTATCGAAATACGAAAATTCTGGAAACGAACCGTTACGATCGGATCTTTCAGGAATCCGCCTTTTTCCAGCTTAGCCTGTATCATATCGACCAGTTGACGCCGTGTCAGCCCGGCAACAGACAACCTTCCCAATAACGGATAATTGATCGTACCATCTGTTTCTACCAGATATCCCCGGTTATTATAATTATAATTTCCCCTATCATTACCCCCGCCAGACTGTTGCTGGAAAGGCCTCAGCAACTCCGGATCGATACTGCTGACCACGATATCCAATAGATCGTCTTTCTGTATCTTCAGATTGAAGGTATCGGCTATTGCCGCCTTTTTCAGTAGCCCCTCCCCCTGCAAATACGTAATATCCTTTACCGAACCACAGGAAACCATTACCAACCATAGGAAAACGATCGGTAATCCCTTTTTTATTTTTTCTTTATTCATATTCTCTATACAGTTTCTTTATACAGTATTATTTAGGCCATTCGAACCGATGCCCTATTTTCTCAAAAAATTTCTCATTCCACGGTGCAAAAAAATGAGTTAAATACTCCTTACAATCGTCTGGTACCAGACGATTGTAAACTCCAACATTGGAGTTTACAACTTCTCTCTCTCTCCAATCAATATGAGGAATATTCAAAAATCGCTCTATATTAAATAAAGTTTCCAACCTTTTATTTTTAAGCTGTTTATCCTCAATAATCAATATTTGTTCTGGTTTGAAATAAGTATAGTAACGCTCTAACTGTTCGCTATACAGACCGCGACGGATAAAATCAGGATAATTGAATGCAGACGGCAGGTAGGAATCGTGTAACGCTATCTTCCTGAATTCTTCTTCCACAAACCATGTAAAAGGATACTTGTCAGGGTCTTTTAAACAAGCAAAATATTCCCGTTCCGGATCTTCTCTGACACAGAACCCCTTTTCCTGTGCGCACATGCAAGCCATATTATATTCTGAGATAGCCCGGCTAACGGGTTCACGAACAAGAAAAATCAAACGGGCATCCGGATTATGCAGATAAATACGTTGGGGCACTTCTTCCAGATACACATTCGCCGGAGTTGCTTCAAACCACAACGTTTTTCCCGGATAAGTTTGATGAGCAGCGATCTCTTTCATTACATTTTTCCCTGAAAAAAAATAATGACCTATTTTATTCCCTTTTACCTGATAATGATGAGAGAAAAAAAGACTCTCTTTTCCGATAGCACCCACACAAAAAGGATGCATATTCAAATAATCAAATAAAGCAGTTGTTCCTGATTTCTGAGCACCTATAATAACAAAGTCCATCTTTTTTTTACTAAAAACGACTTTAAAAACAAAAGAAGAGATTGATTTTATTATTTTTCTGTACATATCCGCTTATTGATTTTTTTCAAAAGCCCTTTCCCCGGTTTGAATTTAACACTAACACGTTTCGGTATTGTGCAGGATAATCCTGTACGGGGATTTCTTCCTTCCCGTTCGGATTGTTCCCAGGGAGAAAAATGTCCGAAATTTTGTAATAATACAGATTCCTTACGTGATACAGTGTCACCAACGACTTCTATCATCGTATCCATAAAATGAAGTACCGTTGTTACCGGCACCGACATGCGGCCGGCAATTTCTTCTGCTAACTCTTTCTTGTTCATCTTGATTTTAAGTTTATCGATTAATTATATATTTATTTTTCAATAAGCGAAATTCACAAAACAGCCAGACTAAAACGCTCATCCGGTAATAAACCGGGAAATATTTCAGTTGGCTTCTGTTCTTTGGAATACTAAACATCTTTATCACCCGCCCATCTATATTGTTCATCATATACTTAATAAAGGCCAATCGGTCTTTACCGGATACCGAATGTCCTATATTAGCATAGTAATAGTTAACCGGCTGCTGGACCAAACGAAAAAGATAATCCAGCATCAGGTTATTAATCTCTTTATTGCGTATCCCTTTCTTCTCCAGAAAAGTATAGACACTATTCCATAATTTCATGTTATTTTCTATCAATAACGGATTTTTATAAAAAGATGACGATAAAGATATTTCTTGTTCCATTACATGATAAAAAACCGGTACACACTTTATACTTTCAATATATTCAAAATATGAGCAATTGAATATCAAGTCTTCACCCCAATTAACCCCTGGTTGAAAACGCAAATGATATTTCTCTATGATCATCCGGTTATACAGGCGGCTACAGGAGCTGCCCATTAAACCATTTATAAGATGCTCCAATAATAAACCGGTAGCACTATTATCCAACCTGCATGTTTTATCCTGTAATTCATGAATTGTATGAATCTCCCCATTTTTATCATGAATGGCCATCTTACAAAGCGGCATTATTTTCTCTCCGGCAGATTGATACAATCCGGAGAGATAATTCGCTTCAATCCAATCGTCACTGTCGATGAATGCAATATATTCTCCTTTCGCTAAATCCATTCCTCTATTTCGAGCCTGAGATACACCTTTGTTTTCAGGTTGCAAAACAACCTGAAAACGAAAATCTTTCGTTGCATATTCCTGACAGACCTGCAGACTGTTGTCTGTTGAACCGTCATCGACCAAAATACACTCCCAATCCGTAAATGTCTGTTCCAATACGGAATCCAAGCAACGGGACAAACAATATCCCCTGTTATATATCGGAATCACAATAGATATTCGATTATCCATACATTTCATTTTAGAAATACAAAATCCGGTTTCTCTCCCTTTCCGACCACCCAGTCATAAAGCACTTTCATTTGCCGGGATACGACATCCACCGAGTATTTATCCAATATCAACCGGCGTCCCCGCTGTCCCATTTCACAAAGAGTCGCTTCATCCAGAGATAACGCTTTTCTCACCGTATCGGTCAATGTCCCGATATCATTCTTCACCCACCAGCCACACCGGTAAGTGTCCAATTCCTGCCACGGCGATCCGGTCGATGCGATCACCGGGATTTCCTGCAATAAGGCTTCCGGAGTAATAATACCACAGTTTTCAAAATCGCTGGGAACAATCAGGCAGGTCAGGGAAGCCAGTAGCCGGCTTTTCTTCACGCCCGTCACAAAGCCTGTAAAACAAACTCGTTTCAATTTCAGGCGATCTACTTCTTTTTTAAGAAACTGCATATAGGCCGGATCTCCGTCCCCCATGATCAAAAGTTCCCCCGGCTCATTCAAACGATGCCAGATCTCGATCAGCCGTTCCACCCTCTTCCGAGGATGGACACGTCCCAGATAACCGATCCGCTTCACGCCATCCGAATACATAGAGGGCATTTTTTCAGGACATTCCATGGGACAGGGCAATACGGCCACCGGATTAGTTAATCCCAACGAACGGTAATACTCCATTTCCTCCATACAAGTAGCGTGAATACAGGCTGCCTGTTGCAACTGTCTGCGCTGAAACAAAAACAGGGCGATTTTTTTCACGAAGGGAGAGTGGGACAATGCCTCCGGATATAAAGCACCGTGGAGGGTGACCAGATAAGGACGCCCCTTCTCACGGGCGAACTTTGCCGCTATATAGCTGGAGTATAGCCAAAGTCCCTGAATATGATAAACATCTGCAACCGGAGTATCTGACAGCGCTTTTAGAAAAACAGAAGAATACCCCCACCATCTTTTTTTCAGACGGGAAGAGGGTAAAAAACGAATAAAAGGTTCACTGGAAACCCGTTCTTCTCCCGGAAATGTTTCGTTTGTCAGCACCTCTGTATCCATTCCCGCCAGGTTTGCTCCTCTTACTGTCAACAAAGTAGTACGGGCAGGACCTCCGCATGCCGTACTCATCGAATCAATTACATGAATTATTTTCATTATCGTTAACTATATTTTATATAGATCAAATAACAGGCTGTCCTCCGGATATAATCTCCGTATCATTTCACGTTCCGATTCGGGAATATCATAATCTTTTGCGATTTTCAACTGACCGCTATATTCCGATAAGTCAAAAGCGTCCAACAATATTTCCCAATCGGGGAAATATTCATATTGTAAAACTTCTACTTTTTTCCCCATAAAATCACTTTGGGGATTTAACCAGGGAAGTCGTTTATTGCGTAAAAAATAATCTCGCCCGACAGGTTTAAAACGAAAAATCCGTTTGCAAAATTCATCAGTGGAAACTCGCACAAGTTTCCACTGATGAAACGTATATGTCCAGGGACATATACGTCGTAAAAAGTATATGAATTTTTTCGATAAGTTCCACTCCTTATATTCGCCATCAAAAACATATTGAGGTTTCTTTCTATTTGAAACAGTTCCAAACTGCCTTCTCAATTCTTTTACTGCCGAATAAAAACGATTATACGGATTACGTACCATCACAATCACCCGGTAGTTTTCCCACTCCGGAACAAAACGAGGTAAATCATGATACGAAATATGTCCCAGATCGGTGCCATGCGCTATCAAAAACGGTTTCCACCATTTTATGGCATCTGTTCGTCCATACTTTTTAATGTAAATTTCCCGCAGGAACGTTCCGCCGGATTTTGGATTATGCAGGTATATAACCTTACGTTCTTTGTCTACAATCATATTCTATATTATTATCTTATATTCTATATCCAAATACTATTTATTCCAATAACCAATCCGCCTTCATCACCGGCGAATGTGCCAACAGTTGCGTGACTTTTCCCAGCCGTTTATACAGTGGGAGCATTTGTGAAAACAGCTTCGAACGCTCTTCTGCCGTCAATGCCAGGCTTAGTTCGGACAATAGATATTTTATTTGTTTCAGCAAGTCGGTTTCATATACCTCCAGCCGGCTGAAACGGGTAACTTCTTTTATATATCCGACAAACGCTTCTTTTCCCATCACACGCAACAGGGAGTCCGGATCATGTTCGGGGTTAAGGACGATGCGTCCTACGGAAAAGTCCTTGCCGGCCAGTAAACGTGCAGCCTTGAACCCGTTTGTTTGTCCGGCTTCGTCGCTGTCGAGCATGACGATTACATGACGGGTGTATCGGCCAAGCAGCTCAATATGCTGCAAGGTTAGAGCAGTGCCGCATAAGGCTATCGTGTTAGGGAACCCAGCGGCATACATGGCCAGTACATCCTTATAGCCTTCGGTGATGTATACGAATTTATGTTGCCGGATTGCTTCCTGCGCCAGATAAAGACCATATAAGATCCTGCTTTTATGATAGACCGCACTGGTCGATGAATTCATATATTTACGGATATCCTTCCCTTTCGTCTCTCCCCGGTAACGGCCGGCAAAGGCTACCAGCCTCCCCTGTTCATCGCGGATCGGGAAAACGATGCGATTACATAAGTAGTCATAAGCATACGGTAAAAAAGCAGATGCCTGCCCTACCTCAAACATCCTGTAGGCTTCGTGCAACACTTCATTTTCCGGCACGTATGGTTCCAGCATATCCAGGATCATTCCGTGGCTGTGCAACAGGGCATCTATATGTATCCGGCTGACCAGGTCCGGCTCATTTTCCTTTGCCGGTAAAGAAAAAGTCTTTACCGGAAGATACTTCACCGGCCGGTACTCGTCCGTATCCGACAGGCCATACCATCCGGCCAGCTTTTTTAAGACCGTACGGAAATCACATCCCTCCATTTTCTGAACAAATTTGAACAAATCTCCCCCTTCGCCACAGGCAAAACATTTATAGTATTGCTGTTCTGTATTCACATAGAATGAAGGATGACGGTCGGTGTGGAACGGACAAAGTCCGACCTGGGTCTTTACCGAGTTCCCGACCCTTTTTAAAGACAGATAGCGCCCGACCACATCCTCCAGACGAACTACTTGTTTTATTTGATTTTTCAGGTTCATGTATTATCAGAATGAAACCACCTTCTCCCCATGCTTAACAGCAACGTTCTATAGATCGGAATCTTGTTAAAACAAACAAGTACAAGATCTACGCAATCGACAATACGATAAACGATTTTCAAGAGACCCGGTTTTTTCCGTAAATTATAACACCGGTTATATGGACGATTTGGAAACAATAATGCAGAAACAGGTCTTTGTTTTTCATGGAAACGCCACGTCCCTGTCCACCAATGACAGGCATAAGTTTCTGAAGAAAAAGAAAGGACATTCGGATTAGCAAATGTTGGGTATTTGTAAAGACAAATACCTTCACTCAAAACTTGAGTGATGTTCTTATATCGAAAACCAAAATCTATAGCAACCTGGCACATTACTACCGGACATTCTATTTGAAAACAATCGCCTTCCGGAGTTATAAAAGAAACTGAATTATAATAATCAACACACGCTTTCATAAAAGGATGCCCTTTTTCAGAACCTATTATACCAGCTTCAATAGCAACACCAAAAGAAGTTTTCCCCAAAAACGGACTCAAAAGCAGACCTTCGTCGTTTATTAAATCTTTACCTCCACAATTCATAAGATATTCTCCATAATCAATGCCTGAAAACATCCTGTTATTTAATAAATCATCAAAAGGACGGAAAACTTCTACATCCAAATCCATATAAATACCGCCTTCTTTCCATAAAATGTAAAACCTCATATAGTCAGTAAGGAATGCCCATTTCTTACGCTCATAAGTTTCACGAACAAAAGGTATTTGCATATTCAAAGTCGAAGCATCCCAACATTTAATTTTATAATCAGGCATTACTTTACGCCAACTATTCAAACAATGTTCCATTAAAGGCAACTTCTCTCCTCCTCCAAACCAACAATAATGAATTACTTTAGGAATGGTACTTTCTTCGTTTATACTTACCGCCATTATTTCTATATTTTATTCCTTATTAAATTGTTCCATTTCCAAAGACAGCACTTCCCGGGAAGTGTTTCACATTCTAATATTTATAGGGTCTACCGGCAAACCAGAGTAACTTATTTACAACTTTTCTATAAAAAACGGTTGATTTCCATGCAAACAATGGATAATTGTCCCTGAAAAACAGTTCGAACGAACCACATAGAGGAACTTTAACCCAGTTTTCCGGACAAAGATCTTTCACATTTTTCTTCCTAAGTGTAACTCCAAACCAGGGAGACGGATAGACCACGATCTTTTCCCGGTTCTCATTAAGCCAGGCTCCCCACCAGCCAAAAGTAGAATTGCTGATGATATTATGCCGGCATAAAGATTGAATATACAAATCGACAAGAGGAGGTTCGTCATCTATAAAAAAGAAACGAGACCCTATAAAATGTTTCTTACACCAAGCAATATCGTCACTGATTATCAGAAAATCAGTATCCGGAGGAAATACAGACATCGCCTTTTTGTAATAACTCATCCGGCATACCGGATGCCTAAACTCCTGTATCAGATAATCACCACGACGAACCAATACGGATACGGGATTCCGACTCAATATATTCTCATATTTCTCACATATATAATTTTCCGTATGCGAATCTATCCGGAACAAATCTCTTATCAGTTGCTCATCGAAATATTTTTCAGACTGGAAATAGCCATGTAGCACAAGATCCTTTTCGGACGGAAGCGGATGGTAATCAAATCCTGTTTCCTGATAAACAGGATGATTTACAGGATATGTATCCTGTAAATCTATACCAAATTGCTTCAAATATACTGCGTCCGAAAAATCCATATAAATATCTTTGCACATCAACGCCTTGAAGGGAACATTCATTCTTTTAGCCAAAGATACACCCGCCGCTATTTCAAACAGATTGTTCCCCAATCTTCCATTCAAACATGAATAAATCATTTTTTATAACCGTTTCTTATTTTTCAAATACTCTTTTAGCTTCTTGTATTCATCTTCATAGCCGAAAGTGACAAAGTCTTTCTTATATTTCCGATATACGAGCCAGGCCGTAAACGGGGTATAATAATCCATCCAGTTTCTGCCGGTCAACGAGGCGGCCCGGTTCGTATGAGGTAAGGGCAGAAATCCGAAGCGCTCGAGTATCGGTTCATAATCATCTCTTATATCTTCCACTTTTCCGACAAAATCAACCAGGCATTTATCATCCTTATCATAGATCAACCGGTATTGTCCGGAAAAATGTGGTTCGGCCATACTGTCCGGAATCAGACAAACCCGATGGACAAACCGATTAAAATCACGTATACGAAGTAAGCTCTTAAAGACATAATAATTCCAACAGATATCATCCGGATGCTGAATACATTTATCTTCAAAGCAGGAAACCAAACGCTTATAAGGATTTCGTACAAATGTAAATTTGTAATACCGTTCCATCTCCGTATTCAATTCATTCGTAATATTACCGGGTAACGAATGTATATTCGGTCGTTCACCAAACATGGACCTTTTTATGGAAGAACAGGCCACTTTCGGATTACTCAGATAGACAACTTCTTTCTCTGTATCAAACACGAATGTCCTGGGATATCTTCCCCTTTTTTTATTACATCGATAAACATAACGAACCTGTCCATACCACTGTTTAATAGCTTTCAGCCATAATAATTTATGATTTAAGAAGCCCCCCAGTTTACATTCATTGATATTCTTCATGATTTAAATTTTTAATTTTGTTTCATATCACTCTCGGATCATAATCCGTCAAACAAGTCATTGCCGGATTATAGCGGAAGCGGGCTGTCCCTGTTGCTCCGTTGCGGTTCTTGGTCAGCAGCAGCAGGCCGACGCCTCTCAGGTCTTCCTTCGTCGTCGGGTCGTGCGTTATACCGTATTTCTCGGCACGGTAAACGAAGATCACCACATCGGCCACCTGCTCGATCGCACCCGAATTACGCAAATCGCTCAATACCGGGAAATTAGGAGCCGGACGACGTTCACTCTCCCGGTTCATCTGCGCCAACAGTACCACCGGTATATCCATCTCTTCGGCCATCAATTTGATTTTTCGTACTATATTTCCCAAAGCCAGGTCCGTAGTCTCCAGCAACTGGCTTTTCGACAATACGATATTGATCAGGTTCAGATAGTCGATAAACAGAACCTCCAGCTTCCCTTGTTTATGCAAGGTCTGTGCCTTGGCCCGTATGTCTTCTACCGTATCCGAACCGCAATACTCCAACGTAATGGGCAAACGCTCGAGTTCCTCTTGCGCCTTTTCCAGACGAAGACGGTCGGAGGCCGAAGTCCCTTTAAAACGCAGCCGGTCGGCATCTATTCCGCTGATCATCGACAACAAACGGGTCACGATCTGCTCCTTGCTCATCTCCACACTAAAGAAAGCGACTGCTTTTCCCTGGCGTGCCGCATTCAGCGCCATCCATAAAGCAACGGCCGATTTCCCCATCGAAGGACGTCCTGCCAAAACCGTCAATTCGCCTTTGTACAGGCCACCCGACAAACGGTCGAGCTCCGATACCCCCGTATAGACCTGGCTATGAATACCGGCCTCTCTTTCGGCCTGCCTCTCGTAAGAAACGTCCAAGGCCTTGCGAGCCACCTGTCCGGCGGCTTCGAGAGTAGATGCCGGGATCATTTCGTTCTGCAGCGAACAGACCAGCGCATCCAGTTCATTCAGCAACTCCGTTATATCGGTTTCCGGTCGCAATGCCTTTGTTTGCTTCTCCTGCAACGACGTGACCAGGCTGCGGAGAATATAGCAGCGCACCAGCTGGTCGGCATGGGCGCGGATATGATGGTCCGTACGCACATCGAGCAACATGCCTGAAAGAAACGAAAGCCCGTTGAGCCGCATATAAGCCGGATAGTCGAGCCGCTGCATAGCCGTCTCGACCGTCAACATATCGACCGGCTGTCCGGAGGAAGCCAGTGAAAGGATCGCTTCGTAAACAAAACGCAGATCCGGATGGCTGAACATCTCGCTACGCAAACGGACGTTCACGTCGTATACTGCATCCGGGCTGGTAAGCAGCCCGGCAATTACAGCCTGTTCCATCGGGAGATTTACCCGGTTCAGATTCAGTTTGTCCATTTTTGTTCCCCTCCTGCAGATTGATAAATCCGGTTGGCCTGCTCCATCAGACTCATCCCGGTATCCGGCAACCGACAATTGCTCGTTGCATCCGGTAAAGGATTATTTGTATTTTGAATCATCTCCGGCTCCCAGGTAGCCAAAACAATGCGTTTGTAATTTCCCAGATCGTGGATATGCAGAAAACCGCGTTTTTCCAGATTCAGAAGATGTTTTTTAACCAAACGACGATCCAATCCGGTCAGACCGGCTATCTCGGTATACGAAGTAATCCACTCGCCTGCCCGGCAAAAAACCGACTGGTTGTTCAGACAGACATTCCCATCGCTGAAATAGGCAAAAGTTTGCACACACAATAACACAGCAGCCAATCCACGCTGCTCCTGATGTTGGGAAAACAAAGCCCGCAGCGTAGTCCTGCCGACTTTCAGGTAGCCGCTTTTGCGAAAGTCCGAAGACAATTCTTCCTTACGTTTTGTCATTTTTCCTATACTTTTAATTAATAAATGAAACATGACAGGCGTAGACGCGCAAAAACGACGCTTTATGATCGATCAGATTCAAGGTGTTGAGACAACTTAGGGTACATCGTTCCGACAATCGCTTGCACCACTCTCTTTAATATAGAATAAATATTATTTATAACTAATACAAAGAGGGGGAAGCCCGATTTTTTTGACACTCCTGCCATCTTGCCTGACAGGAATAAAGATAATATGCCTCCCGCAGAAAGAGGAGTAATAAAAACGCTAGAAAAAGAAAGCGAAAACCATTCATTCTCAGCCATTTAAAAATTATTATTATAAATCGTTTTTTTTGAACTTCGCTATATAATCGAATAACCGGCCGTATTCGGATAGAATCTCGGACAATTGCTTCTGAATGGTCGAGACTTCCAGCCCCAGGCTGAACCCGGCATAAAGCACTTCGCTCAACGCTTTCTGGCTATCGTCTATTTTTCCGGTTTTACATAAGGCAGCCATCACGGCAAGAAACAGGTATTTATCATTCACCTTTACGAGCGGTCGCCCGGCTTCCTGCGACTGGTAGCCGTAGTAAACCAGGATCTGCACTCTATAGTAGGCAAAGAATTGTTTCGCAAAAATACGCCATGATCTCTTTTCAAGGATTTCCTTTTTTCTCAGGAAATTAGCACATTCAATTATCAGTTGCTCCTTACCGGGAGCCTTATCCATATTTTCCGCAAAACGGGGAAACGACAAGTAAGTTCCTCCGCTGAACCGGTAAAAAATTTTTGTTCATAATTGTTCTTCCTATCGGCCGGAAAGAACAGTTTCGCTTTGTACATTTATTCTGAAAAAAGGTATATACTTTTGATGTCGGAATAAGGTACTTTTGAGTGCAAAATACTAGTATTTCATCCTCAAAAGTACCTGCCTATTTCCAGATCATTTTCTTTACGATACCTTTCAAGGATTTGAGATTTTTCTCCTTCAAATGTTGTTCAGGAGGGAAAAAAGCGTTCCGCATTTTCGAATAATAAACCGGCATCCTTCCATATCGGGTTCTTCTACGGGCTTTTTCCAAAGGTTGTTCGAATATATTCCGGAAGAATGCCAACATCCGTTCGATCAAAACATCATGATATTCTTCATAACTATCCCCGTGCAGCCAGAAAGGGGCCGTTACCTTTTCCAGGTAAGCGGCATCGTCATTGTCCAGGCGGATCACTTCTTCGACAGCTTCTTCCAGAGAAGAAAAATCCATGATATTGACAAATGAGTCCGGATTGTATACCGAACTGATATCGGGGTCACCCCAATAAACCGGCAGCGACTGCGCCAGAAACGGATGACGGATCTTTTCGGTCGAATATCCGGGAATACCGGAGTTTTCTATCGCTATCGTAAATTTATACTCTTTCAGGAAAGCATGTTTATCTCCCACTCTTTTACCCATATTATTCAGAAAGCTGCCGCCCGCATCTATCCGTTTGTATTGGGATAAAAGAGTATAAAATCGTTCACGTACCGGATCAGCACAAATATTGTTGCTATAAACAAAATTACAGAATTTACGGTTTAGCAATTGTTCCGAACACAGATCGGGGGTATATCGATGCTGAATTTCGTATGGATACATGATTTCATTTTGATACATAATACGATCCCCGCTCTTAATATCGGATAGACACACAGCATAATCGCATACATTCAGATCCGGAATTATATTCTCGGCAGACCAGAATATTTTTATACAACCCTCATAATTCAGATGTTTCATTCCGAAGCAACTGTAAAACAGATAGTCCGGATTCTTATCGTCTATTACGAATTCATATTCCGACAATAAAAAAGGCAAATGGATTTTATAATCGAAACCGACCCAGAAATCAGTAAAATAACAACGAATCTTTTTTTTCATAGCCTATTCACGTAATATTCCCAGATTCTCGCGTGCCAGTCTCGGATTCTGCGGAAGCGACTTACGAAACCAGGAAGCGGCAGTTTCTTTATCGCCATCCATCAGTGACAAAACACCCAGATTGTTGTAAGCACGGGGATCGTTGTCTACCTGCTGAAAGAAATAGCGGGCAGACTCCTTATCTCCCTGGGCCAGCGAAGCGGCAGCAGCATTCAACTGGACGACTGCACAGGCGGGATAGATATAGGCAGCTATCTCATATACTTCACGGTATTGTTCGGTTCCCGGACGGTAAAAAGAAGCCACGCGGATAAAATCAGACAAAGAGACTTTATCCGGTTGGGTATATACCTGTTCGATCAATTGAGGATCGGTAACTGTGAGCAACGGCGATTCCGTCTCGACTGCCAGTTCCATTCGGCGCAAACGACCGAAGAAACTTTTTTCTATGTCTTTATAAACTGCACCGTTATCCATTGCTTTGATCTGCTTGCGACGGCTGTCGGGATCATCGGTCAGTTGGAAGATGGCCAATACACGACTATTATATTTTTTATCCGATTTTGAGATCAACTCTTTCAACCCGTCCCAATCCTCACCTACCCAATCGACTGAAACCAGGCCGTTATCCGGCAGATTGAATTGCTTCTGCAAATAGGTCTTGAATTGAATGGAGCGGTTTCCGGCCAGACGTTCGTTTTCCTTTGTATTCCCATCGGGAGAGGCATAACCGGTGATACGGATTTTCGTTACGCCACCGCCGGCCGATTGCAAAAGGGGCTTCAGACGTTCTTCCAGTTTTGCCAGTCCGGCCCGATTATTACCATATTTGGGATTGACCGATATGCCTCCCGCCGGATAATCTACATAGACGGAGAAATGTTGGGAAACGACCTTCGGAACCGAATCTTCATCCGGCGTAATATAATTGATCATCCGGTTGTAAACCGACTGGGCGTCGATCTGTAACAGAGGTATTGTAATGTTTCGCGTTGACTGTCCGGAAGGAACGTGTTCCGGCTGTTGCTCCTTGCCGGAGCCGGTTTGCACCGCATGTGCGACAGTATATACTTCTTCTGTAGCTGATTGTTTCCGGGCGCTACAGGCCGGTAGAACCGCCAGCAATCCAAGGCAGGCGATCCCTTCTAAAATTCTTTTTTGCATGATTTTATGTTTTATTTATTATAAACCGGGGTGAAATTCCATTATATATTTCCCTTCTTTTCATCTCTTCTGCCAAAGCCGGAGTGACATCGTATCCACTTATTATCTTTCCCGGCAATGATTTCGGGTATAGGTAAAATACCTGTCAGATAAATGGTCCGCACATTATCAGCCAAGCCAAACCCGGGACATCCATCTCCCCAAACAAGCCTCGACATCCAATTCTTACGCTTGACTCCTCCGCGAGCCGGAATTAATACGACATATTTCATAAACAAAAATGTTTACTATTTTTTTGTTCAATAGGTTATTTGTGAACTTTCCTGTTTTCAGAGTGGTTTGGCATATATTCGGTCATATTAAACCAAAGATCCTTTTTAATTTTCTATTAATACGCAATAACAGAATCAACTTATTAACAATAACCGATTCCCAGTACGACTGCTTAATCAACGAATGGATTTCATCATAATCAGGACGTTTCATTTCGGTAAAAGAAAAATACAGTGTCTTTTCTTTACAAACTATTTTCTTTTCTATCGGCAAGCCTCTCTCTTCGCAATAATTATACCTGCAATCTAGTAATTTAGGCGGATTATCAATGAAATATCTGTTTATCATCGACTCATCATGCCATATCGGAATAATATCATTCATTCTATCCGTGTCTATCCTGCGAGCACAAATTTCACACATTCGAAGAAAAGTATCTGCTGTCCCCCCGATCAATGAATCCTGACAATACTGCTTTCCTTTCCAATAAGGAATATAAGCCATAGACTTTCTTCTGCGCTCGTAAGGGAATTCCCACGGCGGTACATCGCAATACCATGGGTGTAATGCACCAACCAAACCATTATCTTTTTCATCAGGTAAAAGATCGATACCTACCGGAGCGACAAACTCCATATTGGCATTAAAAAAGAACAGATAGTCGAAATCTTTCAATTGTTCCCTGATCGTTAAAAACAGATGAAAACGTTTCATAGTATTATCAGGCCATCCCATATCGTATTGATAGATCCGATGAATATGTCGATTCTCCTCTTTATATAAAGAGGAGGCATCCGTAAACACGAAGTATTCACGGATGCAGGGGGATCCCTGCATCAAATAACGTTCCGAACTCTCATAAAAACTCTTCCAAAAGAAATCATAACGTCCTACACAGATATACAAAATACCAAGTTTCAAATTTTCCATTGAATTTCATTTTTTTTTACAGACTGGCTATTAAGAATATTGCCGATACTGAATTTGTCTGGTGGGGGGAAATTATTTCGATATGCCCAAAAGAATAACCAATATACCTTCATATGTGCATGCCAGTAAGCAAAGCTGTTCACTGGTTTCAGCTTAGAGGCTGAAACCACCCAATCTTTAGGAGATTGGGCCATACTACTTCTCATCCCCTGTAAATGGTACCAGAACCACCCGCTCATTAAAAGAGTTTTCTCATACGGCATACGTTCAATCGGTATTTCCTTGTATAGAAAAGTGATATAAAAAGTATCTTCCGTTATTTCGAATAGTAAATGATCCGTCACTCCGTTAAAGGGTAATTTATTTAAAACATAAATGCCCCATTTACCCTGCTCATAACCTATATTGATGCCGGACATCGACAAGGCATATTTATGATTTATGATCTCTTTTAGCTGATAATTCGTATATTTCTGAATGATCATGTGACGAGTTAAAGGTATACGGGATAATATATCCAAATAATAAATATAGACACATCTCCTTATTATATAGCGATAGCCCTTCGCATAATATTTGATCAGGTAATCACTCAAAGACATTTTAACCGGCTCTTGCTTGCGGTAAGCATCGCAATATAGCTTCAGCTTATGGGAAAAATAAATCTGATCGCTGTCTATTTTCAAGGCATACCGGTAAGTCGCCTTCGACAGGGTATAATTATAATAATTGCAGAGTTTATGAACAGAATCATCGGGAAGAGATAAAACGTATGCTCTCTCTTCATCCGTCAGATCATGGCAATAAACAGGAGGTGCATAAAAATAAACCCTGATCTTATCCGGATATTGTTGCTGCTTTTCACGGATGATTGCCGGTGCATTATCCGTACATTCCTGATAGCAGATAATCAGTTCATCTAAAGCATCGATACAGGAATCGATACAATCCGATAAAAAATCAGCATCATTTTTTACACGCAACAATCCGGAAACACCGACAGGACGTTCTTTTTTAAGGAAAGACATATCGACATAATAATCCGCACTGTTGTATGTACCCTCCCTGCAAAGAGGACAAGAGCATTCAATACTTTCTTGCATTTTCTTATATATGATGATTAATTAGCACGATTAAGGATTGGTATTAGTCGGGGGTAAAGGTTTCGCTTTTTATCAGTTTTGAATGTTTCATTATTTGACAGATATGAGCTATCATTGAAGCTATCCCCTTATCAAAGAGACTCCGCCATTACAGGTTCATTTGCCGTCTGCTTTAGCTGACGGATTACAAGTTGTTTCTCCTTCTTTGGCTTTAGCCACATTTCTCTGTAAATAAAGAGACTGTTTAAAATGGGACTAAAGTCCAGAGAAATAGATCATTTACTGATCCGTCAGTTAAAACTGACGGCAAATAAACCTGTAACTAAGCCTGCCTTATTAAGGACAGTTAGCCGGTGGGCACATAAGCTCATATCTTGCTATAATAACTCAGTTATTTCTAACATCCGAGCGCGAAGCCCAATTATTCATTATTAATAGAAAAAGGCTTCACCTTTTTCTATTTCCTAAGATTCTTGAACTATTCAAATTCACGCATCGCTACCGGTTGCCAGCCTTTATAGACGGCTGCCAGCAGGCGTAAACGGGTATTTCCGGAACTGGCTAGAACCTTTTCATCGGAGGCATATTTACGTAATTGCGTTTCTGCCTCTTCTATCAACGAATCAACCTTCGTTGTCGTATCATCCCGTTTCAGGAACTTCAACTCGATCAGGTACGAATACTTCATATCCGGATAGTTCGCCAGGTTGGGCATTAAATAAAGATCGGAGAAACCGCGACCCGCCTCAAACTCCGGCCAGATAATAAAATAATCCGTCAACCCCATATAAGCTACCATCAATGTCTTAATGGTCGTTTCCTGATAGATCGCATCGCGAAGGACAGCTTTCTTATCTACCTGTTCGGCAAAAAAGGCCAATGCAGCCTCCCATTCTCCGAAATAGGCCATACGGCGCATACGATCGGAGAACTCCATAAACGGGAAAACAACCGATTCGCGTTCTTTCATCGCTTCCACAAGGTAACCGTAAATCTGTTCGCGAACGGCCAGGTTGGGGACTTTCATAATTGTTTCTCCATATTCTACCCGGTCATAAGTCAACAAACCGAAATAGTAAAGCAGGGAGATAAAGTTGCCTGGGTCAGCCAGATTCTCTGCGGGAAAACTACTTTTTATAGCATTCCCATTCACTTCTCCAGTATCGATCAACCGGGTTATTACTGAACACCCTTCTTCCTGCATCTTATCGATACGGATAAAATGACGCAATTTACTGTAATCCGTACGGATGTTACGATCCAGCATATCGGAAGGAACATGCCCATCTAATAAGTAGTTATTAAGAAAATAGAGCACCATATCGGAGTTATACATAGTTTGCCCTATACATTCTTTTGCAAAACAATAATTATCATACCAGGGTTTCATCATACGGGTTACCTCATCTATGGGATCAGGCAACATTCCTTCCGCATTATAGTAAGATAACATTTCATATAATTCGGATTCACTAAAGCCAACCATTCCATTGAATTTACGATTGGTAGTGATATTCGTCCCAATATTGAACCCACTTGTCACATCATCCAACGTGACGGGAGAGACACCGGTAATGAACATTCGTTTAACAGGAGCTTCCGGACCGGTGGTTATCGATTTGACAATATTAAAAAATCCGCGATAAAAGCCAGAATCATGTGTCAAGGCACGGTACACATTATTACCCTCACTCGATAAAATAGTGTTGGTGAAATTATCATATTCGTCGATCAACAAATAAATAGACAGACCTGACATAGCAGCACGCTTCCCGATAAAGTTCAGCTGACTGGCAGCCGTTTCCAACTCACGGATCTCTTTTGGAAAACCAGGTTCAAAATAAGAAGCATACTGGTCGGCAAAACCTTCCATCTGAATTTTAGCATAGCTATTGAAGTTTTTCTCTAGATCTTCTCCCAAACCGCGAACGGCACTGAAATTGAAATAAAGAACCAAATACTTCCCTTGTTCGCCCGTCGGATGCTTCCCTATATATTGATTGCCGAATAATTCATCAAAACGATCGGCATATTTTACATCATAATAACAGTGAAGCATATTCAGAAATAACGATTTTCCGAAACGGCGCGGACGGATCAGGAACAGGTAACGAGCCGTCTGCTCCAACAGAGAAATATACTGCGTCTTATCCACATAGTAATAATTATCAGTCATTAACAATACATAATCTGTCAATCCGTAAGGTATTTTCTTTGCCATATCTTTCTTCATTCTATAATTTTACCTACTCTTTCGGGTAGCAATAACACAAAGATAAATAATTAAACCGTATGTACTGTCTAATTTTAAATTCTTAATTTCAATTTTCAGGGTTCCCCCAGAAAGCGCCGCATCTGCTCTGTTTGCAACGGGGTGAACTTGCGTTGTCCTTTTATCCAACCGGCTTCTTCCAGAGCGGCAGATAGCTTGGGATTGTAATTGATCCATCTTCTCAGGGCATTGGCGGCTGATGTCGGTTGCAATGTCGGATTATATAACAGGGCTAGCTCTGTAAAGCCATATGTTCTGATCTCAAATTTCTTTTCTTCGGGATAATTGTCAGTGTTCATATCAAATATTATTTTGTTGGTTTTATGTTTTAAATTTACAAAACAAACGCCATATAAACAAGATCTTAACCCATTAAATTCAACGATATTTCATTATATTTTCCCATATTCCATCCTATCCTGTCACATCCCATTCAGCCCCTACCCGCCTGTCGTACCTTTGTATTGTTATCGATAACCAATTATTAATTATTCATCATTAATTATCAAAGCTATGTCATTAAATTTTCATGTAGTAGAACGTCCCGATATGAGCAAAGATGCCGAAAAGGGAGATAAATTGTATTACGGACAGATCCGCTCGTTGAAAAAAGTAAGCTTCCAGAAGCTTTGCGATATGATCGCCATGCGAAGCACAGCTTTCATCGGTGATGTCATGCTGGTAGTCGAAGGCCTTCTGTCGGTGATGCAGGAGCGCCTGGAAGAAGGCGATATCATCCAGATGGGCCGCCTGGGTAATTTCCGTATGGTAGCCGGCAGCAAAGGAGCTGCCACTGTCGATGATTTCGACACCTCTCTTTTCAAGAATGCACGTATCGTGTATGTTCCGGGAACCATGTTGAACGACATTCGCAGGAATGCTACGTATGAAGAAATTAAACCGTTATCATCCGAAAAGTCATCACCCTCCACTCCGGAAGATGACAGACCGGTGATCGAATAGTCCATATTATGTATAAACAAGAATTTATCCAACAATTTCTTCCGGCTGCACAAGCAGCCGGAGAACATTACAAACTGAATCCGGTCGTTATCCTTGCCCAGGCGGCTATCGAAAGCGGCTGGGGAGAAAGCGATCTCTGCAAAATGTATCACAACTACTTCGGTATTACCGGCTACGGCAAATCCAATATCTATTGGAATGGCAATAAAACAGAACCGGGAGAAAAGTCGCATCTTCAGTTTCGTATTTACCCGATGCCGCAGCAGAGTTTCTTCGATTTTGCCCGGCTGATCACTACGGCTTATCCGTTTGCAGCTGCTATGAGTTTTCATCCCGAAGCGTATGCCAAAGAGATTTCATATAGCCACTACATCAGTGAAATGAACGGAGACAACCGGTCTGACTATCAGAAGATGCTGGTTAGCATCAGTTCCTACATCACCGGTATAATGCCTGGTATTACACATTAAACGATTCTTTATTATGAACACTTTAAAAGTTATCTTCGACTTCTTGTTATCCGTGACGCGCCTGATTTTTCGGGGCAAAGGGAGGCATCAATGCCATCAGCCTGAGCCTGGCGGCGGTAGCCACACTGGCACTCATTCTCCGCAACACGGAAGTGGCACTGGCGGCCATCGGAACGATACTATCGCTTTACCGGAAAACTCCCCCTCCCCCGAAAATTTGATGGGATGGGCACTGATCGTTTGCGCTACGGGAGGTTACCTGGTGAAACTGCTGGGATAAACTCTTCAGAAGCAGAATACCGAACTTTTCTCCCGAGTTCTTCGATATTTATCACTTTCCGGCAAACAGCCAACGATTCCGAACGATGGGAAATAACCAACAGCGTTAGGCCCGGACAAGCATCCGACAACCGGACAATGGCATCGTTGATGGCATGTTCGGTTGTTTCGTCCAAAGAAGAGGTTGCTTCATCGAACATTAATATATCTGCTTTTTTATATAAAGCCCGGGCAATGCCCAACCGTTGCCGCTGTCCTCCAGATAGCAGACATCCTCCCTCACCTACCGGGGTATCCACACCATCAGGCAATGTACCGATAAATTTATCCAGGGAAGCCAGTCGAATCACTTCCGACACCCGTTTTCTGTCGGGAATAACCTTACCCGAACTCATTACTATATTATCCAGCAAAGTTCCTTCTATCATAAACAGTTGTTGCGATACATATCCGATCTTACTTCGCCACGACACCAACTTGTCAGGAGACAACAGCAGATCATCAACGTAAATGCCCCCCGAATCAGGTTGGAGGAATCCCAACAGCAAATGAAATAAGGTCGATTTACCAGAACCCGACTCACCACGGAATCCGATAAAATCACCTTTATGGATTTCCAGTGATATATTTTCCAGTACTTTCACTTTCTTGTCATACGAAAAACTAAGGTTGCGAATAGCGATCGTACGCTCGTATCCGAGCGGCATCTGTACAAGTGTTCGTTCCTCTTTCTGCTCCTCCTCCAGATCTTCCAGTAATTCCACCGCGAACGAATTGCCTTTCATATTGAAATAGTATCCCGTACTACGGATCAATCCCGGCAATACACGATATACAGCGATGGCAAAAAGGCCTATTATCATACCCAAAGAGGGCAGTTCCAGCAATTGGCTCGCCAAGATCAATACCACCAGCGAACAGACGATCGCAACTTCCAGGGCTTTCTGCAAAGACCCGCCGAGCAAGAGGTTACGAAGAGCAATTCCATTCTGTTTTTCAAGCAACTGCCGAAACTTTGCCAGACTGTCCGGAAATGTATTACTCATTTCCATATCCGTATATCCGACAAATGTTTGTTGCAACAGCTTCCCCCGCTGGGGAGCCAGCAAATACAAAATTTTTCCATACGCTTTTATCCTCGAACGGGAAAAACGGTAATAGATAAGCGTTATAGGAACAAAAGTGAGCAATACCAGCAGAAAGACATATACATTGAATAGTATCAAGCCGGCAACAATCGACAACATCACGAAACACTCGCAGATCAGCTGTGTGTAAGGGATCAGGTATCCCTGCACCAAACCGGAAGAAATACCGTTCACCTTATTGATCAGAGAATGGCTGTTGTTCTGCTTGATATACAAAAAACCTTTCGAGTAATAGTAGTCATACAAACGTAACGACAGATAACTCGAAATGGAAAACAGCCGTTTGTTTTGTTTATACTGTATCCAGGTACAAATCAATATCCGGCCGACAGAAAATATCAGAATCGCCGCACAGACAAAAAAGACAAATGAACGGTAATTATCAAAACCACCCCATTGATATGCCGCCGCCAAATACTTATTCTGAAATATCGTGTTTTCATTCAAAACCAACAATAAGACCGGCAATAAGACACCAACCCCTATCAGGTCGAATACAGACATAATAAAGACAGAAGCGACAACAGCCCAGATCCGTAACTGAAGCTGTCGGGGCAATAATTTATACAACCGGGTTATCACAGAAGATATCAATGGATTCATACAGACAATCGTTTGTTATTATTTTGTATTATTTGTTCGCTTTCTGCCAGTAAAAGCCATAAGAAAAAACAAAGATAGGCACCTGAGGAAACAATATATCCTTCAAAAAACATATGGGCGGACAACAAAACCAACAGGGAACAGATCAGTGAGCCGTTCACCCCCAAACTGTCATTTTTATATATAATAAAAAACAGATAACCCACCGGAACGGAAAAAGACAGCAACCCTATCAACCCCATAGAAGACAAAAGGAAAAGCCAGCCGCTCCCCGGCTCGACAGTCCCTGTTTTCATGTTAATAGCATACGTCGTATCGGATACATAATCCAGATTATAACTGGCAAAACCGACTCCGAAAAAAGGATAAGCATAGAATTCGTTTATACGGTCCTGCCACAACCCTTCCCGGGAGGATGTCAGATTTCCTGTATTTTCACTTAACTCCATCTTGCTTCGCAAACGTTCCGTATAAGGCCACCAAAGACTGAAAGTAGCGACCAGCGAAAGAAGGAAAGCCACGCCGATTTTTATAAGGCGCGCCGTATAGTGCCTATACTTACGGACATAAAATACGATAACACCCAATATCATTCCTCCAAGAGCAGCACGTGAACCTGCCAGCAATATGACCAGAAAAGATATTACAACATGCCCTATTTCCTTACAGCGCATAGTTGTTGTTTCAGCCAGATAGAAACGATACAAACCATAAAGTAAAGAGATACCGCCCAACGGCCCTATCAGCATCGAATGATTTGCCAAACCCTGAAATCCTTTTGTCCCCAAAACGAAAGAAGGCATAATCAGCCAAACGACAAAAGAACCGACAATAATCCACCGGATAAAAATAAGACTGCGGATCAACAATAACCGACGATATTTTATCAATCGCTGATTTATTACAAAAGGTCCTACCATCAGGACAATAGCCAGAAAGGCCATTATCCGGAAATAAGTTCGAAAAAAAGCAGGAATATCGTTAACCCATACCGAAAAAAATATAGCCAGTAGAAACGGTAAATATTTCCCGGAAATATGTAAACCGCCTCTTATTACCAGCCAAATAAAACTCCCCAAAAAGACTCCATAATAAACAAGATCGGGAAAAGCAGGCAATAGAGGTACTACCTTTGTCAGGGAAAGATACAAAAGAATCCAAATCAATATTTTATCCATACTGCCTACAAAACCTGCAATAAGGTATTTGCCACTTTTAAAGGGGTTATCATTGTCGATCGTATTTTGCTTTTTCTTCCCATATCCAACAAATCCGAAACAGGTAAAGCAATCAATGTTTCAATCGATTTCCGAATAGAAGTAATATTTCGCGGAGTAAACAAAAATCCATTTTCTTTATCTTCCACAAAACAGGTGATCGCCCCACAGCAATTCGATGCCAGAATCGGCAAACCGGCACAAGCGGCTTCATGGAGAACCAATGCCCAAGGTTCAGACACCGAAGGAAGAATAAAAGCACCGGAATTTCCCATCATTTTTGCCAGATCTTCCTGCTTCATAAAATCAAATATCTCGACATCAGGATATCCAACTAATTTTTCTTTTTCCGGACCATTTCCGATCAGGGTTAACGTCCAACCTTTCCGATCAGGAATAGATTTCCAGGCTTTAAGCAAGAAAGTCAATCCCTTGACCGATGCAAAACGCCCCACATATAATAGTCTTTTCGGATAGTTGTTTTCCCGGCCGTCCGCATCTACCCGGCTGAAAAGATCGACATCGGCAGACAGATTATGCATCAGTATTTGTTCAGACCGGAATCCCAACTTACGGGCATATATCTCCTGCCACTCTCCGGATACAAATATATGGCTAAACCACCTGTGTTGGCGGAAGCGGGCTGCAAATACATTAAACCACTGTTTGCCTCCCCGCCATTGCGTATCGCTACTGGCAACTACCGGAATATGTATTTTTTCACGGATCATACCTGCTACCTCATTGTATAAAGGGTCGATCCATCCTGCCGTCCAAACCAGATCCGGACCCAGTTTTTTTACCAGCCGGAATAAATGATCCGGATTCCAAAAAGCGGAACGATTATAATAAGTGACTCCTTCCAGTTGGGGAGGAAGGTAAGGTGTCTCTGTATTCAAATCCCATAACACCACATGCACACGACATCCTTTTCTGACCAATTCCTTTATAACAATGATGTTATAGGGCATCAGTTCCGTATATAAAATTAATATTGTAGAATTATACATCATCTTGTCTGTTTAGTTTTACGATAATACCGATATAGCCCCTCCAAATGATAACGTAAGTAAAATAAAGTAGAATACATCAGATCTATCTGCCGGGGTGAACCATATTGCGATAAGGTACGAAAGACTTTTTCCATCCTGTCATGAGGTCGTATTACAGAAACCAGATCCTGAAATGAACGATCTTGATATATATGCCGTTCAATCAATTCCATTCTTTTTTTACGGCTTAGCCGGGCATTCTTCTTATACAGGCTTTGAACATATCCGCAATAGGTATCCCACCAGCCTTCCTGTAAAGACTCTTTTATCCACTCGGGAGACATTTGAAGATGAGTAAAAAAACGATGATAGATTTTACATTTATCCGCATAGGCGTTCAACAGGTCTGCTTTATAAGAGGCCACTATGGAACCGTTATCATAACGCATATAATGGTAAGGTGTATCAGACAAAACACCTATAGAAGAGGCCTTCATAAAAACTTCCATATTAAACGATTCATCCTCATAAGGCGGTTCAACAATGAAAGACAAATTATTTGCCTGAAGAAAAGAAACACGATATAATTTGTTCCAGACATAGTTAAACAAACATAACTCTTTCAATCTGAAATAAAGAGTTTTTATATCCTTACGGGTGTTAGCTTCCAGATAAATATCTGTCCGTTGATAGTAAAATCTGTTCTCGCCGGGATACTCGACACGGACTCCGGTAATAACCAGATCCAACGAATTCGAAACCATTGTCGCGCACATGGCCTTCAGCATTTCTTTGTCGATCCAATCGTCTGCATCGATAAATGATACAAAATCTCCTTTTACCACAGACAATCCAGCATTACGGGCAACACTCAAATGCCCGTTTCTCTGATGAATAACCTGTATACGCATGTCTTTTGCAGCATATTCGTCAGCTATACGTCCGCTTCCATCCGTCGAACCATCGTCGACTACAATGATCTCCAACTCCTGCAACGTCTGGTTACAAATGCTATCCAAACAGGCAGACAGATATTTCTCACCGTTATAAACCGGTACTACTACTGAAATCAAAGGTTTTTGCATCTTTTCTCCGTTTTATTTTTGAACTCAACAATGTATTTAGGCATATAGCCAGCAACACATTGATGATTAACAAGATATTCATATCAAAAATATGGGATAAACCCAGATTGGCAAACAACATTACTATGGTATAGCCAACCAGCATGATTGTTGCCTGTAAATGGCTGAAACCTGCATCCAGGCATTTATGGTGAATATGATTACGATCGGCCAGGAACAGAGAGTGTTTCTGATAAGCACGGACCACCATCACGCGCAAAGCATCGAAAAGCGGGATAAACAATAAGGAAAAAGGAATAACCAGACAATGAATATCCGGTGCTTGCCCGGGAACATACATGGCATATTTTATAGCAAAAAAAGATAATAAATATCCCAACGATAATGAACCGGAATCACCCATAAACATTTTTGTGCCATGTTCTGCCAAACCGAATATATTATAATACATGAATGGCAGTAAACACCCCACCATAGCAAAAGCAAGCATCGAATACAGCCATTCGCTTTTCAGGATATACAATACTCCGAATGTCGTAAACGATACCAAAGCACCACTTGCTGCCAATCCGTCAATTCCATCTATCAGGTTGACTGCGTTTGTGATGAATACGATCATGACAATTGTAAAAGGAATACCTATCAAAACGGGTATTTCATATAATCCGAATAACCCGTAAAAGTTATTAATATAGAGACCACCCATCGGCAACAAGGAAGCAACCAGAAACTGAGCGGCAAACTTTTTGCGGTAGCGTACCCCGACCAGATCGTCCTTCACACCTACCAGAAATAAGAAAAAACTGCCGGTTAATAGAAACAGAAATTCCAACAATGTAAATCCTGTCAGTGAAGAATTTAACGGGAAATCGATCAGGTAACGAAAAGCTGTCGAGAATGATAATGATATAAACATGGAAGGAATGAATACCAACCCTCCCAAACGGGAGATTGCTTCCGAATGACTTTTTCGGGCATTCGGATCATCATATAAGCGTTTTCGTTTGGAGATAACTATTATACGAGGGAGCGAAAATAAAGAAACCAGAAAAGACAATAAAAAACAAAGCGAGATGATAAATTCCGCTTTCATTGTTTCTCCTTTTAAAAAAGTCAAAACAACTGGTAATGAATTAATTGCCATCTTATTAGAATTAAGTTTTTATATAACAAAGTTGGTCAGTCCCATTCTCTTGGACGACATACTAGTGTTTTATATTTTTTGACCCTTATTTATGGAATAAGGGTCATTGCCAATAAATAGCTATATATCAACAACATGCGTCCTTTGTTTTAAATAAAAAAGTTGGATAAGATCAATTATACCCATATACAACACAGTATGGGAAAAAAGAAGAATCTGTTATTGAGAAAAAGAAGAGACAGGATCTCTTATAAAAAGATAGTAGCGTTTATTTAGTAAAATAGTATTACAAAGGCCCTTGTTCTTTAAACAAACGTCAACAGATTGACTTTTGAATATTAATTAATTCTGCTAAGTTCGGTTAATGAATTTATAGCGGCTAGCTTTGATTTCTATAAACAATTCATTATGAATGATTTTAGGCTAATTTTCACATTAACTCCATTAGTATTATCTTAATTTTATGATTTTTTAAGACGCAAAAAGTTTCTTGACTAAAGCTTTATCAATATTAAATTTTTACTTTTGCACTATCATAGATTTTCAAGCTGTCCAGTAGTATAGGGAAAGTATTTTATGATTTAAGCTCTACTTAATTATTGGCAATGACCCTTATTCCATAAATAAGTGTCAAATTTTAACTGCACTCTTGCATATCCACTTTTCTACAAACCCTGTGATTTTCATATTTACCCGATCAATTACCGATTGATCCAGATTACTCAGATAAAATTGAGTTGCTTTTTCAGACGTATGTCCTAATGCCTGTCCGATTACCGTTACTGATATGGAATGCTCTTTTGCACACATTGCCCAGGAATGACGGGCAACATACGAGGTCAGTTTGACAGGACAATGTATCTTTTCACCTATCTTTTCCAAACGACGGTTGTAGGTTCGTAAAGCAACCTTATATGTTTCATAAGAAACATCTTTCGCCTGTAATACAGGAAATAATAAATCGGAGTTCTTATCGGCATACTTTTCAAGTAGACGGCGCATGCCGGAAGTGATCGTAACACGAATCTCAGTCTTTGTTTTTACACGGTGATAAATGATCACATTTCCATGTACGTTACTGCGGGTCAGGTGAGCCAGATCAACAAAAGGCATACCGCAAGCCATAAAACTGAACAGGAACAGATCGCGGGCAAAATCAAGACGTTTATTATCCCTCAGATTCAATCGTGCCATATCCTTTATTACATCCATTCCCACCGAACGTTTAAAGGTAGAAATAGGACGAAGATGTAGCTTCTGAAAAGGATTTATTTTGGGGGTAAGCAGGTTTTCAGATACGGCACTATTATAAACCGACCGGAAGATACTTATGTAATTAGTCACTGAATTACGGCTCAGATTCAATGACTCGAGATAAGAAACAAAATCATTAACCAATTGTACATCTATCCGTTTCATATTCAACTTGCCTTTACCGAGAAATAATTTCAACTGATTATGGGTCGCTTTATATAGGCCTGCCGTTCCGTTTTTACCAGATACTTGTTTGTTTTTCTCCAAAAGATCCATATAGCTCAACATACATTTATGAGCATCCTTCATTTTACTTTGTTCCACTAGCATATCTCTTCATTTTTAATTTGCAAATATGAAACAAATATAAGAGTTATTTGTTTCCTTCTTACTTGAAAGCTATTGATATACAAAAACAAAAAGAGGATACCTCACGGCATCCTCTTTCCTAACGCAACGAATGAATTATTAATACTTATACTTACTTCTCATTACTTCTTGCAATCGCAAGTGGAATAAGCTACTAACATCCAAACTAATTTTTCCTGTTCTTTCAGATAATCGCTCATCAGAGCTACCGTAGCTTCATCACCGGCTTCTGATGCTAGTGAAAGCAATTTACGTTCTTCAGCAATAAACTGTCCATAAGTGTTCAGGATATTCTCCAAAGCTTCATCGCCACAGGAAACGCCTGATACCTCTTTTACTCTTGCCACTTTCAGATATTCACTGAATTTATTTACCGGTACACCACCCAACATCAGGATACGTTCTGCCAGTTCGTCTACCTTTTCGGCTGCATCGTCATACATTTCTTCAAATTTGCTGTGGAGAACAAAGAAACCATGTCCTTTAATGTTCCAATGAAATCCGCGAAGGTTTGTATAGAATACCTGATAGTCGGCTAATAACTGCTGTAATGCTTCTACTACTTTGTTTGCTGCTGATGCATCTAAATGCAAATAATCTAATGTTTTCATAACTCTTAATTTTTATATGTTATACGTTTTTGTTTTCTTGTACTGCAAAGATACAGCATATGTAACTACCTGTCAAACAGATAATTCTTATATACTAATAGATTCTATCTATCAAACTTCCAACAAGGTAATAAAACCTCTACTCAAACACTGAATAGTTCAAAAGTTCAATCAAGAATAAGAGTAACACCCATCCTTTAAATAAAGTTAAACAATGCAAGAATTTCGAAAGCTTTTCATTCTTAGGTAGTGAAGTTGCACCGTTTTACACATCCTTTGAAGTTTCACACCTGAAGTATTTATATACATATCAATCATTTATATTTACATTACAACCGGACCGGATTTACCAAACAATAAAACTCATAATCTGCGCCAATCTTCCATTTAACATTTGTGCACAAAAAAACTTTCATATACATTTGATATAAATTATTATACCACTAATTATTTTAACATGATACGAAAGAACTTTATTTTATTACTGCTACTTCATTTAGCAGGGGTACTTTTTGCACAATTATCGATTTCACCCACCACCTCACCTTCAATACCGGAGGGGAGCAACGTTAATTTGGGAAGCTATTTCAGTGCCGCCGGAGGAACTCCCACCAAATGGACTTTAGATGGCAAGGAAATTACTTTAAACAGTGTTACTCTATCTTACAAAGATGATGGGAAATTATTACAATGTTTCGATGGAACAGGATCCAGTAACCTGGTACCGATCAAAGTGATCGGAAAACCGACTGTTACAAGTTTAACAGGCATGCCTGGCAATTCCCTGAATGAAGGGGATCAAATCACACTGACCTTAGAATTCAAGGCGAATGGTTCTACAGGACATACCTTCAAATGGTATATCGGCAGCGAAGAGATAGCCGGTCAAACAAGTGCAACATTGAATTATACATTTAAAAAAGAAGATAACGGAAAGACGATCAAAGTAGCCATCAAAGCAGCCGAGATTGCAGAAGCTACGGAAGCGTCCGTAGGTGTGACCTTCGACGGTACAATGGTGACGGATAAAAACCCGGCACTACCGGCTGGAGCGAAACTGGATAATACGACATTTCCGGTAACGGTAGGACAGACATTCGACAATCCGACAATCGAATATGATGCGACAAAAAAAGGAGGAACTAACTATTTTGTAACTCAAAACATCCTTTATAAGAATGAAACTTTACATACTGTTTCTTTTAACGGACAAACATATTCCAGTACAGTAAAATATGTAGAAGCTGCCGACTATACAATCGATAAGATACCTAGTTGCTCTATTACCTCAGCAGCCCGGATACCAGCTGAAGTTTTTGGAGTAAACAATACGGTATTTATTGACGAAGGGATCTATGTACCGGCAGATAATGGCCTTTGGGAAAGTCACTTCTTTCATGACGGACTAAAAATAATAGGATTAGGCAATAAAGAAAATCCAACTGTCATCGGACCGAATTACAGATTTTCAGCCACATGGAGTTCCTACTACGGACATATCAAATATCGCATTAAAGAAAATCAGGTACTTGAAAATATTGTATTTGACGGAGGAGGTATAAGATTCTACGGAAATAATACCGGCTCAGGTACCGGTTCCAATCAAAAAGGTAATAATTACTTTATAACGATCGGATCCACAGACAACATGGTATTTAAGGATCTTACATTCAGAAATATAGGAGACGGTTCATCGCACTCACACTCCGTTCTGAATGTTGTTGAAGGATTTACAGCAGCTGCCAGTGATAACAGAAATCCCAACTACAAAAGGTATTTCATCAATATTACTATGGAAAGCGGAAAGTTGTACCGATCATACGCCCCAATCAATCTTAATATGGCTGACGGGCTTTATTTTAAAGACATCACGATAAATGATCTAAGTGATTTTGCTTACTACGTTTCAATAACAGGCCTAAGCACACATGCCAATAAAAATCCGGGGAGTAGAAACATTGTTTTTGCCGGTAAGCTTGATTTACCTGCTGAAAAAAAGATACGTATCTGGAAATATTCCAGCACTGGAATATCTTTCCCGGATAATTATAAATATCTGGAACTCCGTGGTAAGCCTAATGCCAATAGCAGTTCATATTATGATGTTATTGTATCAAGAGAACTAGCAAATCCTCCTGTCGCTTCTCCTTCTGCTTATAATAATGATCCTATATATATGGATGCATCAGCAGGAGCATATCTTGTATTTAATTCAATAAGCGATCCGTTTAAAAATCTGAATACCTTATTTACCGGAGCTGCTAAAGATAGTTGTACGTTACCGGAACCTAAGCTTATTAAATTAATAAGTGAGGATAATCAGGTAGGCGGTTTCACTATTCCGAATTATTTCAGCCAAAAACAGACAAATATTGTCGCTGTAAACTCCGTAGAAGATCCGATCATCCAACGGGCCGAAGGCAGTTTGATTAAATACAACGGAAGTAAGATTAATCTGCCGGCAACCAATCCTGAATATATCAGATTACATAATATCGATTTCTCTGACGAATATTCCATCTATGATGCTATTGAAGATGATGGAAATAATGTTACTAACTCCAATTACGGAAGTTTCTACAATTGTAAATTCAAAGCACCCAAGCCGGGCGATCCGCTGGTTGTTGAAGGAGATTTGGAAAAACTGCAATGGTCGGTATCTAAAACAACCAATGAGTTGTATGAATTTAACGATGTAGAAACCAACAGCACTACAACGGTAATGGAAGGAACCCCTGTATATGTACAGATTCGTCCGGTAAATATCAATAGCATTGATTATGATACCTGGGCAATTGAATATATAGCCACTCCGATTGACTATCAAAACCCAATGAATGAATCCATAGCCCAAACGGTACGCTATGACTTTAACAAAGGAGAAGCTCACACATTGCCTGGTACCTATTATTATAATGTAACGAAACTGATTCTCTATAAGAATAATACAGAAGTTGCCACTTATAATTACCGCAACGCTTCTTGCACACATACAGTTGTTATCCAAGCAAAACCGGTAACGAAAGAACCGGCACTGCAATGGTCTGTTTCCACCGTTACCCACGAATTACCTTATTTCAGAGATGTGAACGACCGGACAACGACTTCCGTGAATTACGGTACTCCTGTCTTCGTACAGATACGCCCAATAGGACATGACGATATCAACTTCGAGCGTTGGGATATTGAATACTCGGTAACTCCGGCAGAGCATTATTACGGTATGAACCCGATTGTCAAGACAGAACGTCACAGCTTCAACAACAAAGAGGCTCATACGGAAAAAGGAACTTATATTTATACAGTAACCAAACTGACATTGTATGATCTGTATGGTAACCAGATAATTGAAACCTACGACTATAACGACTCGCCGTACAAACACACGATAGTGATCGGTGACGGTGAAGGCCCTGGGCCGGGAACCGGCGGATCATTACAATGGTCGGTATCTACTGCTTCCAATAAGTTAGAGGACTTCCGGGATGTGGACAACCTGACGACGACAGCAGTTATCAAAGGCACACCGGTATACGTTCAGATACGTCCCGTAGGTTTCAACAATGTGACTTACGACAGTTGGGAAATTGAATACACTGCTACTCCTACCGGTTATCACTATCCGCTGGAAGAAGCGGTTGCAAAAACTGTTCGTTATACTTTCAACAAGGGTGAAGCGCATACACTTGTCGGAACTTATGTTTATACAGTGAACAAACTGACACTGTACAACGGTGAAAGTATCGCAACAGAACAATATTATACCGAACCTGCATATATCCACACGATCATCATCCGCGACGGAGGACTGATCGGCCTGGGTAAAATCGCTCCCTATTGTAGCGTAGAAGGTGAATTCAGAATACCTGTTCAATTGCTCGATCCGGACAATATCCTCGAATACTCTGTCCGTTTCTCCGATGAAGCCCTCAATGCCGGCTTCAAGGATACGGAATATAGAGACGTAACTCCGAATTACCTTACAGTTCCTGTTAATAGCATCATTGCAAAAGGTATCTATACAGGAAATGTGTATGTACGTAAGAAGAGTGATCCGGGTCTGGTAGAACTTCATCCGTTTGAGATCGAAGTAATGCAGACAACTATGATCACCCGCCAGCCTCAATCGATAAATGTCTGCGATGGCGACGCCTTCACATTGTCGGTCGAAGCTATCGGTATTAACCTGAGCTACCAGTGGTTCTTCAACGAAGAGGCTATCCCGGGTGCGACTTCCGACAGCTACACGGCAGCACTGACTCCGGACAAGGAGGGTATCTACTACGTGGATGTATACGGCGACTGCGGAATGGAGAGCAGCCGCACGGTAACGGTAGGCAAAAACGGCCTGCGTATCCTGGTGAAATGGAACGAATTCCTCTACATCACCAACCAGGATAACGAGTTTGTACGCTTCCAGTGGTACAAAGACGGTCAGAAGATCGACAAAAACGGTACTTCCATCTACTACTCTGTGCCGGAGGGATTACTGGGTACCTACTTCATACAGGCATATCGCGCCGATGATACTTACGTGGTAAGCTGTCCGATCACATTCGAGACACTGACGCAGTTCCAGAGTACCCGCGTTTACCCGACGATGGTCAATAAGAATACGCCGATCACGATCCAGACTGGAGCACCGGATGAAACTCCTGAATCGGCTGTCGTAGAGGTATACAACCTGAACGGACAGATCGTGAACAGACTGGAGATGAAGACATGGGAAACTACCCTGTCTACTGATATGGCTTCAGGAAGTTATATCGTCAAGGTTACGACGGAATCCGGAAGAACAACAACTCACAAAATTATTATCAAATAAAAGAACCAGAATATGATCAAGATGATTTCCAACATAAGAAAAACTGTTTTATTACTTGCCACCGGCTGCCTGGTCAGCACCGTTTCCGCTCAGCAGGGAACGGGGGGCAGAGAACGTAGCCAATATAACAACAACCAGCAGCAACAGCGTCAGCAGCAGCGTGAATATCGTGAAGAACAACGCGATACGACAAAGACTAAAACGTCTTACCTCACCGTCTCCGGCGGTGTGGGTTCCTCTTCCTTACGCTATGATCTGGACTATAAGATCGAGGGCTTTCAGGAAAAAGGAAACCGCGACAATAAACTCGGTTATGAAGTCGATATCCGTTACAGTTACTTTTTCAATCCGCACTGGGGGGTTGCTACCGGCGTAGGTATCTCCCGTTATGCCACGGTAGGCAGGCTAAAAGGCGATATGTCGGACGACAAATATATGAAGCTGGGCAATATGATCGATGACGACGACTTCTCCGGCCACCCGCGTGAGTTCGAACTGCGTGCCCGACTGAAAGGCCTGGAAGAAAAGCAGACCGCTTTTCTTCTGGATATACCTTTGATGGCAATGTATCAAACACGTTTCGGCGAAGAAGAGAACTGGGGAATGTATGCCGGCTTGGGTGTGAAGCTGCAAATCCCTGTCCAGACAAAATACAAAGTGCAGGGTAACACGACCAGTGAACTGAATGTATCGGGATATTACCCACATATCCCGTCCGATGTAGGTTCACCCTCCGAATCACCCGTGCCTCACCATGGGTTCGGCACGATCAATGATCCGGGTAGTGAGCTCGACTGGAGCGGCAAGAACAAACTGAAGCTGGGTGTAGCCGGGACAGCCGAACTGGGTTTCCTGATATCATTGAACGAAGACAAAGATATCGACTTGTTGTTGGGTGGCTATATCGATTACGGTTTTACCAACATGAAGAAGAAAAAAAACCAGGGTTTACTCTCCTCTCCTGCCTCTTATCATCCCGAAGGGAATAAGATCGTCGGACAAGGTATCCCGTACAACGGCATGTTGAACTCGGATGTGACCGACAAAGTGAAGGTTATGTCGTTCGGTGTGAAACTAGGGCTTAGGTTCAAGCTGAATTGATAAAGCCAGTTTACGTGGAATAAACGTGTTATACCCATCCCCACAAAGGAAAAGGTAGTCATATAAAACTTTATTTTATTAGAATTAATTTAAGTGAGGGGGATCCCCCTCACTTATCTGCTTATAAGCAGATAAGTAAAAGAGATAGAAAATATGAACAAAATTTTATTTATACTATTTCAGATAGTATTATGGGCTACTGTGCCTGCCATAGCACAGACCAACACGAATGTGAATTCAGTTGCAGAGTTACAGTCTCTGGTCAGTACTGCATCCACAGATAGTAAATTCACATTGACAGACGCTTTCGTGGCTGATTTTAACAACCAGGCTTCTGCCATAAGTTTAGTAATAAATTCATCTGCAAAGATCACGGTAGACGGAGCAAATCTAACTCTGAAAGCGGCTGTTGGTAAAGATCATTTCAAAATCGGCGGATCAGGAGAGGGTACATTGACCATCCAAAATATAATCCTCACCGGATTAATAGAAGATACCGACCTGGTTAATGGGGAGTTTCCGAAAGACTGGAATCCGAATGCTTCTAAAATTGGTGGTGGAATAACCGGTAGTTTCTCCGGATATTTGACGATAGAGAACTGTCTCCTATCCAAAATGAGACCCGCATCTTGCGGCTTAAATGTGACAGCTAAAAAAGTGACAGTAAAAAAATCATCATTCATATCTTTAGGAATAACAGAGGTAACTGGCGGGGCCTCCGTTATTTATACCAGGGGGTCCACTTCCTATGAGGTAGAAAACTGTACGTTCGCTTATAATTTCGCCAGAGGCGCCTGGGCAAATCCGTCCGGTATTATTTATATAACTGTGAACGTGGCAGAAATTTTCTCTTTTAAAAACAGCCGGTTCTACAAGAATACAAACTGTACGGCTGTTAAAGATGGTGCAGCAGGAGGCGGTGCTATTTCTGTAAAGGATGCTTATCCTGAAAAATTCATTGTCGAAAATTGTGAATTTGTTGAAAATGAAATTGATTCGTTTGGTGAACTTGGAAATACTGCAGACGGAGGTGCAATCTATTTTTACCATCATAACGCCGGAGGCGGTTATCCGAACAGACCTAAAATCAATATCTCAAACAGTACATTCACGGGAAACAGTGCTTTTGACGAAGGAGGCGCAATCGCATTCGTCGGACAATATCTGGTCAATGCCGAGGTCAGAAATAATACATTTTATGATAATGTAGCAAGAGGAGCACAAAAAAGTGACGGTGGAGATGGCGGAGGAGCCATGGAGGTAGATACAAAAGCCACAGTTATTTTCGAAAATAATACAATTATTAAAAATACTGCACTAAGAGGAAATGGTATAATTGGTAATGCCGGTGGAGGAATAGCCATGACTGGTGCAGGAAAAGCTTCTTTAAAGAATAACATTATAAGTGGAAACAAAGATGATTATTATAATACAAATACCACAGATATATACCCAGTTATTACATCCACTTCATGGACATCCAAAACAGGAACAAATATCATCGGAGAACCCCTGGTTAATATTTTCGGATTAGATGATCCGAAGCCAATCGCCTATGGTAGCAAAAAGGCTGGAGACCCACGATGGGACGGAACAAATGAGAATCTTTACAGCGTTATTAGAACAATCCCGATCCTACCGAATGATAAAAGTCTGGTCGATATACTACCTAGTGGTCTCGCAGACGATACTGTCGATAACTCTACTTTAAGCGATCTGTTAAATAAAGACCAAAATGACAACACACGTATTACTGCTAATGACGGTTTTTCCGATTCCGGTTCTATCGAAATTCTTTGGGTTCGCTTCAATGCCAATGGTGGAAACTGGAAAGATTTAGGAGAGAACGATTACGTTGGAACCGATTACTATAATCTGGAAGACGGTAAAACGACCTATTATTATAAAGTGACCAATCACGGAGGTAAAATAAGCAGTCCTACCACTGCAGCAGACAAGCTTGTTCATCCCGACGGAAAACAGTTCCATAAGTGGGTAACAGACGATGCAGAAGAGAAGGACTGGGTAAGTTCGGCTTCCATAACAGAAAATAAAAAATATAAAGCGCTATGGAAAGAGGATGCTTTAGAGGTTACCTATCATTCTAATTTCGATCCGGATAAAACGTATAAACAAACTTATGACGAAGGTAAAGTTGTTGTAGCCACCTATCCGGCCACGAGCCTGCCCAACCGTCTGAACTACATCTTCCTGAAATGGACGACCAAGGCCGACGGAACCGGTACGGCTTACCTGCCCGGAGCGACCTTCACCATCACCGAGAATACCGACCTTTACGCCCGGTGGGAGCCCAATTCCGTGTTGAAGCTGCAATGGTCTGTCTCCAAGACAACCGCCGCCCCGTATGAATTCAGCGATGTGGAGAACAATTCCACGACGACCGTCATGGTCGGAACGCCTGTTTACGTGCAGATCCGCCCGGTCGGCCTGGAGCATGTCGACTTCGACACCTGGGCGATCGAGTACATCGCCACCCCGGCCGACTACCACTATCCGATGGGAGAGGCTATCGGGAAAACCCTGCGCTATGACTTCAATAAAGGGGAAGCCCACACGCTCGAAGGTACTTACTATTATAATGTGACCAAGCTGCTCCTGTATAAAGGCGGCGTGGAAGTGGCCGCCTATATCTACCGGAACGCTTCCTGTACGCATAAGGTGGTTATCCAGGACGAACAGGTCGTGAAAGATCCGGCCCTGCAATGGTCCGTTTCCACAGTGACGAGCGAACAGCCTTACTTCAAGGATGTGGACGACCAGTCAACCACTTCGGTGAATTACGGCACTCCTGTCTTCGTCCAGATCCGTCCCGTCGGACATGAGGGCATCAACTTCGAACGCTGGGCGGTCGAATACACCGTGACCCCGGCCGAACACTACTACGGCATGAACGCGACGCTGAAGACCGAACGTCACAACTTCAACAACCGGGAGGCCCATACCGAAAAGGGAACCTACATATACACCGTCACCAAACTGACCCTGTATGACATGTACGGCAACCAGACCATCGAAACTTACGACTATGCCGACTCGCCCTACCGCCACACAATCGTGATCGGTGACGGCGAAGGCCCCGGTCCTGGTCCTGGCGGCGCGCTGCAATGGTCTGTCTCCACTGCCTCCAACAAGCTCGAGGACTTCCGGGATGTGGACAACCTGACCACTACCACCGTCACCAAAGGGACGCCGGTGTACGTGCAGATCCGCCCTGTCGGTTTCAACAACGTCACCTACGACCGTTGGGAAATAGAGTACACCGCCACTCCGGCCGGCTATCATTATCCGCTGGACGAAGCCGTCTTGAAAACCGAACGTTACACCTTCAACAAAGGGGAGGCCCATACGCTTGTCGGTACCTATATATATAATGTACACAAGCTGACGCTCTACAACGGCGAAAGCATCGCATCGGAGCAGTATTACAACCAGCCCGCTTACCGGCACACGATCGTCATCACCGACGAAGGCATGATCCATGTGGGCGAGACGGCGCCGTATTGTAGCGTGGACGGCGAATTCAGAATCCCTGTCAGCGTCCTGAATCCGGACTATCCGATCGAGTATGCCGTCCGTTTTACGGATGAAGCGATTGCCGCCGGCTTCAGCGATACGGAATACAAGGACCTGACTCCGGGATACATCACCGTTCCGGTTTCCAGCCGCATCCCGAGAGGTATCTACCACGCCAACATCTATGTGCGCCTGAAGAGCGACCCGGATCGCGAGGAGGCTTACCCGTTCAACATCGAAGTGTTGGAAACAACGACCATCACCCGCCAGCCGCAGTCGGTGAACGTTTGCGATGGCGACGCCTTCACCCTGTCGGTCGAAGCGACGGGCGTCAACCTGAGTTACCAGTGGTTCTTCAATGAAGTGGCCATTCCGGGTGCGACTTCCGACAGCTACACGGCAGCACTGACTCCGGACAAGGAGGGTATCTATTATGTAGACGTATACGGTGACTGCGGAATGGAGAGCAGCCGCACGGTAACGGTAGGCAAAAACGGCCTGCGTATCCTGGTGAAATGGAACGAGTTCCTCTACATTACGAATCAGGACAACGAGTTTGTACGCTTCCAGTGGTATAAGGATGGGCAGAAGATCGACAAAAACGGAACTTCTATCTATTATTCCGTACCGGAAGGATTACTGGGTACCTACTTCATACAGGCATATCGCGCCGATGATACTTACGTGGTAAGCTGTCCGATCACATTCGAGACACTGACGCAGTTCCAGAGTACCCGCGTTTATCCGACGATGGTCAATAAGAATACACCGATCACGATCCAGACAGGAGCACCGGATGAAACTCCTGAATCGGCTGTCGTAGAAGTATACAACCTGAACGGACAGATCGTGAACAGACTGGAGATGAAGACATGGGAAACTACCCTGTCTACTGATATGGCTTCAGGAAGTTATATCGTCAAGGTTACGACGGAATCCGGAAGAACAACAACTCACAAAATTATTATCAAATAAAAGAACCTGAATATGATCAAGATGATTTCCAACATAAGAAAAACTGTTTTATTACTTGCCACCGGCTGCCTGGTCAGCACCGTTTCCGCTCAGCAGGGAACGGGAGGCAGAGAACGTAGCCAGTATAACAACAACCAGCAGCAACAGCGTCAGCAGCAGCGTGAATATCGTGAAGAACAACGCGATACGACAAAGACTAAAACATCTTACCTCACCGTCTCCGGCGGTGTGGGTTCCTCTTCCTTACGCTATGATCTGGACTATAAGATCGAGGGCTTTCAGGAAAAAGGAAACCGCAACAATAAACTCGGTTATGAAGTAGATATCCGTTACAGTTACTTTTTCAATCCGCACTGGGGGGTTGCTACCGGCGTAGGTATCTCCCGTTATGCCACGGTAGGCAGGCTAAAAGGCGATATGTCGGACGACAAATATATGAAGCTGGGCAATATGATCGATGACGACGACTTCTCCGGCCACCCGCGTGAGTTCGAACTGCGTGCCCGACTGAAAGGCCTGGAAGAAAAGCAGACCGCTTTTCTTCTGGATATACCTTTGATGGCAATATATCAAACACGTTTCGGCGAAGAAGAGAACTGGGGAATGTATGCCGGGCTGGGTGTTAAACTACAAATCCCTGTCCAGACAAAATACAAAGTACAGGGTAACACGACCAGTGAACTGAATGTATCGGGATATTACCCACATATCCCGTCCGATGTAGGTTCACCCTCCGAATCACCCGTGCCTCACCATGGGTTCGGCACGATCAATGATCCGGGTAGTGAGCTCGACTGGAGCGGCAAGAACAAACTGAAGCTGGGTGTAGCCGGGACAGCCGAACTGGGTTTCCTGATATCATTGAACGAAGACAAAGATATCGACTTGCTGTTGGGTGGCTATATCGATTACGGTTTTACCAACATGAAGAAGAAAAAAAACCAGGGTTTGCTCTCCTCTCCTGCCTCTTATCATCCCGAAGGGAATAAGATCGTCGGACAAGGTATCCCGTACAACGGCATGTTGAACTCGGATGTGACCGACAAAGTGAAGGTTATGTCGTTCGGTGTGAAACTAGGGCTTCGGTTCAAACTGAATTGATAAAGTTCAGAGAATCGATATTTAATATATTAAGCGATCAAAAAAGGCCGGAAGTTATTTTCCGGCCTTTTTACTTATCAGGCAATTACTTATTTTTCATTCTTTACAGGGGACCAGTTGTTCCAGTCGGGAGGAGTTACTCCTAGTAAATGTTTTACAAAGAAATCCAGGCGTTTCCGGTCGCCATATTCACCTCCCAGCGTATGGTTACTTCCCGGTACGACTACCAGTTCAAATTCTTTCTTTGCTTTTATAAGGGCATTGACAACCTGCATCGTTGTAGCCGGATCTACATTATCATCCATCTCACCGACCATCAGCATCAGCGGTCGTGTCAATAAATGGGCATTTTCCACATTACTGCAAGCCACATAACTACTATCGACCGGATATCCCATCCACTGCTCATTCCACCAGATCTTATCCATTCGGTTGTCATGACAACCACATCCGGCATAAGCAGCCTTATAGAACTCTGGATGGAAAAGCACAGCAGCCATTGCTTCCTGACCTCCGGCCGAACCACCGAACACACCTACCTTATCGATATCCATATAAGGATATTTTTGTGCAGCCGCTTTCATCCAGGCAATACGATCCGGGAAACCTGCATCTTTCAGATTCTTATAGATAATACTCTCAAAGGCTTTACTACGGAAAGATGTTCCCATCCCGTCGCACTGGACAACGATAAAGCCTAATTCGGCGATTTGCTGATGGAACCAGTAAAACGACCGGAATTCCTTCGGTGTATAGGCACTTCCGGGGCCGGCATAAATATATTCGAGTACCGGATATTTCCTAGACGGATCGAAATTGGTCGGACGGAAAATGACACCCCATATATCCGTTTCGTTATCGCGTCCTTTAGCAACGAAAGGTTCAGGGGCAATCCATCCGCGTTTCTTTAATTCCGTCAGATCGGATTCTTCAAGCGGCATGACCACCTTTCCATCTTTGGCACTGCGCAAAACAGATTTAGGAGCTTTGTCGACCTTCGACCAGGTATCGACCAGGAATTTATTATCAGCCGAAAACCAGGCTGTATGAGTGCCTTCTTCCGGAGTCAGACAAGTAAGGCCGGTACCGTCCATATTGATACGGTAGTAGCGTATCAGGTAAGGGTCTTCATCTTTCACCATTCCACTGGCGGCAAAATAGATAACACGGTTTGTTTCATCCACCTCAACCACATTACGCACATACCATTCGCCTTTGGTGATCTGTTGTTTTACCTGTCCCGTTTGGCGGTCTATCAGATAAAGATGGTTCCAGTTATCGCGCTCGCTCATCCAGATCAGTTCATTCCCGTTAGCCAGGTCTTTGCGGAAATAACGGGTGTAATTGACAAAGGTGTTGCTTGTCTCTTCTACGATAGGGCGCACTTTGCCCGTTTCGGCAGAAAGTTCCAATACCCGGTAAACCTGATGCCCTCGCTGATTATATTCGAAAAGAAGTGACCGGCTATCGTTATCCCAATCCAACCCGTGTACATCGAACTGGGAGGCAAAGAGTTCAGTCGACGGTGCTTTCACCTCTCCTGTCTCCACATTAAAAATATGGGGAACACGGAAAGGAAGGGCATCACCGGGTTTGGCATATTCCCGTTTATGCAGTTTGGGTTGTAACTGGTCTTTCGGTGATGACTCTACGAAATAAATATATCTCTTTTCTGCCGGACGGATCTTCATAGAAGCCACTTTCCGGGAGTCGGGCGACCAACTGACATAGGCAGAGTAATACTCACCGGGAGCACCATCCAGGCTCAGGGCTTTTTCCTGTCCGGTGGCTACATCCTTTACATAGACATTGCTATTTTTAATGAAAGCAATCCTTTTTCCATCCGGAGAAGGGATGGAATCGCCTGTACGTTCCTCATCCGTTTCCGCCCAGTAGCGGTCAGGCCAACGGCGGGTATTTTCTGTGAGCAGGCGTTGCTTCATGGTGTCGGGCATGGCAATACGCGTTTTTTTATCGGCATCGACAATCACGTACTTTTCACCTTCCGGGGTGTTGCGTACATACCAGAAACGATTGGAGTCGCCTATCCAACGAGGATTCATGTTCGAATAAGGAACAGCATCTTTAAACTTCTCAGGTAAAGAAAAGGCACGGGCATAGTCGTCTGCCGTGCCTTGAGCCCTGAGGGTACCGGCAAATAATCCGGTACCCAGAGCTACTAGCAATACTAATCTTTTCATTATCTACTACATATAAAAAATCCAGACTATTCTATAGCCCATTCAAAAAGGCCTGCAGAGTTTTTCTCCGGTTGTACCACTTCCAGTTTAACTGCTGAAGTTTTTACCGGTGTAAAACGGACTGTATTAGGATCTCCCTTGGCTACTCCATATTGAGTGGAGTTTTCTACGGGTTGCCAGCCACCGGAAGCATCTTTATAATAAATTTTCCAGCTTTGTGGGATGCGGCAACCTCCCCAGGGGGCATCATCATACCAATAAACAGTAGTGGAAGATACTTCCTGCGGTTGTTCAAACTCGTATGCAATCCATTCGGTAGTACCTTCCTCCGGCCACCAATGATAATAAGGGGCAGTACGGTCGTTTTCATCCTTCGGAGTCAGACCGTCATTAATAGCAGAAATCGATTTTACCATATGAGAGGCTGTGATTTTTGCTTTTGAAGCGATCGTCGGAGGCATTACCGGACGGGTTGCACTTACATCCTGCGGCAACCAAACGGACATTTCACCGGTACCGCGATGTGCCCAGGCATAATAAGGGATCATGGTCAGGGTGACATCTTTGGTAACCAGGCGACCGGTTTCGTCGTACCCCAACGTTTGTATTTGTGTTTTCAGGCAGTCGATGCCATACAGAAGCTCCGGTTTACGTTCTACGGTGAATTCCGGTTTACGATTCATAAATACGCTCAATACACTGAAGTCGTTATCAGGCCATTCGGCACAATAAACGAGCGGACCACGTTCAACAGATATCTTTCCCCGGTCGGCTTCTACTTTCGAGTTGGCTTTTACGGTACGCGGTTCCATATCGAAATGAACTTCCACGACATCCCCTTTTTTCCACAGGCGGTTTATAGCGAAATAACCCTTATCGAGATTACTTCTGAATGTTTCTCCATTCACTTTTACAGAATAATTCAATTGTTTATTATCGGTAAATGAATATAGATTGCTCGGAACGACTTCACCCTGTACCCACCCCGGTATACGAATCTTTAAGGTGAAGTTTTGTTTTCCTTTCGGAGAAACGGATACGCGGATATCACCGTTCCAGGGATATTCGGTAGTCTGGGCCAAGGTCACTTTCTTTCCTTCTACATTCAGTTCAGATGTGTTACTCATAAACAGATTGACATATACATCCTTATTGTGTACGGCATAAACATATCCGGGTAAAGAAGGAATAAAACGGCAGATATTAGACGGACAGCAGGCACATCCAAACCATGGTTGCCGCTGATGCTGACCGATAGATTCCAGCGGGTTCGGATAGAAGAAACCGCCGCCATCCAAAGATACACCGGAGATCAATCCGTTATACAAGGAACGTTCCAATACATCGTAATATTTAGATTCGCCGTGAAGGAGGAAAAGACGATAGTTCCAATACACGTTACCGATTGCTGCACAAGTCTCGCAATAGGCCGACATATTAGGCAACTCATAATTTTCACCGAATGCTTCACCGTGGCTGGTAGCACCGATACCTCCGGTAACATACAATTTCTTGGTTACTACATTATCCCATATCTTGTCAATGGCATGTACATATCCGGTATCACCTGTCAACGCGGCAACATCTGCCATCCCTGAATACATATAAGCAGCACGAACGGCATGGCCGACAGCCTCATCCTGTTCTAAAACAGGCTTATGAGCCTGACTATAAGCATCGGTACGGGTAGTATATCCACGTTTGTCGAGGAAGAATTTAGCCAGATCGAGATATTTCCGTTCTCCCGTCACCAGATATAACTTAGCCAGTGCCATCTCTGCTATCTGATGCCCGGGAACGCGAACGAGCTGTCCGGGTTTATCCCCTATTTCCCGTTCCACGCAATCGGCATACTTGATGGCGATATTAAGGAAGTTCTTTTTTCCGGTGGCCTGATAATGGGCGATAGCACCCTCGATCATGTGTCCCAGATTATAAAATTCATGGCTCAGGTCTTCCACTTTTTCCCAGCGTTTACTTCCGGCCCATTCATGCGGATGCTCGGGGTTCATGGTACGAGAGGTATATAAATATCCGTCGGGTTCCTGAGCGGCTGCAACTACCGTCAATACACTATCGATATATTTGGCCAACTTTTTGTCCGGATAAGTTTGCATGGAGTAGCTGGCACCTTCAATGGTTTTATAAACATCCGTATCGTCAAAAGCCAGGCCACCGACCTTATACTCGCTACTGGGATGAGCCGCTTTATAGAAATTATCATAACGGCCGGTTTCTTCACATTTGCTGAATGCTAAAGGTATTGTCACTTCACGACTGGCTTTCAGACGTTGTCCCCAAAAGCTATCGGTTACTTTCACGGAAGTGAACGGAACAGGAGTGATCGGATATCCCCCGTCATGCGTTTGTGCACTTCCCGCCAGACATAAGCCGGCTAGTGTTATTACCAGAATATTTTTCATGTTCTATAATATTTTAGTTAACTTTCCATTCGATCACACCACCTGATTCGCCTTTCTGCAAGTTGATTACAAGTTTCAGACCGGAAGTTGTGACGGGTTCGAAGTCGACCGAATTGTAACAATCTTTCTTACAACCGTATTCACCTTTAGCCTTCACGTCTTTCCAGGTGTTTCCTTCCTTATATTGCACTTTCCAGTTAGCCGGAACGCGATAGTTGCCGTCGTAATGATCGAATTCAAGCCAGTAGACTTCTACATTCTTTACTGTTTCAGGCTGATTGAATACATATTCGATAGCTTCTTCCGAACCTGTCTTCAACCAGAAATAATGATAGGGTTTCGACATATCGTCCGAGCTCTTCGGATCCCACTGATCGTTTACACCATAACAATACTCACGACGTTCGATAGGCAGGCCATCCTTCTGGATCGGTGCACTGACAATCGTAAATGACCGGGCACGGGAAGCGATACTTGGTTCCGGAGTCGGTTTTGCATAATCGGCAGACGCCGAGATCCAGACAGCCATCTCCGCATTACCTCGATTGTTCCAGGTTGAATAAGGGATCAGTTTCACCGGTACGTCTTTTTCTGCGATTGTGCCGTCGTCATTACGCTCCAACTCTTTCGCTGTACCTTTCAATTCTACGATCCCGTTCAGTTTGTCTTTTTCAAAGGTATAAGACAGAGAGGCATTTTCCGGAAGATACTTATTGAATACATGGTGGTCTGGCTGATCCACTCCTTCGAGACAATAAACGACCGGACCACGTTCGATAGCCAACAAACCTTCGTCTGCTTTCACTTTCTCATGTGCCTTGACACGGCGAACATCCATCGGTAGAGATATTTCTACTACATCACCGGCATTCCACTGGCGTTCGAGAGAAATATAGCCGTCATACGCTTTACTTTTAACAGCCTTACCATTCACTTTAACCTGGTATTTATCCGATTCTTTGGATGTAAAAGTATACAAGTCGCTTCCGCTAACGGGTTCATTGTCAGCCCAACCCGGTATACGCAGTTTTAATGCGAAATTAGTAGCTGTTTGCGGTGTAACTGTTAATTTAACAGCTCCATCCCATGGATATTCAGTTTCCTGATCCAATTCAACTTCATTTTCACCCAGTTTCACTTTACTGTTGCTACCAATGTACAGATTCACAAAAATGCTATTTTCCTGAATGGCATACATATACATCGGAACAGAGGCCATAAAACGGGTTACATTACCCGGACAGCAGGCACATCCGAACCAGGGAGCACGTTCATGCTGTCCCATCGATTCCAGCGGATTGTCATAGAAGAATTTATCTCCACTCAAAGAGACACCGGAGATCACACCGTTATATAGAGCACGTTCCAGCACATCCACATATTTAGCATCACCGGTTGCCAGGAACATACGTTGATTCCAGTATACATTAGCGATAGACGCACATGTTTCGCAATAAGCACTGTGATTATGTAATTCATATTCTGGTCCGAAACCTTCACCTTGCGCTCTCGAACCGATTCCACCGGTAATATAAAGTTTCTTGGTTGCCATATTATTCCAGATACGGCAAATAGCGTTAAAATAGGCTGAGTCTTTTGTCAAAGCGGCAACGTCGGCCACTCCGGAATAAAGATAACCGGCACGTACGGCATGACCGACAATCTCTTCCTGCTCCAGGATAGGCATGTGATCCTGGCTATATGCATTTAACCGATGCCCGTCTGTACCGCGTCCCGCTTCTTCCACAAAGTAACGGGCCATATCCAGATATTTCTGTTCACCTGTCACCTTATACATTTTAGCCAACCCCATTTCAACAATAGGATGCCCTGACGGAACATGCTTCTGCCCTTCATTAGGACCGAACACCTGACAAACCAGATCCGCATTTTTTATAGCGACATCCAATAAAGAACGTTTTCCGGTAGCACGATAATGAGCTACGGCTGCTTCATACAGGTGACCGCAGTTATAGAGTTCATGACTGTTCAGTTTTTCCCAACGTTCTTTCCCCCACCAACGTGATAACCGTTCGCATTTGTTCGTTACGCAGGTAGTCAGATAACCATCCGGTTCCTGGGCGACACCAATCAGAGTGATAACACTATCCAGATAGGCATCCAACTGAGGATCATATTTAACAGCCAGAGAATAAGAGGCTCCTTCAATGATCTTGTACGGATCAGTATCATCGAACGGGAAATCGCCTTTGTGTTCGCCTTTGATAAGTCCGCCGGCAAGGGCAAAGTTATCGAAACGTCCGTTCAACTCACATTGTTTGAATGCAGACGGGATAGATACAGTCCGGTTTACTTCGATACGGGGAGCCCAAAAATTATCTGTCAGATGTACTTCGGTAAACGGGACCTCTACGATCGGTTCTGTGGATGTATATTTATCAGGAATAGACTGACAGGCAAAGAAACCGATAACAGGGATCGATGTAAATAATAAATCTTTCAGCATAACGCAAATATTTTGTTTTTGACTAATCGATAAAATCTTGAATGCAAAGAAAAATAATAAGAAACTCTTTCAATAAAAATATTGTCCATTAGAATAGCAAATTAGACTATTTTACCATTCTAATAGACTGATCCTACATTATTGTTGTTGTTTTAATGAGATAGCGAAACCTCCTCCTGGCGCCATCAACAGTTTTAGTTGAGTTTGTGAAGTAACTGTTTTTACTTCTTTTTTATAATCAGTAGCCTGCTTGGCCGCGTTCACTCCATCTTTAAATATGGTAGCTGTATAGTTACCGTTACCCAGAAAAGAGAGATCCAAAGTAACTTCACGCGAGTCCCAGTTTGTCATTCCACCAATGTACCAATCTGCTTCCACACGACGGGCCGATACGATATATTCTCCCATCGTGCCCTGGAGAATACGAGTTTCTTCCACTCCGGTATTAGGAATACTGACTATAAAATCGGTACACTCTTTTTCTTTCCGATATATGGTCGGGTTATCAGCCAGCATCGTCAATGGAGAGTCGTGTACGACATAGGCAGCCAACTGATGACAACGTGTCCCCTGGCTCATCGGGTTATAGTAAATATCTTTGAAATCTTTTTTAGAGGCATTTCTCATCGCTCCGGGAGTATAATCGACCGGGCCTGCCATCATACGGATATAAGGCATTATCACATCATATTGCATCATATCTTTTTCAACCGTACTCCATTTCATTTCTTCCATACCGAACACACTTTCAAAATTGATAATGTTCGGATAAGTACGGTTAAGACCTGTCGGTTTATAGATTCCATGCAAATCGAGCGACAACTTATATTTAGCGGTTGTTTCAGCTATCCTGTAAACCATTTCCACTGCTGTCTGGTCATCCCGATCGAGAAAGTCGACCTTGAAACCACTGATTCCCATTTCCGAATATTTCTTGCACGCGGCTTCCAGCTGTTCATCGAGAACATTAAATACAGTCCACAAAATAATATCGACCTGTTTACTTTTAGCATAACGAACAAGTTCCGGCAAATCAAGATCTGGAATAACTGTCAACATATTTCCTACTTTCGGGTCATACCATCCTTCGTCGAGAACAATAAATTCTATATTATTTTCAGAAGCAAAATCGATATAATACTTATACGTATCCATATTTATACCGGCTTTGAAGTCGACACCGGAAATCCCCCAGTCATTCCACCAATCCCAGGCTACTTTACCACCTTTCACCCACGAGCAATCACCGATACGATTGGGAGATGCCAAAGCATAAACCATATTGTTAACCGGCATGTGAGTATCTTTTTCCGAAATGGCCAGAATACGCCAAGGGAAACTTCGTGTTCCGGTTGATTTTGCAATGTACTCACTACGTTCGGCAACATAACTCATGTGTCGCCACGGATGATAATCCATGCGGGAAGGATACGGAGCAAACTCGCCTTTCAATGACGTTGTCCGGCCGTCCCCTTTTATAAACATACCCGGATAGGCTTCCAGGTCTGATTCTGTTATTGTCAGTTTCACTCCATTACCGTAAACTACCGTTACCGGAAGAAATGCTACATTTTCCGTATCGAAGGAGGTTAATGGCGCCTTCACATACAAGTTCTGAAAAGCCATGGCATAAGGATCTTTCCCTTTAGCTGCAGTGGAATAGGCCATATAAGTCGTATAATCTTTATCAAAATTAAACTCAGCCAATTCCCCCTGAATGATCATCGGTTTCTTCCCCACTGAATAAAAACGATAGGCTACACCTTCATTGTAAGCACGAAATAGAATTCCATAATCCCCTTTCATCTTTAAATCCAATTCATTACAGACAGATTGAAAAGAAGGTAACCGGTAGTGCGGGGATACAATTTTTTCTGAAATATTTTTACGTTTCTGCGAACGGATATGTGTATCAGTCCCCCACTGGGTTCCCTCTTCCAATCGCATACCCAATCTACTGTCTTTCAGCAAACACTGGTCTGCCCGGTAAACAGAATAGGTCAATAGTCCGTTTTCTGTTCGTATCTCCACCTTCAATATTCCATCCGGAGATAATAAAACTAACGGTTTTTCTGCTGCATTTACACAGAAGATACCCAACAGACAAATACATACAGTCAAAAAAATGTTTTTCATATTCGTATACTATTATTCGATATTAGTACCCGAAACCTTTATTTTATAAGGCCATTGGGCATCACTCTCCGTCGAGGAATTCATCCAGTGTTCTGTGGGTGCCCCCATTACAACGAGCCACAAATAGGATAGTTTTGTATCCATAGGAGTTGTAAAAGAAACCTGTCCTTCCGCATCGCGTCCAACAGTTCCCAAAACAGATTTTCCATCCGCCGTAACACCGACAAAACCATAACGCCATCCGGCTTTATCCGCATGAACCAGATTATATCCGGTTGCATCAGGCAAGCCTTTGAAATCGACTGTAACCGTTCGGTTCGTTTCCGGAACTTCCAGTTTAATGGCATTGAATCCATAATTTTCAGGACATACTTCCTTCACTACCCGCAACCAGCCGTTACCGTCATCTTTCAAGTTTGCTTTAAACGGAGCAAACGAGTTGGCCCATTGCCGGGTGATATCATAAACACGGTCGTAGTCAAGATTTACCAGATGTAAATAGGCATCCATCATTTCGTCATTGAACTGTTCCTGGGTCATTTCATGCATCCTTTTATAGGTAATGACGGGGTCTTCCCCTTTCAAACCTTGCCGAAACATTTCTGCGATAACCGGCAATCCACGCTTTACCCCCCAATATTCCAGTACATAAGGGGAATGATAGATATTATCGACATGAAGAAAAGCTTTGTGTGTCAATTCTTTGAAAGCTACCCAATGATAGTTTTCATCTTTCATCCAGTCAGGATTCACCTGCCAGAGCATCCATTGGGAGGCCATTTCATAAATACCGTTTCCTCCCCAAGCCTCGCCTTGTCCGTCAGCAATGATCTGTAGTTGGAAGCTATGGCCAAGTTCATGAGCCACGGCATTAAGTTTTTGATCCTGCAAACGATTCGGTGCCGCCCAGAATGCTCCGATTTTGTTATCATAAGTTCCTCCATAGGCTGTTCCTTCCAGTGAATACATGATCATAACCATCATCCGGTATTTTTCACTTAAGGAACCTGGCTTCACGAATTGCAGTTCATCACGAAAATAGGTATAGAATGTTTCCAGCTTCTCTTTCAAATTTTCCAGATCCACCTTCATTGACTTTCCTTCCAATTCCGGTGGGTTGGCCAGACCTTCACCAAAACCTTTCTGCCAATAGATAACTAAATTATCGGTATAAGCCATCCGGTTATAAGAATAGTCGTTATCATTTGTCCACCAGTCTTGTCCGGAAAAATCTTCGGGACGATAGAGTTCTTTCCCCTCAGGAAGCTTTCCGATTTTCCCGATATCAGTATCATCACCATCCTTACTGCACGAGGAACAGGCAGCTAGCAAAATGAAACAGCATGTTATAAACAAGACAAGCAGTGATTTAAGAAAACTAAAGAATATCTTCATGTTATTACTATTTCAAGATTACCTAAAAGGAGAGTGTTTCAAAATATCTTACTTTTGAAACACCCTTACTTAACATTATTCCATTATACCAGTCACAATAAACTCTACAAATTTGCTTTTATCAGCCTTTAGAGCATAAACGAAACTTACTTTTACAACAGTTCCGGAAGTAATACCGGAATAACGTCCGATATTTACACAACCATCTCCTGTTTCTGCGAAAAATACAGCGGTATCTCCCCAATCACAAACCTTTGCATCAGCCGTCAACCAGTACCCTAAACCATTTGCCGTATAATTGCATGTTTCATCCCAGCTATCATCTGCTCCAACAAGATACATAGCCATCGAACCGGTTGTGCGATCTTCAGAAACGGCTGCAGAGAATTCTTTAACTGTCATACCCATACATGTTTTAATAACATCCTCATAGTCAGAAAAATTAACAGCAAATGCAGAATAATCTCCGGCAGGAATTGTTTCGCTAATAACAATACGTCCCGGATCTGTAACAGTTATATTGAAAGAGAAGCGTACATAATCATCGAAATCCATACCATTATTAATAGCAAAACCAACATTTAATGTCAAAGCTGTACCAATAGGAGCTGATTCTTCCACATTGACTGACAGAGCCTTATTGGCTGCATCAAGTTCTACACTGACAATACCGGAAGAGGCATCGCATACACCACCGGCCGTATTAAAATACCAACCGTTCGAACCTTTTGTTGGAGCCGTTTTATTCCATATATTTCTTGATATATTGATAGGATAGAAAACAACACTGCCTGATGACATGGCAAACAAGGCTTCATCTACCGTCATTCCCAGATAAGCTTGGAACTTTTCCGCATAATCATTTAAAATGATAGACTTTGTTTCCAGCCGGGTGATAGGAAATTCCATACTGGTAGAAACTGTTGCATCTAAATTTGTCTTCAAATAGGGGTTTTCGTTTTCCCCATACATGTGCTTACTGGTGGCATCCTCCGGATCTGTGCTGCATGCAGCCAATGACAAGGTAAAACAACCAATCAAAGCATATATAAAATTCTTCTTCATTGTAGTATTCTTTTTAATTAATAAACTTTTCGGTATTGGATTAATATCCCGGATTCTGTATCAACTTGATATTACCGTCTAATGCAGACTTAGGCAATGGGAAGATATCACAATGTCTGTCTGTCATATCGGCCTTTGCATCTTTGCAAAACCATGACTTGCCATTATAAACATTCTGATTTGTACCCTTAATGCGGAAACGGATCAAATCCTGACGACGGTGGTGTTCTGCCACAAATTCCCAAGCAAGTTCGTCCAACAATCCGCCCAATTCAATATCGTCGCCACCTTCTTCTGTGATAATCCATTTATCCGATTCGCCCATGATACCCTGATTCTCACGATGTCCATAATTATAGCGACTGCCACCTTTCAGTTGGGCTACCGTAACTGTAGCCTTGTCGGGATCCGATTTGAAAGCACGCTGACGAACCTGAGTAACCAAATCAGCAGCCGTTTGTTCGCTTTCGCCGTTATATCCTCCCAAGCGGAGTAAGCATTCAGCCTTTATCATATACGCATCAGCCAAACGGAAGAAAGGCACATCATCGTAAGAAGTTCCATAATCGCCCGAAAGGATTTCATATTTTACCAGACGCTCACTCTCAAAAGGATAGCAACCCGGATTATCAATACTGTGTAACTCTCTGGTATAAACCAAAGGTTCGCTATCCACATAGATAGGAGCACCAGCATAATCATATTGTTGTCCGGAAATCCAGCAATCTTCATAACGGCTGTCATTTTTATCATAGGTCTCCAGGAATTGGGGCAGAACGGCTGCACCACCAGTTGCCCATCCGTTAAACTGCCAGGTTGCACGTCCGGCCACATGCATCCACATATTTGCCATATAGTTACCTCCGGCATAATTAAACTCAAACGGAATACCAAAGATAATTTCGGGTGAGCCGGAAATATCTTCCTTGAAGTTATCCGAATAATTAGCAGACAATGAGAACTTACTACTGTTAATTACCTCATTTACTTCATCGATAGCCTTTCCATAATAGGAATTATCTGAATAATCTTTGAACCAGGCATTATGATTCAGATATATTTTAGCTAGAAGCATATTGATGGCGTAATTATTGAGTTTACCCATTTCAACTTTATCCCCGCATTTTCCTTTTACATCGATCAGTTCACTAGTCAGGAAATCCCACATCTGGTGAGGAGTAGCCTGATCTGGCAACCAACCGTCTTCATGATTAAACTGGGTGTCTAGCGGAATGTTACGGTACAAGTCAAATAAAATGTAATAATATAAAGCACGGTAGGCTCTTAGTTGAGCAGAAGTAGTTTCATCTGCAGCAATGATTTCATCTGCCAACAGTTTGTTACAAGCATTGATACCGGCATAATTACGGTTCCACGTATCGTTAAAGTGAGCAATTTGTGAATGAAACTGATGTTTGTGCATAGACACATACAAGTCACCCCAACCAATGCTGATTCGATAAGGGATACACCATGAATCGGATGACTGGTCCATCATATCCGCATAACTGTACCACCCCCAATACACATCACGCAGGCTGCTATATACCGGAGCAAACATAGCTTCCCTGTCTTTATCAGTAAACTCATATTTTTCAGAAGCAATCGTATCGTAAATCGTTTCACTCAAGTCGGTACAGCTACCTAAAGATAGAACAGAAGCTCCTATTGCTGAAACTAAAAGTGTTTTATTGAATATTGTTTTCATATTAATTTTTCCATTTAATAGTTAGAAAGAGACATTCATACCAAATGTAAATGAGCGGGTAGATGGATATTTATCGCGCCAGTCAATGCCTATAGACCATATGTCCCCATTCGACATTTCAGGATCCAGGCCGTCATATCCGGTGATACAGAATAAATTGTCAGCTGAGACATAAGCGCGGATAGCCTTTACATATTTGTTGCTCTTCAATGGGATATTGTATCCCAAAGTGAGGTTGGTCATCTTCAGAAAATCTCCGTTTTCCAGATAATAACTTACAAATGTTTGCTTCTGGGCTGTCGACAGTGTATATTGTCCGTCATAAGGAGCATTCTGTACTGATTTAAGACGATTATAAGCAATAGAATTATTTTCGTAATAAGCACGTGGTTCATTCAAAATCTTAAAGCCGAACTGACCGGTCAACTGGAATGACAAATCAAAATCTTTGTAACTGAAAGAGTTGGTCCAGCCCAAATAGACTTTAGGAAGAGCATTTCCCAAATACTGGCGATAGTCGTCGTTAGACAACATTTTGTCGGCAAATTCTTCAATTTCACCAGTTTTCACATTTTCAACCAACCAAAGACCGTTTTCAGAAACACCCACCGACTTCATACCAAAGAACTGTCCGACAGGTTTGCCTACCTCCATGCGCTGAGTAGAAATAGAGATAGGTTCACCTAATACGGCATGGTCAATCTGGTTGGAAGTTTCATATAAGTCATTGGAAAGGTTTAACAATTTGTTTGCATTGTGAGAAGCCGTGACAGTAGTCTTCCATTCGAAATCTTTCGCTTGAACAGGAATGGCATTGATAGCAATTTCAATACCCTGGTTACGCATTTCACCCACATTAGCTAATGTCAAATTATATAAGTTTGGGGGGGTTGGTACCGTATAGTCCCATAACATATCTGAAGTTTTCTTCTGATATACATCGATAGATCCACTCAAACGGTCATTCAATACTCCCCAGTCTAAACCGAAATTGAACTCTTTGGAAGTTTCCCATTTCAAATTAGGGTTAGGATTGGAAGCTACATTTAAGCCCTGTTTCCAGACGCCATTGTCATAAAAATAAGGGGAGCCATAAGTATACTTGGTCAATGAGTTATATGAATCCCCTGTAATAACACCAGTCACACCATAACCGGCACGTAGTTTTAAGTTGCTCAACCAGTTAACATCATCCATAAACCCCTCATTACTGATAGTCCATCCTAAAGAGACAGAAGGGAAAATAGCCCATTTGTTATTCTCGCCAAACCGGGAAGAACCCTCACGACGAACACTGATTAATGCATTATATTTATTACCATACCCATAGCTGACGCGTCCAAAGAAACCGATCAGAGTATTTTCATTCTTATAACTGCTCATTCCTGCTTTTCCATCTTTCAAAGCAGTTCCAAGTCCCAGATTATTATACTGGTAAAAATCTGTCGGGAAATCATAGTTGTTAGCACTGAAACCTTCATTCACATTATATTGGTAACTATATCCCAACAAAGCGTCAAAACGATGTTTGCCCCAAATATGATTATATTTGGAAGTAACCTCCAAATTGTCTGTGGTATATTCATTTTCAGACTGATAAGCGTACCCTGTATGATTTTCACTCTTTTGTGAATAATATTCTGAATTATAATATCCGCGGTTATGGTCATTCGTCGTTCTGCGCCCTACCATCAGATTGGTTTGCCATCCTTTGAACGGTTCAAAAGTTACATTACCTGTCATACGAGTGTTTTCACTGGTATATTTACCATCTTGTTCACGAATGATACCCACTGGATTATAATAATAGTTTACTGCAAAGTTTTCGTTGAAAGTACCATCTTCATTCCAAATAGATTCTGTCGGATTACGCATGATAGCCTGACGGTAAATACCGGCAGTCGCTGCATCAATAGGGCCGTTTTTGTGAAGTGTCTTTACCATATTCAAATTAACCTTCAACATATCGTTGAGCATCCAATGCGAAACATCAAAGCTCATTTTCATCTCTTCGTTGTAAGTTTCAAGTATGACACCTTCTTCCTTGCGGTAAGTAAAGTCTGCAGAATAGGTCGTGCTCTTTGAGCCGCCGCCAATATTGAAATTGTGGTTATGAGTAAATGCTTTACGGGTAACAGCGTCCAGCCAGTCTGTATCATATCCCTTATCCGTAAAGTTTGTCAACCCTTGGCGAATCTCATCCCCCCCATAAAAATCCAGTGTCTTCCCGAATTGGGATAAAGACATATAACCTGAATAGTTAGCAGAAGCACGCGATTCGCGTTGGCCATTCTTTGTCGTAATCAATATAACACCATTAGCACCTCGTGTACCATATATGGCCGCTGCAGATGCATCCTTCAGGACATCGATAGAAGCGATATTCTCTGGCGCAACAGTACCTAAACCTCCTTCTATACCATCAACCAACACTAACGGAGTAGAACCGCCCTTCAATGAAATTACACCACGAAGGCGGATAGTAGATTCCGCATTCGGATCACCGGATCCTTTAGCGATTGTCAAACCGGCCACTTTTCCTTTAATCAGTTCGGCTGCATCTCCTATCTTACCTATTGTGAAGTCTTCCGCTTTAACGGACGCAACTGCACTGGTGACATCTCCTTTACGTTGAGTTCCGTAACCAATAACCACCACTTCGTCTATCAACTTGGAGTCATCTTTTAAAGAAACGTTGATTGTTAAATTGTTACCCACCTTAATTTCTTGGGTCTGGTAACCAATATAAGAAATGACCAATATAGAGTTGGGATTTTCTACATTCAGTGTATATTTACCGTCAAGATCGGTAACTACGCCATTTGTTGTTCCTTTCTCAACTACATTTGCTCCGATAATCGGTTCTCCATTAGCATCTGTTACCATACCGCTAATAGTTCCTTTCTGTTGTGGCATTCCCACCTCCACTCCAACATCGCCTTTTAAAAATGTTGTCGAAGAATAAACTTGTGGTGTATTACTTATCAACATACATAATGCGACGACAGGTAATTTCTTTTTAGAATTAAAGTTCATTTTCTTTAAGTATTAATTTAGTAAATAGATTTTTTCATCGCTGTTCACTGATGCAAATAAAGTGTAATACATCCATTTTATATAGAAAAATAGTCCAATTGAATAGCAAATAAGTGCATCTTTTACATTTACAGACAACACACACTCCACACCATATAAATAAAGGTTTAAAGCAACGTGGTCTGGACTAATTTACTATTCCGTTAGACTAATGATATTGTTTATATATATCAAAAAACAATATCCGCGAATCGAAAACATATAAAGAATATCCGTTAACAGAATCAATCTGTTTATTTTCTATCTACAAAAGATGGAATGTCCAATGTGTCAAAATGTTATTTCATGCCATTCCTGGATCGGTTATACAGGGAAGAGATGGAACAGATAGATTTCACGAAACTCTCCAGGGGTATAAAATTATCAAACAGGCGATTTATGACTGAATAACACAGCGGCTAGATGGATTTTCTCGGCTTATCACATCTGTTTATTTTATAAAATCGACATCCGCTTTATTTATGTCATTTCATTTCTATCCTTTTTTACAGATGTTCCAGAAACGAGAACTGCTAAAAAACATACAATTCAGATTAAATAGAGCGTTGGTTTATCCACTATACAACTTCTTTTAACACTTTTCCGGTCTTAAACAAACCACCATTTCGTTTAAAACAAAAAAAACTTCGTTTTAAACGAAGTGATAATTTCTTTAAAACGAGTTTCTAAAAATGATTTACAGGGATATTTGTTAATTATTGTAACAATAAATACTCCAAAAGCATTATTCTGAAATATTCAAGCGTTATCCATTCATCAAAAAGCCAAGCATACTAACACAAAAACAAGCAATCAGCAAACATTTTGTCTCAATTTATTCCAGCAAATAGAATAACCTATGACTATCCATAATTGACGCTACATGAAACCTTCATTTCAGGCAAAGCACTTAATCCCCATTTAGAAATAGTGTATTTTTTACCTGCACTGCTAAGATATTCTATATATTTTCTACCTTTGTATTCAATACTGTATCTTCAAAATAACATGAGAGCACTATCTATTGTCCGGTACATTAAGATTATTATAGTATTCCTATTATCCTGCCAATGGATTTATGCGGAACAATTCAGATTCATCCACTATGAAGTTGAAAACGGATTATCTTCCAATACAGTTCGCAGTATCATTCAGGATAGTCGTGGATTTATGTGGTTTGGCACAGAAAACGGATTAAACAGATTTGACGGCTATCATGTGAAAGTTTTTAAAAATATAATAGGTGACTCTACTTCTATCGGCAATAACTATATATATTCATTATTAGAAGATTCTGAAAAAATATTTTGGATAGGAACAGATGAAGGCGTCTATATCTACAATCCAGAACTGGAACAATTCAGATACTTTGCCGCTCAGACAGACAATGGGAAAAAAATCAAGAGTAACATAACAGCTATTGCTGAAGCGCCCAATGGAAATATCTGGTTTGCAACGTTAAGTCAAGGTGTTTTCTGCTTCAACAAACAAGCACAACAACTAAAACATTATGAATCCATATCGGATAACAGCAATTCACTGATTTCAAACACAATATTCTATTTACACATCGATAATCAAGGTTCGATATGGGTTGCTTCCCAACAAAACAAAGGAACCATAAATCGCTATGACCCGGAAAACGATCAGTTCATCACATATCAGATAACGAAGATGAACGGAGAGCCTTGCAACTTACGGATCTATGCCATTGAAGATGGAGACGAAGATAATCTATGGATAGGAACTTGGAATCATGGCATTTGTCAGCTAAACAAAAAGACATTAAAAATAGAATCGTTCCTGGTACCGGGAACACAGAACGGAATCTCTCACGTTCACTATATCACCGAATACCAACCGGGTATTTTATTAATTGGCTCCGACGACGGACTTGCTTATTTTGATACAAAAACGAAGAAAGCAGAAGTAATGACAGCCACCGAATTAAAAAACAGTAGCCTTTCCAATAAATTTATCTATCCCATCTATAAAGACCGGGAAGGTGGTGTTTGGGTCGGTACTTATTATGGTGGTGTCAACTATGCCGCTCCGATGAAAGGAATGATCAACGGATATACCCATTCGGATTACAGTAATTCTGTCGGTGGAAATATTATCAGCTGTTTTTGTGAAGATCCATCCGGTAATATCTGGATCGGTTCAGACGATGGCGGACTGAGTTATTTTAATACGCAAAACAAAAAATTCACGAATTATCAGCCGGATCCGAACCGTAACAGTCTTTCCTACCATAATATCCACGCCTTGTTCCTGGATAACGAGAATTTATGGATCGGAACCTATTCTGGTAATCTGAATATATTAAATACCCGAACCGGTAAATTCTCCCAATATTTCGCCGACTCAACCGAAAAGACTCCTTCGGATATGAGCAGTGTGTATTCTATCTATAAAGACAAACAAAACAATATCTGGTTGGGAACCATGCAGAGCATCCTGCGTTATGACCGCCCAAACGATAGTTTCAGTAAAATCAAAGAAACAGGAACAACTACCAGTTGTATATTGCAGGATTCAGACGACAATATATGGTTTGCCACACTGGGTAAAGGACTCTTTTGTTTTAACCCGAAAACAGAGAAATGGGAACAATATACATTAAACCCTGATGATAAAAACACCTTATCGACCAACCAGATAAATAGTCTCTGCCTGGATGACAAACAACAATTATGGGTAGGAACCGATAACGGAATATGCCGGTTTGATAAAACAATCGGAAACTTCGTACGTGTACCGTTGAACATATCACAAGCAGCCGTCACCGGTGTCGTTTTTAATCTGGGCTATTTATGGATCAGTACGATTAACGGGCTTATATCCTACTGCCTAGAGACCGGAAAACAACGGATCTTCTTTAAGAGCGATGGACTACAAAGCGATCAATATGGAGTCAATGCCGTCTTACTGGCATCCTCAGGACTTTTATATCTGGGAACCACCAACGGCTTCTGCGAACTCGATACTCGTACCATCACCCTTAATACTTATATACCGCCGGTAGTAATTACAAACCTGCAAGTATTCAACAAAGATGTAAAAATCGAAAAGCAAGGTATTTTGCCTCAGTCGACAACCAGCATTAAAGAAATAGAACTCTCATACAAATATAATGTATTCAGCATCGAATATGTGAGCCTCAGTTATAGTGTACCGGCCAAAAACCAATATAAGTATAAACTGGAAGGTTTCGACAAAGACTGGAACTTTGTAGGTAACCAGCGAAAAGCGACCTATACAAATTTACCGGCTGGAAAATACAAGTTCCATGTAATGGGTTCAAATAACGATGGCGTATGGAATGAAGAGCCTACAACCGTAGATATTATCATTCATCCTCCCTTCTGGCGTTCACATTTTGCCTATTTCATTTATATCATATCAGTCATAGGATTGGTATGCTACATTATATATGCCATGAAGCTACGAACAGAAAAACGTCATAAAGCCCGTATGCTTCAACTGAGTGTGGAAAAAGAGAAGGAACTGCACGATGCCAAGATCAATTTCTTTACATTGATCGCCCATGAAATACGAACACCGGTCTCTTTAATCATCGGGCCGCTTGAAAAAATAATGGAAACCTCATCAACTCTTCCTACAACGATCCAGAGCGCATTAAATATAATCGACCGCAACAGTCAGCGGCTCTTGTCATTAGTCAATCAGTTGCTGGATTTCCGGAAAGCGGAACAGGGAGCATTCGTGATCAATTTCTCCGAACAAAATATCCATGAATTACTTCAGAACCTGTATGATCGTTTCAAACCGATGATCGAACAGAAAGGTTTCATCTTTTCTTTTGATATGTCAGATAAAGGAATTATGGCCATTGTCGATCCCGAAGCGATAACCAAAGTCATCAGCAACCTGCTGACCAATGCCACTAAATACGCTGCCGGTAAAATTACAATGACCTGCGGGATTCATAACAAGGTTATTGTCATCAAAGTATCGGATGATGGCCGGGGAATATCCGAACAGGAACAGCACAATATATTCCTTCCTTTCTATCAGACAGCCCAAAGCCATAAACCGGGTACAGGACTCGGACTTTCGCTGGCAAAATTACTGGTAGATGCCCATCACGGCATGATTGAAGTAGAAAGTAAAGCAGAGCAAGGTACAACGTTTACCGTTACAATACCGTTGGAACAACCCAATGTCGTTCCGGCCGAATCAAAAAAGGATATAGTAACAGACTATACGGTTTCCGAAGAGGAACCGTACACCGAAGATGCCACCAGTCAACTAGTCGTATCTTCCAGCCGTCCCACATTATTAATAGTAGAAGACAATACCGACATGAGGAACTTCCTCCATGACAGTTTCAAAGAGACATACAATATTTTATTGGCAGAAAACGGTCAGGAAGGATTAGAACAGCTGAAAAAACAACCAGCCGATCTTATCATAAGCGACGTGATGATGCCGGTTATGGATGGTTTCGCTTTTGCCAAAGAGGTAAAAGAAAATGTTTCTTACAGTCATATTCCATTGGTATTGCTGACTGCGAAAACCGATAATATATCGAAAGTAACCGGTATAAAGTCCGGAGCAGATGCCTACATCGAAAAACCTTTCTCAACACAAGTTTTACGTGCCCAGATCGAGAATTTGCTCGAGTCGCGGAAAAAACTGCGAAAGAAGTTTTCAGAAATGCCGTTCGTTCCTCTGGATAGCGTAGCTGTCAATAAGGCTGACGAACAGTTCTTGTCGAAGATGAATGAGATCATTGAAAAAAATATATCGAATGTCGACTTCTCCATCGATATATTGGCAGAACAATTATGCATCAGTCGGTCAGGTTTGTTTGCCAAAATAAAAACGCTGGTAGAAATGACCCCGAATGAACTGATACAGCTTGTCCGTTTAAAGAAAGCCGCAGAGTTGTTAGCAACACAGAAATATCGTATCAACGAAATATGTTACCAGGTTGGATTCAACAACCCTTCTTATTTCTCCAAATGTTTTCAGAAACAATTCGGAGTTTTGCCGAAAGATTTTATGAACAAAAAAAACTAAAGCAGTATGAATATACAGCAACTCGAGTACATCCTGGCGGTAGACACATTCCGCCACTTTGCAAAAGCTGCAGAACATTGCAGAGTAACACAACCCACTCTCAGTATGATGATCCAAAAGTTGGAAGACGAACTGGGTATTAAATTATTCGACAGAAATATGCAACCAGTCTGTCCTACCCCGGCCGGACGAAAGGTGATCGACCAGGCCCGTACCGTATTATACCAGGCATCCCTGATAAAAGATATTGTGAATGAAGAAGAGCAGTCGCTGAAAGGAACTTTCCGCCTGGCTGTTTTACCGACAATTGCCCCTTATCTGCTTCCCCGTTTCTTCCAGCAGCTATCGGAAAAACATCCCGACCTGGATATCCGTATCCTGGAAATGAAAACAGCCCCGACAATGTCTGCCATATTAAACGGAGAAATCGATGCAGCCATCATTGCCAACCAACCGACCGAGACACAGCTGCAAGGCGATACATTATATTACGAACAGTTCTTCGGTTATGTAGCCGAAAACGATCCGGTATTCAAAAAAGACCTGATCCGTACAGCCGATATCAGCGACGAACACCTCTGGTTGCTGGATGAAGGACATTGCTTCCGCGATCAGTTAATGCGTTTCTGCCAGATGGAGAAAGTAAAACTCCGCCAGGCAGCCTATCGTTTGGGGAGCCTCGAAACATTCATGCGAATGGTTGAAAGCGGTAATGGTGTCACGTTCATTCCCGAACTGGCAACCCTGCAACTCAGCGAAGAACAAAAAAAGCTGGTACGTCCTTTCGCCATTCCTAAACCTGCACGCGAAATTGTCTGGATCACCCGTAAAGACTTTATCCGTCATACCATTGGAGGCATGTTGATCGAGAGTATCAAAAAGTCCGTACCGAAAGAAATGTTGACGCTTCAGGCCGGATTAAAAGTAGTCTGAACATTATTTTTTACTGCATGACAAAAAATATTATTACTTTTTGCTTGTAGTTTCCAAAAAAGCGTTACTTTTGCTGCATATTTAAAAACAAACAAGACAAATGAATCGATTTAGCTTTACATATTTCTTTTATTACTTTTACTTTAGCAGAGTGAAGGCAGGAATTTGTATGTAAAGCGTTGATGATAGAAATGTATCAATAAATAATATAAAGTCCTGCCGGTTTCGGTAGGACTTTTTTTGTGACAATAAATTAGAAAGATGAAAAAGAAAGTAGCAATTCAGGGAATAGCCGGTTCGTATCACGACATCGCTGCCCGTAGCTTCTATGAAGGTGAAGATATTGAAATTGTTGGATGCAATACATTCAGAGATGTTATTTCAGCCATAAAGAAAGACCCGTCTTTATTGGGACTGATGGCTATCGAGAATACCATTGCGGGAAGCTTGCTGCAGAACCATGAACTGATCCGCGAAAGCGGCCTGCGGGTGATCGGTGAATACAAACTGCGTATTTCGCATTCCTTGGTTGCACTGCCGGGAACGTCGATACACGATGTCACGGAAGTCAACTCCCATCCGATCGCATTGATGCAATGTACCGACTTCCTCGACACCTTGCCGAATGCCAAAGTGGTGGAAAAAGAAGATACCGCGATGAGTGCCCGATGGATTGCCGAGAATAAGCTGGAAGGACACGCTGCTATCTGCGGGAAACTGGCCGCCCAGATCTACAAGATGGAAATACTGGCCGAAGGGATAGAGACCAATAAACGAAACTTCACCCGCTTCCTTGCCATAGCAGACCGCTGGACAGCGGAAGATCTTCTTGAGAAGTCAGACATCAACAAATCTTCACTGGTATTCGCTCTCCCCCACACTTCCGGCAGTCTCTCCAAAGTTCTTTCTATCCTTTCTTTTTACGACATGAATCTTTCTAAAATACAATCGTTGCCGATCATCGGCCGCGAATGGGAATACTTGTTCTATATCGACCTGACATTCGTCGATTATACCAGATACAAACAAGCATTGGATGCGATCATCCCATTAACAAAGGACTTAAAAATATTAGGTGAATATGCAGAAGGAAAACAAAGTGTGTAACATCACACCTGCCGACCGTGTCGGTAGCGTACAGGAATACTACTTCTCAAAGAAACTGAAAGAGGTAGCCGAAATGAATGCCGCAGGCAAGAACGTAATCAGCCTGGGTGTAGGTAGTCCCGACCTGCCTCCTTCGGAACAAACGATCGAGACATTGTGCGAACATGCCCATAATGCCAATGAGCACGGTTATCAACCTTATGTGGGTATTCCGGAATTACGTAAAGGTTTCGCAGACTGGTATCAGACATGGTACGGAGTTGAACTGGACCCGAAAACGGAGATCCAGCCGCTGATCGGTTCCAAGGAAGGTATCCTGCATATCTCGCTGGCATTCCTGAATCCGGGAGACGGCGTATTGGTTCCCAACCCGGGTTACCCGACATATAGCTCTGTCAGCAAACTAGTACAGGCCAACCTGATCTCCTACGAACTGAAAGAAGAACTGAACTGGCAACCGGATTTCGAAGCATTGGAAAAGATGGATCTTTCCAACGTGAAACTAATGTGGGTAAATTATCCCAATATGCCAACCGGAGCCAATGCGAGTATGGAACTTTTTGAGAAGCTGGTTGCTTTCGGACGTAAACACGGTATTATTATATGTAATGACAATCCGTATAGTTTTATCCTGAACGAGCATCCGTTAAGCATCCTCAGTGTACCGGGTGCCAAAGATATCTGCATCGAAATGAACTCGATGAGCAAGGCACACAATATGCCGGGTTGGCGTATGGCTATGTTGGCTTCGAACGCACAATTCGTTCAATGGATACTGAAGGTGAAAAGCAATATCGACTCAGGCCAGTTCAAACCGATGCAACATGCAGCGGTGGAAGCCCTCAAAGCTCCGAAAGAATGGTACGATACCATGAACCGCACTTACCGTAGCCGCCGCGACCTGGCAGGACAAATCATGCACGCCATAGGATGTACGTATGATGAAAACCAGGTGGGAATGTTCCTTTGGGGAAAGATACCGGCAACAGCAGAAGGAAGTGAAGCACTGGCAAACAAAGTATTGTACGAAGCCAATGTATTTGTCACTCCCGGATTTATCTTCGGAAGTTGCGGCGAACGTTATATCCGCATTTCCCTTTGCTGCAAGAATGAAGCATTACAGGAAGCATTAGACAGAATCAAACAATTAAAAATAAACAAATAAAAGTATACAATCATGGAAATGGAATTAGAATCGATCTTATTACCCGGTGTAGACCCCCAGCGTCCTATCATCATCTCCGGCCCGTGTAGCGCCGAAACAGAAGAACAAGTTATGGAAGCCGCTCACCAGCTTTCATCCAAAGGAGTTAAAATATTCCGTGCCGGAATCTGGAAACCCCGTACTAAACCGGGAGGTTTCGAAGGTATTGGAGCAGAAGGTCTGCAATGGTTGAAACGCGTGAAGAAAGAAACCGGTATGTATGTCGCTACCGAAGTGGCAACTAAAGACCATGTATTCGAAGCCTTGAAAGCAGGCATCGACATTCTGTGGATCGGTGCTCGTACAACCGTAAACCCGTTCGCCGTACAGGAGATTGCCGATGCACTGAAAGGTGTAGACGTCCCTGTACTGATCAAGAACCCGGTAAACCCGGATTTGGAATTGTGGATCGGAGCATTCGAACGTCTGTACGGAGCCGGTATCCACAAACTGGGAGCCATCCACCGCGGATTCAGTTCATACGACAAAAAGATGTACCGTAACCTGCCGCTGTGGCATATTCCTATCGAACTGCGCCGCCGCATGCCGAATCTGCCGATCTTCTGCGATCCCAGCCATATCGGTGGTAAACGCGAACTGATCGCTCCGCTGTCTCAGCAGGCTATGGACCTGAGCTTCGACGGTTTGATGATCGAATCGCATCCATGTCCGGATTGCGCATGGAGCGATGCTTCACAGCAGATCACTCCGGATGTTCTGGATTATGTTGTCAACCTATTGGTTATCCGTAACGAGACACAAACAACAGAAAACCTGGCCGAACTGCGTCGCCAGATCGACGGTATCGACGAACAACTGCTCGAACTGCTGGCTAAACGTATGCGTATCTCACGCGAGATCGGGGTCTATAAAAAAGAGCACAACATGCCGATCCTGCAATCACCGCGTTACAGTGAGATCCTGGAAAAACGTTCGGATATGGGACAGACAATGGAACTGAACGTGGATTTTGTAAAAGAAATATTGAAAGAGATACATGAAGAGTCTGTTCGTCAGCAGATGATCATCATGAACGAGTAATAAGCCACCCTACCCCGTCTGTAACCTACGCAACACTGCCTAGATGACGGACGGGGTAGCACGTAGGTTGTAGACGTGGAAGCGCGTAGACAACGAACGGAAAAATAAAAAGACAAAAAGAATAAAGACAATGAAGATATTAATATTAGGTGCCGGAAAGATGGGTTCTTTCTTCACCGACTTGCTGAGTTTCGACCATGAAGTAGCTGTATTGGAAAGCGATCCGAAAAGGATGCGTTTCATTTACAATGCTCTTCGTCTTCAAAAACCGGAAGAGGTTGCAGAGTTTGCTCCCGAATTGGTTATCAACTGTGTGACATTGAACTATACGATCGAAGCGTTTAAAGCCGTCCTTCCTTACCTGCAACCGTATTGTATTATTTCGGACATTGCATCCGTAAAGACCCATCTGAAAGAGTTCTACGAAACCTGCGGTTTCCCGTATGTTTCCACTCACCCGATGTTCGGTCCTACTTTTGCCAATCTGGGACAGTTGGAAAAAGAGAATACAATCATTATCTCCGAAGGCGACCATCTGGGAAAGATTTTCTTCAAAGATATTTACGCCAGCCTACGCCTGCATATCTGCGAATACACATTCGAAGAGCATGATAAGGTGGTGGCTTATTCATTAGGTATTCCTTTTGCATCGACAATGGTATTTGCCGCAACGATGAAGCATCAGGATGCACCCGGTACGACATTCAAGCGTCACATGAAGATTGCACGCGGACTGTTGTCGGAAGATGATTACCTGTTGACTGAAATCCTTTTTAACCCGCGTACACCGAAACAGATCGCTCGTATCCAGGAAGAACTGAATATTCTTCAGGAGATCATCAAGGATAAAGACTCCGAGGCAATGAAAGGCTATCTGACAAAGATCCGTAAGAACATTGAATAACAATCGTCACTAACCGCGCAGGTAGTCGTAATTACCCGCGCGGCTGGTGACTACAGGCTGCGCGGGTAATTTTTATCTATATGACTATATTTATCAGTAAAATCGTGATTTTATTCAGCAATGAAATTACCTTGCCCTACACTCCAGTCGTTACCGAAGAAACCGGATACTTCAACTCCACGAATACCTTCTTTCAGGACATCCACGTTAAAGATCAATAAGTCGGGGAAACCGGTAATACCGGAGATATAATCGTTCGGATAGGTTGCTTTCATTCCTTCGATACCAGTTCCGGCCACTACACCGACGCTGGCTGTACGGCTATCGGGACGGGGATAGACGAAATAAGTTCCCAGGTTATTACCCTTCATTACTTTGTCTCCCATCCGTATCTCACCTTTCAGAACCTGTACCGGAGCATTCTTCAGAAGCTTATTCCAGGCTTTATTGTTCGCTGCATTTCCATAAAGGACAACATTCCGGTCGGCATAGGCAGACGGAGCAAAGTCTTTATCGGCAATCACTTCGATAGAACCGTTTCCTCTGTAAAGGAATGTTTCCGCATCGAACCGTGCTTTGTTCTGATACCATGCGTTTTCTTCTTTATTGCCTCCGGTGGCATATACAAATACCACATTATTGTCGAAAGCCTGCTTGAAACCACCATAACGTGAAGGATATTTCTCCGCTACCGATACCTCGTCGATCAATGTCCATTTACCGGAAACTTTCTTCAAGATAGCCGGTTTACTTCCATCTGCACGAAGCGTTTCATTGTCGATCGCTATTATTGCTTCCGCCGGAAGTTCCAGAGCAGGAAGATCAAATGTGAGGGAAGCAACATTCGAGGTTGTTCCTTCAAGCCCTTTGCCGGTTTGCTTGAAAGATACGGAAGAAAAAGCGTAGGCGGTATCCTGCTGATTTATGGTTACCCAATAATCTTTAGCGGAAATAGCAGGAGAGGCAGTATGGAACTCCAGTTGCTTCACTTCGCCGGCAGCCGGAACTTTATGCCAGCGGAAATAATCGAATATAGGTTTCCAGTCTACGCTCTCGTTGCTGTACCAATGCGAACCACCGGGATATTCATAATAACAGAAGTCCGGGTGGAAAGTACCCAACAATTCACGCATCTGGCGTACCTGCTGGATAGGAACCACATTATCGGAGTCGCCATGCAGGATATAGATACCCGATTGCAGGAAGTTTTTCTTCAGATCCAATACACGTCCGGCATTAGCAGCCCGGCAAATCATATCGAAATGCATCTCTCCCACATTGGCAGCATCGGCATTCGGTCGGGAGTAGCGGGCAATATCCGGATAACTGGCACAGGGAGCGATAGCAGCAAAACGATCGGGATAAGTAACACCGAGGAACCAGGTTCCGTGTCCACCCATCGAATGACCGGTCAGGTAGGTATGCGACGGATCGGTTTTTAATACTTTCTCTGCTTCAGCTAGAACTTCCATTGCGTCGATACGTCCCCACTCTTCCCAATTGAAACCGAACGGCCGGCGATTGGTCGGAGCGACGATATGTCCCCAGTCTTTCGGAGCATAGGCACGGGCCTGATTACGGGCTTCCACAGATGCTCCGTGAACAGAAAGGAACAATGCCTGATTATCGGCCTGAGTCGTGGATGGAGTCACACTATAATATTGCACGCTGCCATCTACATTACTGATAAAAGTCCGTTCATGAATGGAAGAAGCGTCTTTTTGCTGAAAAGCGATTTCAGTACGGTCGATCTCTTTTCCCGACTTATCCAATAGAGTAACAGTAGCCTTCGTTTCCCCTTTCTTTGTGGAAACGGCTGCCGGAACCTGGAATTTGACCTTACGTACCATCATAGGCATGATATCGTCCGTTGCAATAGTAGCAGTCTCACCGCTTTCCAGTTTACACTGTATTTTTAATCCGGACAGATGCTTATCCTGCGCATTGACAACACGGATGGCGGCCCATTTCTCTCCCGTTTCTCCATTAATGATGTCCGGCAGGGTCATATCTCTTTTTGTGAACATCACCGGTTTAGTCGGGATGATCAATTTGGCCTCTACCCGACCGAAACGTCCCGGAGTGAAGATAAATTCGTTATTTCCCTTTTGCAAACGGAAAGGGATCAACGTATAAGCAAAATCGTAATGATCGCCTTCGTGTGGCATACCATTGATAAAAGTACGGGTGTTTCCACTCGATTCGAGTAAGGCGATCTGTGGTTTATCCGCTTCATAAGCTGTATAAACATACGCACGACGTAAGGCACGATTGGCAAATTTTCCGGTAGAGTCGGCAGCGATCGGAGTCCATTGTACGGCTTCCCGGGTACGTCCGTAGTTCGTTGCAGTCAGGTCATTTTCCGAAGGAGTACAGAATTTGCCGGTTGCAATCTCCCATCCCAGACCGTCGGAGGTGGTGAACAAATAACCGGAAGGGGCTGTCACAGGGACAAAGTATCCCTGCTTAAAAGCATGGAGGATGACACCTTCGTCCACACGTTCTACCCTCTCTTTTCCGAAATACTCGACAATATTACCTGTCGTTTGTTGTGCTATCAGCGAAGCCATACTTATAAACAGCCCGGTAGCAATCAAAATGAACATTTTCTTCATGTGAAATAAATTAGTGGTTGTATCTTACATCCAGTAGTACTGATCCATTATTTCCTTCATCCGTGGCGTATCGGCATCGGTATCTCCTACTTCCTCACGAAGTTTCAATAGTTCCTGCTTCATTTCCTTGATGATATCTTTATACTGAGGATCATTATACATGTTCTTATCCTCCTTCGGATCTACCTGCAAATCATGGAATTCCCATGCCGGAGTGGTCGGCGTTTCTTCCGATCCCGTCGCATTCAGGCGGTCGCCATACAAGAACATCAGTTTATAACGCTCGTTTCGGATACCCATATGAGCCGGACGGATGGAATGATGTGTCCAGTAGCGATAATACATTTCTTTCCGCCAGTCGGCAGACGTCTCCCCTTTCAGATTTTCCCGGAAGCTTTTACCTTGCGACAAATCCGGAGCCTTTACTCCGGCATAATCGGCCAGTGTCGAAGCAAAGTCGACGTTCAGGATAATATCTTTATTACGTGTTCCGGCCGGAATTTCTTTCGGATAGCGGATCACGAAAGGCATGTGCAAAGGTTCTTCGTACATCATCCGCTTATCGAACATACCATGTTCACCCAGGAAATAACCCTGGTCGGAAACATAAACTACGATCGTATTCTTACTCAATCCCTCTTCATCGAGCATCTTCAACAGACGGCCTATATTATCGTCGATCGTAGCACCACAACGCAGGTAGTCCTTGATCATCTTCTGGTAGATCTTCTTACGGGCGGCAACCTTATCCATACCTTTTGTAGAGAAAGGCAATTCCGGATAACGGCACCACCAGGCATCCGGATCCTTCGAAGCGGTCTCCCAACGCCATCCCATATTCTCCAACTGCTGTCCGGTGAAAGCTCTGCCCGACTCTTCCGGGCCGAACTCCATCATGCTTTCGGGTTCAGGGAATACCACATCGTCATAAAGATGTTTCATCCGTTCGGGGAAATCCCAGGGTTCGTGGGTTGCTTTGAAATGGCAACACATCATAAAAGGTTTGTTCTTATCACGGTTGCGTATCCACTCCATGGTCTGATCGGTTACGATATCAGTCGAGAAGCCTTTTACCTCCACACCTTGTTTCCCTTTATCGTCGTCCACCCAGTTTTCGGCAGTCTTGAAAATCGGATTGACATATTCACCCTGGTCGTGGAACACATTGAAATGATCGAAACCGGCAGGTTGTCTCTTCAAATGCCACTTACCGATCAAGGCTGTCTGATAGCCACCGGCCTGCATTTGTTTTGCAATGTTATCGACGGCCGGCTCCAGTCCATCCTCCAGGGTATACACACCATTACGGTGGCTGTATGCTCCGGTCATGATAGCGGCACGGCTCGGTGCGGAGATCGAGTTGGTACAGAAACAATTATCCAACACACAACCTTCGTCAGCCAAACGGCGGATATTTTCATTCTTTACATAGTCAGCCAGGATACCTCCATAGATACCCCACGCCTGACCGGTATGGTCGTCAGACAAAATAAAAAGGATGTTCGGGCGTTCTTCCGCCTCTTTCTCCGTCTTTTTGTTCGAGTTGCAACCAATGATAGGCAAGCATGTTGCTAACATACCTGCCTTTAAAATTAGATCAGCGTTTTTCATTACCTAATATATAATAATATGTTATTTTAATTTTCCTGGTTCGCGACGTCCTGTTCCCTTCACACGTGTCAGATTATCTCCCAGATCCTTACGCATATCATCAGCGATCTTCATTAATTTGGCAGCCTCTTCCGGATACTGGGATATGACATCGTAACGTTCTCCCGGATCACGACGCAGATCATACATTTCAGTCTTCTTCAGTTCCAGGTTTGTCAAATTTCCCGGCTGGCCGTCGTTACCCGGCGCGTAAGCACCATAAGTGACATATTTATGTGGGAACACAAGTTTGAATTTACCGTCTGTCACAGCCTCCAAATCGTTTTTGTGATAATAATAAACGAATGACTCGCGTGGATTAGCATCCTTTTCTCCTTTGATAAGAGGAACGATACTTACACCGTCGATCTTACGTTGTGGAAGCGGGGCACCGCTGAGTTCCGCCAATGTCGGCAACAGATCTATATTGGATGCCAGTTTATTACAGGTTGTACCCGGCTGAACAGTTCCTTTCCAGTACATCACACACGGGATACGGTTACCACCATCAAAAGTAGTAGCTTTAGCTTCGCGAAGCCCTCCGGCCGAACCGGCATGGTTTCCGTAGTTAGCCCACGGACCATTATCGGAAGTAAGGACGATCAGGGTATTTTCTTCCAATCCCTGTTCACGTAATGCTTTCAATACTTCACCGACACTCCAGTCCAGTTCCATCATTACATCACCGTATAACCCCTGTTCACTCTTTCCTTTAAACTTATCGGAAACAGCCAGAGGCACATGCGGCATGGAATGTGCCAGATAAATAAAGAACGGTTTATTTTTGTTCTTCTTGATGAAGTTTACCGTACGGTTCGTATAATCGGTTGTAAATTGGGTCTGATCGGTGTTATAACCGACTATTTCGTTTCCATCGTAAGTCGGCAGATCCGGAAAATTGAAGACTTCCCCCTGTTGCGGGTGGAAAGGCCACATATCATTGGAATATGGCAGTCCGTAATATTCATCGAAACCGTTCTGCAAAGGAAGGAATTGTTTGGCGTCTCCCAAATGCCATTTACCAAAAACAGCCGTACTATATCCTTTTTGTTTCAGCAACTCTCCTATCGTCATTTCATCAGGACTGATGCCATAATCGGAACCCGGCCCCGGTGCTCCGGCAAAACCGATACGGTTCGGATAACATCCGGTCAGCAATCCGGCACGCGATGCACCGCTGATAGGTTGTCCGGCAAGGAAATGGGTGAAACGGACTCCCTCGGCGGCCATACGGTCGATGTTCGGCGTTTTGTATCCGTAGGCACCGTTATAGGAAAAGTCTCCGTAGCCTGCATCATCGAGGTTGATGATAATGAAATTAGTGTAGTTTGCGGCCACACCAGCCATTGAAAATGCGGACGTAGCAGCCAATAAGAATAGTTTACTGTTCATGATATTATGTTTCTTGTTAAACTTTGCGAACTTTAAGAGTAGACAAAGTTCGCAAAGTTTTCTAAAGAAACAAATAATATTATAGGAGTTTTCTTCCTACAAACACTTAGGGTTCAATCACAATATCGAATTCGTCACAGTCGCCGGTACGCCAGGCAAACGACTCCGTTGTCGGAGAAATACCAAACAAAGGAGAATAAGTTTTTACCTTGATCGTTTTCCTATCCGGCATAAATTCCAGGATACGCAACCAACCGTCTCCCCCGTTCCCATGCCAACCGCCTCCGGCTGTCTGAGCGTTGAACATCATTTGGAATACACTTTTCCCGGCTATATTCTTATCCGTACGGCGTCCTACATTGTGGCAGAAATCATCGACCAGACAATAGTGACCACAAATCAGCATACGGATATTGGAAGAGGGATACAACAGTTTCTCCCAGATCGCTTTCCCATAATTAGCCGGAGATACTTTATAGTTTTCGGATTCGATCACCGTTCCGTCCCACCGCAAATAGGAATGTGTCAGAACAAAAACCTTATGATCGGCAAACTTCTTACCGGCAGCTAAATCTTTCGCCCATTCGAGCACCTCATCACGGGGAGCAAACTCTGTCGTAATAACAAGAATTTTGCCCCAATGAGGTTCATCGAACGCAAAAGCCGCATTCTCCAATGTCGGTAATCCGAATGCATTATTGCAAACGCTGACTAATGAGTTTTTCCATGCACTGTTACGCTCCACCGGGAAATATTCAGGAAACCGGCACAAGCGGTTCTCCGAACGGGTATATCCATAATCATGATTTCCGCCACAAATGATATAAGGGATCTTATTATCTAACTTAGCAAAGGCATTGGAAGCTGCTTTCCATTGCTGGGTACTTGTCTGGTTTCCGTTTACATTATCCGGAACGATATATTCGTTTTGTTCCACCAGATCACCGGTACATAACACAGCCTTCACCGACAGTTTGTCCAGATTAGCAGCCGTCCATGCAGTCATCAGGTCGAAGAGCGGCTGGTTGGTATCGAACTTGGTATAACTCTGCGGGTCCGGTAAAAGGATCATTGAAAACGATTCGGCATCCGTCAATTCCGGTTTTCCCGCTCCCGGTTGTCCGCTTTTATTCTGAGCTGTTGCCATCAGAAATGGCAACAGCATACATATACAAATAAGTTTCTTCATTTTATTTATCTATTCATTAAAGAGATACACATCAGTTACCCCAACCGGAGTGTTGTTGCAAATTCTTATTGGAATTCAATTCATCGGCAGGATAAGGCAGATCAAGCAATTTCTCATCCCAGGCAAACCCGCCGACACGGGGCCATTCTTCCTTCAATGTTCCCCAACGTTTCAAATCATAATACCGCATGCAGTCTACTGCAAAAAGTTCTACTCTCGATTCGTAGTTTATCGCATTCATGGCTTCTTGCCCGTTGGTGATTGTGAACGGCGGTAATACATCTTTATCGGCCATTCCTTCAGGTATATATTTCTCCGGATTAGCTAATGCGAACCGACGGGCACGGGAACGGACTTTTTCTATATATTCGGAACATTTTGCATAATCAGGAGCCGACTTTAATGCATACGCCTCCGCAATATGCAAATAAACTCTCGGCAAAAGCATTAAATGGATATCCGTCCGTTTATTCCAGGTGTTCTCGCCATACCATACTCCCCTTTTCTGAACATCATAACCGGTTGCCGTATTGACAAGCCAGTCCTGTTTCCATGTCATCTGTTTTCCGGTTGTCGTTTCGACTTCATCCATGATAGTGAAAAATGTCGCATCGAAACGAGGATCACGGTTTTTCCAACTCTCAGTTGCTTTATAATAAGACGATTCATTTATCGGTTTACCGTCTATCGCTTCATAGAAATCAACCAATTCACGGGACGGATAAAAATAATCGCCGGAATAGGTATCGCCGCGCATAATACGTCCGTCTTCACCCAAATCTTCGATAGTACCCCAATAGAACTCCCGGTATGTTTCCACACCACTGCCAAAACCTACCGAGAAAATGATCTCCGGGCATGCTTCATAATCTACTCTCAACACATTCCCCGGATTTTCAATTAATGAATAGCCGTATTTCTCGACCTGTTCACCGGCTTTTATCGCATTCTCATACTCTTTTTCATACAGATAGACTTCGCATAAGTAAGCATAAGCCGCTCCTTTCGTTGCCCGGTTCTGATATTTATCCTCCCAGGCGTCCGGTAAATTCTGAGCGGCAAATTCAAGATCAGGAAGAACGGTCTGCTTAATGATCTCATTCTTGGGAGTTGCTGCTAATTGTACATCATCCTCATTGGTCGGGTCTGAGACAGAAACGGAACGCAAAGGAACATCTCCATAGAACTGGACCAGGCGGAAATACCAGAATGCCCGGATAAAGAACATCTCTGCCAGGTGTTTATTGCGGGTATCTTCATCGATGATATCGGCAGGCATATTCTTCACTCCTTCGATATTTTTATTACAAACAGCTATCCCCTGATAAGCACGCTGCCAGATACCTTTCACCAGATTCGATTCATTCGGATTAAAGGATCCGACATAAAAAGGTTGGGCATCTTTAAAACCGGCAGACGATAGATCACCAGTCATTCCCAGTTCCAGTTGAGCGTCCGCCCAATGGGCATTCAGTTTCTGCAACTTGGCATAGCAGGCCATAGCCGCCAGGTCAGCATGCTCCTTCTGGGTAAAGAAAGTCGTTTCGTCAATTGAACCATAAGGATTCCGGTCCAGGAAATTATCCATACAGCTTGTTGTCAGTATACACAACAAGATCAATAATCCTATTATATTCGATTTCATAACCATCTTCTTTTAAAATGTTAAATTCAAACCTACCAAAAATATTCTCGGAGTCGGGAAGTCGTCCCCCCAGTTCGTATAATGTCCGACCCCGTTACCATTCTCCGGATCGAAGCCGTCAAACGATTTACTATGGATCGTAAAGAGATTCTCTCCGGATACGAACACGCGTGTTCTGAACGATTTTACAGGAACGGTATAACCTAAAGTCAACGAGCGCAATTTCACGAATGACGTATTGGCAACCATCAGATCCGTCATCTCTTCATACGATTCGGACTGGATCAGTGCCGGATACTTCCCTTCCGGATCAGCCCCCAATGTCCAGCGGTTATCATACCAGTGACGGCTCATATTACGGTTTGGGAAACGGTTCTGGAACGACATCGGTGCATGTTGCTTCCTTCCGAAGACACCGGCAAACACAGCATTGAAATCAAATCCTTTCCAGTCGGCAGAAAGGGTAAGGCCGGCACTCACCTTGGGGATATAACTACCTAAGATAGTACGGTCGTCACTATCGATCTTGCCATTACCATCCAAATCGACATATTTCAAACGTCCGATCTTGGCATTCCCCTGCCCCATCGCTTTATATTTATCGGCCTCTTCCCGGGTCGTGATAACACCTCCAGTCTTATAACCATATAATGCATCAACCGGCTCGCCGACACGATTGATCGTCACGCCGCCGTAACTACCGATAGAGGTAACTTCTTCCGTTACACCTTCACTCAACTTCTTGATTTCATTATGCAGGAAAGAAACGTTTCCGGAGACACTAAACGTAAAATCCCTTACCTTACCGTTATATCCTACTTCAAGGTCAAAACCACGGTTCTGAACTTTTGCATAGTTCACGTTCGGTGCAGTCATACCCACAGAGAGCGGTAATACCATACTACGCAAAATACCGTCCGTACTCTTGATAAAATAATCGGCTGTCATAAACAGTTTACCGTTCAGTAAACCCAGGTCGAGACCGATATTGGTCATCGTTGTCGTTTCCCATTTCAGTTTCCTGTTAGACAAAGCAGTCTGGCTATATCCGTAATATAAAATCTGGTTATTTCCGCCATTACCCAACATCACTTTCTGGCTTTCCACAGCTGCTATGGTCGGATACCATGAACCGATCGACTGGTTTCCTAATTGTCCCCACGATGCTCTTAACTTCAAAGAACTAATCGACTTTACCGAGAAGAAATCTTCTTCAGAGATACGCCATGCACCGGAGAAAGATGGGAAAACACCCCAACGTTCGCCCCCTTTGAAACGGGAAGAACCGTCAGCCCTTAAATTGACAGAGAAAAGATATCTTCCGGCATAATCGTAATTGACACGTCCGAACCAGGAAGCCAACGCCAACTGGCTCTTTCCTCCCTCCAACGTCCGATCGATAGAATTTGTACCTCCATTGATCACATGCATATTATCTACTTCGGATACAAAATCCTTTACAACACCTTTCAGGTTATCCTTCGAAAACAGCTGCTGGGAAAAACCACCCATAGCATTGATCGTATGTTTGCCAAAAACCTTATCGAAATAGAGCAAATAATCCGTTACCCACATAAACTCCTTCTGGCGGTTCTCCGAATAGCTATTCTGGTTATTGGTCTGTCCCCCGTCACTGAAAAGAGGCATAAATGCTTTATCTTCCGAATAAACCATATCGATACCTCCATTAAAACGGAACTTTAACCAGTCGGTGAACTTATATTCCACGAATAGATTATCCAATACGCGGTAATTATCGTTCGTAGGTGTGTTCCAACCCACTTCGGCGATGGCATTCTTGGAACTGGTATAGGCCGGATCGGGCTCTCCGTAGCTACCGTCCGCATCATAAGCCGGGATGATCGGCGCATTGAAAATAACATCGGAGTAACGGTTGTCTTTACTGCCTTTCGTGTTGCGGTATGCCAGATGCACATTGTTACCGATTGTCAGGCGACTATTGACCTGTCCTTCTATATTGGCACGTAAAGATGCTTTCTGGAAACCGGTATTGATGGCAATACCATCCTGATTCAGATATTCGGCAGAAAGGTAATAACGAGTTTTTTCACCTCCTCCCGATACACTGGTATTTATATTATAAGTTGGCGCCGAGCTATAAATATAATCACTCCATTTGGTTCCTTTACCGAATGTCGAAGGATCGATACCATCAAACTTGGTAGTCGGATTTCCTCCGTCGATCGCTTGTTTATTGTCACGCATTTCCTGAATGGCTGAAACAAATTCTTCCGCAGTCAGCAAATCCATAATATTGGAAGCTGTTTGCATACCCCATGTTGCATTGACGGATACTTTAGCTGCACCGGTAGAACCCTTCTTGGTTGAAATCAAAATAACCCCATTGGCTGCACGTGATCCGTAAATAGCAGCAGAAGAAGCATCCTTCAAAACGTTTACAGTCTCGATATCACCGGGATTCAAAGTCTCAAAACCGGATGTAACAGGAACCCCGTCAATAATAATAAGCGGATTACTGTCGCTACCGCTACCGAAAGTCCCGACCCCACGTATCTTGATAGATGTCTCAGCTCCGGGGAAACCGCTGTTGCTCAGGACAGACATCCCCGACATCTTTCCCTGTAAAGCTCCTCCGACTGAAATATTCGAATTGGTAGCCAGATTTTCGCCGCTCAGGACAGAAGCAGCTCCCATCAAATCTTTTTTCTTCATCGTGCCATACCCGACAACTACGACCTCTTCCAGGTTCTGTGCATCGACCTGCAACTTAAGATTATGGACCGTCTTATTACCCACTTTTATTTCCTGCGGAAGATATCCGATATAAGAAACAAGCAGGATATCATCATTACCGGCCTCAATTGCATACTTTCCGTTCAGGTCTGTGACCGTACCGTTCGTTGTTCCTTTGATAACAATATTCGCACCAATGACAGGTTCCCCGTTTTCATCAACTATTACCCCGGAAACAGGACGTAATGATTGAGAGGAAAAAGATGCAGGTCCTCCCACCGCTTTCTTACTGACAGAAATGGTATTATCCGTTCTGTCGAAATGTAATCCGGCCTGCTTCGTTATTTCTGCCAATACGGTAGAAAGGGAAGCATCCCGAAAGTTTAAACTTAACGATTGATTCGCTTTAAGGACTGTTTCTCCATAAAAGAATTTTAAGCCTGTCTTTTCGGATATCTCCTTAAAAATCTTTTCTACAGGCTGATTCTGTACTTGAATTGTTATTTTCTCTGACTGGTTCGGTTGGGCGGCCAAAGGCTGTAAACACAAAATTGCTAAAAAAACAAAATGTGCGAAATAACCGACCCGGCGATACTTCTTATTAGTTAGGAAGTTCATAACTTTGGGAGTTTAATTGTTGTTTTAAATAGAAATATTAAAAACGACTCCGTATAAAATAATACCGGGAGTGGACGCTTTGGTATTATTTTACAGGAATTTTGAAAGGAAGGTCTGCTGCAGGTCTTCCTTTTCTTTGGTGTTTTTTCAGGTTGTATCTTTCATAACATTTTCGATTAACAGGTTAATAATCAACTTTATTTATAGAGTATAATTTTATCGCCCTCCTTGCGGTACTTTATATCCGTAGAATACCGGATAGACTTAAGAACCGATTCCAGACTTTTATTATCATGTTCTCCATATATATAATTATCATAAGGAACATTGCCGGAAAACTCAATCTTGCAGTTGTACATTCGCTCCAGTTCTTTTGCAACGCTACGGATCGGCGTCTTGTTGAAATACAGGCCTCCATCGATCCAGACTGTTGCATGACGTGCACTTTCATTCCGCTTCTGTATCTCCCCGTTTTTCCTGGAAAAGACAAGCTGCTCATCCGGTAACAAACGCATCATAGCATCCGTCATATCCACCTGCACTTTCCCGGATCGCACACTCACCAGGATCTGTTCGTCAGCATCATAGGCTTTTACATTGAATGAGGTACCCAATACCTTTACACTGGCATCTTTAGTGGAAACAATAAACGGTTTATCTTCGTCATGCTCCACTTCGAAAAAGGCCTCCCCATCCATTTCTATCCGACGGAAATCTTGTGTAAACCGTTCCGGATATTTCATAAAAGAACCGGCATTCAATACGACTTTCGTTCCATCCGGTAAAATAATCCGTTTATGTTCCCCGTTTTTAACCCGTATTTCCGTATATGCCATATTCTGCAAATCCGTTACCCTCGAGAACCGATAGACTCCTAATCCCACAGAAACAACAAGAGCCAGCATAGCGGCATATTTTAATAATGAAACGAACGGGAATTTCTTCTCTTCCTTACGGATACGGTTTAATAATATACGTGCCTCCATCGTATACCGTTCATGTTGGAGAGATGTTGTTTCCTCCCCCTGTGCTGCCTGCCATACCTGATCCATTTCATCATCCAGCTGTTTCGTATGCTGTTGCGTACGAAACAGCTGGATGATCCGGTCGGCATCTTTACGGGTATATATTCCGTTTACAAATCGTTTTAAAATAGTATTTTGTTTCAATTGCTCCATCTCTTTTTACGTGTATATAAATAGTACAGAGATAAGGAGTATAACTGGGATGCCGTTAACTTTTATTATATATTTAAGCAAAATAGAAGTAACAACAAGTCTGTATATGTCCCTGCATATTTAGCCAGATAAATGCGGATTATCTTCAATGAAGCAGAGATATGTTGCTGAACCGTATAAACAGAAATACCTAATTCGTCGGCTATCTCTTTATGCGATTTCATCTCTTTCCTGCTCATGTCGAATATCCTCCGTTGTTGGGTAGTCAGGTTCATTAGGGCTTTCTCCAACAATCCGTTCAAATCAGCATCCAAAATGGCTTCCTCCGTATCATTCGTGATTTCCACTGCCGCCGATAAGATTTTATTCTTTAGTTGTTGTTCTTTATCGATGCCGGCAAGCACATTCAATATCCTGTTCTTTACAATAGTATAAATATAGGGTGCAAACGGGGATTCCGGATTCAGAAAACGGCGATTCTGCCACACAGAGGCAAAAGCATCCTGATAAATATCTTCTGCGAATTCTTTTGACTTCAGAAACGTCATGGCAAAATACATCAGTCTGTTCTTATACAATGCGTATAATTCACAGAATGCGGTCTCGTCATTATTGAGTAATCCTGCTATTAATTTACGTTCCTGTTCCGAGTTGATATACATCCTATTTATAAATATCTCGTTCTTGCTTACAGATTCCTTTCCAGTCGTCAAATATAAAAAGATTCCATTATATCCCCTATTACATTTGAAAGAAGTATTTGTTTCGGATGTAACTTTCTCATGGTAATATCAGCAGGAAACCGTACATTTGTGTGATTTTTTACGAAAGGATTAGATTGCAGATGAAAGTATGTATTGCTGAAAAACCGAGTGTGGCACGCGAGATCGCCGAAGTACTGGGGGCTACAAAAAGAATGAACGGGTATATTGAAGGAAACGGATATCAGGTTACCTGGACATTCGGACATCTGTGTACACTGAAGGAACCGCATGATTATGCCGATGAATGGAAACGGTGGAGCCTGAGTGCTCTTCCGATGATCCCGCCCCGTTTCGGTATCAAACTGATCAGTAACCCTACTTATGAGCAGCAGTTCAAAGTGATCGAAACCCTCATGCAGAATGCCGAAATGGTGATTAACTGCGGTGATGCCGGCCAGGAAGGGGAATTGATACAACGCTGGGTGATGCAAAAAGCCGGCTGTACCTGCCCGGTATATCGGCTGTGGATCTCTTCTCTGACAGAAGAAGCCATCCGCGAAGGGTTCCAACACCTGAAAGAACAGACAGAATTCAAGACATTATACGAAGCAGGATTGTCACGGGCTATCGGTGACTGGCTATTGGGAATGAATGCGACCCGGCTCTATACAATACGGTACGGACAAAACCGTCAGGTATTATCCATCGGACGGGTACAGACACCGACACTGGCCCTGATCGTAAACCGCCAGGCAGAAATCGACAATTTCAAACCCGAACCTTATTGGGAATTGAAAACAATCTACCGGAATACGACCTTCTCCGCTACGAAAGGTAAATTCACCAAGAAAGAGGAAGGAGAAGCTTTTCTCGAAGTAGTACAAAAAGAGGACTTCACCGTCACTGACATTTCTGAAAAGAAGGGGAAGGAATATGCTCCAAGGCTTTTTGACCTGACTTCATTGCAGGTGGAATGTAATAAAAAGTTTGCTTTCACCGCCGACGATACATTGAAATTGATCCAGTCGCTCTATGAAAAGAAAGTGACGACCTATCCCCGTGTGGACACCACTTTCCTGAGTGACGATATTTATCCTAAAGTTCCGAATACCCTAAAGGGTCTGGTCGATTATACCGAGTTGACAGCTCCGGTACTGGCAGCCAAAATTCCTAAAAGCAAAAGGGTGTTCGACAACTCGAAAGTAACCGATCACCATGCGATCATCCCGACAGGAGTTCCAGCCCGTAACCTGACGGAAAATGAACGGAAAGTATACGACCTGGTTGCCCGTCGTTTCATTGCCGCCTTTTATCCGGACTGTGACATCTCCACGACTACCGTACTGGGTAAGGTCGATAAAGTGGATTTCAAAGTAACGGGAAAGCAGATACTAAAACCGGGATGGCGTGTCGTATTCGGTGCCGAACAAAAAGATCCGGATGCCGAACCGACTGAAGAAGAAGGTGTATTACCTGATTTCGTGAAAGGTGAAAGCGGTCCGCATAAACCTATTTTAAAAGAGACATGGACAACACCTCCCAAACCTTATACCGAGGCGACTTTGCTTCGTGCCATGGAAACGGCAGGTAAGCTGGTCGACAACGAAGAACTGCGCGATGCCCTGAAAGAGAATGGTATCGGCCGTCCTTCCACGCGTGCCGCCATTATCGAGACACTGTTCAAACGGAACTATATCCGCAAGGAGCGTAAAAACCTGTTCCCTACCGCCACCGGTGTCGAACTGATCGGTACCATACACGAGGAACTGCTTAAAAGTGCGGAACTGACCGGTCTATGGGAAAAGAAACTGCGTCAGATCGAACGGGGAACGTATGAAGCCCGTACATTCCTGGAAGAGTTGAAACAGATGGTCAATCAGGTAGTCATCAACGTACTGTCCGACCAGTCGACCCGTTCAATTACGATTGAAGAGGCCGTCAAGGAACAGCCTAAAGAGGAGAAAAAGGAAAAGAAACCTCGTAAGCCACGTGCTAAAAAGGAAAATACTCCGAAAAAGCAGACAGCAATCGAACAATCAGATAAACCTGTTTGTCCGATTTGTAAAAAAGGGAATATCCTACGTGGCAAGACGGCCTATGGTTGTTCCGAATACAAAAATGGTTGTACGTTCCGTCTGGATTATGCGACTTATGGAGAAGGGTTATCGGATAAGGAATTGGTAAATGTTATAAAAGCATTATAATCACTCTATTATTTGTCATTATAATGCTCTGTCGCTTGTACTACTGTTACGATTACCTTATCTTCCTCAACCGTATAAATTAACCGGTCTTTTTTATTGATACGGCGAGACCAGTAGCCGGACCAGTTTCCCCGCAAAGCTTCAGGCTTGCCTGTTCCGGTGTAAGGATGTTCATAGAGTTCTTCAATCAAAGAATATATTTTCTTTAAACTCACTTTATCTCCTGCCCGCCTGAATAATTCGATATCATCCAGCGCTTGCTTTGTTGGTATAACTTTATACATAATACATAGCTATTCCGATAATAATAACTTTTGCCAATCTTCCTTCGTCAATTCCACAACTTCTCCGTTTTCCTTCTGTTGCACAGATTTCCGGAAATGAGCCAAGTTTGCCGGGTTGGTAAAGAAAGGATCTTCTTTCGGAGTAGTAATACGTTTAATAGAAGCTTTTACTTTCTTTACTAAATCCATATCATCCAAGGCTAATACAATTCTTGCCAATTCAGCTTTTTCAGCTTCCAGGGCCATAGTTGATTTTGTCATAGTTATTTCTTTTTATTATGTCCTTTGCAAAAGTAATAATTAAAATCCATATTCCAACCTCCTTTATTCCTTATCTTTGCATGCTCAAAACACAGAAAAAGATGAAAGAAGAATGGTTCCCTCTGGTCAACGAAGAGGGAGAAACAATAGGTAAGGCGACACGCCGGGAATGCCATAGCGGGAGCAAACAATTACATCCGGTTATCCACCTGCATATTTTTAATGATGCAGGAGAATTGTACTTACAAAAGCGTTCGATGAATAAAGATATCCAGCCTGGCAAATGGGACACGGCTGTCGGCGGACATATCGATTACGGAGAAACAGTAGAAGAAGCCCTCCGCCGGGAAGTTCGGGAAGAATTAGGTATAACCGAGTTTGTTCCACAATTCATTACCCGTTATGTCTTCGAATCGGCCATCGAAAAAGAACTGGTCAATACCTTCCGTACCGTTTACAACGGAGAAATCCAACCGGATACCGAAGAGTTGGATGGCGGACGTTTCTGGCCGATGGAAGAGATAAAAACCAATCTGGGGAAAAGCGTGTTTACTCCGAATTTCGAGCAGGAGTTTCAGCGGTTGTTCTTATAACATATTAAAAATAGCATAAAAACCGTTCACCCGACCACATTCAACACATTGTAAAACAAGACACATCTGCAATAAACACAGGTGAATGGTTTCAAAAAAAGGTGAATGGTTAATAGCAAACCGTTCACCTTCATATTTTGACAGATATAAATGTAGTGTTGTTGGTAGGGGCGGTTCGCGAACCGCCCCTACAGGCGCCGTCACAATGGAACAGGCAGGTTCGACCGTAGGGGCGGGGTCTGCCCGCCCTTCTTCACCGGTTGTTATATTATTGTCGCAAAGGGTGGGCAAACCCCACCCCTACAAAACCTGTCATTTGGGTTCACATTTTAGAGAAACCGTTCACCGACCATTCACCACATTAAAATAAAAGAAACCAGCACTTTAGGAGGCGAAGGGGAAGGGTGAATGGTTTATAGGCGTTTTTATATATATTCTTCAGATCATTTACACATCTCATTGATCACTGCGATCAACTCGCCACCTATCTCTTCGGCTTCTTTCATTGTATGGGCCTCTGCATAGATACGGATGATCGGTTCAGTGTTACTTTTGCGAAGGTGAACCCACTTATCCGGGAAGTCGATCTTTACACCGTCGATATCAGTAATATCATATTGAGCAAATTTCTCTTTTACCTTAGCTAAAATTGCATCCACATCGATCTCCGGAGTAAGCTGAACTTTCTGTTTAGAGATAAAATACGGAGGATAGCTGGCACGTAATTCGCTTGTTTTCATTTTCTTCTTTGCCAGATGAGTCAGGAACAAAGCGATACCCACCAAAGCATCACGTCCATAATGGCTGGCCGGATAGATCACTCCCCCATTACCTTCACCACCTATAACAGCATTGGTCGCTTTCATTTTGGCAACAACATTTACCTCCCCTACTGCAGCTGCATTATATTCACAACCGTGAGCACGCGTCACATCACGCAATGCACGGCTTGAACTCAGATTGCTTACCGTATTACCCGGTGTATGGCTTAACACATAGTCAGCTACTGCAACCAAAGTATATTCTTCACCAAACATTTCACCATCTTCACAGATAATAGCCAAACGGTCTACATCAGGATCGACAACGAAACCTACATCAGCTTTTGCATGCTTCATCAAATCTGAGATCTCAGTCAGGTTCTCAGGAAGAGGTTCCGGATTATGAGAGAAATTTCCATGAGGAGCGCAATGCAGTTTGAAAATCTCTTTCACACCCAAAGCATACAATAAATCCGGCAGAACAATACCACCTACGGAATTTACAGCATCAATAGCAACACGGAAATTAGCAGCTTTAATCGCTTCTACATCTACTAAGTCGAGATTGAGTACACTCTCGATATGTTTTTGTTTGTATGTATTGTCAACGATCACTTTTCCTAAATGATCGACATCAGCAAACTCAAAGCTTTCAGAAGCTGCAATTTCCAAAACTTCAGCACCTTCAGCCGCATTCAGGAATTCACCCTTTTCATTCAGCAGCTTCAATGCGTTCCATTGCTTCGGATTATGACTGGCAGTCAAAATAATACCGCCACATGCACCTTCCATGGCCACAGCTAATTCAGTAGTCGGAGTTGTTGCCAGATCGATATCGACCACGTCGAAACCCATTCCCGTAAGCGTACCTAAAACCACCTGTTTTACCATCGGGCCGGAGATACGGGCATCACGTCCTACTACGATCTTGTTTGATGTTGCTTTTGTGCTTTTTCTAATGAAGGTTGCATAAGCTGCAACAAACTTCACAATGGCTAACGGATTTAATCCGTCTTCCGGTGCTCCGCCTATTGTACCGCGAATACCGGAAATAGATTTAATAAGTGTCATAAGTTAGATTATTTTTCAAATGTATATCTTACCTTGCTAAAATAGACCGGAATATATTTACTCTGGAAATAGCCTCCAGAGGCCATTCGTTTGAAAGGAACGATCAACCTTACAATAGCACCGTCTCCAACATGATATAAGCCCGTTGCCAACCCTTCACCGACAAATAAATCAGGATCATAATCTCTGTTTTCAGCAGCAGAAACATTATAACCAAATATAAATTCGGTAGGGAATCCCCACCTATTATTAAATTCAGGAGACAAATTATCAACCATTAAATAAGCTGTATCGGAATCTAAAATTCCGTTCGCTTCAAATCGGCAAAAAACTTTTGTTTTCCCTAGCACTGCCCGTTCTCCATTTCCTGAATCTATCACGTTCAGATACACATCATTATCTAACTTCACAAATTCATTCTCCTTAAAAACACCATCTGACGGATAGTTTTTAAGAATCTTAAATCCCTCATGATCAATCAACCGATCAATTGCTTTCCTTTCATCCTTCAAGCGCTCAGTATACGACTTCGTTTTATCGCACGATGCCACCAATAGAGCCACACACATAATCATCAGGATATAAAAACCTCTTTTCATCTGTTATTCTTTAATGTATAAATGAGCGACAAATGTAAATAATATCCGCCACATCTTAGCCAAGTTTTTCTATTTCTTCTGTTTTATTAGGATTAAATTCTTTTAATCCTTTCTCAAAGACAGCTACAGCTTCTTCCAGAGAACCATGAAACTCTCCACCGGAAGCATTTTTATGGCCGCCGCCATTAAAATACTGGCAAGCAAATAAGTTACAGGGGAAATCTCCAACCGAGCGTAAAGAAACTTTAATATAATCTTTATCTTCACGAATAAAGACACTGAACGATACCCCTTCAATGCTCAACGGCATATTCACAAAACCTTCCGTATCACCGGTTACATAGTTGAACCGGTCTAATTCAGCCTGTGAAAGCGTAATCAATGCAGCATGTTTTTCCGGGTAGATCTTCATCTTTTCATACAAGACGTAGCCTTGCATGCGAAGACGTGATTCTGAATAGACCTGGAAAACCTTACGGTAAATCAAATCTTTATCTATTCCTTTCTTTATAAGTTCACCGATAATCGTATAAATTTCAGGCTTATTCGAATTATAGGTAAAAGAACCTGTATCCGTCATCATACCGGTATAAATACAAACGGCAGCCTCCTTGTTAAGCAGATCGAACATACCCATACGGCAAATAAAACGGAAAATCATTTCACTTGTAGACGACATTTCCGGATATGACATGGAAACCCTGCAAAAGTCGGCAGGATTCAGGTGATGATCGATCAAGACCTTACGTCCTTCCGCTGCGATAACAGCCGAAGCCATTTTCTCTATACGTTTAGGCTCGTTAAAGTCCAGACAAAAAATCACATCCGCATCATGGATTAGCTGCTCCGCAAATTCCGGATACTTTTCGTGTATCACAATATCCTTTGCTCCCGGCATCCATTTATAAAATAATGGGAATTCATTGGGGACAACTACCGTTACATTATCTTTACCATAGGCTGTAAGGAAATGGTACAATCCCAAAGCTGAACCGAGGGCATCGCCGTCGGGAGTAACATGGGTCACAATAACAAAACTTTCGCCTTTCTCTACGTATTTCTTGGCTTTCTGAATTTTCTCTTCCTGAATGATTTTTGTAATCATATTTTATCTTGTTTACAAAGACAAAGGTACTACTTTTTTTATGTTCTACACAGTAAAAAAACGTTCAATAAACAAATCAAACAATATAAATAACAATAGAAGTAACGAGGCGAATAAAAATCGTGGGCGCCGGGTTTGCAAAAACAACAGTAAAAAAAAGGCAACCCCATATCCCAAGATTGTCAGGAATAAATCAAGCTGAAAAGAAAAAGTTCCCCCCGGAACCTTACTAAAAGCATCTACGATCTGTAATAAAGTATGAGTCATTGTTTCCACAAGATGCTGAAGTAATTCATATCCAGGAAACCCGACCGGTAACATCAGCCAGATAAGCCCGGTCGGTATAAGAAAAGTTGCCAGCAAGGTTAATGGCAAGTTTGTACATAAAAAGACCAGGGAGAATTGCCGGAAATAATATAAGCAAAGCAATGTTGTTCCCGCTTGTGCAGACAATGTTACAGTTATCCACCCCCAGGGAGCAGCCAGAAGTGGATTTCTTACATCGATCAGCTTTTGAAGCCGGGGTTGCAGATACAAAATAGACAATACAGCCAGATAGCTTAACTGGAAACCGATATCGAATAAATAAAACGGATCAAACGCCAGCATACAAAATGCCGAAGCTGCCAATGTATTATAACCGTCAGTTCTTCGTCTCAGTGTTCTACCCGTCAGATACAACGTCAACATCAATCCGGCACGGATAGCAGAAGTTGCAAATCCGGTAATCAAGACAAACCCCCAAAGCAAACTAATCGTCAATAAAAACGTCAGCCACCTATAAAAGGTATTTTTAGGAAAGAAGGAGAAAAACAAAGAAAGGAAACCGCAAACAATAGCGACGTGGAAACCGCTTACAGCCAGAAGATGGGCAACTCCGGTTACCGAAAAACGTCTTTTTACATCCCGACTCATTCCTTCCCGATATCCCAAGGTAATCGTCGCCAGCACAGATTTTTCTTCATCCGACAAGTGCAAACGTTCGAAAGGTTTCAATAAACGCTGCTGCCTTTGCCCAGCCAATTCTGAAACAGAAGAGAATGCAGGCCTTTCATTTCTATCCTGCCAATATGCCGTTCGTTGAATAGAGAGAGATAGTAATAACAAAAGAAATACCACTCCCCATATCCAACGAAATTCATAACTCCAATAGTTCTTTTCCGATCGGGATATTGCAGCTATATAAGAAAGTAAAATAATTAACAAAGGGATCAGTATCAACAATAGTGACAGAATACAGCAATCCAGGTAAGCTTGCAGTAAGATTCCGGTTATCCATATAAGAAGCGGCCTGATAAAAGGCCGCTTTCGTATTTCTTTTATTATCATACAAAGGTTGGTTTTGGTTGGTTGAAATAAATCTCTACATATCTTTCAGTTCTTTTATCGTTCGTATCGGATCAGGAGAACTAAAAACAAAACTACCGGCAACCAGCACATCCGCACCAGCATCTATCAAACGTTTCCCAGTTTCCAGATTCACACCACCGTCTACTTCAATGAGAGTTTCCAATCCTTTTTCCCGGATCATTTCTTTCAGGCGAGCTGTTTTATTTACAGAATGCTCAATAAAACGCTGTCCCCCGTAACCGGGATTGACCGACATAAGCAATACCATATCGAGATCCTGGATAATATCCTCCAGCAAGCTGATCGGAGTATGCGGGTTTAACGTAACTCCCGCTTTCATTCCAGCTTCCTTTATCGCCCCGATAGTACGATGCAAGTGTGTACTGGCTTCATAATGAACATTCATCATATAAGCTCCGGCCGCAGCCACTTCTTTTACAAACTTCTGGGGCTCGACAATCATCAGATGCACATCCATAGGCTTCTTAAGGATAGGCTTTACAGCCTCCAGTACCGGAAAGCCAAAAGAGATATTCGGAACAAATACCCCGTCCATAATATCCATATGCAACCAGTCCGCCTCACTGTTATTTATCATTTCTACTTCTTTTTGCAGGTTCAGAAAATCGGCAGCCAGCAAAGAAGGAGCAATCTTATGTTTCATAATTTCAAGTCTTTTATGCAAAGGTACAAAAAAAAGAAAGAGAACACTATTACCGGTGTTCTCTTTCCTTCAATTTCTTAGTTCATCACATAACCACAAAACTCCGGCTGCAATGCGGGCTCTACATGATAGCTCCTCGCAAATTGAGAAAGGAAGTCAAGCGTCTGTTTACTCGGCGCACTTTTTCTCTCGTTCCGGTTCTTTTTAGTTTTATCCTTCAATTCATCCATACAATGAGTAGAAAATCTCTTCATAGGCATCCCCTTTTTTATTCGTTTGATAATAAAACGAGAGCAGTTTCTACTTATTGTACGAGTAGCAGATTATTTTTATCGGATAAAACAAATTGGCTCGTTTCGCGAACCCTAAATTAGAATTAGCTCGCTTCGCGAACCGATTATGCCAAAGATAATTCTATATGGTTTTCGTCAGCCATACGACGCATATTCAGAATAGCATAACGCATACGTCCCAGTGCTGTATTAATGCTGACACCTGTAATATCGGCTATTTCTTTAAAGCTCAAATCCTGGTAATAACGCATTTCCAGAACTTCACGCTGACTGTCGGGAAGATGTTTTACCAACTTCTTCACATCCGACAATACCTGATGACGCACGATATTGTCTTCGATCGTTCCATCGCAAAGCTTGATATTATTGAATAGATCAACTTCCACTTCATCGTTGGATACAGTATTTTCACTGCGTTCCTGACGGAAATTGTCAATGATCAGATTATGTGCAATACGGGTGATCCATGCTTTAAACTTACCGTTTTCTGTATAACGGCCTTGTTTAATAGTCATAATCACTTTCACAAAAGTTTCCTGAAAGATATCTTCCGTTAACTCTTTATTGCGGACTATAAAGTAAATATAGGAATGGATACTGCTCTTATGACGATTTAACAACACGTCAAAGGCGGTATTATTACCCTGTGCATAAAGGACAACCAGATCTTCGTCTGTCATCGATTTTAAAGTCTTCATTACTTCTGTATTTTATAGTTTCTTGAGTAATGTTTATGCTATAGGCAATGAGGTTTTAAATGTTATACAATTTTGTTTTCGAAAACAAAAGAACAAAAAGTATTTTAAACAGGCAAACTTTTCTGTTACTTTTACATAAAAATGTCCCCTGTCCATACCTTTTATGTACGAACAGGGGACATTTGCTAACAAACTATATTTCACTACAAATTAATCACATCTCTTCTGGAGCAATATACAATCGATACCAACCTGTATAATATTTTGAATTATAATTATTCATTATAATATATTGTGGACCAGATGGATCGTATCGTCCACTAGAACTACGGACAGAATCAATACTTTCAATTATAGGATCACCAAAATTAACAATAACTTCACCTAACTCATCATTTCCTTTTGATGTTGTTACTTCATACACCACCGTATGATTTTTTTTGGCACTTGCTCCGAACTTCAATCCTTTCTTAACCGTTTTACCCCAAGATATATCAAAACTTATATTTCCTGCAAATTCTACTGTTGTCGTCTCTGTGTTTCTAAACGACTGGGTATCATCTACTTCTTCTATTGCAATCTTCACAGAAGGCGCATAGTCTTCCAAATTCCATTCAAAAAGAGGAAGTTTCAAGTCCATTGTAATTAAACGTATAGAACTTTGTTGACCACGTCCACCTCCACTAGTATGAAGAAACAAATCATCACCTTTGGCCCTAAAAAACGTTTTTAGTTCACTGCCTGTAAGAGATTTAGATGCAAGATATGTTTTAACTAAAAATTCAAACTCCCCTTCTGTCCAAGAAATATTTCTACCACTACCAATAGAACTTATATCTGGATCTCCAGTTTGATCCGATATTTTAGCCAAAGCAGACATAGGATCACCTAATAATTCAAATCCTATAATACATTCTTTAAACTTATAGATAAATGGTCCTTTAAGACTATCTCGTGGTATCCCACTCTCTGGTTTCAAATTATAATAAACATAATCTCTATGCCAACCATCCACACCTTTATATATATTATATGCCTCATTCGCTTTTTCCAAATTGTGAGAGATATTATCCCTTCTTCCTGATTTTAAAGTTATAGAAGAACTGCCTGAATTAAAATTATCAAACACATCATCCAAAAAAACAAAATCTAAGTTTGAATCAGATTGCGCTTTTAGCACTGCTCCATATTCTCCGAGTGATTTAGTTATCATATTGCCAGCAATAATTCTTTCATTTTCTTTTATTACCACAATTGGATATCGTGGCACTTCTGCGGCACTAATAATATATTCACCTTTTTGCCCATTAAAAGCTGGCACCCCTTCAGTATCAAATGTTCTAACACCAACATCAGGAATATCTGTTTCCACATCCCATAATTCAGCAGAGAATGAATTATCAGGTAACTCTGGTACAAATATTGTCAAATTGGGTATTTGGTTTTCAACCAATTCAAAAAAATCTCGATTTAAATATTTCGATAATAATCCTTCCAAAGTCGTATTATCACTTAATATCTGATCCTTCACCATTAGATAAAGCACATCATAATCATAATCAATCTGCTTCAATGCTTCCTTTTTTATCAACTCTCTTACGGGAGTACTTTCCGCCAAAACTTTCGTTAATGCTGCTCCAAATTCTTTTTTTATTTCAGTGTTTGTCTTTTTTATAACACTACCAGATCCCAACTCATACCTATTAGAAGAAAGATCATCCGTACATGACGACATGAACAAAGCACCATACATCATTATGATACTTACTACAATAATTTGTGCAAAGACTTTCATAATAAATTTTTTTTTCAACAATGTATTTAAGGTTAATTAAAAATCAAACTCACCTTCTACATTATTATATTCATTAGATACAGATATTATATAATTACCCTTTTGACTAAACATTGGGATAACAAGAGAAGGGTCATTCACAGTTTCAATCAATTGATCATAGACGACATTACCCGATTCATCTTTCACGCAAACAGTAACATCACCTAAATTTTCTAGAAACTGTAAGTGAAGTGTTTTATCGTCATCCTCTATGTATGCGACGATAGGAAACTGAGCAGAAAAACTTTTAGCTTTCCTAATCCAATAATTCTTAAAACGTATTTGTCTTAAGGCAAATGCAGGCATCGTTACAAATAATGCCAACATCATAATTAACAAAACTTTCACATTTCTCATAATTTTATAGTATCAAGTTGTTTTAATGCAAAAATATCAAACCTTCACCATCAATACTACAAAATCCTGCAAAAACCAGTACACAACTATCACCTGATAATCAATCAATTACAAAATTCGAATAGACAAACAAAACATTCATCAAGCATATATACCATTTAATATCAAGAGTTTATAACAAAATTCACAAAATAATCATAGAGAGTTCCATTGCCCAATTGAATGTTCAATCGCTGGCGCAATCTTAGATGGCGAGTTCTTACGGAACCAGGGGTTAAACAGAGTAAAACAGCTTCTGCCTTTACATCAAAGTTAAACAGTAAAAAGCAACAATACATCCAATCCGAATCAGATATATTAGGACACAATTCCAAAATCTGAGATTTAAACTCAGGATACACTCTCTTTACTTCTATTTCTATATTCTCAAACATTTTTTCTGTTATCATCGTTTTTGTATTCCCCGGCATGTGTTTTTGAGAAAGAACTTTCAACTTTTTACCGATCGTTGATTCCAACAATTGTTTTCTCTTTATCCGATCCAGCTCCTTACTCAATGTACTGATATCGTTTTCCAGATCAGCTTTTTTAAGATACTCCTTTCTCATTGAATTTAACATCCTCTTCTTCTGCTCTAACTCAAGAGTCAAATTTAATACATCAATATTAAATTGATTGATTTCCCTTTCCTGACTATGTATTTTATTATATGCTTTTTTCTGAAATATTAAATAGATTAATGAAACTACCAATAATATTAATATGGATACAATCAATAAAATTATATGTAATTGTTGCGAAAGTTTCAATCGTTGATTTTCCTGTTGGACTTTTAACTTATTATATTTCTTCTCCATTTCGAGCAAATTCACATTATCACTGATCTGAGCATTAGAATCAAATACATCCTGGTATTTTTCCAGATAAAGTAATGCGTCTTTATAACTTTCCTGAGCTTTATATATCTTATATTGATTATACATTATCATATCAATATATTGTTTGTTATTACCAATCTTACACATCATCTGATTTTGAAAATCTGATGCTTTATTCAGATCACCTGCTTCTAAATATAAATCAGATAAAGCCAGCAAATTGGGAATCCCCCATGTTGTTGTATCAATAGAGGCTGCCCCAAGTAAGTACTTTTCTGACTGTGAAAACTTACCCATGATCTTGTACACATTTCCAAGACTATTATATACAGTGATTTTCACGATAGAATCCTGCAAGATAAAAGCTAATGAATCTGCATATTCTAAATATTTAAGAGCTGATTCACATGAATCCTGAAAAGCTAACTCCCTAGCAATATCATTTAATGCTAACACATAACTTCTTTCATTTCCTGATTTATGAAAATAATCTGCAGCTAACATATAATTTCTTCGTGCACCTACAGGATCATTTTGCGCCTCAAATAAATCAGCCATATAACTCGCAACATATCCGGCTTTATTAAAATCTTGAATTTTTTCAAACAAACCAAGTGCATACAAATAAGCATTCATAGCTTTTTCATATTGCATTTTCTCCGTATAAGAACGTCCCAAATAAAAAAGTATCTGAGCCCGATCAGCTTCCTCTCCATTACTATTATACCAAGCAATACTCTTTTCATAATCAGCTATGCTAAGTAATTTTCCATTGATTTTATCTGCTGCTTTAGAAATAAGAAGACAGGATTTAGCAAAACAAGCTTCATCCAAATCATTTTCATTAACCAAACTATCTAGTAATAGATAAACACTGTCAGGATACGTAGTTAACAAAGACTCTATTTTTTCAATTTGAACTTGTTGAGGATTTCTTAAATCACAACTAAAACAACCGATAAAAGAAAAAAAGATAAATAAATACTTCATAAATAATAAAACTTCAAAAGATACTAGAACTCAATATCGCTATTTTTTCATTTAAAAACACAATAAAAAACAAAAAAAATAGGTGATACCTTTCAAAAAAAGTATCACCTAAAATATAATCTCAATTATCTTCTATCTTCTTTAGAATTTATAGCCTAAAGTTAATGCCACCTTTGTCGTATTTGTTTTCATTGTAGCCGGCTCGGCCTTAATTAAATACTCACCAGGATTATCCCCCGGTATACTCGAGAATGCATAAACATCTTGTTTATGCGTTTTGAATACACAAGCTATATCTGTATAAAAATTTGGTGTAAACCGATACCCCAAACCCACTGTATAATAGCTCATACTCTGATCAAGTGTAAAATGAGGAATTGTTCCGGCTGTAAAGATTTGTTCTGATCCATTTTTGTAAGAACTAGCCAAAGGACTTCCTGTCCATCCTCCTCCTGCTCTAACAGAAAATTGAGGAGTTATTTTCGCTTCGGCGCCAACACGAATCGTATTTCCTATACCAAAAGCATTATCTATATCGCCATTCGCATTGTCATTCGAAATACCATCAGCATAATACAACTTCATCCGCTTATAATTTGTCAACTCATAATCTACACTTATCAATCCATATTGACCGATAATGGCTGCTGCACTAAATATCCATTTATCAGGCGTACGATATTTATAATCTCCAAAAGCGCCATCAGGAGTATGTGCCCAAACCTCTTCTGAAAACTCAGGAGTATCCGCAGAAGCGCCAGAGCGGAAATAGTCAGTCATTTTATACCAAGTCGGAGAATTATAAGCGACTCCCAAACGGAAGTAATCAGAAGGACGAACGATTACCCCAAGATTGAATCCATATCCGGTTCCATCGGTACTCAACCCATTGACACCATCCTTATCATTCCCCAAAGTCAACAGACTACCATTTTCATATACCTCTTTATAATAAGATTGCTGGTTATAATCCAAATCTGTAATTTTCACAGTTGCTCCCAGCAAAACGATATCAGATATGTTCATACCAAAAGCTATATTATATTGATCGATATACCCGCTTTCGGTTACAATAAGATTAGCTTCACTCATAGGGAACCCACTTCCATCCGGATTTGTAAAAGTACTATAATAAAGCTTGTCATTATCATTATCATTATCATTATAAGCATTCATATACCCAGCATTATAGGCCAAAACAGACATCCAGTCAAGTTGACTATTCCGATAAGGGTCATTGCCGCCAGACCCACTACCTGACGTATCCAACAAATCACCTGCCCTATATTCATTCAGATTTGCCATAGTCGCCGTGTAATCAGACAACGAATAATTAGTTCCGCCTCGAGCAGTCATGGAATAATTCCTTCTGAAGTTTTTTACCCTGTTATAGGACAAACCAAAATTCCAATTTACAATACCGCCATCATTAGAAGTCGGAAAATACCCGACATAAGCTATATTATCGAAATCAAACTTCACTCGGTTATTATTTTCCTTATTACCAAACCAATCAGTCTTAGCTCCAATAGAAGACAAACTCAAAGTCGTAACCACTTCTGAACTGCGATAAACAGCCAACCCTGCCGGGTTATTACTCATAGCGGAAATATCACCACCTAAAGCCCCAAAAGCGCCTCCCATTCCCAAAGAACGTGCCGTGCCGCTCAAGTCATTACTACTATATTTGTAAGCATCCAACATTTCCTGGGAAAAAGCTGAACCATAACAAAACAACAGGACCGAAACAGCCACTAATAACTTTCTCATCTTTCTGTTTATTTAATCAACCAAACTTCAATCATTCTCATCACTTAACGCCTACCACCACCGGAGCGACCACCGCCATAACTACCTCCACTCGATCTACTACTACCGGAGCTTCCAGAAGAAGATCCAACAGAACTACTACGCGAAGGAGACGAATAACTCCTTGACTGATAACTGGAAGAAGACGAACGAGAAGAACGACTTGGCGAATAGCTATTATTTTCGCTACGTGTCGGTGAAGTATACTGACGAGTAGTAACTCTGCCGGAAGAAGACGCGTCGCTATTACTTCTACGGGATACACGTGTACGTTCAGAGTTTACACTGCTACCAGCACTGCTACTGCGAGTTCCGCTTACAGACGAAGAGGAACGACGCCCTCCACTCGTTACACCTAATGAACTCCTATCCGACGAACTACTACGGTTACTTCTCAAAGAACTTGCCGAGGAGTTCGATGATCTTGACGAACTCGAGGATCTTAAAGAAGAAGCTCTAGCCGTTGACGAGCGATTACTCCGTGCACTGTATCTACTAGCCGATTCTCTTCCTGAATTAACATAACTTCTGTTACTCCTAACAGCAGAACGACCGTGATTATAAGAACTATAGTAACCTGAATAATAATGGTGATGATGGTGTCCATAATAGCCACCTCCCCAGTAACCACCGCCCCAATAGCCGGGACCGTAATAACCTCCATACCATGGACTGCTCCAGCCGGCGTAGAAACCACCCCAGCCCCAGCCGAATCCCCAACGAGGGCCGTACCAGGAAGAGTAAGTCCACCATGGACTGTAACTATACCAAGGATCGTACCAGTTATTATACCACGGAGAATACCAGCCTCCCCAGCTATTGCCCATGTTGATATTCACATTTACATTGGCATTGCCGTCGGAGTAATCCGTATCATACCCATAACTGTAATAACCGTCGCTCAGATACAAATCTACCTGATCGGCACCGGCTATCGTAATCTTGCTGGGTGAATGATAGCGAACAATACGTTCGGTATATTCCGCATCGGAACGACGTTCCGATTTCTTTGTTACTTTCTGATCTTTAGAAGGCAACTCTTCAACATAAGTTCCATCCTCCTCGTCCAGATCTTCATCGTACGGTTCTTCTACGTCGACAGATGTATATCTGCGATTATACTCGTCTACATCACGATTTGCATCGTATGCCGAACTATTGGAGTCGGAGGCCGACGCCAATACAATTGACGATGATGACTTCGTTGTTTCCTCCTGTTTGGGCTGTATAACCTTCTCTTCTTTTTTGTCCTTCTTTTTGTCTTTACTTGAAGAGAAATACACATCATCAAAGAATTCCTCCTGGGCTGCAGCACTAAATGCTACCAGAAGCATCACCACTAAAGATGTTAATTTCATGGGTTTCATATTCGTTTCTCCTCTACATTAATATATTTATTCTATTGTTTAGACTATGTTTCCACGGTCAGGGTTTAAATGTATATTCTTAATAACTATAAAAATATTGCATTCTACTTACAAATATAACACGTTCCCAATAAGTATCAAGCATTTATATATACTTTAACTTTAATATTTATCCTGCCATTGCCTATTCATATATGATATGATGCCGTTTCATTTACAAACGCTGCATCTTCATCAGAGAATAAGGCCATTTACAATCGACTTGCCCACTCAAACAACCTCAATCTGCATGTCCTTATAATTTCCTGCTGAGGAAATTACAGTTTCCCGCCTAAGAAACGCGAGTTTCCTGCGGAAGAAACTGTAGTTTCCTGGGCAGGGAACTGCAGTTTCCAAAGCAACGAACTACGAGGAAACTGTAATAAACTATCAACCAAACCACTAGAGCGCTTTCACACATTCCATTTGTTCAACAGAAAGACATACCTGAAACGTAGAAGGCAGAGAATTAGCAGGTTGATTGTTTTTACACTGCCGATAGAATTTATTCCAAAGATAAATCGTATATTTGTCCTTTGGTTTAAAACCTTGTAAACTGTATATTAACAAGATTAATTCTATTTAGTAAATGGGAAGAGTATTAGTTATTGGTGCCGGGGGCGTAAGTACCGTTGCTGTTAAAAAGATCGCGATGAATGCCGATGTTTTTACCGATATCATGTTGGCAAGCCGCACAAAAAGTAAGTGTGATCAGATTGCTGCTGATATTAAAAATGTAAAAATAAAGACAGCACAGGTCAATGCAGATAATGTAGACGAACTCGTTGCATTGTTTAATGACTTCAAGCCCGAGTTGGTTATCAACCTGGCTTTACCTTATCAGGACCTCTCCATCATGGACGCCTGTCTGGCTTACGGTGTGAGTTATCTCGACACTGCCAACTACGAACCGCTGGACGAAGCCAAATATGAATATAGCTGGCAATGGGCTTACAAAGACCGTTTCGAAAAGGCAGGGCTGACTGCAATCCTGGGTTGCGGATTCGACCCGGGGGTAACGGGTGTATATACAGCTTATGCAGCTAAACATCATTTCGATGAAATTCAATACCTGGATATCGTAGACTGTAACGCCGGAGATCATCACAAGGCGTTCGCGACAAACTTTAATCCGGAAATCAATATCCGCGAGATCACTCAGCGTGGCAAATATTACGAAGACGGGGAATGGAAAGATACGGATCCGCTGTCGGTTCACAAGCCGTTGAATTACCCGAATGTAGGTCCGCGTGAATCTTACCTGATGTACCACGAGGAACTGGAAAGCCTGACCAAGAACTTCCCGACTATTAAACGTGCCCGTTTCTGGATGACCTTCGGACAGGAATACCTGACTCACTTGCGTGTGATACAGAATATCGGTATGTCGCGCATCGATCCGGTGATGTACAACGGACAGGAAATCGTTCCGATCCAGTTCCTGAAAGCCGTATTGCCAAACCCGGGCGACTTGGGAGAAAACTATACAGGTGAGACGTCTATCGGCTGCCGCATCCGTGGTATCAAAGATGGCAAGGAACTGACATATTATGTATATAACAACTGTAGCCACGAAGCAGCTTATAAAGAAACAGGTGCACAGGGCGTAAGTTATACAACCGGTGTTCCGGCTATGATCGGTGCCAAGCTATTCATGCAAGGCGTATGGAAGAAACCGGGCGTTTGGAACGTGGAAGAATTTAACCCCGATCCATTCATGAAAGAACTGAATGAGCAAGGTCTGCCCTGGCATGAAATGTTTAACGTAGATCTGGAATTATAATGGCATTACAAGTAGGCGATAAAGCCCCCGAAGTACTGGGGCTCGATCAGAATGGAAACGAAATAAAACTCAGCGACTTCAAAGGGAAAAAGCTGGCTCTTTATTTTTATCCCAAAGACAACACCAGCGGTTGCACGGCGGAAGCCTGTAGCCTGCGTGACGGTTACCAGGAATTACAGGCAGCCGGTTACGAAGTAGTCGGGGTTAGCAAAGACAGTGCCAAATCCCATCAGGGATTTATCTCAAAGCAGAACCTGCCTTTCCCCCTGATTGCTGACACGGACACAGCCCTGCAACAAATATTTGGCGTATGGGCCGAAAAGAAACTGTACGGACGTTCATACATGGGGACTCTCCGCACCACCTTTATTATCAACGAAGATGGAATCATCGAAAAGATAATCGGTCCGAAAGAGGTGAAGACAAAAGACCATGCAAATCAAATCCTTAATTCATAAAAGGGATGGCAAAAGAAGATAATTTATTCGAAGAAGGAAAAACACCGGAAGGTAAACCGGCAGTAAATGCCGACAAGTTAAAAGCGCTTCGTGCAGCGATGGACAAGATTGAAAAGAACTACGGAAAAGGTTCTATCATGAAATTGGGCGACGAAAGCATTGAAAATATCGAAGTGATCCCTACCGGATCTATCGCCCTGAACGCAGCATTAGGCGTTGGCGGTTATCCGAAAGGACGTGTAATCGAAATATACGGACCGGAATCTTCCGGTAAGACAACATTGGCAATCCACGCAATTGCTGAAGCACAGAAAAAAGGAGGTATCGCCGCATTTATCGATGCGGAACATGCTTTCGACCGTTTCTATGCTGAAAAGCTGGGTGTAGATGTAGAAAATCTATGGATCTCCCAGCCGGACAACGGTGAACAGGCTTTGGAAATCGCAGAACAGCTGATCCGTTCTTCAGCAGTCGACATTATCGTTATCGACTCTGTAGCCGCTCTGACACCGAAAGCTGAAATTGAAGGTGATATGGGTGACAGCAAGATGGGCTTGCAGGCTCGTTTGATGTCGCAGGCATTGCGTAAGCTGACCGGAACTATCAACAAGACAAACACGACTTGTATCTTTATCAACCAGTTGCGTGATAAGATCGGTGTCATGTTCGGTAACCCGGAAACGACAACGGGGGGTAATGCACTGAAGTTCTATGCTTCCGTACGTCTGGATATCCGCAAGATCGGAACGTTGAAAGACGGAGACGAAATGAAAGGTAACCAGGTACGTGTGAAGGTTGTGAAGAACAAAGTGGCACCTCCTTTCCGCAAAGCTGAATTCGATATCATGTTTGGAGAAGGTATCTCACATGCCGGCGAAATCGTCGACCTGGGAGCAGAACTGAACATTATCAAGAAAAGCGGTTCATGGTACAGCTACAACGAAACGAAGTTGGGACAAGGCCGTGATGCTGCAAAACAATGCATCAACGACAATCCGGAACTGGCCGATGAGTTGTCGGCTCTGATATTCGATGCTTTAAAAGCATAATATTCTTACATATAATAATATGTATATTGAAACGTGTGACGAAGACCTTTTCCGGGTTTTCGTCACACTTCATATAAACCGGTATTAAGAATTTTCTAACCTTATAATATGACTGACAAAGACAAATATCGCCAGCTTTGCAATAAAGAAAAAAGCCTGCCCCTGTTTTCACGTGATTGGTGGTTGGATACGGTTTGTGGCGAAACCTTATGGGATGTCTTGCTGGTTGAAGAAAAGGAGAAAATTCTGGCATCGTTTCCATTATATATTCCACATCAGGGTATCATAACGATGCCTCCTTACACCCAGACAATGGGTCCCTGGTTTGCACCGGAACCTGCTGACGCAAAATATACCCGGACTTTAGGCAAACACCAGGCTATCTGTAAGGTATTTACAGATGCATTAAAGAAATATCCGCACTTCCTGCAATATTTCAATTACCGGATAACGGATTGGTTACCGTTTTACTGGGAAGGCTACAAACAAACGACACGGTATACTTACCTGTTGAATAACATCCGGGACGAGCAATCTTTGTGGGAAAATATGAGTTCCAATATCCGCCGGAACATTACAAAAGCAAAAGAGAAACAGGGCATCACGGTAAAGAAGGGCATTCCCGTCGACGACTTCCTAAGAATTCAGGCTCTTACATTCAAACGTCAACAGCTTCCTGCACCCAAAGAACGTGAAATACTGAAAAAGATTATATCTGTCTGTCGTCAACGCAACCAGGGAGATCTCTGGGGTGCCTACGACGACAAAGGGAACCTGCATGCCGTAGCTTTCATCGCCTGGCAGGAAAGTTCCGCCTATTACCTGGCCGGAGGAGGCGATCCCGAATTACGGGCATCGGGCGCACATAGCCTTGTCTTATGGGAAGGTATCCGCTTCACTGCACAATACACCGATTTATTCGACTTCGAAGGATCGATGATACCCGGTGTCGAACGTTTTTTCCGCGAATTCGGAGCAATTCAAACGCCTTTCTTCACAATAACCAAAGGGAATCTGAGTTTATTACATAGGGCTTGGCTGAAAATAAAAAAATGGAAATGAACGATCGCACTATACATTATATTATACGCTTCCTTCTCGGAGAAGATATTTCCGGGGAGGTGATTGCCGCTATCGGATATACGGCCGATAGAAAATTATATGATCGTTATAGTATAGTAATCGTTCCCTCGGGATTCTTTAGCAACCAGATATACGGAACCACCGCTTCCCTCCCGGAACTACCGTTGCAGGAAATAGAAGGAACTCCTCTCCTGTTTGGCTCGCCTCAAATAGAACTGATAGGCGATACCCTGGTGATTCATGCAGATATCATTGCAAGTACCTATTTTCTTATCACCCGTTACGAAGAAATTATACAGCGGAATGAGCGGGACGAACACGGACGTTTTCCCGGAAAAAAGTCTTTGCCATATCGGGCAGGCTTCCTTCACCGGCCAATTGTAGACGAATACAGGTTATTATTGCGCAGCTGGCTGCAACGTTACGGGCTTCGGGTGCCTGACATAAAAAAACAAATACAACATATTTATCTGACTCACGACCTGGACGCTCCGACGCTTTACCGTTCATGGAAAGGTTTCATTCGCTCTCTCAGGGATGGAAGAGGATTGAGAAAATCTATTGAGGGAAGATGCGGACCGGTCGAAGATGATCCGTATTATACTTTCCCCTGGATGTTTCAACAGAACAAGACGCTTCAAGATCAGGTGGGGACAGATATCTGCAAGTCTGTTCTTTTCGTCCGTAGCGGAGGTAAAAGCAAACTGGACAAACCCCATTACAGTTTACGGAATAAGGATGTATACAATTTGATACAGTCTGCTTTGTCCAACAATATGACAGTCGGGCTACACAGCAGTTATCAGGCAAGCATTACTCCTACCCTCATCCGAAAAGAAAAAACAGGGCTGGAAGAAAATATCGGTAAAAGTATATACTGTAACCGCCATCATTTCCTGGCCAGTCGCGAACCGGAGGATATGACTCAACTGGAAGCCGCCGGAATTACACATGATTTTACGATGGGATATGCAGATGTAGCCGGTTTCAGATTAGGAACCTCCTATCCGGTACGATGGATCAACCCTGTAAACCGTCGGTTATCTTCCGTCCTGCTCCATCCGTTAACGCTGATGGAATGCTCGCTGGAAGAGAAAAAATATATGGGATTAGATTATGATAAAGCGCTTACTTACAGTCTCGACCTGGTTGAACAGGTAAAAAATGCCGGTGGAGAATTAACCCTTCTGTGGCATAATACCAGTGCACAGGAAAATACAGACAGTTATTTAAGAAAGCTTTATAGCCATTTATTAAACGAACTAGCAAAAAAATGAAAATTGTTACTATTGTCGGTGCCAGGCCTCAGTTCGTAAAGGCGGCCATGGTAAGCCGGGCGATTATGGAACATAATAAAAACAATGTTTCTCCTATTGAAGAACTTCTCCTTCATACGGGGCAACATTATGACGCCAATATGAGCGACATATTTTTCAATAGCATGGGAATTCCCCAACCTGTCTGGCAGTTACAATGCGGAAACGGAACGCACGGAGAAATGACCGGCCATATGCTTATTGAAATTGAAAAGATATTATCCGAGACATTACCGGACTACGTTCTGGTATACGGTGATACCAATTCAACACTGGCCGGAGCCCTGGCTGCATCAAAACTTCATATACCGGTCATACATGTCGAGGCTGGTCTACGCAGCTTCAATAAACAAATGCCGGAAGAGATAAATCGTATCCTGACGGATCATATAGCGACTCTGCTTTGTTGTCCGACTTTTGCGGCAGTAAAACATCTGGCGAACGAAGGAATTCAGGAAGGGGTACACCATGTCGGTGATGTGATGTACGATGCGGCTTTATTATTCGGAGAACTGGCTGATAAATCTTCACAAATATTATCCCAGCATCATCTTACAAGTAAACAATTCAGACTTTGTACTGTTCACCGGGCAGAAAACACGGACAACCGGGAATGCTTATCCGATATTATCGACGCGCTGAAGGAAATTTCGTCTCCTTCTTTTCCTACTATCCTCCCCCTGCATCCCCGTACACGCAAGTGCCTGGAAAAACAGGGTATGCTTTATGCACTGGAAAAACAGGAAGGCATTCAAATCATTCCTCCAATCAGCTTTTTAGATATGGTAATGCTGGAGAAACATGCTGCCACGATTCTTACCGACTCGGGGGGCGTACAAAAAGAAGCATATTTCCATCATACCCCTTGCATCACCTTGCGGAATGAAACGGAATGGGTGGAAACTGTCGAGGCCGGATGGAACCAGATTGCCGGATATAAAAAGCAGAATATTCTGCATTGCCTGGAGAATAATCCGATACGAAAAGAGATAATAGAATACGGGACCGGTAATGCTTCCGATCTAATTATTGGTTTATTATGAAGAAAGTATTAGTCATCTGCGACCTTTTTCCTCCGGCTTTCGGTCCTCGTATGGGATATTTGTGTAAGTACCTTAAGCATTATAACTGGGAGCCTGTCATCCTGACGGAAGCTGTGGAAGAGAAAACGTTCACTTTCCTTGCCGGAAAAGATAAGGTTACTTATGTAAATTATTATACGGCCCAAAATCCGGTTCTAAAGAAGCTTCAATGGATCAGTACGCTTTTTCTTGACCTGTGTTTCGGCTATAAAGATACCCGTATGTATAATGCTGCAAAGAAACTGGTCGAAGGAAATACGTTCGACCTGATATTATGCAGTAGTTTCCGGACTTTCCCGTTGCCGGCAGCACAGAAAGTCGCCGATAAATATAAACTGCCTTTAGTGGTCGATTTAAGGGACATCATCGAACAATATACGGGAGATGAATTTATGTCGCATACGTTACCTTCCTTTTGCGGATTAAACAAATTGTTTGTATCGGTATTCAAACGGAAAAGCCTTCGCGACAGAAACCGGGTACTGGAAAAGGCCGGCTATGTAACAACAATTTCTCCCTGGCACGTAGATATATTGAAACAATACAATCCCAAAGTAGAACTGATCTACAATGGCTTCGATCCGGAACTATTCTATCCGGAACAAAAAACGACCGACCGGTTCATCATTACTTATACAGGCAGGTTGCTTAGCACAGCTATGCGCGATCCGAGCCTGTTAATGGACGCATTAGCAACCTTATCCGCTGAAAATGTTTTTACGGATAAAGACTGCCGGGTTTATTGGTATGTCGACGATGCATCCCGGGAGATCATAACTGAAGAAGCCAGAAAGTATGGGGTTCTGCCTTTCATGGATTTCAAAGGATATGTACCGGCTTCCGATATCCCGTCGATATTAAATAACAGTTCCGTATTATTGTTACTGACCAACCGGGCACAGGGTACGGGACCTAAAGGGGTTATGACCACAAAGTTCTTTGAGTCGTTGGCAGTAGAGAAACCGATACTTTGTGTACGCAGTGATGAAAGTTACCTGGCAGAGGCTATCGGTGAGACGAAGGCCGGACTTGCTGCGACCAGTGTAAAAGAGGTTTGTCATTTTTTGAAATATTATTACAAAGAGTGGAGAGAGAAAGGATATACTTCTTCACTGATAGACAAAAATAAATTGCTCCGTTTTTCACGTGAAGAACAGGCGAAACAGTTCATACAGATATTCGAAAAGATAAATATTCATGGATAAATATATCAATATAGTTGCATTCAATATTCCCTGGCCGGCCAATTATGGTGGAGTGATCGACGTTTATTACAAAATGTTGGCTTTACACAGGTGTGGTGTAAAAATCATCTTGCATTGTTTCGAATACGAACGTCCCCGCTCCAAAGAGTTGGAAGCTTTATGCGAAAAGGTTTATTATTATAAACGAAAGACGGGGATACTCGCCAATGTCACTTTATTGCCATACAACGTATTCAGCCGGAAAGATCCGGAACTGCTGAAAAACCTTTTACAAAATGACTATCCGATATTATTCGACGGGTTGCATTCCTGTTACTATATAAATCACCCCCAATTACAAGGGCGAATGAAGATATACAGGGAAAGTAATATCGAACACGACTATTATCGCCACCTGGCCAAAGCGGAAACGAATCTGATCAAAAAGTATTTCTTCCTGCTCGAAGCCTGGCGCTTTGAACGTTATCAGGATATATTAAAACATGCAGACCTGATGATTGTCGTATCTGTCACCGATACGGATTATCTGCGTAAAATATTCCCTGACAAGAAAGTTGAATATATGCCCAGTTTTCATATCAACGATCAGATATCCGTAAAAACCGGATCGTCAGACTTCGTTTTATATCATGGAAAACTGTCTGTAACAGAGAATACTCAGGCAGCTTTATTCCTGATAAAAAATGTATTCTGTAAACTGGATTATCCTTGTATTATCGCCGGCATGAATCCGCCTGACGCATTACTGGATGCTGCTGCACCTTATCCCAACATCACGATAGAAGCAAATCCGTCTGACGAGCGAATGGATTACCTGACTCATGAGGCTCAAATACATATGCTGATCACTTTCCAGGATACAGGTTTAAAACTAAAATTACTGAACAGTCTTTTTGGAGGAAGATACACTATCGTAAATCAGAAAATGGTTACAGGCAGTGGACTGGATCCTTTATGCTATATCGCCAATACACCGGAAGATATGATAGAAACCTGCGACAGGTTGATGAAACAACCGATGACAGAGGAACTAATCGGGAAAAGAAAAGAGTTTCTGTTCCCGACCTATTCAAACCAACAACAAGGAGAACGACTTTATAAAATGATTTATGAAAAAGCATAACTTATTACATATTGCCAGGTCGCTGTCGGAACGTTTACAGGAGATTGATTACAATCAACTGCCTATCAGCGACTACAACAAACAGTATATTGGCAACCTGAAACCTGCTATGCATTATTATATGAAGATTTATAGTGCATGCTTGTCAAAAGGTTTCGATATTCTTAACCGTTCTCCTCAGGATATCACCTTTGTCGATTACGGAGGTGGAAGCGGTTTTCTCAGTATCCTGGCAAAATCAGCCGGAGTCGGAAAAGTGATCTATCTTGATCTTAATCCGAAATCGGTAGAAACAATTCGAGTATTAAAAAAAGAAACCGGGATCGGCCCTGATATCATTTTACATGGAAATTCCGACACATTGGCCGATTGGTGCAAAGAAAATGATATTCATCCGGATTTGCTGATCGCAACAGACTTGATCGAACATGTCTACGATCTGAAAGCTTTCTTTAAAGATCTTGCCGGCGTAAATCCGGAAATGCAAATGATCTTTACGACAGCCTCTACTCCTTTCAACCCGTATGTAAAGCGCCGCCTGCATAGATTAATGGATAACAGTGAGACCGGAACAGCAGAAATCCCCAACTATTACACATTAAGAAAAGAATATATTGAAAAAAACTATCCCACTCTCTCTGTCGATGAAATAAATAAATGGACGCAGCAAACTCGCGGACTTGTATACCAAGACATAGACAAAGCAATTAAAGCCAATCAACTGCCGGAATTAAAAGATGCACACAACACTTGTGATCCGGCAAGCGGGAACTGGACGGAACGGATTCTGCCGATCGAAGATTATCGTTTTTTGCTCAGTACTCATAATTATTCTCTGAAAGTGGATAAAGGCTTTTACAATACGGACAGGAATAACTCAGTCAGTTCAATTATATGTAAATGCATCAATCTGTTGATCCGAGTTTCAGGAAAAGGGGGTTTTCTGATTGCTCCCTTCATTTTCTTGTCCTGCATCAGACAACGTTCTGAGAGCTGACTGGACATAAGGGCGTTGCAGGTCTTGTGGTTTCAGTAAACAATCATTCCATTGCAGCAAATCAATGTCGATAGGAATACTTTCTTTTAGTTTGTCGTCCGGTGTACGTCCCAACAACCGTTCTATCTGCTTAAATGCATCTATTATCTTTTCCGGACAGTCCGGAGTAAAAGCAATGGCAACCTGATTCAAAAAGGCAGATGGGTTCTGCATATTTACCGGTTCGGTATACACTGCCTCTGAAAAGTGAATCGAAGCAAAATGATCACGCAAAAGTTGATCTGCCAATTCAACATTCTTCTCTTTATCCCGGTTCGAACCGAGACATACTATCACTTTATTCAACATACTTCTACCGGATTTGCTACTTTTTCAGGTTCCAAAGATACAAAACATTCAAGAATTGTTTTGAATTTATTGTTTGATTCACTTCTTGACAGATTTGAATGTTTCATTATTTGACAGATTTGAGCAATCATTGAAGCTATCCCCTTATCAAAGAGACTTCGCCATTACAGGTTCATTTGCCGTCTGCTTTAGCTGACGGATTACAAGTTGTTTCTCCTTCTTTGGCTTTAGCCACATTTCTCTGTAAATAAAGAGACTGTTTAAAAGGGGACTAAAGTCCAGAGAAATAGATCATTTACTGATCCGTCAGTTAAAACTGACGGCAAATAAACCTGTAACTGGGTTTGTCTTATTTATGACTGATAGCTGATGGACAGACAGGGGCATTTTCCTATATTATTGACTCAGTTTTTTCTAAAGTAGAATCAAATAATAAATTCAAAACAGTTTCTCAGGAATAATATCCAATTCGATACGTCCCGCCAGGGGACAATGCTTACAGAACTTTTTAGGCACTGTCGGGCGGAATACCTAAATCTAGGTATTGATTATACAACCATTAAAATATACCTTTGCGCAAGATTTTTGAAAAGATGAGATTATCAGAGCTTCGCACAGGCGAAAAAGGTGTTATTGTAAAGGTAATGGGACGCGGAGCCTTCCGCAAACGCATTATCGAGATGGGATTTATCAGGGGGAAAGAAGTAGACGTTATACAAAATGCACCACTGAAGGATCCTATCCATTATCGTGTAATGGGATATGACGTATCATTGCGCCGTAATGATGCCGCCATGATAGAGGTTATCAGTGCCGCCGAACACGCCAAAGTACAGGCCTCGGAAGAAGAGGAAAAGCGTTCTGCAGACTCTTACATTTCTCCATCCACCGAAGATTTACAAGCAATTGCCATAAATAAAGGGAAAACGATCAACGTAGCATTGGTCGGTAATCCGAATTGCGGAAAAACCTCTTTGTTCAACTTTGCTTCAGGAGCCCACGAGCATGTAGGTAATTACAGCGGGGTCACAGTCGATGCCAAAGAAGGAACCTTCCGACAAGACGGATATACATTCCGGATCGTAGATCTACCGGGTACTTACTCCTTATCGGCTTATACTCCGGAAGAACTGTATGTCCGTAAACACCTTAGCGAAGAACAACCGGATGTAGTCATCAATGTAATAGATGCCTCCAATCTGGAAAGAAATTTATATCTGACTTGTCAGCTTATCGACATGGATGTTCGTTCTGTCATTGCATTGAATATGTACGACGAACTGGAGCGGCAGGGTAATAAGTTCGATTACGAATCTCTATCCCGTATGATCGGAACTCCGATTGTTCCTACAGTAAGTAGAAGTGGTTTCGGAATCGAAGATCTTTTCAAACGAGTTATCAAAGTTTACGAGGAAGAAGATCCGGTAATCCGGCATATCCACATTAATTATGGCGAAGTACTGGAGAAAGGTATTACTAACGTTCGCAAGGCAATCAAGGAGAATGCGAATATAGCAAAAAGCCTTTCAAAGCGTTACCTCTCTATCAAGCTACTGGAAGGTGATCCCGAAATCGAAGGATTTATACAAACATTGCCATGTGCGGAAATAATCCTTCAGGAACGTGACCGTAATGTGACTCAAATCGAAGAGTTATTACTGGAAGATTGCGAAACAGCATTCACTAATGCCCGCTATGGATTTATATCAGGGGCCTTACGGGAAACTTTCGAACAAAATAAAATAAAAGAAGCTACCAGCACTCAGATCATAGACCTGTTTGTTACTCATAAAGTTTTAGGTTTCCCCATATTTATCCTGTTTATGTGGATTATGTTCGAAGCGACATTCCGCCTGGGAGAATATCCGATGGGATGGATCGAGGATTTGGTTGGTTTTATCGGCAACTTTGTACGGTCTCATATGAGTGAAGGACCTTTAAAAGATTTGTTGGTAGATGGTATCATCGGTGGAGTCGGCGGCGTAATTGTCTTCTTGCCTAATATCCTAATATTATATCTATTCATTTCTTTTATGGAAGATTCGGGATATATGGCACGCGCTGCTTTCATCATGGATAAGATCATGCACAAAATGGGACTTCACGGAAAATCGTTCATACCGCTGGTGATGGGATTCGGATGTAATGTGCCGGCAATTATGGCCTCACGTACAATCGAAAGTCGTAACAGCCGGATGATAACCATGCTGATTAACCCGTTGATGAGTTGTAGCGCCCGTCTCCCTGTGTATGTATTATTGACCGGAGCATTTTTCCCTAACAATGCCAGCTTTATTCTGCTCTCATTATATGTTACCGGAATTATTCTGGCTGTCATTATGGCCCGATTGTTCAAACGTTTCCTGTTTAATGAAGAAGATGTACCGTTTGTAATGGAGCTCCCCCCCTACCGTATGCCTACGGCTAAATCTATCATGATCCATATGTGGGAAAAAGCGAAGCAGTATCTTCATAAAATGGGAGGTGTCATCCTGGTTGCTTCTATCATTATCTGGTTCCTGGGGTATTTCCCCCGTAACACAGAAATAGGCGACGTATTCGACAAGCAAATAGCGGAAGTTGAAAATGCCGAGCTGGATTCTACCGAGAAAACAGAAACCATTGCGGAACTGGAACGCCTGAAGAATATAGAACATCAGAAAAGTTCTTATATCGGAATAGTCGGTCAAACGATACAACCTGTTCTAAATCCGTTAGGGTTTGACTGGAAAATGAGTGTCAGCCTACTTACAGGTATGGCAGCCAAAGAAGTTGTTGTAAGTACTCTGAGCGTATTATATACAGGTGAAGAAGAGGATAGTCAAGCTTTATCCGAACGCTTGAAACAAGATATGGATGAAGAAGGCAACCCGGTATTCACTCCCCTTATAGCTTTAAGCCTGATGCTTTTCGTGCTCATCTATTTCCCATGTATAGCAACAATCTCTGCCATCGTCAATGAATCAGGATCATGGAAATGGGGAATATTTGTAGTTATTTACACGTGTGTCCTGGCTTGGATCGTTTCGTTTGTGGTTTATCAGACGGGGAGTTTGTTTATTAATTTAATTAATTAACGACATCAAATTATGTGGCAGGAAGTAGCTATCGTCATTATCGGTTTCATTGTCATTTTCTATATCGGAAGAAAAATATACAGACTAGTTCACCCTTCAAAAGCAGACAAATCCTGTTGCGGATGTACTGGTTGTGCGCTTAAAGATATAAAAAAGGAAAATTCGTGATATTCTTTAAAAGGATGTAAGTGAAGATATATTATATATCCGAAAAACAGAGGTTCATATCTTTCGATATTTAAGAGGAATGGCTATATTTGCACGCTAATCTAACTTAGTATACAACGAAAGAAGAATTATATGCTTTTCAATTCCATAACATTTCTGATATTTTTAATATTTGTTGAAGTAGGCATAAACCTTCAGGTATCTACACTCAAAATAATTTTGTCGGCTAACATTAGTTTTTATACATTTCAGGCGTTAAGCTACTCTATTGATGTTTATAGAAAACAAATAGAATCGACTAAAAATATTTTCAATGACACATTACCCTAGAATACAGCTTATCACTTAACTGGAATAAGAAGAAATAATGACAAGATATATGATTGAAGATCAAAAAAACAATTAAAAACAAATTTATAACTTCACTATCATAAATCTTATACCAAAAATTTGTACTTTTGAAGATATTGACTCCTAAATTTGTCTAAATAAATTATTCGAAAACAAGTATGTTTATCAAAATAGTCCGTCTTACAGAAAGGTTTTCTCATTCTATCGAATTTATAAAAGATTCCATATTATCCATACTTTTCAAAAAAGTGATGAAGAAATGTGGAACCAATGTAAAAATAAAACCTTGCACATCAGTATATTTCGGACTAGAAAATCTAAGTATTGGAAACAATGTCAGTATTCCCAGATATGCTCATATATTTTGTACGGAAGCAGCACTGAACATAGGTAATAACATCGTATTCGGACCATCTCCTACGATCGTAACAGGAAATCATCGAATTGATGTGGTTGGAAAATTCATTGTAGACTCTCATGAAAAACTACCAGAGAATGATAAAGAAGTTAATATAGAAGACGATGTTTGGGTAGGAGCTAATGTGACTATACTCATGGGAGTTACAATAAGCAGAGGATCGGTTATTGCAGCTGGGGCAGTTGTCAATAAATCTTGCCCCCCCTATTCTATTATAGGCGGTATACCGGCTAAAGTCATAAAACCAAGATTTTCAATTGATGAAATAATTGAGCATGAAAAAATGCTTTATGCAGAAGATAAAAGAATTGCCAGAAACATATTAGAAAAAATATACAATGAAACATATACCTAAAGTTTTAATTGTTGCAACCTCACATAAAACAAGGGGAGGCATTACTGCTGTGATAGAAGCTCACAAAAAAGGAGTTCAATGGGAGAAGTTTCATTGTAAATGGATTGAAACGCATATAGATAAAGGCTTTCTATATAAGCTACTATATTTTATAAGATCATTTATTCTATTTACTGCAGTTATTCCCTTTTACGATATTATTCATATCCACACAAGTGAAGTACCTTCTGCAATCCGTAAATGTTTCTACTTTTTCATTGCACGTTTATGGAGAAAAAAAATAATCATACACTTCCATGCTTTTTCACCTCACAGTACTATAAAAACGAAGTTCAGGCCTGTATATAAATATCTATTCGGTCATGCAGACAGAGTTGTACTATTGTCTGAATACTGGAAAGATCAGGTAACAAATGAGTTTCAATTACCAAAAGGTAAAGCGATTGTCATATATAATCCGTGTACCACAATCATAAGTTCAAAATCGTACATTCAGAAAAAACAAATATTATATGCCGGAACCTTGAATCCCAGAAAAGGATATTCAGATATGATCAATGCATTTGCTCTTATAGCTCCTAAATATCCAGAATGGGAAATAGTATTTGCAGGCAACGGTGAAATAGATAATGGAAAATTATTAGTGCAGCAGCATAATATTGAACAAAAAACAACGTTTTTAGGATGGGTAGATGGCAAACAGAAAGACAAAGCTTTTAAAGAAGCGATGATCTTTTGCCTACCGAGTTATGCCGAGGGCTTTCCAATGGCAGTATTAGATGCCTGGAGTTATGGTCTGCCGGTTGTTACAACTCCTGTAGGAGGAATTCCTGATATCGCTATAAACAGAACTAATTTGCTTCTGTTTACACCGGGGGACATCCAAACACTCGCTAATAATTTTGAAGAACTAATAAAAGACCCTTCGCTATACAAAACAATAGCAGATGAAGGGAAAAAATTAGCATCGACAAAGTTTAATATTAAAACGATCAATCAAGAGATAGAGTCATTGTATAATACACTGACGATAGAATAATGTTTATTTGTATTACAAATTCAAATAAACCAAGATAAAAATATATTTAGAAATGATACAAGATTTTGTAAACAGACATTTTTACAGTTTATTCATAATAACTCTAATATTCGGAATTGTGACATATGGATTGATTGGTTTTCAATCCATTGATGAATTATGTGCAGTCGTACTATTTGTTATGTTTATACACTATATGTTCCATACCTCGGACTGGAGAATTAACAAAATATTTATCTACATATTGGGTATATTTATTTTCTATCTCATATATTCATTACAAATAAGCAGCAACTCAAAAACAGCAATACTTGTAGATTTCATCATTCAACTAAAACCATACATCGCCTTTTTTTGTGTATACCAAATAAAGCCGCTATTCAGTAAAAAACAAAATACATTGCTTAATCAATTATGCCTGTTATGCTGGGGGGTATTGGTTCCTTTTGGCATAATAAGTCTATTTTATCCTAATATCCTGGAGTTTATAGCAGGACATCCATCGAATTATGCATCAGCTATCGCTGCACTGGCATTGGTCTACTTGTATACAAGTAATAATACCAATAAAGAAAAAATCATATTTATTTGTATGCTTGCTGTCGGACTCTTCTCCGCCAGATCTAAATTCTATGGCTTCTTTGTATTAGCGACATTCACTATTTTGTTTTTCAGTAATGCTAAAAATTTAAAATTCAATTTCAGAAATAGTATTATAACATTAATAATGCTGGGAATCATACTATTAGTTGCAAAAGAAAAAATTGAACTTTATTTTTTACAAGGTATCTCAACTAACAGTGAAAAGGATTATATTGCCCGATTTGCTCTTTATGCTACTTCTTTCCAGATATTCAAAGACTATTTTCCTTTTGGTTCCGGATTGGCAACTTTCGGAACACATGCATCAGGAGCCTATTACTCCGATATCTACAAAGAGTATGAAATAGATGGCATCTGGGGGCTAAGCAAACATTATCCCTATTTTATTTCAGATACTTATTATCCGTCCTTAGCCCAATTCGGAGTAGTAGGAGCACTCTTATTCGCTATCTTTTGGATATACTTATGTAAAAAAGCATATACTTATTTCAAAAAGACATACGACTCCAAACTTACAACTATAGTTATTGTAGTATCAGGATATTTTGCCATTGAAAATATCGCCGATGCGACCTTTACAAGTAATCGAGGATTATTTTTTATGATGTTTTTGGGACTCGTATTTTCCAATATGACACATAATATGAATCAAAAAGAAACATTATAATTTCTTTGAGAAAAAGGATTTAATATATAATGTTCCTATCTTATATAGGAAAACGACATTATATACCAGATACCTCTTCCACAATCGTCGTGGATCGGTGATCAACCTACCAAACCATTCCAAACCGCAATTAATCATCCATTGTGGCGGACGCTTTTTGGTTTCAGCATAAAAGTCAAAAACTGCACCTATTCCACAGATAACCTTAGTATTAATATTATTATGGTTATGATAGATCCATGTTTCCTGCTTGGGAGCTGTCATCCCTACAAAAACCACATCCGGAGAAAACCGATTAATAACATCATACATTTCCTGATTATCAGCATCCGTAAATTGTTCTTTAAAAGGAGGACTAAATGTTTCGACACAAATATTGGGATATTCTTTGTTTAAACGTTTTCTTATCAGATCTAATGTACTTTGGGATGCCCCCAGATAAAAACAACGTCCCTTCTTCTTATTCAACAAATCCAACAAAAGAAAATGTAAATCGGCCCCAGCCATTTTCTTTATATGTTTTCCTGCAAGCAGACGAGCTGCATATACGATAGCAATACCGTCTGGCAATAAAATATCACTCGTTTGTAAAGCCTTCTTAAAATCAGGAAAACGATCCGTCATTGTCCATGAATAGGCATTTATTGTATTTATTATTAATGTCTTTTCCGGAAATTCTGTAAAAATAAAATCGGTTGTAATATCAAAATCCCCTAGCTTCACTATATCATACATCGTTTATATCTTATTTTTGACAGACAAAGATATAACTAAAAGTAGAGATTCAGAACCTCACAATATATATTTACACCTTATTTATCCAAATTCAAGGATTTTCTTAATATCCTAGATATTGTAAAGGACTCTAATCCCCAGAACTCAGCTTTCCCCATACTATACGAAATAAGAACGGCATTATTGGGTAAAAAAAGAATAGCCGGATACGCAAACCATAAGTTTGGATTACTTTCTATTAAAACCTTATTAGTCCAACTCGCACCCTCATCTTTAGATAAAGCTAGACACAAAGGTGTCCGAACTGTTTTACTATTATTCCAGATAGCAATAAGCGCCGTACTTTGAGGATCACGAACTATCAGTGCAGGAGATTGAGCAGAAGATAAATTACCTTCCTGAGCTACCGACCACGATTTCCCGGAATCTTTTGAATAAGAAAAATATTGAAAGCCGGAATTTGTTCGCATATACAATAGTATTTTCCCATTTTTTAATTCAACAACACCAGGTTCCTGAGTCACCAGATCTTGTCTTTTAGTAACAAATTCACCTCTGACCCATGTCTTCCCATTATCATCTGAATAACAACAAAATATATGTCCACTCTCATTTAAGGAGGAATTACTCATTGTATGAAGAGACAATGGCATTAATAAACGCCCGGACTTCAATCTGATTACCCGGCTATTATTTAAAACATAATAACCACTTTCAGGCACAACACAAGCTACAGGATCAGACCATGTTATCCCTTCATCTTTTGATGTTCGCATAACCGGGTAACAATCATATATACTATTCTTCACTAAATAAAATAAAGCAATATCATTATTTTGTAGCCTCAATAAAGAAACAGACATTACATTCTTCTTCCCCCCACCAGTAACAATATCCCGTTCATCACCCCATGTGTAACCACCATCATCAGAAATACGCCCCGACAATACAGCCTTATCATGATCTCCCTGACCATCAATAAAACGTGTATAAATAGTTAATATGCGGTTATCTTTCAACAGTATAATATCTCCCTCGCTACAACGAGGCGTTGTAGTCGAAGCTTCTAAAAAAAGAGACGTTGATTTCAATACGTTAGGAAAAAGTTCTTCTTCCTCTTCGGCAGTATCACATCCTCCTGAAAGTAATAGACTAAATGATAAACAGATAGCCATATAACAAATTTTAAAATTTAGCAACTTCATATCCCACAATAGTATTTATCAAAGATAAATAACTTGTAAATACATACACCATCCAGTACGCACCTTTAACCATATTTAACCTATTTATTCTAATAATACAAACATACAATCGTTTATAATTCATTACGAGTGTAGACTATTTAAATATTATGTACATTTGCAATATGAATAAGATATCAGAAAACACAACAAACAAGACAATAAAAATAGTATATTGTATTCCAGATCTATTCAGACCGGGAGGAATAGAAAGAATCATTTCCATGAAAACAAACTATCTGGCTGAATATAACAACGGAAACAGTTATGATATCACTATAATAACAACTGGTCAGGGGAAACGTCCTGCATATTATGAATTCTCAAATAAAATAAAATTTATTGATCTCGATATTAATTATGACGAGATCGTATCTTATTCTTTTCTGAAACGGATTTTGATACGTAGAGAAAAAAAGAAAAAGCACAAAACCAGATTGGAAAAAGTACTGAAAGATATCTCTGCAGATATTGTAATTTCCACATTTACGCATGATGCAACTTTTCTTCCATCAATAAAAGACGGGAGTAAAAAGATTTTAGAATTTCATTTTTCCAAAGGATATAAACTACAAAGGTCTATAACAGAAAATTGGTCTTTCATTTTCAGATTGGCGTATGGACTTCGTAGTTTTTGGGAAGAATATACTATACCTAAGAAATACGATGCATTCGTTGTCTTAACAAAAGAAGATAAAGCTGCCTGGGATGTAATTCGTCCCGATACCATTGCAATTCCTAATATTATACCATTATTATCAACAGATGTATCGTCAAAGAATAACAAAATTGTTATTGCGGTTGGGAGACTTGACAACCAAAAAGGATTCGACCGTTTAATTGATCTTTGGGATCTGGTACAAAAAGATAACCCGGATTGGTCCCTTCATATTTTCGGGACAGGAGAAGATAAAGAAAAATTAGAGTTACAAATACAAAATAAGGAACTACAAAACCAGATAAAGATTTTTCCTCCAGAAAAAAATATTGCTCAAAGGTATTTAGAGTCATCCATATTCGTCATGACTTCCAGATTTGAAGGTTTTCCAATGGTTTTACTGGAAGCAATGAGTTTTGGATTACCTAGCGTGTCATACTCATTCAAATGCGGCCCCAAAGATGCAATAAAAGATGGAATAAATGGTTTTCTCGTAGAAGAAGGCGATAAAGTTGCATTTGCAAAAAAAATAAATATCCTGATGAAGGATCAAGCCCTCCGTAAACAAATGGGAAATAAAGCACATGAAGCTACCCAAAAATATACTTACAAAATAATTATGCAAAAATGGATTGATCTATTTCAGAATGTCTTAATCGGTAAATAACAAAGAACCGAAAACTTACATTTTTTTGAATTCTGCAATTAGTAAATCGACATTTGAAGTATTCATAGTTTCTTTAGATGCCAAATAAGAGTTAATATACTCAGCACGCTTCTGGGGATCCATTCTTTTTACTTCCATAGTATTCACATCTATTTCATCAATGTTATAAATACATTTACCTAATACCACAGCCAATTTATTCAAAGTATTCTTTATCAATCCGTTCTTATTGTATTCATTATTTGTAATCAATTCAAATGGCTTGTCATTCAAAATTGCAGATGAGACAGAATTACTAGAATGTAAAAAGACCATTGCTGCCTTTCGTACTAACGAGACCGTATCCCCTTTCAATATTTTGCGGTTACCGAACTCAGTACCAATATAATTGGACTTAGGGTGGGCAGCAATTACAACAGGCAAATTAAACCTTTTTTCCATTTTATCAAAAAACGCAGTCAAACTTTGTTGGTAACAATAAGCAGATATTTTTTCATATCCAAACATATAAATTAAATCCGGATGTAATGGAAAAAAGACATCCAAAAAAACAATATACTTATCTTCCGAATCAAATTCTAACGTTCTTTTATATGATTCATAATCAGGATGGTTAATAGGTACTCTATTCATAACTAAATAAGATGATGAAAAGATTTTATCATATCCCTTCACTTTATTTCTCTTTGTAAATAAATCAAATCTTCTTTGTTGTATTTGTCGCAGTAATATATCAGGTATTCTGGAGATAGACAAACCAGCTAATTTAGACTTCAAGGGAACATTCAACACTGTATTTCCATACATATCGATTCGGACCATATAACATTGCTTATCCGACAACACTTTAAATAGAAATCTATTATTCCACGAATAATTGACTTCGACAATAAATATACTATTGACAATATCCTCAACATCTAAGACTCTTTTAAGCGAATCCAGATCATTTATCTTTTTTACATAAGATACATCCAACTGATCAGCCAACTTAATACCCGGATATATAGCCTGGGATAAATCCCAATATTCAACATTAAAACCAGCATTTATATATTCCTCTATATAAAAATTAGATCTGATCCGAATGGTTAAGGGTTCATGACAAATTATTATTATTTTTTTCAACTGTTCAATCATAGCTATCATCATCTTAATTTATAAATTCTACGGCTATATAAGAAAACGAGAAAAGCTATTAAGAAGTTAATAACCATCGTTATATAAGCTGTATACATTATCGAATATCTTGTCAATAACAAAGATAGTAAAAAGTGCAGAATTGACATAAAAAAAGTAATAAACATCAACCCTTTCGTTTTCTTATAGTAAAAAAGATAATTTACAAATAAATAGTAAATACACTGAAACATAGCTGCCATACAGAGAGGAAATAAATAAGGAATGGAACCTGCATAGTTAGGGACCAATATCGGAATAAAAACAGAAGTTCCCAGACAAATCAGTATAGCTAATAAGAAAAAGAAAATCAACATCACTTTAGTCTGCTTCCATAAACGATCTCGCGTATCAGTGTTATTCTGGGCCAGATTTTTATAAATAAAGACAGAATTAGTCGCATTAAATGCAAAACCGACAATTTGAATAACATTCGCAAAATTGTAAGCAAAACTAAACAAACCGACATCCGATGTTACGAAAAAATAATTGATAATATATCTGTCAAGTCCTTGTCGTATCCAAGTCGATGTACTATGCGGTATTAATGGTAAGCCAAAATGTAATGCATCTCTGATCGATCGCTTATCTGGCCAAATCCTTTTTAAATATCCTCTCTTTATTAAAAAAATAATACTAATAAAGAAAAAGACAATACCAACCCCTACTTGTGCATATAAACGCCCTAACCAACCTTGTTGAAATGAAATAACTAAAACAAGTGTCAAAATAAAATTCAACAAAACAGTAGAAACGCTATACAAACCATAAGAAACCGGCTTTTCTTCCAATCTCCATATATCCAGATTTATAGAAGAAAACACCTGCAAGTAACAAATCAACAATGCCAACCATTGATATTCGACAGAAAGGCCAACCGCCAATTTCAGAAAATGAGAAAAAATCAACAACAAAAAAGTAAAAAAACAAAGTGTCCCTGTTGATAATAACAGTACTCCATTGAGTATTTTTCGAAATTGTAGCTTAGATGTTTTAAAAAATTCAACAGAAATAATACCGGTAGTATTTAAAGATATCAGCATACTCAAAAGAGTAACGAATGTATTAAACAAATTAAGTTCACCGTATTCTAACGGAGAAATAAAATTCGCAAGAATAATCAAAAGCAAAAAGTTAATCCCACTATTTAAAAATGAAAACATTGTAAACAATATCCCATTTTTAAATACGGTATTCGTACGTAGCTTTCCTAATTTGTTTCCTATAAACATAAATTCTATCTCACAAATACTTGATAATCTTTGTAGGTATACCCACTGCAATTTTTTCCCCAATAAACGACCCGTATTCAGATCTAACTTATTCTATTCGAATATATCTCTGTTCCAAAACTCTTTATTATATAGCGGTCCACCCTCCGTCAACTGCCAGATTTTGTCCGGTTATATACTTTGCTTCGTCTGAGAGAAGAAAAGAAACTGCAGGAGCTATATCATCAGGGTTCCCCATTCTTCCCATCGGTACCTTTTCATTATAACGCCTTAGGAAAGATTCATGCTGATGATCAAAAATTCCACCGGGAGAAACACAGTTAACACGTATATTTTTTCTCCCATAATAAGATGCCAAATAACGTGTAAAATTTATAATTCCGCCTTTTATTGCCGAATAAGCAGCAGGAGATGTCCCCCCATATTCTTCATATAAAGTAAAATCATTTCCAACAATACCGTAAATAGAAGCTATGTTAACAATCGCTCCCTTTTGTTCTTTCGCCATATATCTTAAAACATACTGGCAAAACTCGAAGCAACTATTCATTTGCATATCTACATTTTGCTTCCACGAGACAGGGTTAATATCTTCAAAAAAAGCACCCCAATCTTTCGTTCGTGGATAAGCACTATTTACAAGTCCATCAATATGTCCAAAATAGGTATAAATCTCTTCAACAGCATTTCTAATAGAAGTGCTATCTGAGACATCGACATTTATTGTTCCATTCGATAAATCAGTCGAAACATTAATATCCGCATTTATTGCATATCCACCTTTTCTCTTGATATCGTCAACTATTTCCCGACCAATCAGTCCGGAACCACCTGTAACTATTATTATTTTATCTTTTAGTATCATCTGTCAAACAAATTTTTAAAACATTAAAAGCATCGCATATAGTATTTTGAGAGACTGTTTTTCTTTCTTCAATCAATTGCAAAACATAGTCCATCTGTGCCAAATAAGTATCTCCAATAACCTGATCCGATGAAAATACAACTTTATTGCCACATATTATTTTATTAGTGAGCAAATCAACCGACCATGTTTCATCTTCAAACACCAATTCTAATGTACGCTTTGTGTCTTTCCTGTAATAATTTAAAACAACATTTGCACAAAAAGAATCATATTCCAAACAGTAATTTGCATAGTCATAGGCATCTATACATAATGTAGAACGACTGGAAAAAATCGAATGAATATTTCGAGGCATATTGAAAAACCAATATAAATAATCCAATTCATGAATTAAATCAAGATGAACACCTCCCCCCATAGAGGATATTGCGCTATAAATTTTTCGGTAATCTACTCCTGCACGCCAATCGGGCAAAAAAGATCCGCAATAAACATTCACCTCATTAAGACATTTCTTTTTTTCAGATAACACCTCTTTAACAAACTTCAAACAATCCAAAAAACGCAAATTACATGCTACATAAGTCAATTGTCCGGATCTTTCTACTTTATGTACTAAATCTTCAATAGCAAGAGAATGATATAACGGCTTTTCGATGAACAAAGGTATTTGTAAATCCAACAATCTCTCTATCGCCCATTTATGTTCTGATGTAGGATTAGATATTATTACAAAATCAAGATTCAAATCTGCTAACTCTTCCCAGGAATATATATCCTTAACACCATCAAAAGACAAAGAAGAAGATGAAGAACGCAAAGCATAGACAAGCATATCCGGCCTTAATTTTCTTAAAGCAGACAGATGCTTTTTTGCTATAGATCCTAAACCTACAATTAAAACAGTCATAAATTAAAATCAAGCTTATTGTTTGTAATCAAATAAGATATAATTTCAAAATCAATTGGATGATCCAAATCAAAGCAAATGTGTGGAACTCTATATATCAATGATTTATCCGTTATAGCCCCTTTATATCCCAAATCAAAAAAAGCTCTCCTGTAAAAGTAGAACGACGCATTCAGATCATAGGTCAGCGGAGCTGACTGACGGGTGAATACATCTCCTTCGGGTCTCTTTACCTGGGCAAAATAACCATTAGATTTTTGTTCTACCATATTAAAATAAGGACTACGATTTGCATCGCTGACAGAAAACAGATTGAGAGCAGATGGATCTTGCTCCAACAGTTTATAAGCTTCACATAAATCCAAAACGTTACGCAAAGGAGAAGTAACATCTAAATCTAATACATACTCATACGTCTCTGAATTCTTCTTCTCGTGATACAATAATAAATCTTTGATTGCATCTATCTTACCCACTTTATCCCCTGCCAAAAAATCAGGCCGGATATAGTCAGTGGATAATCCAAAATTTTCTGAAACTTTTCTAATTTCTTCAGAATCGGTCGACAAAGCGATATCTACTGAACCAAATTTATCCTTAAACGACTTAGCTACATCTATTGTATAAGCAATCAAAGGCTTTCCGTTCAATGCTTTTATATTTTTACCGGGAATTCCTTTAGAGCCCCCACGTGCACATATTGTTATTAAAAATTTTCCCATTTTCCCAACTATCCTATCACAAATGTTTTACTAACTCTCTGGCTTTTTTCAAATCTTCATGCTGCCCTATATCGATCCAATAACCAGTTAAAGGAAATCGTATTACTTTATATCCTTTTCCAATCAATAAATCAATAAAGTCCGTCGCATTGTAAAATTCACCAAAAGGAATCAAGTCCAGCAAGTTTTTCTTTATCAGATAAATACCTGCATTCGCATAATAATTAATCGTTGGTTTCTCCTTTATTCCTATTATATCATGTCCTGATAATTCAAAAACACCATAAGGAATATTAACTGAATAAGGTACGGCTGCTACAGACATATCAGCATCATTATTCATAAAATGCAGGAAAAAATCTTCATAATTAATGTTTGTGAACAAATCCGAATTCATAACCAAAATCACATCATTGGTAAATGTATCCACAAATTTGACAGAACCGATCGTTCCTAAATATTGAGGTTCTCTGATACATTTAACTTTAACATTACCTCTTTGGTTTGAAAAATAAGCTTCGATCTGTTCTTTCAGATAATTCACCGTAACAGATATATTATCCACTCCAAAATTCATCAAACGATCAATATTATAATCGATAATAGGTTTATCTCCTACAAAAAGTAAAGGTTTAGGAGTTTTTTCCGTCAAAGGACGCAATCTTTCCCCTTTTCCTCCAGCCATCAAAACTGCATCTATAGGCAGTATTGACTTATTCTTTTTCAGATTATATATTTTATCGATTTTGCCATCTTCTGTTAATAAGGGCACTAAAGTTATTCCCAAATCTTTGAACTTTTTTATAGATAGCACCTCGATTTTCCCGGATTTAACAAAACAAAAATTACGATTCATTGCCTTAGATACTGGTTCTTCCAAGGTACCACCTTCAATTAACCATCTACGTATATCTCCATCCGTCAAAGTTCCAATCATCTCTTCCCTTTCATTTACAACAAACAAAGTCAAAATATCATTTGACAATTTATTTAATGCATTTAAAGCCTCACGAATAGATGCAGTATTGCTTATTATATATTTTAACAATTCTTTCATGTTATGAATTATAAAAAGTTTTTTTAACAATATCTTCTAAAGGATATGATCTCAGAACTTTAATTATAAATTCGATAGTATCATTTTTTTCATACGGATTATTCCGCTCTTTTGCAATTTGCATAATCTCTTCTGAAAAAAGTCTGTCAAATCCTGTATTTATTTCCTCCTGTGTTGCTCCGCAATGAACAACACTGGCAGCAGCAATACGCCCTTTCTGTCTGTCACCGATATCCAACGTGGGAATACCAAAACTCGGTACTTCCAATATTCCACTGGAAGAGTTCCCAACTACGGCAGATACGTAGTTCAACGCTGAAAGATAACGAATTTTACCTAAAGAAGTAAAAGCAACAGCTCTATTTTTATTGCGGGAAACAAAATCCTGTATGCATTCCATTATAATCCGTCCTCCCGTATCTGAGTTCGGTAATGTAAATAAAATTTTATATTCAGGATATCGCTCCAAAACAGCCAACAGATTATTGCATTGTTGACGAGCAGTATCATGCTCTAAAGTCACAGGATGATAAGTTACCAATAAACTTTTATCTCCTAAATCAAAGTTCAGACTTTTCTCCAGTTCTTCCTTTGATAAAAAGGCACATTTTTTTATATTATCTAATCCGATAGCACCTACATTAAATACTCGCTCCGGCGATTCTCCCAATTGAATAACCCTTTTCCGATAATCTTCCGTAGCTGTAAAATGCAAATGACTCATTTTGGTAATAGCATGACGTATAGAATCATCATATGCACCTTCTGTTATTTCCCCACCATGTAAATGGGCAACAGGTATCCGATAAAATAATGCTGCAGATACAGCCGCTAATATTTCATACCGATCCCCTAAGACTACGATTACATCCGGAGATAAGTCATTATAAGCATCAGCAAAACCAATCATTCCCAATCCCACAGACTTAACGGTCGCATTTGCCGTATCGGAAGAAAGCAACATTTCAACTTTCTTGTCGATAACAAAACCATCTTTTTCTATTTCACGATAGGTAAGTCCGAACTCCGGAGATAAATGCATATTGGTCGCAATCACCTGAAGAACAAGATCTTCCGACTGCTTAACCTCTTGCATCAAGCCACTCAATAAACCATATTCTGCACGACTGCCAGTTACAACACAGATTTTTCTCATAATTCAATTAAATCATCAGGCTTATAAACTTTTGCAGCAACTTTCCCTATTACTTCCGGCCACTTCATCGGCGAAAGACCGTTCCCAGGGCGTTTAACTGTCAGATTCTGCTCTGTAAAAATTTCCCCTTTCTCTATTTTACGAGAAGCAACAATGCTTTTTCTCGCAATAAGAATGTTCTTTTCTTCAGAATGAGTCACTTGCTTATCATACTGACCAAGGGCCTTCTCGATATTCCTGATAGACGTAACCATTGTTTTCAGTTCATCCGGCTCTAACGATGCTTTATGATCGGGACCTTCCATAGAACGGCTTAAGGTAAAATGCTTTTCAATGACAGTAGCTCCCAAAGCAACAGCAGCAACCGGCACTTCTATCCCTTTAGTATGATCTGAATAACCGACTCTGATACAGAACTTTTCCTTCAAAAATTGCATTGCATGCAAATTAACATCTTCCATAGGAGTAGGATATTCTGTATTACAATGCAAGATAGTAATCATATCTTTCGAAATACCATTATCAACCAACAAATTGACTGCATCTAAAATTTCTCCATAAACAGACATTCCTGTCGAAAGAATAACAGGCTCATGATAACCGGCTATTCGCTTCAAATAGGGATAATTGGTTATTTCCCCCGACGGAACTTTCCATATACCCAAATGCAAATCACCCAAGAAGTCAATACTTTCCAAATCAAATGCCGTCGAAAGAAAACGAACGCCTTTCATTGCACAATACTCTATCAATATTTTATGCTGAGCCGGAGATAATTCCAGCTTTTTCAACATTTCATATTGAGTGGATGCCTTATGCATATTATTTTTTTGATATTCAGCCATCAAAGCATCTTTCGATACTAAACGATCCGCGCTGAATGTCTGAAACTTGACATAATCGACTCCAGCTTCTGCAGCAACATCAACCAACTGCTTCGCTATTTCAATAGAACCATTATGATTAACGCCAGCTTCTGCAATAATAAGCGTTTTTCCCATCAGATCACAATTTTATTTTTAGTAATGCCGGATTCCCGGAATAAATTCCTTTTCTTATTATATTTTTCCGAATCATACTTCCTGCAGCAAAAACACATCCATCGGTAATACTAATACCATTTACCAAAACAGATTGACTACCCAGGAATACACCTTTCCCAACTGTACAATTACCGTTTACCATCGCACCGGTAGAAATATGGCAATAATCACCAATAACAGCATCATGCTCTATGTTGGCAAAGGTATTGATAATGCATCCTGCACCTACATGTGCATCCGCATTAATCACAGCTTGGTGCATGACCACACTGCCTTCACCTATCGATGCAAATCTTGAGACACGGGCTGTCGATGCCACTAATGTAGCAAAATGACCACCTGCACTTTTTATTCGTTCATGCAATTTTATCCGCAAAGAAGGATCTTTTATATGCCCGACAGTCACCACGAACAAATCGTCTTCCACATAATCGGATATATTATCATCCGTACCGATTACAGGATAGCCTAAAACAGTCGAACCGACCAACTCGGGTATATCCAATATACCTCCAATGGAGTATCCTGCACTTTCGGCGACATCAATCACAGACTTGCAATGTCCTCCACCTCCTACCAGTATGATTTTTTTATCGATCATAAACGAACACTACTCGGAATATTTACAATACGTTCTTCGAACCAATAAGTATTAATCAAATCATCCGTTTCACAATTTTCAAACATTGGAAGTTTATTCATCAATCCCCAAACAGGACGTGTCATAACTCCGTTATCATTCGTGTACTCCAGGAATCGATCACGATCGGATTTATCAGGAAGTATAACAGCATTCAACCAATAATTGGAACAACTATCACCCGGCTCTGTAAAGAAATTCATCGATAAATCAGCAAAGAATCTTTTATATATCTCAGCTGTCTCACGTTTGTTTTCCACATAACGATTAATATTCTCCATCTGGGCACAACCTAATGCCGCATTTATATTTGGCATACGGTAGTTATAACCGATATGATCATGTATGAACTCCCAACGATGGGGAACTTTAGCCTGTGTTGTCAGATGCTTCGCATACACTCCCAGTTCATGATCTCTGAACAAAAGTATACCACCACCACCTGTCGTTATCGTCTTATTTCCATTAAAACTAATCACTCCTATTTTACCGAATGTGCCGGTATGTTGTCCTTTATAAAAACTACCGATACTTTCAGCGGCATCTTCCACCAACTCGATATTGTATCGATCACATACACGTACCAGTTCTGATATTTTAACCGGATGCCCGAACGTATGCATCGGTACACAAGCTTTTATTCGACGACCGGTTTTCTTATTATAACAAATACCGTTCTTCATTTCAGCAGAAGCCTGCAACCATTTCTCTAATTTTTCAGGCGACAATCCCATCGTATCCTTATCTACATCGATAAAAACAGGATGTGCACCAATATAACTGATGGCATTAGCCGTTGCAACAAATGTCAAAGCCTGCGATATTACTTCATCGTCCCGCTCTACCCCAACCAGCAACAAGGCCATATGAAGCGCATTTGTTCCGCTTACGCAGACAACAGCTTTCGCTGTACCCGTATAATCGACAATCATTTCTTCGAAACGATCGACGAATTGACCTACACTGGATACGAATGTAGTTTCTATGCATTCATTCAGATACTTTTTCTCATTACCTATAAAGCACGGTGCATGAAGAGGAACCAGTTCATCTGTACCATACAACTTATGAATAAAATCAACTACCGACTTATACATTATACATATCAGCTTTATACTTCTTCAAATTATCTTTATCCAAAAACCAGTTGATTGTCTCTTTCAATCCCTCCTCCAATGAATAAGAAGGAACAAAACCGGTTAATGATTTAATCTTTGTGTTATCTCCCCATAAACGGAATACTTCCGAGTTTTTAGGACGAATCCGGGCTTCATCTTCAATGAACCTGACATCCGAGTTCATAAGCCGAGCTATCGTATTCAGTGTGTCGCGCATAGAGATTTCGAAGTTACTACAAATATTGACCTCTTGCCCTATCGCTGCTTCACATTTTGAAAGCTCAATAAATCCCTTACATGTATCTTTGACAAAATTAAAATCACGTGTAGGAGTCAAATCACCCAGTTTGATTTCTTTTTTACCATTCGCTATTTGAGTAATAATTGTCGGAATTATAGCCCGTGCCGATTGACGCGGTCCATAAGTATTAAAAGGTCTTACCAACACGATCGGCAATTCAAATGTATTATAAAAGCTCATGGCTATTGCATCTGCACCAATCTTTGTAGCAGAATAGGGAGACTGAGGTTGTTTCGGATGTTTCTCATCGATTGGCACATATTGAGCAGTACCATACACTTCCGAAGTAGATGTAATAAGAACTCTTTCCACTCCGTTTTCCTTAGCTGCCTGACATATATTTAAAGTACCCTTGATATTTGTATCGACGTAACTATCCGGTGCTACATAAGAATAAGGAATAGCAATCAAAGCAGCCAGATGAAATATCTGTTCGACATCCTTAGTCATATGTTTACAAAAATAAGGATCGCGAATGTCTCCTGTTACAACTTCTAAATTAGGATGTTTTACATCATTCAACCACCCCCAATCATTAAAAGAATTATAATAAGAGAGTGCTTTAACCTGATATCCCTGTTCCAACAACATCTCAGTTAAATGAGAACCGATAAATCCATCGGCGCCTGTAACCAATACTCTTTTCATTATCTTACTTTGTTTCTTTAAATTCTTTCTTCAATGCCAGAAACTGCTCTTTACCAAACAGATAGCCTATAGGCACCAACAATGTAAAAAGTAACATACCGAAAGCTGCGTATAATTTACGCGGTCCGATAGGACGTTGTTTTACATAAGGAGTTTCTATCACACGTGCACGTTCTTTTTTCTCTCCGATGGATAAAGCCAGGTCTTCTCTCTTTTGTAAAAGTATTAAATAAACGGCCTGGAATATCTCCTGCTGACGTTTATAATCAACATATTCTCTTTCTATAGAAGGAACTGCCCCCATCTTGTCCATCAGCTGTTTCTCTTTGCTAGTCAGATCATCCAAAGTCATTTTTACACCTTTCTTTGCATTCTCGATAGACAGATAAACACTTTCTCTTAATTGATCTACCTGCTTGTTAACCTGATCAATCAAAGGGTTATTCCCCTTCGTACTCTGCAAAATCTTAGCTCGTTCGAGTAAAGCTTCATTATAAGTCGATATCGGACTGGACTTTTCGCCATCGCTGATCGACAATAAAGCAGGAATCAGGTTATAACGATTCTGTGGGTCTTTAATATAGCTATCAAGTAACTCTACCACACGCATCTGGGCTTCCAGCTCTATAATTTTAACCTGAAGATCTTTTACTTGCTCTACATAGAATTGGACATCATATTCTATGTCCGTCATTTTATTTTGTATCTTATAACGTTCTATTTGCATTTCAACCTTGCTAAGGTCATTCATTACGCATTGAATACGTCCATCTAAAAATGCAATAGATTTTTCACTTTCATGACGTTTAACAGAATCTTCCTGATAATTATAAATATCAATCAATTTATTAAGCATGTCCAACCCTCTGCGTCTCTCATAATCCGTATAAGAGATTTCTATTACATTCGCATTCTTTGAATAGTCTTCAAACGATAATTCATCGGATAAAGTTTCTGCCGTCCAACCGGCAGGAGCAACCTCTATATCCATGGACAATGGTTTTACAACATCTCCTGCATAAGATAATGTAAAATTACCACCATCCAATTCTATATTTGCAGGTAATGATTCGAAATTCAAACGGATTTTATCTTCGCTTTCAGGTGACTCGATCTTCACCGAAACCCGTCCGTCTTTCTTTATATTAACGTCAAATGTGTATGTTCCATTCAATTTTGATAATATTGCATTATCCGGAACTAAGCGAAGAGGTATATCCTCATACATTTTATATTGGTAAGCATAGGGCTTATAATAAGACACATTCAATCCCAGTGCCAAAACCATTTCTTTTAAAGTTGAAATAGAAGTCAATTTGGCCATTTCATCATCCAAATTGACACTACCACCGCTAATACCACCCAAACCGAAAGATTTCATCAATCCGGTAGCTTCTCCTACATTAAATCCGGAGCCTGCATTACTCTTGTCTTCCAATAGCTGTATTTTCGCCATTAACTCATAGGTCTTTGGCGTAAAGATGAGATATAGCAATGCCGGTATAAAAGAAATAATCCCTGCTATTACAAACAACTTCCAATGCCGCACATAAGAAATAATGATTTTCTTTAAACTAATTGTTTCTTTATCAGGCTGAATAGACTCCATATTCTTCATCATTTTTTGTTTAGATTGACAATCGTGATTACCATACTTGTTATAATTGAAACAGAACTGATAATAGACGTTAACAACGACATTGTAAACTGCCTGTCAGAACTTGTACGAGCACGTTGTTTATTCTTTATCGGCTCTACATACACAACATCATTTTGTTTCAAATAAAAACCGGGAGATGCAAATATAGCAGGGTCAGTCAAATCCATGCGAATTATATCTTTCTGACCTTCATTTTCACGTATCACCAATACATTCTTTCGATTCGCTGTAATCGGTAAATCACCAGCCATACCTAAAGCATCTAAAATAGTCATTCTATCGTTCTTTATCGAAAATGGCCCTGGTCTGCTTACCTCTCCCATTACAGTTACTTTAAAATTCAGGATTTGTACATTTACCAGAGGATTCTCAACATATTTAGATATCATCTCTTCCATTTTTTCTGCTAACTGTAAACGGGTCAGACCTGCCACATAAATCTTTCCTAATACCGGAAAATTGATATATCCATCACGATCAACCAAATAAGTATATAAAGATTGGGAGCCCATAACAGGTTGTTCTCCTTCTGAAGAGTAAGCAAAAGCAGGGGGATTAAACGGTGTTACAGATGCGGGGTCCCAAGCTGTAACAGTAATAGATAATAAATCATCATAGGTTATACCTGTTATATATTTCTGACTCATATTCGCCAACTGCTCTGTTGATAATGAGTCAATGCCTTGAAAATAAACAACATCTTTCGGCGTAGAACAGGCACACATCAAGCCACAAAAGAATGCAAATAAATAATACTTCAACTTCATTCTAATTTACTTATTATATTTCGATTCTAAAAATTGCAAAGATACAATTTTCATAGCAACCTTTTGCTACAGGTAGCTTATAAAAACTATTACATTTATAACGATGTAATATATCAGATATTGCTGCTTCACCTATAAAAAACTCAACATATTTTAGAATTTCTCCACAAAATATAAATCATAATAGTAATACATAACCAAGTTTTGCACGAGACAGATTGAAAGAATAGGATATTATTTCTTTTTCAAGTACTTTTGTACAAAAATATACTAGATTTATGCTTGAAGTAGGAAAATACAACACACTCAAAATAGTCAAAGACCTGGATTTTGGAGTTTATCTGGATGGCGGCAATGGAAAAGAGATCCTTCTCCCCGCTCGTTATGTTCCTAAAAACGTAAAACCGGGAGATGAAGTGGAAGTCTTTATCTATCATGATAATGAAGGTAGACTCATAGCCACTACAGCCCATCCGCTGGCAACAGTCGGTGAATTTAAGTTTATGGAAGTCAAATCGGTCAATAACACAGGAGCGTTTCTGGAATGGGGCTTGATGAAAGATTTGCTCGTACCTTTCAAGGAACAGAAAATGCCGATGCGGGAAGGCAAATGGTATCTGGTGTATGTTCATATTGACCATATTACAGGACGCATTGTCGCTTCTGCCCGTATTGATAAGTATTTGGACAATGTGATGCCCGAATATACTCCCAATCAGGAAGTCGACTTGTTAGTAGCCGATGAAACAGAGATCGGCTATAAAGTTATCATCAATAACCTTCATTGGGGACTGGTTTATTATAATGAAGTCTTCCGCCGCCTGGAAAAGGGGGAGGCAATTAAAGGTTATATCAAAGAAGTCAGAGAAGATGAGAAAATAGATGTAAGCCTCACTCCGCTGGGATATTTGAAAATAGAAGGATTAGCCGGTACTATTCTCGAATCCTTAAAAAGCCAGGGAGGATTTATTGCAGTACATGATAAAAGTGATCCGGAGATCATTCAATCGCTTTTTCAATGTAGCAAAAAAAGCTTCAAACAAGCAATCGGAACTCTTTATAAACAACATCTTATCACATTGGAGGATGGTGGTATAAGTTTAGTAAAAAATCAGGATCACACATCGGAATAACACAGTATAATATTAAATACCGACAAAAAGGTGACGCCGTTTATTTAGTACGACGTCACCTTTTACACATTGATTATTAATAGATTTGTTATATATATCTTTTTTGAAGCTGTTTTTAGTCTAACTTTAATACAGCCAGGAATGCCTTCTGCGGAACTTCTACTGTTCCGATCTGTTTCATTCGCTTCTTACCTTCCTTCTGTTTTTCCAACAGTTTACGTTTACGTGAAATATCACCACCATAACATTTTGCCGTTACATCCTTACGGACAGCTTTAATTGTTTCGCGAGCGATAATCTTTGCACCAATAGCTGCCTGAATGGCAATATCGAACTGCTGCCGGGGAATAAGTTCTTTCAGCTTCTCACACATACGACGGCCAAATGTTACACTATTATCCACATGTGTCAAGGTAGACAAGGCATCGACTGGCTCTCCGTTCAACAAGATATCCAACTTAACCAGCTTACTCGGACGAAAGTCATGAATATGATAATCAAAAGAAGCATACCCCTTAGAAATACTTTTGAGCTTGTCGTAAAAGTCAATCACGATTTCACCTAAAGGCATGTCATAATGGATCTCTACACGATCACCTGAAATATATTCCTGCTTTAACAAAATACCACGCTTACCCAGACAAAGTGTCATGATCGGGCCAATAAAAGTCGTATTAGTTATGACAGAAGCACGAATATATGGCTCATCGATATGATCGATTAACGTAGGTTCCGGCAAACCGCTTGGATTATGTACCTCCATGCAATTCCCTTTTTTATCATATACTTTATATGATACGTTCGGTACTGTTGTAATCACATCCATATTGAACTCACGATCCAAACGTTCCTGAACAATCTCCATATGTAACAATCCGAGGAAGCCGCAACGAAAACCAAATCCCAAGGCTGCTGAACTTTCCGGCTGGAATGTCAAAGAGGCATCATTCAATTGCAGTTTTTCCAACGATGCACGCAAGTTCTCAAAATCTTCACTGTCTATCGGATAAACACCGGCAAACACCATCGGTTTCACTTCTTCAAAACCAGCAATGGCTTCTTTTGCGGGACGAGCTACATGAGTGATCGTATCCCCCACCCGTACCTCACGGGAAGTCTTAATACCAGATATTATATAACCTACATCGCCGGTTCGAATCTCGCTACGAGGAGACATAGCCAATTTCAATATACCAACTTCATCAGCATCATATTCCTTACCTGTCGCAATGAATTTCACATGATCCCCTTTACGAATCACCCCATTCACCACTTTGAAATAAGCTATAATACCTCGAAAAGAGTTAAATACCGAATCAAAGATCAAGCATTGGAGCGGTGCTTCCGGATCTCCTTGTGGAGCAGGAACCTTATCTATGATGGCATCAAGAATCTGATATACACCTTCCCCCGTTTTGCCACTTGCACGGATTATATCTTCCCGTGAACAACCCAACAACTCGACAATCTGATCCTCTACTTCATCCGGCATAGCACTCGGAAGATCTATTTTATTCATGACAGGAATTATTTCCAAGTCATTCTCGATTGCCATATACAAGTTAGAAATCGTCTGCGCCTGGATTCCCTGGGCAGCATCGATAATAAGCAAAGCCCCTTCGCATGCTGCAATAGAACGGGAAACTTCATACGAAAAGTCTACGTGTCCAGGAGTATCGATCAGGTTCAAGGTATACTCTTCACCTTTATAATTATACTTCATCTGAATGGCATGACTCTTGATCGTAATACCTCGTTCACGTTCCAGATCCATATCATCCAGAACCTGCGCTTGTAAGTCTTTGCCTTCGACTGTCTTGGTATACTCAAGCAAACGGTCGGCCAAAGTACTCTTACCATGGTCAATATGAGCAATAATACAGAAATTGCGGATATTCTTCATCTGCTAATTTATTTTAGGTGTGCAAAGATAGGAAATTTAGGCTGAAATCTATACTTTTGGCATACCATTTGTTGTTAATATTATATGACACTACTAGAAATAAATAAAGCGTATAACCGAATTATCGGTTCACTAGATAACAAGGAATTAAAGAATGCTTTTGATTCCATTCAAGCTCTTATATCCGGAAGCCGTGAAATTTCATTTCAGGATAAATTAAATGAGCTGCAGGACACGTATAAATATATGTTACGTTACCGCATCGAAGGGGCTAAAGATCCCATGCAGGAACAAATATATAATAAAATACAAACATCTTCCTACGAGTTGGCCGATCAGATCAGGCACAAGGCGTTGGCTATCGAATCTCCTTTATCTTTTTACAGCCGTCGCAGAAGTTTGAAAGTACAGCCTAACGTAACATTCGAAAACCTACATCTCCAGTTAAGTAAACATTATGCTACCGGAAACAGATCGGAATACGATGCTTTATTGATCGTCCTTTTCAATAAAATCTGGGTATCCGACCCCTTTACCACTGAAGATGCTGAAGTTATAAAAAATATTCTTTTTGATGAAGAGTTACCTTTTACAGCCGGTTGTCAAATAGTTTCAGCCCTGATGCTGGGATTACAAGCTGCATTCGATCTGGAAAAGTTAATGTTGTTATTTGATTCTGCCAATCATAAAAACGAAGAGATTCGTGTGCGAGCTCTAATTTCAGTTCTCTTGACTTTATACATATATCGAAAAAGAACAGCACTTTACCCTCAAATAGCAAACAGGCTGGATGCCCTCTCCGAAACGCCAGGATTCACCAAAGCTATTCGGACAATTACCTTACGCTTTATTTTAGCGCGTGAAACGGAAAAGATAACTAAAAAGTTACAAAATGAGATCATTCCTGAAATGATGAAACTGAGTCCTAAAATCAGTAATAAGATAAATCTCAAAGATATAACTCCTGAACAATTAGGAGATGAAATGAACCCGGAATGGGAAAACATTTTTGCTGATAGTTCACTCGGGAAAAAAATGGAAGAATTCAGTGAATTGCAGCAGGAAGGAGCAGATGTCATGCACTCTACTTTCGTCCACTTAAAAAGTTTCCCTTTTTTCCGCGAACTGAGTAATTGGTTATTGCCATTTACAACAGAACATTCATCATTTGGCGATCGTTTTCATCAAAATAATGGAGAAAAACAAATGCTGGACTCCATGACCGTTGCTGCGTTTATGTGTAATTCAGATAAATACTCATTATATTTCAGTATGATGCAATTGCCTGAAGAAGCCAAAAAGATGATGATGAACCAATTTGACAGTCAGGCGACAGAAATGATTCAACAAAATAGAGAAGAGTTGATCAGTAAACGAGGTAAACTTGAAACAATAACCGGACAGTACATACAAGACTTATACCGATTTTTTAAATTATATCCAGGCCATCTGGATTTCGACGATATCTTTACGATGCCTCTCGACTTCCATAACCTGAATATTTTACAGCCTTATATTTCTGACGAAGAAAGTCTGAGTACCATTGCTGAATATTATCTGCGGAAGAATTATTTCAGCGATGCTTTGACAATATTCAACCATCTGGCTGAAAAAGATCAGAGCAGTGATATTCTTTTCCAAAAGATCGGTTATTGTAAACAAATGAACGGTGATTTGCAAGAAGCATTAGAAGCCTATCTACGGGCCGATTTACTGAATCCAGGAAGTAAATGGGTTATCCGTAGGATAGCCGGTTGCTATCGTTCTTTGAAAGAGCCCGAAAAAGCATTAAAATATTATCGACGTTACGAAAAATTAAATCCGGATAATCTGTCCATTACAATCAGTATCGGTCATTGTTATCTGGAACTCAAGAATTACAGTGAAGCCCTGAAATGTTTCTTTAAAGTCGATTATATGGATAGCAACAGTAAAGCATGGAGACCTATTGCATGGTGTTCTTTCCTAACCGGCAAGTATGATCAGGCACGTAATTATTATAAAAAGATATTAGAAAACCAGCCCAACACACAAGACCTACTGAATGCCGGACATACAGAATGGGCACTACAAAATATAAAAGGAGCCATAGAATTCTATAAACAGGCAGTAGATATGGAATATGGAGATTTTCATAAATTCCAAGAAGAATTCAATCAGGATATTCCCGATCTGATAATAGCTGGTATAGAAGATTCTGAAATATCTCTGATGATGGATCAATTAAGATATGTACTAAACGATTCTTTATAACCAACAAAAAGCCCTATTCACATGAAGTGATAGGGCTTTTTTATTTCTTAAAAATTTATACCGGCTCGGCTGGTATACAAATATCAACAATAAATTTCTTTTCCGGATGTTCATCATGATTATTCTGATAGATTTCATAGTGATGACCATGCCCACATTTACATCCATTCTCTTCCAATAAATCAAACATTGCAGACCAGGCAGCCGGAAATTCATTCATTACTAATTCGAAACGTCCAACAGCATATAACCCCGAAGTAAGCTTATAACAGCCAATCATTCCCTCTGGCTTTATATCAGCCTCTACAAACATTGCTGCATCAGCTGTCAGTTTATCGACAGGAGTAACACGTGGGTCATCATGATAAACAGATAATAATTTCATATCCGGATGCGAGACCAATCCCCTGGGTAATGCCCATTTCATAAGATTGGCAAAAGCTTCCTGCATTTGATCCAATGCCCCCTGATGACGACAATAAATAACAGTTCTCTCAGGCAGTTGTTTAATTTCAAAAGTACAATTCATATTCATACCATTTACATTAATTGTTTTATCACGACAAAAGTACCGTGAATAAAGTGAGGTATGTTGCTCATTTATGCTCTTGAATTGACAATTCTTGCTATCCGGATATCTGTTTTTGCGACGATACTCTTCCGCAGATACCCCAAAATGACGTTTGAAACTACGGCAAAAAGAAGATACAGAAGAAAAGCCCCCGTCGTAAGCCACATCTTTGATAGCTACCGGTTCTCCTAATAAAACATTTGCAGCCCGTTCCAGCCTTCTCCGAAGAATATATTTACCAATAGGCTCTCCGATTAAAGAAGTAAATATTCGATGAAAATGATAAGTGGAAAGATCCACAAGGGATGATAACTCATCTATTGTAATCGATCTGTTCAAATTCAGGTTGATATAATCTATAGCCCTGTTGATCTGTTTGGTGTGATCCTGTAATGTTTTATCTACCACGCTCAAATTTAGTTTGATTATAACCGACAAGATACAAATAAAGGTTTACTTTCAAAGCCTTGTAAACAAGAAAAGGAACCAACCTAACGATTGATTCCTTTCTACCATTCAGTCTTTCGACCTGACAAAAACGGCGGTTATCTACTCTCCCACTTTTACGCAGTACCATCGACGTGGTTGGGCTTAACTTCTCTGTTCGGAATGGGAAGAGGTGGATCCCCA